>CAYXSS010000001.1:0-11119 GCA_964467765.1 uncultured Candidatus Saccharibacteria bacterium
CCGACCCGTGCCCCAGACTTCGACGAAGTTTCTCTTTTCTTTTTTCGCGTCGTAAACTTTTTTGATAAGCGCCGGGATAACGTGCGACCTCTCCGGATCGAATGTATCGCGCGGCCCGTAAAGATTGACGGGGAAAAGAGTTATGGCATTAAAGCCGTATTGCCGCCTGTAGGACTGCGCGCCAACCAAGAGAGCCTTTTTCGCCAGACCGTAAGGAGCATTTGTTTCTTCCGGATAGCCATTCCACAAATCGGTTTCCTTAAAAGGAACCGGAGCGAATTTAGGGTAACTGCAAACAGTCCCAAGTAAAAGCATTTTTTCCACGCCGGCGCGATACGCGGCATCGAGCATATAAGCGCCCATGACGACATTGTCGTAAAAAAGCTCTCCCGGTTTTTCCTGGTTGTAACCGATGCCGCCGACTTTGGCAGCGAGATGAATGACAACATCGCGTCCGGAAACAGATTTTTCGCAATTATGCCTGTCGCGAAGATCATATTCTCCGGAACGCGGCGCAAAAACATTCTCCTTGTCTACGCCGCGGGCCACAAGTTTCTCCACCACGTGCGAACCGAGAAATCCGGCGCCGCCGGTAACCAATATTTTTTTACTTTTAAGATTCATAAGAGTTTATGGTTTGCCGCAAGCCAGTCTCAAGATCGACTTTTGCCTTGAACCCTATTTCTTTTTCGGCCGAAGAAGCGTCCAAGAGTCGCTTCATTTCGCCATCGGGCTTGCTTTTGTCGAATCTGATTTCTCCTCGAAAATCCATAAGCTTAGCGATTAATTCCGCAAGTTCTTTTATCGATATCTCGAATCCCGAACCGAGGTTTAGCGGCTCCGGCTTGTCGTATTTTTCCGCAGCCAGAATTACGCCGCCAGCGGCATCAGAAATGTAGAGAAAGTCCCTCGTCGGCTTGCCCGTCCCCCAGACTTCTATGAATTTTTTCCCTTCTTTCTGCGCTTCTTGAACTTTGCCGATGAGCATCGGTATGACGAAATGCTTTGCGTCGCCCGGCCCGTACATATTCGTCGGCAGCAAGTGAATTACGTTTAAACCATATTGCTTCCTGTAAGCCGCACCCTGCACCAAAAGCATTTTTTTGGCCGTGGTATAAGAAGCATGAACATCCTGCGGCGGACCCGTCCAAATATCTTTTTCTTTGTATGGCAATGGAGCATTGGCAGGATATTCCGTCGCCGAGCCAATGGTTACGAATTTTTGCGCACCGGCTTTGCGCGCCGCCTCCATTAACTCCACACCCATGATCAGGTTGTTGTAGAAAATTTCCGCCGGATGTTCGGAGTGGAATTGCGGATTGCCGGACATGCCGGCCAGATGAATCACCAAGTCGCTTCCTTTTGCGGCCTTCAAACAATTTTTACGCTCGCGCAAGTCCAACTCTTCCGATCTGGGAGCAAAAATATTTTCGCGATTAACTCCGCAGGCCAAAAGTTTTGCCAAAATATTCTTGCCCAAAAATCCCGATCCCCCTGTCACAATAATTTTTTTCTTTTTCAGATCCATATGGAGCAGTATCTTCTCCGACAGCTGTTTTGTCAATTAAAACCTGGGTTTTTACGCCGCCGCGCCTTGACGCTTCGCATAATTCGGGTTAAGTTTTAATCGTTGTTTTGACTGGTTAATTCTACAAAAACGTGGCATGAAAATATCTTATGCAGCGGCCGTGTACGGACCGCAGGAAATTAAAGCGGTTGCGCGCGTTTTGAAAAACCCCGCGAAAATAGTAGCCGGACCGGCCGTCAAAAATTTCGAGAAAAAAATTGCGGCGCTTTTCGGAAAAAAATATGGCGTGATGGTCAACTCCGGTTCTTCCGCAAACCTTATCGCCATCGAAACGCTGAAGCTGCCGAAAGGATCCGAAGTTATAACTCCGGTACTGACTTTTTCAACAACTGTTGCGCCTTTAATACAAAAAGGGCTCAAGCCGGTATTCGCGGACGTCGAAGAAGGGACGTATGTAATTGATTGTTCAAAAATCGAACGGCTGATTACCAAAAAAACAAGCGCCTTGATGATCCCGTCGCTTATCGGCAATCTTCCGGACTTTTCTCGTTTGAGAAAAATTGCGCGCAAACACAAATTGGCGCTTATCGAAGATTCCTGCGACACCTTGGGAGCTAAATTCGACGGCCTGCCGACGGGATTTTACTCAGACGTTTCCACGACCAGTTTTTATGCTTCACATATAATTACGGCTGCGGGCGGCGGCGGCATGGCTTGCTTCCAAAACCCGATACTGGCCAAAAAGGCGCTCGTTATGGCAAACTGGGGAAGGATGTCGACGCTTTTCGGCTCCTACGAAAAGTCGGAAGAAATCAAAAAAAGGTTTGTCGGCCGCCTCGACGGCATAGACTACGACGCCAAATTTATTTTCAGCGAACTTGGCTATAATTTTCAGCCGACGGAAATAAACGGTGCATTCGGTCTGGTGCAATTGCAGCGGCTAAAAAAGTTCGCGGCTACGCGCAAAAAAAATTTCAAGAGGCTCTTCGCGTTTTTCTCTAAATACCAAAGATTTTTCATACTGCCGAAGCAAGATGCGCGAGCGGATACTTGCTGGCTGGCATTCCCGCTGACGATCCGTGAAGGTGCTGGTTTTTCGAGAAAAGACATCACTCTATACCTCGAAAAGAGCGGCGCACAAACCCGGCCAATCTTTACGGGAAATATTTTGCGTCAGCCGGCATTTAGTCGAGCCTTGGACGGAAAAAAACTACGTCCGGAAAAATATCCCGTTGCCGAGGCGATTATGCGAAACGGATTTCTAATCGGCTGCCATCACGGCATGACCGACAAACACCTTGAACGCCTTGAGTACGTATTCGATAAATTTTTAAAAGGATTTTAAAAAATGCGGAGGTTTAAAAACATTTTAATAACTGGCGGCTGCGGATTCATCGGTTCGAATTTCATCAGACACTTCTACAATAAATATCCAGACTACCTGCTCGTCAATCTCGATCTCTTAACTTATGCCGGCAATCAGGAAAATCTTGCCGACATTGAAACATCTGAAGCAGGCCGCAAACCAAACGAGCGCCGCTATCAATTCGTCAGGGGAGACATTTGCGACGAAGGACTGCTGGAAAGGCTTTTTCAAAAATATAATTTCGATCTCGTTATAAATTTCGCCGCCGAAAGCCATGTCGATCGCTCCATTGTCAATGTCAGCGATTTCATACGCACAAATATCGAGGGAGTGCGCGCTTTAATCGAGGCCGCAAGACGATTCCGCTCGCCACGCTTCATCCATATTTCGACCGATGAAATATACGGCTCGGTGCCAAGTGGATTTTCGGATGAAAATTCGCCAATTAGACCTTCTAATCCTTACTCATCATCAAAGGCTTCGGCTGATTTCCTTGTGCAATCATTTATCAAGACCCACAAGACTCCGGCGCTCATTGTGCGCGGTTCCAATAATTTCGGACCTTACCAATATCCAGAAAAACTGATTCCTCTTGCCGTAACCAACATAATCGAGGGCAAAAAAATTCCCATTCACGGCACCGGCGAACATATTCGGAGCTGGATCCACGTTCTTGATTTCTGCTCAGCTATCGACCTTGTGGCGCACAAAGCGCAAGATTACGAAATATATAACGCAGGAGGGGAGCAAAAAAACAATCTTGAAGTTCTCCGCCTCCTTGCCAAACATCTCGGAAAAAACATCGAGGAGCACAAAGAACACGTTAGCGACCGTCCCGGGGCCGATTTCCGTTACGCCATCGACTCTTCGAAAATCAGAAAGGAATTGGGCTGGAAACCTCAATATGCGCTCGATGATTCCGCCGCCGAACTTGTAAATTGGTACGCGAATAATCCAGATTGGTGGAGAAAAATAAAAAACACCAGAGAGTTTCAGGAGCATTACGCCAAACAGGCCGTAGCCAAATATTATTGATGCCGACATCTTCGGAGATTTTGGAAAATCCGATTCTCGTCACGGGCGGCGCCGGATTCATCGGCTCGCATCTTGTCCGACGCCTAGTAAAAGACAACTATGATGTTTGCATTCTGACGCGGAAAGAAAGCGATCTCGACCGCATAGATGACGTTGCCAAAAAAATCTCTATCGTTTATGACGACCTTTCTGATGGCGAAAAACTTGGAAAACTTCTGGCGCGGGTAAACCCTTCTGGAATTTTCCACATGGCGGCATCAAATATTAAAAGCGGCGTAGCTGCTTCCGAAGAAGAACTTGTCAAAGTAAATACCCTGGGAACAATGCATCTGCTGCGCGCACTGGAAAACATAGATTACAAATTTTTCATAAACAGCGGTAGCTATCTGGAATATGGAAGTAAAACCAGCCCTTTAAAAGAGGACGATTTATGCCAGCCGCTTGAAGCTTATGCCCTCTCCAAGCTCTCCGCAACTCTTTATTGTCAAGCGATTGCGCGCGCCAAAAACAAGCCTATTTTGACTTTTCGGATTTTCAGCCCTTACGGTCCAGGAATGGAGAGCGGCCGACTAGTCCATGAAGTCACAAAACGCGCCATAGGCAACGAAGAAATAATGCTTACCAAGCCAGAAACGAGCAGAGATTTTATAAGCGTTTTCGATATTGTCGACATCTATATCGAGGCCATGAACAAAGCTTCGTCGCTCGGCGGGGAAATATTCAATCTCGGCAGTGGCAAGGCAACAACTTTAAAAAGTCTTGCGGAGCTTATTTTACGCATCACGGCCTCGAAAAGCCCTACAAAATGGGGAACGGCCAAAGAAACAGTCTACGATCGAGGCTGCCAAGAAGCAGACATGCAAAAAACATTTTCCGCTTTTTCCTGGCGACCGCGCTATAATCTTGAAGACGGACTGCGGCAAATAGTTTCTTGGCTCGCGGGATCCGCCAGAAAAAAATGAAATTCGAAACTACGCCGCTTAGCGGTTTGATGATAATCACGCCGGATATTTTTCCAGACGAGCGCGGCTTTTTTGTGAAAATATGGAATAGGGATATTTTCGCGAAAAACGGTGTTACGTCTTATTTTTTCGAAGATAACCAATCGAATTCCAAAAAAAACGTGGTAAGAGGGCTGCATTTCCAGTGGGAACCGCCGCTCGGAAAACTTATGCGCGTTGTCCGCGGCCGGGCATTTGCCGCAGCCGTCGATATCAGGAAAAAATCACCAACGCTCGGCAAATGGTTCGGCCTGGAACTGAGCGAAGAAAATAAACTAATGTTGTTCGCGCCTTCTGGCTTCGCCGGCGGATTTGCCGCGCTTGAGGACGAAACAAACGTGCACTACAAATACACCGCGCCACATAACCCCGAAGGAGAATCTGTTATCGCATGGAACGATCCCGAAATAGGAATTAAGTGGCCGATTTCCGGAACTCCAATCCTTTCGGAAAGAGACGGTCAGGCGAAATCTCTTAGAACCTGGCTCGCGCGTCCGGAATCGAACTTATTCTAAGCAAGAAAATATTTCATAGAAACAGCGGGTTTTTCCCCTAGGATTATAATTAAACTCATGCTCAACGGGAAAAAAGTGGTTGTCGTCATGCCGGCACACAATACGGAAAAAACCATCGGCCTTGTCATTACGAAAATTCCTAAAAACATTGCCGATGAAATTATAGTTGTCGACGACGGCAGCCGCGATCGCACCTCGGAAATCGCCAAAAATCTCGGGCTGCGCGTGATCAGCCACGAGAAAAACCGCGGCTATGGAGCGGCACAAAAAACAGGCTACAAAGAGGCGTTGAGTCTAGGCGCGGACATCATTGTCATGCTTCACTCCGATTTTCAATACGATCCAGGGCTTATGGCCGAACTGGTAAAACCCGTAGCAGAGGGAAAGGCTGATGCGGTTTTTGGTTCGCGCATGGCTATAAAAAGAAACGCGCTTAAAGGAGGAATGCCCTTCTGGCGTTTTATAGCAAATTGGGCACTAACGCTCCTGGAAGAATCTATTCTGCACCTCCGCATCAGCGAATATCACAGCGGCTACCGCGCTTTTAGCCGAAAAGCTATTATGAGAATTCCTTATGAAAAAAATTCCGACAATTACGTTTTTGACGCGGAAATACTAGCCGAACTTGCCGCCGGCAAGTTCAAAGCAGCAGAAATTCCCATCCCCACCCGATATAGTAAAGACTCTCAATCTCCGAGTTTCTGGAAAAGTCTAGAGTACGGCTTGATGATACTCGGCGTACTTTGGCAATATCTCCTGCACAAATCAGGACTCAAGAAATATCCTCAATTCGTAATGAATCCTGAATAAAAATCTCCGGCTTAATGCCGGAGATTTTTATTCAGTTCGTCGGTTGGCAAACAGCTAACTTGTAGTAATCCTGTTCGCTTCTTTGTGTAAATCGTATTTTTTAAGATCGTGCGCAAGCATAATTTTTACAAGCTGAGGAAACTTCGTCTTCGGCTGCCAACCAAGAATTTCCCTGGCTTTCCGCGTATCGGCAACAAGATTATCAACCTCCGAAGGCCGGTAATAACGCGGGTCGATTTCAATGTGTTCCTGCCAATTAGAAATTCCTGCCTGCTTGAAGGCCAGTTCGGCAAATTCGCCGACGGTGTGCGA
The DNA here is from genome assembly GCA_964467765.1 of uncultured Candidatus Saccharibacteria bacterium. Taxonomy (GTDB): domain Bacteria; phylum Patescibacteriota; class Minisyncoccia; order UBA6257; family 2-01-FULL-56-20; genus JBBUGM01. Next base: position 6,568 of record CAYXSS010000001.1, read on the forward strand.
TTCGCCAGTGCCGATAGCAAAATCTTCCGGGGTATTGTGCTGCAGCATAAGATACATGGCTTCGACGTATTCCGGAGCGTATCCCCAGTCGCGACGCGCGTCGAGATTTCCCAGATAAAGCTTTTTATCCAAACCGGCAAGAATTCTCGCAACACCGCGCGTAATTTTTCTCGTGACGAACGTTTCCCCGCGCCGCTCCGATTCGTGGTTGAACAAAATACCATTGACTGCAAAAATGCCATAAGCCTCGCGGTAGTTTCTCACCGTGTTGAAAGCGAATACCTTGGCTACTCCATAAGGACTGCGAGGGTGGAATCTCGTTTCTTCGTTTTGGGGCGGCGGGGCTGCACCAAACATCTCCGAACTTGACGCTTGATAAAACCTAACCTTCTTACCGGTATGCGCTTCGTAGTCTTTGATGGCCTCGAGCGTGCGCAAAACCCCCAAGCCGGTGATATTGGCTGTATATTCCGGAATATCGAAAGAAACCCTCACGTGGGATTGGGCGCCGAGATTATAAATTTCTTCCGGTTCAACCTTATAAAGAAGGTTGCGAACGGTATTGGCATCTGCCAGGTCGCCGTAATGCAAGACCAAACGTTTCTGTTTCTCATGCGGATCCTGATAAACATGATCTATGCGTCCGGTATTAAAAGTCGAGGCGCGCCTGATTATGCCGTGAACTTCGTATCCCTTGCCGAGTAAAAGTTCGGCAAGATATGATCCGTCCTGGCCGGTTATACCGGTAATTAATGCTTTTTTCATTCGATTGAAATGATAATTCTTTTAATTTATCCGGTCAAGGGCGGTTGGGGCTTGTCGCCATCCAGTACGGCGCCAGGTCCCACTGCGGACGGCTGATTACCGCAACCGTTTTTGCCATTTTTAAAAATCTCCGCAAAGATTATTTTGGCCAATTTCATAAAAGCGTATTCTATCAGGATAAACAGGCCGATACTTATAAGAAATGTTATTTCATAATTCTTGAAAGCGGCCAGCGCCTGAATCGGAGCAAGCCAAGAAAAGAGGGAAAACGCCAAAACGGACAGCACGGGAATCCAAACGATTAAAGACAGGAGTGAAGTCTTAATGAATTTTTTCATCGGGAAATTCGTCCAACCGGATAAAAAAACGGTCGGCAGGGCCGAACCGTAAAGAAATTTCGAAATAAAAATCAATAGATATCCGTTTTTTGCAATAGACTTTTCGATCTTGCTGTTCCTTGTAACAAACCGCCCACGTATGAAATTACCGAATTTTGTTTCATGAAATTTTTTTCCAACAGAATACCACAGGATGTCTCCGGTAAATTCGGCGGCAAAAATTGTTATAAGCAGGAATGGCAGGCCCATGCTGCCCAAGAAGCCATTAATCGCGAACCAAAAACTTATAAAAGCGGAGGTGTTGCCGAAAAAAATCGTAGCCGCATAAATAACAAAGTAGGCCAAGGCGCGGTTTTGGCTGACAAGTCCGCCCAGAAAGTAAAGAAATGCCGGCATTTTTAATTGATATTGATTATAGCAAAACCAAAAAACTTTACTTTTGTGAGTAAAATATTAGAATAAGCTTGACATGGTGCCCGTAGCTTATTGGTAAAGCTCCGCTCTGTGGCAGCGGCGAGGTGGGTTCGATTCCCATCGGGCACCCGAATCGAACCGGGAAGGGGTCGGGAAACGAGAGTTTCACGTGTAGGAAATTATTCAAAACCGAGGGTTTTGAAAAGCGGGCGTGAGCGAGCGCGTGAGCTTCCCATCGGGCACCCAGTAAAACAAAAGGAGCGGCCTTGCTCCTTTTTAATTTTTCGTCTCCCAAAGAACTTCTTGATAAACTCCGTCAAGAACTTCCGGATTTTCGAGCTCGCGCCAATCGTATTCCGGCATATTCATCAATCCAAACCACAGGAGATTTTTAAATTCGCCGAACATGAAACAAGACGGTTCCGGTTGATGGCCCTTGAATCCTGTTATGCCGAATCTTTTTCTTTGCTCGGAAACAAATTTACGGATCGCCGCCAGCTTTTCCCCTCGCGATAAAATTGATTTCCTGTTTTTTTTCAACCCCTTCTTGGGCACGAGATAATCCTTTGTAAAAACTTTCTAAACTCTATAGCTTTTATCCTCCGAACACAAGCTTATGCCAAAAAAGATGGCTGTTGGCAATAATTCATGAACCAGCTTGCCAAAAAATAATTATCGTGGTAAAATTAGTCTAGAATCAGAAATTGAAACACGAATTCGGAGGAAACCATGGACCAGCTTCTCACTAAAGTTCTCTTGTGGCCGTGGTTTCAGTTCTGGCAATCTGAACCGTGGCCACCGTTCTCGCCGAAGTGGCGCCTGCTGCTGCTTCTGCTGCTTGTGTTCCTGATCGTAAGCCTCGTGCGCTTGCACTTCTTGGAAAAGACCTTGGGTGCGCGCGACCTGCCGAATGCATGCAAGGCCTTGGTGCGGCTGTTCCTCTTCTTTGTCGCCCTTCTTTGTTTGGGCCAAGTAGCCAACACCATCCCGGAGTGGCTCAATTATTCAAGAATGCCAATTGCTCCCCACACTCTGAAAGAAAGGGAAATATACAGGAAAGACGTAAGCCTGCCGCACACGCCGGTCGTAACCGAATCGACCAAAGCGGTATTTCTTACCGATTACATAAAAATCGACGAATCTTCTCCGTTGGGCATGAAGATCTTCTATGCCGGATATGTAAGCCCGGGAGACATAATGATGGCTATTGGCACCATCTTTTCCGGCAAAATTGCCATGATCCTTTTTGTATTTGTGCTTAAAGAAATCGCGCAGAGATCATGGAAGAAACTTTTCGCATGACGTCCGCCATTCGGACGTCTCTTTTTTTATTCATATGTATGATTTATAAGAATGCGGGCGAAAACCCTTCCATTATCCGCGGTACCGTCATCGCGGAGAAGGATAAAATTAGCGCGAAAACTAAATCGCGGCTACAATTAAAAAATGCGCGCTCCGGAATTTCCGAATAGTTTAAGGTGGCTCAACAGCCAACCCATAAAAACAAAAGATCTCCGCGGAAAAGCCGCGGTTCTCGTCGACTTTTGGACGTATTCATGTATCAATTGCATCCGCACCTTGCCGCATGTCAAAGAGTGGCACAAAAAATATTCCGATAAAGGACTTGTGGTTATTGGGGTACATACGCCGGAGTTTGAATTCGAGAAAAACGTGGAAAACGTTTCGCGGGCCGTCAAAGAATTCGGCATTGCTTACCCGGTCGTCATGGACAACGACTATGAAATCTGGAGTCTATATTCCAACAACGTCTGGCCAAGAAAATTTTTGATAAATAAAGATGGGCAAATAGTTTACGATCACGCCGGCGAAGGGGGCTACAGAGAAACAGAGGAGGCCCTTCAGAGAACGCTGCTTGAGATAAAGCCGGGCTTAAAATTTTCAGAAGTTGCAGGCGATGGAGGTTCGGGCGGCGTATGTTTTCCGACAACGCCAGAAACATATTTAGGATCGATGCGCGGTAGACCCGGAAAAATTTGGAACTGCCATGGTGTTTGGAAAATTCATTCCGAGTTTATCGAACATGAACGCCAAACGCAAAATTTCGAAGATTATATTTCCATAAATTTTGAAGCAAATGAAGTAAATTTGGTAATGGAAACAATGGCAGAGAGACCTGCGAAAACCAAAGTAGAACTAGATGGAAAATTAATAAAAGAATTGGACGTGCAAGATGCCAAACTTTATAACCTCTTTTCTGATAAAAAAATGACAAAGGGGCAATTAAAAATTTTCGTAAAGGACCCCGGGCTCCGCGCCTACGCCTTCACCTTCGGGGGGTGTTCCGCTTAAAGTTTTACAGCTTGCTTGTTGCATTATATTTACAACCGGTGTTATATTTCGATAATGCTTCTCTCGCGCGACCAAATTTTGCGACATTTGAAAAACGGCACGATTGTCATCGAGCCTTTTAATAACAAGAATCTCAAAACCACGAGCTACGATGTCACGCTCGGACCTTTGTTTTGGCGGGAAAAAGATCCTGGCGCTTCGCAGGCGACGCACAATATTTACGACGATGCTTCGACTAAATCAGTCTGGCACGGGCCTTTTGAGGCAGAACGCGCGTCAGATTTTGCCGATCGAACCGGGCGGAGGCTCATAAACGTTCCTTCCGATGCCCGCATAATACTTCTCGAACCGGGGGAAACAATTCTCGCCCACACGCAGGAATTTATCGGCGGCCGCGAGATTTGCGTGGCAAAAATGTACGCCCGTTCTTCTTTGGGAAGAAATTTCGTCGAAGTCTGTAAGGACGCCGGCTGGGGAGATGTTGGTTATTTCAATCGTTGGACGATGGAAGTCACGAATAACTCGCGCTATTTTTCCATTCCGCTGGTTGTCGGTCGCCGCATTGCCCAAATGGTTTTCTATGAAGTTTCTCCTCTCGAAAAAAACGAGGTTGATTATGTCGGCGAAGGCGGCAAATACCAGTTGTCTCAAAAAATCGAAGAGGTAAAAGCGTCTTGGAATCCGCAGATGATGCTTCCAAAAATGCACATGGATTGGGAAATAAA
>CAYXSS010000001.1:11219-26847 GCA_964467765.1 uncultured Candidatus Saccharibacteria bacterium
GGTAGGGATGTGACAGGGAAATCGGCTTTTCTTTTAATACTTTTCGGCGTTTCGCTAATTTTTGCCGCTCTTGCCGCAACGAATTTTTTAGAACTTCTTACGGCCGAACGAATTTCTTGTTCCGAAAGAAAATATCTGACCACAAACATGTTCCTGTTTGTTTTCGTAATGCTTATTTTCTTTATGGCTGGGATACTTGCCGCCACGCATTAACCGAAAACCACGGGCTTTAACCGCCAAAACAAAAATTTCGGCGGTTTTTGTTTTCGCCGTCTTTTGCGATAAAATTAGTAAAATGCGCGACAGAACAATAGACGGCCTGCTTAAAGAAGAATCGCGTCGCCAAAGCGAAACGCTTAATTTAATTCCATCGGAAAACATCGTCTCGCGAGACGTTTTGCGCGCGCTCGGTTCGGTTTTCACGAATAAATATGCCGAAGGATATCCCGCGGCGCGCTATTACGGCGGGAACAACGTAGTGGACAAGGTTGAAAATCTCTGCCGCGAACGAGCGTTAAAACTTTTCCTCCGCCGGCCGGCGGATCGCAAAAATTGGAGCGTGAACGTTCAGCCCTACTCCGGTTCGCCTGCGAATTTGGCGGTTTATTTGGCACTTGTACCACAAGGCAAAAAGATAATGGGCATGCGTCTAGATATGGGCGGGCATCTCACGCATGGACACAAAGTTAGTGCCACGGGAAAATTTTGGGCACCGGTCTACTATGGCGTGGACAAAAAAACGGAACTTTTGAATTACAAAGAAGTTTTGCGCATCGCGCGGCGCGAGCGGCCGAAACTTATCGTCTGCGGCTTCACCGCCTATCCGCGGATGATGGATTTCAAAAAATTCAGAAAAATCGCGGACGCCGCAAACGCTTATTTGATGGTCGACATGTCGCACTTCGCCGGGCTTGTAGCCGGTGGGGCGTACACATCGCCGTTTCCTTTTGCCGACATTATAACGACAACTACGCACAAAACTTTGCGCGGTCCACGCGGGGCAATGGTGTTCGTGAACCGCAAATCCAAGATCGCCGCGAAAAATAAAATTGATATCGTTAAGGCCGTCGACCGCGCCGTTTTTCCAGGCCTCCAAGGCGGGCCGCATGTAAACCAGATTGCCGCAACTGCGGTCGCGCTCAAAGAAGCAATGACGTCTGATTTCAAAAAATATGCCCGCCAAATCGTAAAAAATGCCCACGTGCTCGCAAGAGAACTACAAAGATTCGGCTGGCGTGTCATCTCCGGCGGCACGGACACTCATTTGATGCTTATTGACGTCTGGGCTAGAGGCTTGAGCGGCGCCGAAGCAAGCGCGCGGCTTGAAGCACAAGGAATCATAGTCAATAAAAATACGATTCCGTACGACGTACGTCCTCCTTTCGACCCTTCCGGCATCCGTCTCGGTACGCCGACATTAACAACGCGTGGCATGAAAGAAAAAGAAATGAAAGAAATAGCGCGGTTCATCAATGAAGTTTTGGCTAATAAAATTTCCGTTCACAAAGAAGTTGAGGCGATTTGCAGGAAGTTTCCGCTGTTGCATTGAAATTTATATATAAACCCGTGAATATTATCGATGGTAAAAAGATAGCAGCGGAAATTATTGGAAGGCTAAAAAAAATGTCGAATCCCGGACACCTCGACAAGCTCGTGGCAAGCAAGTTTTTTGGCGCTGTTTTGGTCGGCAACGATCCGGCATCGCTTAATTTCTTAAAGCAAAAAGAAAAAACCGCGAAAGAACTTGGTGTTGAATTTCGTTTATACCAGCTCCCGTCTGACATAAAAACCGACGAACTGCGGCGCGAAATCAGGCGCCTCTCGTCGCCAAAAAACTGTGGCGGGTTTATCGTCCAACTGCCGCTGCCGGAATCAATCAACAAACAATATGTTCTAAACGCCATACCGAAAGAAAAAGACGCCGATCTTTTGGGGGAAGCGGCACTCGGGGTGTTTTATAGCGGCCGGAGCAAAATTATTCCTCCATCCGTGGGAACCGTTGACGAAATATTATCTCGTGAAAATTCTAACCTTAGGCAGCTCAAAGTTGTTGTGATGGGTTCGGGATTCTTAATCGGCAAGCCTGTTGGTTTCTGGCTGCAGAACAAAGTTGCCGAACTCACGGTTGTCGATTCCAAATCACCGGAGCTTCGCGAAAAACTTAAAAACGCCGATGTCATTATAAGCGGCGCGGGGCAAGCAAATCTTTTCTCTGCGAAAGACCTGAAAAGCGAAGCACTCGTGATTGATTTCGGATTTAATCCTTCGACAAGCTCCCGACCTTCGCAAGGCTACGGCGGACAGGCGGGACAAACTCCCTCGACGGCTTCGACAAGCTCACCGCAAGCAAGCACAGGACTAATAAAGAAGGTGGTTGGCGACTTTGATCCGGATGGCGCGGAGGAAAAAAATATAAAATACACCAAAACTCCCGGCGGCACGGGCCCGATACTGGTTGCCAAACTTTTCGAAAATTTTTACAAATTATGTGGCAATAATAAATAATCACCGCCGACTTCCCGTCGTCGCCAAACAGCTAGATCCACAAATTAAAGTCGTTGTTGTTGTTCTCAAAAACTATCTTAAATTAAGTTGAAAATTATTTAATAACTTGTTATTATTAACCCTGATAAATCAAATGCCGCGGTAGCTCAGTGGTAGAGCGCAGCCCTGAAGAGGCTGGCGTCGAGTGTTCGATTCACTCCCGCGGCACATTAGTTATATTTTAGCCCATATCTTTTATATGGGCTAAATGATTTTGAAGTGAATCGAACGCCGGAATTAAAATTTTCAGCTGAAAATTTTAACGAGGCGGTGCCCAAACAAAATTTTTGCGGTCTGCCTCTCCGGCAAGGCTGGGCGGCAAAAATTTTAGTCGCGGGCGATTCACTCCCGCGGCACAAAAATCCCGCATCGATTACGGATGCGGGTTTTATTTTAGCAGTTTATCAAGTTCTTTATTCATAATTTCGCGGCATTTTTTGTGTGCAGCGGCAAAATCGCCTTTTTCGAAATAGGCAAGGGACAACGTTTCCGGATATTCGGCGTAAACGGGGATAACTTTCACTAATTTCTGCGGCTTTCCCTGATCAACACTGAGAGCCGAAAGAACTTCGTCTTTGATTTCCGAAATTTTATCGACAAATTTGCTTATCATCCCAAGCTTGCGTTTATATCCGACTTTCTCGTTATGACGATCGGCGTCTTCCAGTGCGCGCACGTCGAGAAGACGAACGTCGACCGAGTGGTTGGCGACAGAATCGCTCACCGAAGGGAAATGTTTTTCGAACCAATCTCTGGATGCGGCCGGTTTAGAATATTCTTTCGTATAAGGAAAAAGCACAAAAATGGTGTCACAGCCATGATCTATCGCTCCGCGAAGAGTGATAAAGCCTCCATCATAATAAAATCTTCCGGCAACCTCAACCGGCGGGAAAAATGGCCTGATGCTCGCCGAGGCAACGACTGCTGATCTCAAAAATTCCGGGTTTTGAACAAAAACCTGGTCCCTATTGGATAGCGTCAGGTGCTGTTTTGTCTCGTCGTCTTTAACAAAAACATCAAAACGAATCGGGGACGCAACCGATTTCTTAGGATCGAAATTCTGCAGTAGTCGGAAAAGAGGATCGCTGTCTGCAAAAGACTGCTTATTCCAGATGTGCCACTTATGCGGCGGCGGAAAAACAGCCTGCGGACCGACGATCTCTATGCTCCGCCATATCTCATAGACATGATTCAAAAGCGGCCTAAGATCTTCCTGTTTTCCGGCCTCGGAGAGTTTGGCCAAAACCAAAGCGGAAACGGAAACTCCTCCCAAATAATCTATTTTTATTCCTCTTTCGAGTATTGCTTCAACAAGTGGCGGAATTGTCGTGCCGCGGAAACCGCCTCCGGCGCCGACAATGCCAACCCTGCCAAATACCTCTTGCGGGTCCACCATCTCGCCCTCGCGGCTAAATTGGGAAAATCCTAATTCGAATTAAAGCATGCTTATTTGAAAAATCAAGCCTTCTTGATATGATTACTTTCAGCCGGTTTCCTGCCGATTACAGGAGGCAGCTTGAAAATCGCCCTGCTTAAAGGCATAAAAAAATCCTACGTTTCGGATATTATTACCGATTTCGAGGAGGTATCGCCGAACGATAAGCCGGATGTTCTATTTTTGAGATCGGAGAAGCTAAAAGAATCAGATGTTCCGGAATCTCTTTTTGCCATCTGCCGCGCCGGCTCGGGAACGGACAATATTCCTCTCGATTACTGCACGAAAAAAGGAATAGTTGTTTTCAACGCTCCCGGCGCGAACGCAAATTCGGTCAAAGAAATAACAATAGCGCTGCTTATCGCCTCGGCGAGAAATATTCCGTCCATATTGAAATACGTTGATTACCGATTGGGCTGGAGCCGCGAAGCCATTGAAAAAAATCGAGCCGGTTTCAAAGGTAAAGAAATCTATGGAAAAACGCTGGGCATTGTCGGCGTCGGAGCGATCGGGAGCATGGTCGGGCAAGCGGCGGCAGATTTGGGCATGTATGTATGCGGTTTCGATAAATATGCGCCGGACAAAAATTTCAGGAGAATCAGGCGTGCAAAAAATTTGGAGGAGGTTGCCGGATGCGATTTTATTTCTATTCACTGCGCGCTTACGAACGAAACCGCCGGCATTCTCGACAAAAATTTCTTCTCGCGGGTCAAACCGGGAACGATACTTTTGAATTTCGCGAGGCCGGAGCTTGTCGACAACGACGCACTCAAGGCAGCGCTTGCAAATAGCCGCATTGCACAATATCTCTCGGATTTCCACGATCCGGATCTTCGTTCGAATTTCCCGGGCGTAACGACTCTAAACCATGCCGGGGCAAACACCGAAGAGGCGGAAGAGAATGCGCAGGTTAAGGTCGCGCGCCAATTCCTCGATTTCTGGACATCCGGAACCGTTGAAAATTCCACAAATTTTGAAAACTGCAAGCCGGAACCGCCAACAGGATGCCGCTTCCTAATCATGAATCGCAACATTCCCGGCATGGAACATAAAATAAAAGGCATACTTGCGGAAGCAGGACACAATATCTGCTATTCGCTCGATAAAAGCCCCGCCGACAACCCAACTGGCTACAACATCATCGACATAGAAAACGAAAGCGGATTAACCGGTGAGGCTGCGAAAAAAATTTCCGAAATAGAAGGTGTGCTGAAGGTTAGAACAATCAATCCCCGACGATAGTCGGGGAAATTTTGTGGGCGATGCAGGGATCGAACCTGCGGCCTTCTCGGTGTAAACGAGACGCTCTACCACTGAGCTAATCGCCCAAGCGATGCGGGACAGGTTGGGATAGGCGCGCATGTTTAATTTTGTCGGGGAGCCGAGAATCGAACTCGGACTACATGCTCCCAAAGCATGCGTACTACCACTATACTACTCCCCGATAAAATAGAGCGGTGAAAGAAGGACCCGCTCGCCTCGCTTCGCGAATCGAAGCGGATGCTGGCCATCACACCACGTCCCCGGACAAAGAGAAAAATCAACACGCCCGCCACTTTAAATTATCGCAAATCGAGGGTATAATCAATTCGCAAAGCCCCCGTAGCTCAATGGATAGAGCAGCGCTCTTCTAAGGCGAGGATGTGGGTTCGATTCCTACCGGGGGCGCGGTTGCGATTGCTACTTAAACTTAACCTCTTGACCGTCAATGAGAAGTGATTTGATTACAGCATTGCCCGATTTGTCAACCGCGATTTTTACATCAACGCTTCTCCCGAGCTGTCTCTCGATGTCTCTACCCTTGCCTTCTGGCACAAAATAACTCTCAATACCATATTCGACATTAAATCTGCCATTACCCCCGTCTTTTAGTGTTCCTTTGATAAATAGTTCGTCGCTTGGAGGCTGTGAGTAAACTTTGGTAGCAAACGCATATTTTTCTGTGGTATTGAGAGCAACATAAACTTTATCACCAGATTTAAAGTCGTTGCGTTCAAAAACCACACTTTGAGAATTTAGATTGCTAATGTCATAGCGAAGTACAACATAATCACCACGAAATAAATCTCGTGGATCTACCGGCGTGGTTTTTAACAACACCTCTTGACCTGTCCGCAATGTATATTCTTTGTAGCCGATAAAACCACCGATAACGACAAGCCAGAATATACCGAGTAGTATAAATATTTTTTTCTTATCCATAAATTTATTGGCTAACAACCGGCGTGGCAGTAAATTTTACTTTAAGTTGTCTGCGCTTTCTCTCAAGTGCTATGCCGCCCAATACAAGAATCAAACCACCGACCATAAAGAATAGCGAGCGAGGCAATAAATCCCAGAAGAAGTCAAAATAGCGAACGAGAATCAGCGCAGATAACCAGAACATTCCAGTATTGACAATTTGCATATCCTCTCTTTGATAACCGACAAATAAAAGCACGAAAACTATTCCAGCGAGAATAAGGTTAAAGAGTAAAACATAGACATTTGTTGTTGCGGGGAAGAAGAAAAACAGCAATGCAACTCCCGTCAACCCCAAAGCGACAAGGCTTTCAAGAATATTTGTATTCGATTTTGATGGATTAAACATTAGTGCAATTACCGCTAACAAAATCGCTAGAATTGAGAACAACACGAAGCTGAAAGTGAATTGGCTAGATGTCTCTAATGACCGTGAGAAGAAACTATAATGCTCGTAAAACCCAGAGAAAAATCTAAAGGATAAAAAGAAAAGCGAAACCATTGCAATTTTAATTCCTGCCAATCTATAAACCCGCGCAACTCCTGTTAGTTTTTCTGATAAATAATGCATTGCGCCAATACCAAACATCAATACGCCGGAGACAAGATAAAGAACCGGCAACTTAAAAAAATCTCCTTGTGCGCGATAAAAATCCAAACCTTTAAATACAAATAACCCAATCCAAACGTAAAACAGCAAGGCCGCCAATCCAGCAATCGGCGAAGACGAAAAACCATAAACAAAAGGCAAAATACCGAGTAGCCAAATCAAAACAAGAATGTGACTATTAGCATTGATGTTATACATTTGCGCGATTAGAAAAACGGTTGCGCCAAACAAAAGCGCACCAAGGAAAATCAAAGATGCACCAACTTTTGGAAGATTTTGTCTCTGATATTTGAAATAATAACCAGCCCCATACGCCCCGAAGGTGCTACCTACCAATATCAAAATCTTCATTAGATTGGGCATAACTGCCCAATTTGACGCAACGAAAAGTATCGCGCCAATTCCAAGAAGGATCGAACCAATCGTTGAAATGGCAACGACAAGTTTGTTAGAACTTTGTTCTTTCCTATACTCTGTGCTGTCAGCCAACATCTTGTTTGCCTGCTCTTGGGTGATTGTACCCTCGCGGAGCCATTGGTCTATTTGTTCTTTATTGATTGTACTCATACTTTTAAAAATTAATTAATGCGACCTTCATTAACTTAAACATAGCATAAATCAAGCCAGCAATAGAGGTTAAGTTTAAGTAGCAATCGCAACCGTGCCGCCAAGCGAGGACGGCTCGGCATTCCTCCCCCCAACCCCCTCCTGCCGAGCCGTCCGAGCGGAACATTGGCACAAGCCGCCGCCTGCGTTAGCGCAGAACGCCGAAAGCAAAATTTTCTTTACAATTTTTTTGCGCGTGCCAACTTTTTAAATTTTAAAGGAAAAGAAAATTTTGCTTGAGGCGTAGCCGCCGCTTTGCGGCGGCGCGGAGGCGTTCGTCAAAGTCAGAAATTTTTGCTAAAATGAGTTCGAGCTTGGTTGTATAAATACACACTTCAGAAAAATGTAAGCCAGAGGAAACTGCCTCGTTTCGCTCGGCAATTTTGCTTGACACAATGCTTTTTATATGCAACCATGTAGCTAGCATTCTTGAAAGCTTGTTGGGGGACGACAGGTGAATAAATTGGCTGCCAGAGCGATACTACTATCGTTTTGGTTGTTTTCCGCCTGGTATCTTTATATCGGCGGCATACTTACCAAAAGCCTGAACTTCCAAGAATCCTTAGTGGCAATTGCAATTGCAAACCTAGTTTTTGTTTTGATTTTTACTTTTTATGCTGGCACAAAAAAGCCAAAAGACATTATGTTTCGCGAGGCCTTTGGCAACGGCGGAGCAAGATACTGCATCTCGCTTCTGCCTTCGTTAACACAAATTGGTTGGTATGCAGTAGTGGTGGAAATTGGCGGCACGGCACTTGCATTGCTTTTTGGGATTGCAAAAACAAACCCGCTTTTCTATCTGGTTATTTTATGTTACGGGATTTTAACAATCTGGATTGCCCTGGGAGGATTCCAAAGGATGGGCAAATTAAGCTATCTGTCCACGCCTGCAATGTTGGGATTTTCTATTTGGGGCGCCTATGCAATTTTCAGCAGGCTGGGGACTGATGGACTGTTTAATTACCAACCTGCCACTCAAGTAAATTGGAGTATGTTCGGCGGTGTCCAATTGCTAATCGCTTCGTTTATTTCGGCGGCTGTTACTATTCCCGACTTCTTGCACGATCTAGAAAGCAAAAAAAGTGTTTTTCTGGCTTCTTTCTGGGGCTTGGTGCCAACCGCTTTATTGGTCGGTGGGTTGGGAGCTGCTTTTGCGGTTGTTGGAAAAAACTATAACATTTTAGCGACACTGCAACTGATGAGTGGCCCGCTTTTCGTCTATGCACTTCTAAGCGTAGATAACCTTTGCGGCGCTCAGGCTGTTTTCCCGGTAGGCACCGGCTTGGCCAGTATTTATGGCAAAGAAGATGAGGAGTCGCGAGAGGTAAGACGAAAATTCTGGACAATTGCCGGCGGTTTAATCTCTGTTGTTTTGGCAATGATCGGAATTGTTGGAAAACTTGAAGCATGGCTCACCATACTTGGCACTATCTTTTCTCCAATTATTGGAGTCGTGTTGGCAAATCAGTATTTTGTTGAAAAAGACTCTTCGGACAAAAAAGTTTATGTTCCCGCAATGGCCGCTTGGCTTCTCGGATGCGCGACTTCCTTTATTCCTGTCGGTATCCCTATTCTCCAATCGCTAATCGTTGCGCTGATATCGTTCATAATAATTGGCAGAGCGATAGATAAAGATTAGGGCTTGGCTCGTTCTCGGAACGAGCCTTTCTAATTTTGTCGTGCCGCGTATTTTATGCCTAGCTCTTATAGTTCTAGCGCTCTCCGGCAACATCTTACTTCGCAGCGACAAAAAATTCGAATCGCGACTGGGGCTCTGCCGAGAAAGCGACCACTGCCCGGGGACACAAAAATCTAAACCGCCATCGGTTTAATCCGGAACGGCCTCAAAACCTCATAGAAGTCTTCCTGCTCCAAAGTTTCTTTTTCCATAAGTGTTTGCGCTATTTTTTTCAAAGCAGCTTTGTGTTTTTTAAGGATTTTCGTTGCCGATTCATAAGCATAGGAAATGAAATTATGCACTTCGCCGTCAATTTTCGCAGCCACTTCTTCGGAATAATTTTTTTCAGTCGCGATTTCGCGCCCCAAAAAAATCATCTCTTCCGTACTGCCAAAAGTCTGCGGTCCCAGCTCATCGCTCATGCCGTAACGCGTAACGAGCTTCCTCGCCAATTCCGTGGCGCTTTTCAAATCGTTAGAGGCGCCAGTCGAAATATCGCCAAATACCAATTTTTCCGAAGCATAACCGCCAAGCATGGCCGCCAAGTCCGCCACGAATTGTTTGCGCGTCCGAAGCCTTTGCTCTTCAACGGGAAGCTTTAATGTATAACCTCCGGCCATGCCGCGGCTAATAATGGAAACCTTGTGTACCGGGTCAGCATCCTTGAGAGAGGCGGCAACAAGAGCGTGGCCGCTTTCATGGTAAGCGGTAATTTCTTTCTCGCGTTTGGATATGACGCGGCTTTTCCGTTCAGGGCCAAGTAAAACCTTCTCGATCGAATCAAAGAGATCCTGCTGCGTAACCAGCTTTCTGTTGCGGCGCGCGGCAAGTATGGCAGCTTCATTCATCAGGTTGGCAAGATCAGCGCCGGAAAATCCGGGCGTGCGCACCGCGACTTTTCCCATATCAACGCCCTTGTCGAATTTTTTCTCGCGCGAATGAATTTTCAATATTTCTTCGCGGTCATTTAAATCGGGTAAATCCAAAATCACACGCCTGTCGAACCTGCCGGGGCGAAGAAGCGCCGGATCCAAAACGTCCGGCCTGTTCGTGGCCGCAAGAACGATGACACGCGTGTCGCGGTCGAAACCGTCAAGTTCGACCAAAATCTGGTTTAGAGTCTGCTCCCGTTCATCGTTACCTCCGCCCAATCCCGCGCCGCGCTGGCGGCCAACAGCATCTATTTCGTCGATAAAAAGTATCGCCGGAGCGGCGCGTTTAGCCGTAAGAAACGCATCGCGCGTCCGGGCAGCACCGACGCCAACAAACATCTCGACAAACTCCGAAGCGGAAATGAAGAAAAACGGCGTATTGCTCTCTCCGGCTACGGCTCTGGCGATCAAAGTTTTCCCGGTTCCAGGCGGACCCATCAAAAGCACACCGCGCGGGATTCGCGCCCCGATATCAAGAAATTTTTGCGGGCTTTTCAAGAACTCCACGACTTCTACTAATTCTTCTTTTGCTTCTTTCAGCCCGGCAACGTCTTTAAACGTAATTTTTTCCTTAAAACTCGAAAGGCGGAGGTTTGATCTGCCGAACATAAATGCCTGGTTAACTCCGGTGCGCGCCTGGCGAAACATCAGCCAAAAAAATACGCCGATGACAACGAGCGGCAGAAGCGTGGGGATTAAAACCCCAAGCCAAAATTTCGTCCCCGATTCCTGCTCGACGGAAATTTTGACTTTGCCGAGCATCTTCTCGTCTGCACCAAGGTTTTTCAAAGTCTGCGTAATGCCAGTTTCGGCTTCTTTTTGAGAAACTGCTTCCTTCCCTCCTACAAGAGTAATTTTCAAGTCTTCGCCGCTTACCAATATCTCCTGCACTTGCCCGGAATTAACGCGGGTAACAATGTCGCTTAGACCAAGGTTCTCCGGCCCTTTTTTTGGTTCGAAAAAAAACGAGAAAATTGCGGAAATTGCCAAAAGAGTAATTATTGCCCAGGTGATATTTTTAAAAAGATTGGACATCGTTCAGGCGTAAAATTAAAAATCAAAGTGTAAGACTTAAAAGCAGGTTTTATTTTTTTAAACTTTATTATTTATTGTATCACGATATTCTATCACAAAAAAATTGACCCCGCAAGGACTTGGCCTTGAGGGGTCGTTACAACTTAAACAGCGGTTTTCTCGAAGACGGCTTTCTCATAATCCTCGGCGGTTGCTTCCCGGCAGCCAAATTGCTTGAGCTTGCCGAGAATCCTGAGGACGGTGATGATGTCATCGAGATGCAACTGTTTTATGTAGTTCGCTTCGTGCCGATCGGCTGTGACTCTGTCGTAGGGGTAGTGCGGCATCGTCAGAATCTCCTGCAAAGTAAAAAGCCCGACGCGGTCGATCTCGTTTCTTTCTTGGATTCTGGCCTTGAATAGAGCCTTCTTGAACGGCGCGTAGAAAGTGACTCGCTTGTGCCGATCGCTTATCTGCCTCTCAATCACCTTGCTCACACCGACCAACTTCCCGTCGATCGAGCCGCGATAGATGTGGAGTCCGCTTTCGATTCTCGCTTCGCGGATAAAACCTTCCTCCACGGTTTCTCCCGGCTCAACTCCGCCGCCCGGCGTACCCCAGCTCGGTTTCCCATCGTCGTACTTGTGAACGAGAAGGAAAATTCCGGTGTCTTCGTCGACGGCGACAACGTTCGCATAAGCAGACTGATGTTCGCTTACGGCAGGCTTCCAATCGTTGGCATCAAAAACTTCTCCTGCCCCTTCGAGCATTTGCTTGGTGAAATCAAGCTCAAGTGTTACAGTCGTCTCTTTTGTTTTGGCAGTCTTCGTCGTCGAAGAAAAAATCTTCTTCAAGCGACGCAAGATGGAGCCGAGAGGATAAGCGAGGCCGCGAAAATCGTCTCCGGGAAGCTTGGGAACTTTGCACTCCTCGGAAAACAACGCGTCGTTTTCCCGCAGCCAGGCGACTGCCGACATCTCGAGGTTTTCATTGCGCTCAATGACAACGCCGAGCCGGAAATATGCCTGATTCGAGGCACGGCTGAACCACGCCGGAACGGTTTCGCTTCCACGTTCGCCCGTCCGCGTGTAAGCCTGAAAATAGGCGTAGGCGCGTCCGACTTTGGTTTCGTCGATAGCAAGTTCGCGAACCGTGGTGTTGCAAAGCGCCTGAAGATTTTCGATCTCCACGCGCTCTTTGGCAACCTCTTCGGCGTAGGCAAGCGCTCGCTGGATGATGGATCGCGAAACGAGCATGCGCAAATCAGGTTCGTCTTTTCCGAAACAACTCGGGATCCGGCTGTCTTTACCGATAAACTCGATCGGAACGGTAACTTCGCCGAGCGAGCGGATGATTTCTTCGAATCCGCCCACGGCTCTCGAAATTACCGCGCCACGCTTGTCCAGTCTGACGGAAACCGTGCTCGGAGCAACGATTTCCATCCGGCCGAGGTCGAGCTTCTGTGTCGGAAGATAAAGCGCGAATTCCGAATGGCTCTCGATATCGGGAAAATTTCCCTTGTAGAGAGAAAAAATCGGGAACTTGATGATGCTCTGGGCGGAAAAAATCGGGTTAGGAGTTGTCTCCATTGCCTGCCTCCTTTTTCTCCAAGCCGTAGGATTCGAGAACAGATGCTTGCTGGTGCATCTGGAGAAGCGACTCCTCCATCCTCTCGATATTGCCTTCGACGCGCCCTATCATGCCGCGGTAAGTGTTACCAAAGCCGCGGCGACGCGAGTTATTGATGATCATCGGCGGAATGTCGGCCCACTGTTCGAGGAACGCGAGAATCATCTTCGCGGTTTCCAAGAACTTTTTCTTGATCGCCGACTGCTCTTCCAAATCGAGGTTTTTTTCGATCGTGTAGCTGCGAACGAGTTTGGAAAGTTCGCCTACGGCATCTGCCGTGCCGGCCAAGTAAGCCTGCGACGTCAGATGATACCGTTCGGAATCTCGCAAATCTTCCGGCAGGAAATTGCTCGGCGAAGGAAAATTCGGCTCAATGACTTTTCCGCCGAAAATCAGCGGATAGGCCCAAAGAACCATGTGGAATTCCTGAATTTCCTGTCCGGCTTCCGAATCGAATTGCCAACCAAGATCGCCGGGAAGATCGAGTTCTTTCAGTTCAACCCACGCTTCGGCGTTATCGATACTGCAGCTATGCACGGCAGCGTAATCGCCACGCTTCAGGGCCGCAACGCCTTCGCGCGTCAGGTTGTTGGCATTGTTCCTGATGTTGTGGGCTTTTGGAATATTACCTCGCTGGCCGATGAGCCTGCTTTCGAAATCGAAATCGCTGGCAACGGAATTCATTTCGTCGAGCGCCGACCCGCAAACAGAAATCGCGGTTTTTTCGCTCACTGTTTTCTCCCGGGTTTTGAGCGAACGTTGTTCGAGTTGCAAAAGCTCGTCCATGTTCATGCTTTCGTCGATTTTCATGGTGTTCCAATCCTCCTTTCGCTTTCGCGAAATTGTTATCAAGCCCTTATTTTATTTTCAAAGGACTTCGGAGTGGCCGCAAAATTCATTAAACAATCACAATTTGCGATCTTGGACGATTTGTGTCCATTCCGAAATCTTTTATAAGAAGCAGGGCCCGGAGAGGTTCGGCTGGCTTCCCCTTTAATCGCCGGTTAGCGATTGCTGGAGTGCGAACCTCTCCTCTTCCGGGCCCAAGGTTGATGGGTTGATGGTGTTAGCTAGCGACGGTCGCCGCGCTTGCCGTTCTGGTTGCGGTTGCGCTCGGCGATCTCTCCGAGCTTGGCCGTGGATCCCGGCTTGCGGCCGCGACCCAGTTCGCGCGTCTCGGCGTTGACGACGCCGCGGACGCGGGCGAAAGCGGCGAAGAGGCCGTCCTTGCCCTCCTCTTTGTCGCCGTAGAGCACCTTGCGGGCTCCCTCGGCGTTGCCGGCCTGCGCCATCTCGGTGGCCGACTCGAGGCGGGCCTTGAGCGAGTTGTAGTCGGGGGCAGAGATACTGCCCTCGAGCTGCTCAAGCGCGTGCTTGGCGGCGGCGAGACGGTCCTGCAGGACTTCCGCGTTCTGGAACTTCTTGAACGCTTCTTCCTGCTCGTCCATCTCCTTGTGGATCGCCTCGATAGCCGCGTTGTCCGCGGTCTCGGCGATAAGGAGGGACATGACCCGGACTTCGATGTCCTTCAGGTTCTTGATGAACCCGGAGAAATCGACGCCCCAGCCGCCCTTCTCGGCCTTCTCCTGCATGATACGCAGGGAGGTCCAGGCGCCGCGGAGCCGGTTCTTGAGGGAGTTGCGCGGATCGGGCTTGCGCTCGTCCTTGCCATGTCTCTCGGCCAGCTTGGCTTCGCGGTGCGCCCGCAGGCGGTTGATCACCTTCAGGAAGGACTCGGCATCCGGAATGGATACCGGCTTCTTCCCCTTGCGTTCGCCTTCGGTGATCGTCTCGCCGACCGGCAGGCCTTCGAACAACGCATTGAGGATCGCGCCGTTCCATGAAACGAGCACGTCTTCGCCGCCGATGGTCGCTTGGAATCCGCCCTTGCTGTACTTCCCAAGCTCGAACGTCTTTTTGACGTTGTCGTCGATGTCCAGGAAGTAATCGGCGGTGTTGATGCGCTTGGTCGTTGCAGTGGTGGTGCTCATGTTTTTCTCTCCTTTGGCCAAAGTGGCCAGTTCAGATTGAATCCTCGCGAGGATTCTCTTTTCTCCGCCCAATTCTACTAGACAGGAAAAGAACGCTGAGACTAAATATAGGCCATAAAGCGTGAAACCTGGATCACGATTAGTCGCAATGTTCTTTTCCTGTCCCTAGCCATCACTTACCCAATATTTGATGATCTGACTATATTTTACCAAATCCACAAAATTTGTCAATAGGCGCGCAGAACAATCAGGTTAGCCAAAAATGGCCAGAAATCGCTATTTTTGGCAACAAAAAATGCCGCGGGGTTTGCGGCGGCAAAACCAGTCCATCCGCTAGACAAGCGAGCCGATTTTTTCTTTGACTTCGGCTATTTTCTTTTCGGCGATTGCCCGCGCCTTTCCTGATCCGGAATTAAGAGAAGCAACCAGCGATTTGGGTTCGGTTAACAACGATTTTTTTTTGGCGCGGAAATCGCCGAAATAATCGGCGGCAAAATCTGCAAGCTTCGCTTTGAATTCGGCGTAATTTTTGCCGGAAAATTCTTTTTCGATTGACTTAGCATCGGTGTTTCTAATGGCGGCATAAATTCCGATGAGGTTGCTTAAGCCCGGTTTTTTTGTTGGATCGAATTTTATCTCCGATCCGGAATCCGTCGTTGCCCGTGCGATTTTCCTTTTGATTTCTTCGGGCGAGTCGTCGACGAAAAGACAGCCATCGGGATCTGATTTGGACATTTTTTTCTCGGGATTTTTCAAGCTCATCACGCGCGGCGTTTTCGTGAGAAGCGGCTGCGGTTCGATAAAGGTTTCTTCAAATCGTTTGTTGAATTTCCTTACCAAGGTTCGGGCAAGTTCCAAATGCTGGAGTTGGTCGTTGCCAACAGGAACAAATTTGGCATCATAAAGCAGGATGTCGGCAGCCATAAGTACTGGATAATCAAAAAGGCC
>CAYXSS010000001.1:26947-37650 GCA_964467765.1 uncultured Candidatus Saccharibacteria bacterium
TGGCATCATAAAGCAGGATGTCGGCAGCCATAAGTACTGGATAATCAAAAAGGCCAACGTTGACGAAGCCGGTAGCTAAAATCGACTTCACCCCCTCATCGACCCGATCCTTATTTTCTCTTATATAATTTTCAAATCTTAGTATGTATTCCAAATTCTTGCTGCCACTCGATTTTCCATGAGCCTCGTTGATGCTATCGGCTAAGTATGAAGCAGCGACTTTTGCTTTGTCTTCGAGTTGAGTCATTGGCGTAAGCCAATTTACCGGTGTTATTGTGTTCAAAATCCAGGCCAATTCACTGTGCGCCCTAATTTGCGATTGCTGGAAAATCACCGATCTTTTCGGGTCGAGGCCCGCAGCCAAAAAATCGGCGTCCAGGCTCAAAATATTTTTACGCAAATCTTGCGGATCAGGATTTTCTGTAAGCGCATGAAGGTCGGCAATGAAAAAGTAGCATTCGTATTTACCGGAGTTTTGCAGTTCGACGAAATTTTTGAGCGCGCCGAGGTAATTGCCGATGTGAAGCCTCCCCGAGGGCTGAATGCCGGAAACTAAAATCGGTTTGGACATGTTTTAGAAAAAAATAATGCTTAGATTTCTGGCTATTAAAAACAAAAAGATAAAAATCAGATGATCTTCGAGCGGCAAACCGCCGAACCAAATGCCGAAAAGCTTGTTTGTGTCGAAAATCCAGAGCTTGCTTTGTATGCCGATAAAATCGGCAATCCACCAAGTGGCATAGGTGAACAGGGCGGTATAAAAAAATTTTTTTTCGAAATAAACAATCGATCCGCGCCGGACAAAAAGAACAAGGAAAGTCAGAACAAGGATCGGGAGTAAAAAATAAAACAGCAGCTTCGAGTAGGTCATTATATTTCTATAACCACGGGCAAAATCATCGGCCGCCTTTTGGTTTTATTATAAATAAACTGCCCAAGCTGGTCGCGGATAAGGGTTTTTAAATAATCCGCCTCAACGGGCTGATACGCAGGCAGGCGGGAAATAAGCCCGCGGATGCGCTTGCGCATATCCTCCAAAATTTCCTGGTTTTCTTTGAGATAAATGAAACCGCGGGAAATTATATCGGGACTCTTCAAAAGTTTTCCCTTGTCGCGATCAACCGTCATAATCACTATGATCATCCCCTCTTGCGCCAAAACGCGCCTGTCGCGAAGTACGACTTCCTCCACGTCGCCGACCCCCAGACCGTCAACCATAACATAGAACGCCGGCACGGCCTCTTTCGTCACCTTGAAACTGTCTTGTCCGAGTTCTGCCACTTGGCCGTTGTCCATGATGATCACATTTTCTTTCGGAATCCCCACTTCGCGCGCATGCTGGCCGTTCGTTGCCCGCATGAAATAATACCCGTGCACCGGCACGATAAATTTCGGCTTTATCAATTTCATCACCAGCTTCAGATCGTCTTTGGGAGCGTGGCCGGAAGAATGGATGTCGACAATTTTAGAATGGTAAACAAGCGCTCCCTGCCGCGAAAGGTTGTCCTTTAATACCTGCACGCTTCGTTCGTTGCCCGGAATAATAGAAGAAGAAAAAATCACGGTATCGCCTGTTTTTATTTTTACGTGTCGATGTTCGCCCGTAACGATTTTCATCAAGCTGGCATTTGACTCTCCCTGCGCGCCCGTCGAGAGTATTAAAAGTTTTTCGTCGCGGATCTTATGGATTTCTTCGAGCGAAACTATCGTGCCCTCTTTGGCTTTGATAAAACCAAGGTTTTGCGCAATCTGGACGTTCGTCTTCATTGAATATCCGGATAGCGCAACCCTGCGTCCGATTTTCTCGGCGATCTTTATGATTTCTGCGATGCGCGTAAGAAGCGAGGCGAAAGTGGCGATGATAATCCTTCCTTCGGATTTGCGGAAGATTTCTTCCAGGTTGCGCTCGACAATCCGCTCGGAAAGCGAATGGCCTTCTTCCTCGGCGTTCGTGCTGTCGATCATAAAACTATGGATGCCCATCTTGCCAAGTTTCTCAAATTCTTCTAGTCCCTGCGGATTATCTTTGTCGTCATAATCAATTTTGAAGTCGGCGAAATGCACGACGTTGCCAACGGGGGTTTTGAGCATCACGCCGGCAGTTTCTGGAATATTATGCGCCACGCCAAAGAAATAAGCATCGAAATAATTGGAGAGTTTAACCGTCTCGCCGTTCTTTACGGTATGAATTTCCAATTTGGGAGAATTAGGAAAATCTTCCTGTCTTTTTTCCACGATTGCTTTTGTAAGCGAGGTGGCATAAATCGGAGGGTTGCCGAGTTTTTCGATAAGGTGCGGCACGGCGCCGATGTGGTCGTAATGGGCATGCGTCAAAATTACGGCCTGGATATTGGCTTTTTTCTTTTCAAGATAGGATATGTTAGGGATGATGTAATCGATACCAGGGGTTTCTTCTTCGGGGAATTGCAAGCCAAGATCGACAACGACAATCTCGTTTTTATACTCAAAGAACATCGAATTGCGGCCAACTTCTTCCAGTCCGCCAAGCGGCACAAATCTCAAAAGCGACTCGTCTCTTTCGTGGGTAGATTCTTGTCTTTGTTTAGGATGCATGGAAAATTTTCCGTGGCTTGTGGTCGGCAAAGATCCGGGTCGATGTGCCCGCGGTCCAGTATGCCGAAAAGCAGGCGGCTTAATTCTGGGGGTTGATTGTTTTTGCGGTGTCATGGAATTTAAAATTAATTTGTGGGTAGGGAGGGACTTGCCCGCGACTCAGAATTTTTCATTCGAAAAATTCTGGTCTGGGCACCGGCTCATTAAAATTTTCTTCTGAAATTTTAATTCCGCCGTTCAAGTCTTGTTTTATTATCCTTATAAAATTTTTAGATTTGCCGTATTAGGATATTAATGTTTAGTTCTCAGCTTGTTTTTAATTTGTGGGCAGGGAGGGACTTGAACCCTCACGACCTTGCGGCCATAGGCTCCTGAAGCCTACGTGTCTGCCATTCCACCACCTGCCCGGAATAAACAAAAAGAAACCTGCGGAGGAAAGCGGCTCGTTAAATGCTAAAATTGGTGAGTGTTATCCTCAAATATTTAATAAATTCTTTTCGGCAAACGGAGTGCTTGAATGGATTACGTCCATTATAGCAAATAAACAATTTACCTGTCAAATGGCGCAGCGGGGCGAGCTGTTACTTCTTCAACTTCAGAATTATTCTCTTTTCTTCCGGTTTTACGGATTCGATAATAAATTTTTGCTTGCCGCCGGGCTGCAAAACCGCCTTCATTTCTTCCTGCCCGCCGAACTCGGAAACGTGAATAAGTCCCTGAAGCCCTTTGTCAAGATTAATGACGGCGCCGAAAGGATTGAGTTTATATATGCCACCGGAAACTTCCTGGCCGTCCTTATAAAATTCCTTGGCGCGCAGCCAGGGGTCGGCCTCCAGGGCCTTGAGGGACAAAAACACTTTCCCGTCCTTGATGTCGATTATTCTAACCTTAAGTTCGTCACCGATCTTCACGATTTCTTTGGGATTGTCGATAATGCGATGGGCAAGTTCGGAAATGTGGATCATTCCTTCAATTTCCGGATTATCGGTGAATTGTACGAAGACGCCGAAGTCGGCGATTCCGGAAACCACGCCAGAAATTTCTTGTCCCGCGGAATATTTGGCAACGAGTTCCTTGAGATTGGCACTCATCACTTCTTTTTCGGAAATGATGACTTTGTAGTTTCTTGGATTCAAATCAATAATCTTTACGCCTAGTTCCTGGCCGACAAATTTTTTAAGTTCGTCGAGTATTTTTTGTTTATCATCTCCGACGCGAGGGTAATGTTCCGAAGAAAGCTGTGAAACCGGTAAGAATGCTTTTATTCCCGACTCGCCGATTATAGCTGTAAGTCCGCCGGAATTTGCGCCGCTGATTTTTACTTTGATTATTTCGCCCGCTTCGGCAAGCTCTTTAATCTCCTGCCACATCTTCTGCTTACCGGCCTCGACCAAAGAAAGTTCGATGAATCCGTCTTCGCCGTCAACGGCGATGATTTTCGCGGGAATTTTTTCACCGATATTCAAATTGCGTAACGCCTCTTTGGCGTTTACAAATTCCATGCCGAAAACGATTCCCGTACCAAAACGACCCATGTCAAAATAGGCTTCGCGCGACGATTTTTTAATAAGAACCGCCTCGACAACGCTGCCTTCTTTCGGCCATTCGTCGTTCGGAACCTGAGTTTTTATGATTTGCCCGAGGTCTAATTCGGCTGTTTGTTCTTCTCCTGGCATAGGGTTGATTATATATTCGGCTCAAAAAATTGCAACATCCGTCAAGAAGCAAAACGTACCACAGCAAAGGCTAGAAATATTGGGAAAATATGACTAGAAAAACAGCTCCTTTTCTGATAGAATTAGCCTGATGGTCATTAATTACCTTGGCAACGGTTCATTCAAGCTGCAAAGCGGAAACACATCCCTCCTCGTAGATCCGGAAAGCAACCGCTTCAAAGCAGATCTGGCATTGCGGACGCTCACGCCCGCGAATTTTGCGGCCGGAGAATCCCTCTCTGCCGAAGTAGAAATTGCGTTTCCCGGTGAATACGAAGCGAAAGGAATGGAAATTTCCGGAATACAAGTTGCAGAAGAATCGACTGATAAATTTATTAAAACCATTTATCTCGTCCGCTGGGAGGAAATAAAATTAGCTTTTCTCGGCCACACGTCAAAAACCCTCTCCCCGCAAATTATCGAAGGTCTCGACGAACCCGACGTGCTTTTCCTTCCGATTGGCGGCGGGCATTTCTTGCCGGCCGAAGAAGCGGCAAGGCTCGCCAAGAAAATTGAGCCTTCTTTTATCATCCCAACGTTTTTCAAAACCCCAGAAGAATTTTTGAAAGCTATGGGCCAAAAATGTGACGCAGAGGAAAAACTGGTTTTCAAAAAGAAAGACTTGGAAAACGAGAAGAACAGGGTTGTCTTATTAAAATCTTAGGTCAATCGTATATTCCGTGCTAAATTTCATCGAAAAAATCCAAAATTCCGACGAACAAACCAAACGACGCTGGATGTTTATTCTCTCTGTTGTCGCCATGGTTATTGTCGTCTACGTCTGGCTCTATTATTTCAACAATATTATTTTGAGCTTTTCCGAACCGCAAAAATCAGCATCTGAAACAGAAAGCGGCTTTGGTTTTTGGCAAACAATGAAGAATGGTTTTACGGTTATTTACGAAGGTTTCTTGGGAAAATTGCGCTGGCTGGCCAAGGCGATCAATGAGCCGCGGGAATACATCATCTCTCCGAAATAAAATTGCCAACTGTAAATTTTATAATTTTCAACTGACAAAAATTTTCCATGAAAATCGGTGGCTAAAAATTTAAAATTATAGACATGCCAGAACCAAACAAATCAAAAATAGAACATAGAGATATAACCGAGGAGTTGCGCGAGTCGTATCTTGACTATGCAATGTCGGTTATCGTCTCGCGCGCCCTCCCGGACGTGCGCGACGGTTTAAAGCCGGTCCACAGGCGCATCCTTTGGGACATGTGGGATTCGGGACTTACGCATCTTGCCAAGTTCAGAAAATCGGCCAACGTTATCGGCCAGGTTCTTGCCCGCTATCACCCGCACGGAGATGCTGCGGTTTACGAAGCGCTCGTCAGAATGGCGCAAGATTTTTCATTACGCTACATGCTCGTCTCGGGCCAAGGAAACTTTGGTAGCATCGACGGCGATTCCGCCGCCGCCTACAGGTACACAGAAGCCAAGCTTTCCAAAATATCCGAAGAGATGCTTTTAGACATCGAAAAAGAAACCGTCGATTGGCGGCCGAACTATGACGGAACGCGCAACGAACCGACGGTCCTGCCGGCAAAGCTGCCGCAACTTCTCTTGAACGGAACGCTCGGTATCGCGGTAGGAATGGCAACCAGCGTGCCGCCGCACAACCTCTCCGAAGTTGCGGATGCGGTTTTGTATTTAGCCGAAAATCCAAACGCAACGAGCGAGGACTTGATGCAATTCGTTAAAGGCCCCGACTTTCCAACAGGCGGCATAATCTTCGACGAAAAAGCAATAAAGGCGGCTTACACTTCGGGGCGCGGCGGAATTACAACGCGAGCCAAGGCGGAAATAATAGAACGGAAAAGCAAGCAATTCGATATCGTCGTCACGGAAATCCCCTATCAGGTAAACAAATCGGAGTTGATAAAAAAAATCGCCGAACTGGTTCAGGACAAAAAAATCGAGGGCATAAGAAATCTTCGCGACGAATCCGATCGCGAAGGGCTGCGGATAGTGATCGAGCTTAAAGGCGACGCTCCTCCGCAAAAAGTACTAAACCAGCTCTACGAGCACACGGATTTGCAAAAAGATTTCCATCTAAACGTCATCGCTCTGGTTGACGGCATACAACCGCAGCTTCTATCTTTGAAAGACATACTTGTCGCCTATCTGGACCACAGGAAAAACGTCGTCCGCCGCCGGACGCAGTTCGATCTTAAAAAAGCCGAGGAGAGGGCGCATATTCTCCTGGGTCTGCACAAAGCATTGGGGGTCATCGACAAAGTAATTGCCATGATTAAGCGTTCTAAAGACAAGGACGAAGCGCATAAAAATTTGGTCAAAAACTTCAAATTAAGCGACATTCAGGCAACGGCAATTCTTGAGATGAAACTGCAAACACTTGCCGCCCTGGAACAACGAAAAATAGAGGATGAACTGAAGGAAAAACAAAAATTGATCGAAGAGCTTGGATTGATACTGAAAAGTCCGGCAAAAATTTTGAAGATTATAAAAGAGGAGGTTGCCGAAATTAAAGCGAAATACGGCGACGAGAGAAGAACGAAAATAGTTCCAACCCCTCTTAAAGCTTTCCGCGAAGAGGATTTGATAGCGAATGAAGGCGCCATTGTAACTTTCTCAGCTGGCGGATACATTAAGCGCCTGCCGCCGGAAACTTTCCGCTCGCAAAAACGCGGCGGCAAGGGACTGATTGGCTCTGACGTTGCCGAAGGAGATTTTCTCTCGCATTTCTTTGCGGCGCAAACGCACGATAACGTTCTTTTCTTCACGGATAAAGGCCGTGTTTTCCAAACAAAGGTTTACGAAATTCCGCAGGCAAGCCGTACATCTAAAGGAAGAGCGATACATAATTTTTTGGAATTACCGACCGACGAAAACATAAGCGCCATTGTCTCTTACGGTAAAAACAAAACCGGCAGCACAGCGACGAAAACGCCGCAGAACCTGATCATGGTCACAAAAAACGGCTTGATCAAAAAAACCACCCTTGTTAACTTCGAAAATATCAGGCGCACGGGGATTATCGCGATTTCCCTTAAAAAAGGAGATCAGTTAAAATGGGTAAGACTATCCGGCGGCAAGGATCAGGTAATTATCACAACGCGCCTGGGTCAGTCCATCAGGTTCAAAGAAGAGCAGGCCCGGCCCATGGGAAGAGGAGCCTCCGGCGTGCGCGCCATACGCCTCAAGAAAGGAGACGAAGTTGCTGCCTTCGATATTATTGCCGATGCGAACGCAGAACTTATGGTTGTGATGGAAAACGGTTTTGCCAAACGCACACCGCTTAAAGAATATAAAGTGCAAAACCGCGGCGGCTCGGGAATTATAACCGCGAAAATAACGCCGAAAACAGGCCCGCTGGCCTCGGCTCACATTATTGCCGGAGAAGAAGAACTCTTCGCCATCTCGAAAAAAGGTCAAATTATCAGAACGAAGTTGGCAAGCGTACGCGTTACCGGCCGCTCCGCTCAAGGAGTAAAAATCATGAATTTAAAATCAGGAGATGCGCTGGCCGGAACGGTAGTTGTCTGAAATAAAAAATAAAAATGATAATTTCCATCGTTCAAATAGTCGTTGCGGTTATCATCATCGTCCTTGTATTGCTGCAAGAAAGGTCTTCCGGCCTTTCGGGACTTTTCGGAGGAGAAGTCGGTGGCGTATACCAAACGCGCCGCGGATTGGAAAAATCGGTTTTCATAGCAACGATAGCGCTAACCGTTATTTTCGTCGCCTTGGCAATAATCAACCTCCTCCGTTAGATCTGTAGCTATTGAACTTGATTGGCGGACTCGATTTTCGCGTTTCTTAAAATCACAACACCGATTTTCTACGACACACATGCAAAAAATTCGTAAAATTTTTTTGGCATTTACCAGCGGCGAAAAAACAGTTTTCTTCATCGCGTCCGGGGCGGCATTTGCATCATCCCTCGCTCTTATTATTTTCGGATATCTTACGTCAACCAAAACCGTGCCGGCCCCGGGTGGCGAATACACAGAGGGCGCCGTGGGCCAAACGGTGTTTATAAACCCGGTTCTAGCTTCGAGCGAGATAGACAAGAGCCTTGTTCGCTTGATTTTTTCTAACGTCAACGATATTGCCGAAAAAGTAGAACGTTCCGACGACGGCAGAATCTGGAAAATACGCCTGAAAGAAAAACTACGCTGGCAGGACGGAGAGAAACTTACAAGCGACGATGTAATATTCACGGTGCAAAAAATTCAAGATCCGGAAAGTTCCTCGCCGCTCTCGGCCATTTGGCAAGGGGTCGCGGCCCAAAGGCTAAGCGAGCTGGAGGTCCAGTTTTCTTTGGTAAACCCGTATGCCTTTTTCGAAAATATTCTCAAAGACCTCTATCTTGTCCCCAAGCATGTTTTCCGAGACATTCCTTCGGCTAATTGGAAACTGTCGGACTACAATCTTAATCCAATAGGATCAGGCCCTTATAAATTTTTATCTTTCGGAAAAAAATCGAATGGTTTCATAGAAATTTATCGCCTCATATCTTCCAATAATTATTTCAATAAAAAAGCCTTAATTGAAAAAATCGATTTTCGTTTTTTCTCTAGCGTCGAAGACCTTATTAAAAGCTTTAACCTGGGACAAGTCGACGCCTTCTCGACGGACGACCCCACATATCTCTCTCTCCTCGGCCGTTCGTCCGACATCGTTCCGCTGCGCTTGCCAAACTACTTTGCAGTTTTTTTCAACCAGAATAAAAACGTCGCGCTTAAAGAAATCGATGTGCGTCGCGCCCTCTCTTTATCAATAGAAAGAAAACAAGTCATTGAAGAAGCTTTGCAAAATTACGCCTCGCCTGCTTTCGGACCAATATCAAGCGAATCGGAATACTTCGCAAAAAATCTCTCCGATGTTTCGACGTCGATCGATTGGGCTTCTAGCACGCTAACCAATGCCGGATGGAAATTGCGCGACGACGGCTTCCGGGAAAAAACTATTCAAAAAACAAAAATTCCAGCGGAATTGAATCTTCTTGTTCCAAAAATAAAATTCCTGGTAAAAACCGCATCAATCATTGCCCGCCAATGGCGAAATATAGGCGTCAAAGTTAATGTAAACATCGTCGGATCAAATGATTTGGCTGCCGCCATAAAAAACAGGGACTACGAAATATTGCTTTTTGGAAACATCTTGAGCCGCGGACCGGATCTTTTCTCTTTTTGGCATTCTTCGGAAAGATTTTATCCTGGCCTCAATCTCGCTCTATACAACAGCAAAAAAGTGGATTCCTTAATCGAAACAATCCGTCAAAATGTCGACGAAAAAAGCCGCAGCGACGAACTGGCGCAGCTTCAAAAAACGATAGCCAGCGACTATCCGGCAGTATTCCTTTATTCGCCTTACGAACTTTACGTTTCCAACAAAAATATCCGCGGCATAGGAGAACGCCCCATCTCCGAGCCGGCGGAAAGATTTTCCGATGCTCCGAATTGGTATCTAAAAACAGCGAGGGTCCTCAAATAACCGGTCCCTCGAACCGGGCGCTCAAGTGTGTGCGCACTCCTGGATTCGAACCAGGAACCAGTCGTGTATAAGACGACTGCTCTGCCGTTGAGCTAAGTGCGCGAACTAGACAAACAAATCACTATTTGTTAACCGCGGCATCAAACCTTTCCATCGCCTGCGTCGCCTGGCCGTTGAAGTTGTTAATCGCCCGCACTTCGGCGTTGATCTGGTCTATCAGGCTCGCCGTCTGGCTATAGCGAGCCGATCCTCCGTCAAACTTGTAGCGCAGAACATCCAAGAGCTGGCCGAGATAGCCGCTGTAGTTGATGAGTCTGCTGATCAGGGCCAAGCGATTGGCGATTGCCTCGAGTGCCGCTTGCCGCGCCTCGAAAGATTTGATCTGTGAAAGCGACTTTGTCATTGTTTCCACTTGCGCGGAAAGTTGCACGGCCAGGTCGCGTATGGCCTGGCTTTTCTGTATAATTTCCGAGGCGCTGTTTAATGCCTCCGTATAATTTCGCGCCTGATCGAGCTTATTAACTTCGACAAGGTCTAAAACTGATTGATTGGAAAGATTGACGATGTTCTGGGAAATAAGAGCGCCCTGCAATCTTGCATCCGTAAATTCTTTCGGTATTCCGCCGCTCAAGCCCAAAAAACCGGCCAAGAAATACAGTCCGCCGCTGAAAAAAACCATACCGACAGTTATTAGTGTTATGCGCAATCCTTTGGACATTTACATTAATATTTCTAGCAGGTTTTTATAAAGCGCGCAAGCAAAACTTGAGAATTTGGGCCCAGGAATTTAGAATAGTCTAATAAACAACCCCGGGATGTACAAGCGGGATTCGTATAGTGGCAGTACGTCACCCTTCCAAGGTGAAGGCGCCAGTTCGATTCTGGTATCCCGCTCATAAATTGCAAAGCTGCAGCAATTATTGAGCGAGGCTCGCCCGAAAGGCGGCCCG
>CAYXSS010000001.1:37750-85294 GCA_964467765.1 uncultured Candidatus Saccharibacteria bacterium
ATAAATTGCAAAGCTGCAGCAATTATTGAGCGAGGCTCGCCCGAAAGGCGGCCCGCTCATAAAACAAATCCGCGCACACCTGGTGCGCGGCGCAAAATGTCAGTTACTTAGACTGAAAAGTGTTTTTTCCAAGTGCTCGCGGAGTTCTTTGCGGCCGTTTTTGTCGAGCTGTCTGACGTTTTTCAAGCCTCTCGCTCGCAAAAATTCCTGAGTTGCCGGATAGCGAGAGTTTAAATCGGCCATATCCGAAGACAGTCTGCGCACGATGGAACATAATTCTGCAACATTTTCCGATCCTGACATTGGCAAAGCCCTCCTAAAACCTGATGGTATTATAGAGCAATCGAAGAAATAAATCAAATGAAAAGCCTCTCCGCAGAGAGGCTTTGTTGTGGTGGCGCAATTGCGCCGAATGTGTGTTCGGCAAGTATGCCGAATGAATGAATTTATAATATTTCTTTTTCAGTGGTCTGATTTTAGATTAACAAAAACAACGGGGAGTACAAGCGGCAAGCTGTGGATATCTTTTTTTGCCACAGCTAATTCAGTTTGACCCGGAAAAACTTTTTTTTGCCGATTCTTATGATTTCTCCGCCTTTAAGATTTAATTTTTCGTTTGGATCTTTTTTAATAACGCCATTAATTTCTTCTGCCCCTTGTTTAATCAAACGCCGGGCTTCGCTATTACTCTTGGCAACTCCTGATTTTAATGCAAGTAAAAATGGCGTAGTTCCAGCGCTCGTTTTTAATTCTGGCAAATCGGTCGGCATTTCCTTTCTAGAAAAAACCTTGTCGAAGTTCTCCATGGCGACTTTTGCCGCTTTCTCCCCATGATAAATTTTTACGATTTCCAAAGCCAATTTGGCCTTCAAATCACGCGGCTTGAGAGATTTTTCGAGATTTTTTATTTCAGCTTCGTCCAAATCGGTGCACAAAAGAAAATATTTACCGATCAATTTATCGTTCACGGACATCACTTTGCCGAACATCTCTTGCGGTTTTTCGGCAAGACCGATGTAGTTGCCGGCACTTTTACTCATTTTTTTCACGCCGTCAGTACCTTCAAGAAGCGGCACGGTCAAAATATCCTGCTCGGCCTCCCCGAAATGCCTCTGAATCTTGCGGCTCATAAGCAAATTAAACGTCTGATCCGTACCGCCGATCTCGACATCGGCGCGTACTTTTACTGAATCGTATCCCTGAAAAACCGGATAGAGGAGTTCCAATAAGCTCACGTCTTTGTCGCCCTCGAGGCGCTTTTTGAAATCGGCGCGCCGCAAAACCTGCTGGATACTCGCCGCGCTCGCGAGCTCCACGATTTTTTCCACACCTTCTTTTCCGAACCAGTCGCTGTTATAAAAAATTTCCGCTTTTTCCAAATCGATAATCTTTCCGGCCTGCGCCAGGTAGCTCTCCATATTCTTTTTTATTTCCGTATCGGAAAGCGGTCTGCGCGCCTCCGTCCTCCCGGACGGGTCGCCGATGCGGGCGGTAAAATCGCCGATAATCAAAACCGCCTTGCATCCCAAATCCTGAAATTCGCGGAGTTTGCGCAGTACAACGGCGTGCCCGAGGTGCAAATCGGGCGCGGTGGGATCGATGCCAAGCTTAACGCGTAATTTTTCTCCGGCAAGAAGCCGCCGCTCAAGGCGCTTTCTGTCGACAACTTCAACTACATTTCTCTGGAGTAAATTTCTTATTTGCTCTTCGCGCGACATAAATCCATCTTAACATAAAAAACCGCGACAAATTGTCGCGGCAGAAAATTATTACTGCTTGTTCCAAAGCTTTTCCTCGAACTTGTTAATTTCGTTGTAAGGCAAGTCGGCTTCATCTTGCAATGACAAATATTCTAGAAACAAGTCATCAAGTTTCTTCTGGTCTGTTTTTTTGGCATCCAAAACGGAATCGATGTTTTTGCCGAACTTGTCCACGGGAACCTCCATATCTTTGCGCTGTTTTAACCAGCGCGGCAGGTTCTCGCTGACAAATTTTGCGGTCTCAAATCCGTACGTTGTTTTCTTCACCGTGAATTGCAACTGCTTTCCTTCGCGCTCTATGCTCAAAACAACATCCGCGCAGCAGGAGTTCCTGATTAATCTGCGCACGCGATCGGTACATTCTTTTTGCAGATCAACCTCGTTAAGCTTATCCCATGGTTCCGGTTGATCGCAGGCATAAAAATTATCTACGGCAACAAGCCAATCTCCCGGTAAAATGCCGGCTGTTTCCGCCGGTCCGCGTTTCAAAGTCTTCATAATTCTAACCGCAAGCTTCTTGCCATTCGCTTTTCTTGTCATCACCGCCGCGTAACCGATCCCAACCCCTTTAATTCCTCCTTGTGGGTACGATTCCTCGAGTTCGTGGCTAAGCAACCTGGAGCCGATTCCTCCGGAACTAAACACTAAAGACAGCGAAGAAATTTCCAAAAAAATCTTCTTGTCTTTCTGGGGCATCGTGTGCCAATTTTTCAGAAGAACATCTCTCGTTTCCTTACCGCTAGCGTTTTGAGAAAAAACAGGAATAGCGGAAACAAACACCAAAACAAACAGGCCGACCAGTTTTCTCACAACAAGCCTCCGAATTTATTTTCAACAAACCTGTACTGATTATAAAGATGGTTATACAAAAGTCAAGCAGAAACAAAAACCGCCTTTTTCGGCGGTTTTTGTTTCTCTAATTATTTCCCGTTTTTGGAGTTCTTGATGATCTCATCGACAACGCCGTAATCCTGGGCTTCCGCGGCCGAAAGCCAGAAGTCGCGGTCCGTGTCGCGCTCGATCTGCGACAAGGGCTTGCCGGTGTGTTTTGCCAAAAGCTGGTTTATTTTTTCTTTTGTTTTCACGATTTGCTTGGCGGCGATTTCAATTTCCACCGCCTGCCCTTCGGCGCCGCCCATCACTTGATGCAAGAGCACTTCGGAATTAGGCAGGGCGAACCTCTTTCCTTTTTTGCCTGCGGCAAGAAGAAACGCGCCCATGGAAGCGGCGATGCCCACGCAGATCGTCGAGACGTCCGGCTTCACGTACTGCATTGTGTCGTAAATCGCCATGCCGGCCGTAACGGAGCCGCCGGGAGAGTTTATGTAAATCTTAATATCTTTTTTCGGATCTTCGTGCTCCAAGAAAAGTAGCTGGGCAATCACAGTATTCGCCACCGCATCCGTAATCGGCCCGCCCAAAAAAATTATTCGCTCTTTAAGGAGCCGCGAATAAATATCGTAGGCTCTTTCGCCAAACTGCGATTTTTCGATAACAGTGGGGATTAAATATTGATTGACCTCGTCCATTGTATAAATTATAAACCACAACCGATAAATTTAAAGCCGTAAAAAACTATAGGAACGGGATTAAGAGCAGCGCGATTATGTTAATGATTTTAATCACCGGGTTGATCGCGGGCCCTGCCGTGTCTTTGTATGGATCGCCGACGGTGTCTCCCGTAACCGCGGCTTTGTGCGCATTTGATCCTTTGCCGCCGAAATTTCCTTCCTCAATATATTTTTTGGCGTTGTCCCAAGCGGCGCCACCGGAGGTCATGGAGATGGCGACGAAAATTCCCGTTACGATCGAACCGACCAAAAGACCGCCCAAAGCTATCGGGCCCAAAAGAAATGCGACTCCTATAGGAATCAAAACCGGCAAAAGCGCTGGTAAAATCATTTCTTTTATAGCCGCCTTTGTGACGATATCCACGCAACGGGCATAGTCCGGCTTTGCCTTTCCTTCCATAATTCCGGGAATTTCCCTGAATTGCCTGCGAACCTCTTCCACGACGCTGCCCGCTGTTTTACCAACCGCCTTCATGGATATGGAAGCGAAGAGATACGGAATCATCCCGCCCAAAAGAAGGCCAACTAAAACTTTCGGATCGTTCAGATCGAAACCGGCAGGCCGGGAGCCGAAGTGCTTCTGCAGATCCTGCACATAAGAAGCGAAAAGAACCGTGGCGGCGAGTCCGGCCGAGCCGATGGCATAGCCTTTCGTCACGGCCTTGGTCGTATTACCAACTGCATCCAGCGGATCCGTTACGGCGCGCACGGAATCAGGGAGTCCGGCCATCTCGGCAATGCCGCCGGCGTTATCCGTTATCGGACCGAAGGCGTCGATGGTTACTATAATTCCCGTCATGCCAAGCATGCTCATCGTAGCCAACGCTATCCCGTAAATGCCGCCGAAATAAAATGCCGTAAGAACGCCGGCGACGATGGCGACAACAAGTAGCGCCGTCGACTCCATTCCCACGGAAAGCCCCATAATAATGTTCGTACCGTGGCCGCTTTCCGAAGCTTTGGCAATCGATTGTACCGGCCTGTGTTTTTTGGAAGTGTAATAATCTGTGACCATAACAATTGCTGCCGTGACAAGGATTCCAATAAACATCGGATAAAAAAGCTGACCAAACGAAACCGATAATCCGAAGTCGTTTCTATATTTTGCCGCCAGAAACCAAAAGCCGATCAAAGAAAAAACGCTCGAGGCGGCAAGGCCTTTGTAAAGCGCGCCCATAATATTCGCATTTTTTTCCGAACCCTGTTTGATCGCGGGAAGGCGCACGAAAAAAATACCGATAAGCGATGCTATGACGGCAACGGAACCAATGGCCAAAGCAAAAATATTTGGCGAGTTAGGAAAAATGAAACTCTCCAAAAGCATGGCGGCGATGGCCGTGACGGCGTAAGTTTCGAAAAGGTCGGCGGCCATGCCGGCGCAGTCGCCGACGCTGTCGCCGGTAGCGTCTGCGATAACCGCCGGATTGCGCGGATCATCTTCCGGAATTCCAGATTCAACCTTTCCCACAAGATCGGCTCCAACATCTGCGCTTTTAGTAAAGATTCCGCCGCCCAGCCTTGCGAAAACCGAAATCAGGCTTCCGCCAAATCCCAAACCGACAAGCGCGGTCAAATCTTTGGTTAAACCGTAAAAACCAGCGACGGAAAGCAGCGCCAGACTTTTAACCAAGAGACCGGTGACGGCGCCACCTTGTAGGGCAACCTCGAATGCTTTTTTGAGTCCGGATTTAGCGGCCTCTGCGGTTCTGACATTTGCGCGAACAGAAATATTCATGCCGATATACCCAGCCAAAGCGGAAGCAAAAGCGCCGACCAAAAACGCGGCCATCGCGGTTATTCCAAGCTTCCAACCTATAAGTGTCGCGACTATTGCCGCTACAGTCGCCACTGTTTTATATTGGCGGTTCAGATAAGCCGATGCGCCAATGCGAATCGCACGGGAAATTTCTTTCATTTTCTCATCGCCCTCCGGATAGCGAGAGATTTTCCAAATCAAAACAAGCGCAAAAATTATCGCGGCCGAACTTGATAAAATTGCGAATAAAATCGTGGGCATAATTATTTATTTATTTTATACGCTTAAATCGCCTTTTTCTTCCGGATCTGTTTTCTCTTCTTTGATAACGGCTTCGTCCGTTTCCCCCTCCCCGGAAGAAATTCCCGCTCCAGCCAAAGCTTCGGCAGACAAACCAGCCACGCCGCCTTCCTGCACCTCTTCGGGGCGCGTTTGCGAGCGAACGTCTATTTTCCAGCCAGTTAGTTTTGCAGCCAAGCGAACATTTTGTCCTCCCTTGCCGATTGCCAAACTTAATTGATCTTCGGGCACGTAAACTCGCGCCTCGCGGCGAGGCAAAATTTCAACGGAAACAACCTTGGCCGGTGAAAGCGAATTGGCAACAAACTTTTCCGGATCTTCGGACCACTCGGCAATGTCTATTTTTTCGTTACCCAATTCGTTGTTTACAGCCATAACTCTCGTTCCCCGCTGCCCGACAAAAGCTCCAACAGGGTCAACCCCATCTTCTTTGGAAGCAACGGCGACTTTTGTGCGATTTCCAGGTTCTCGGGCAACAGCTTTTATTTCCACAAGACCTTCGGCAAGTTCTGGAACTTCCATTTTAAAAAGTTCCGTCACAAACCGAGGATGCGAACGCGAAAGAACTATGCTTGGCAGCCGCGTATCTTCCTGTACTGCTAAAACGAAAAATCGCAAGCGCTCGCCGGCCCTGTAGTGTTCCCCCGGAATTGATTCGTTGGCGAACATTACTCCTATCGTACGCCCTAAATCTATATAAACATGGCCGCGCTCGAATCGCTGCACGACGCCGCTTACTATCGTACCTTCTTTGTCACGCCACTCTCCTAAAATCGAATTTCTTTCCGATTCCCGTAATTTCTGCAAAATCACCTGTTTGGCCGTCTGTGCCGCTATCCTGCCGAAATCTTCATGAGTTTCCAAATCAAAAATTATTTCTTCTCCAAGTTGAACATCTTTTTTTATTTTGCGAGCTTCTTCCAAAAGAATGTGCCTGTCTGGATTATAGCGCGGCAGCTTGTTCTCTTCGGAAATTTCCCCAAGTTTTTCCGAGATTTCTTTTACCGTCGTCTCTTTTTTGGATTTTTTTAATTTTTTTTCTCCTTCAGCGTATTTTTCTTTCTTCGATTCTCCCTCGGCGCCAACTTCCACCTCCGGCTCAACAAAACGAACTATTGTCTCGTCAACAACAGTTTTTGCTTGTGAAAACTTGAGTTCGCCTGTTTTCGGATCTAGTTTGCATCTTACGATCGCCGCGCGTTCACAATATTCTCTTTTATAAGCTGCGGCTATAGAGCCTTCGACAGCCTCAAAAACCTGTTCTGGCGTCAGGCCTTTTTCTTCGGCAACTTGTTTCAAGGCCTTACCGATGTCTTTAATGTTTAACATGGCAAAAAATTAATCCGCTTTCAAAGCGGATCTTATTGTTCTTTATTATAGCAAATAAGCAACGAACGTCAAGTAGCTAGCACGCGTCTAGATTTTTATGGACTAAAAGATGTTTTCATAGTGCCTTATCGCCACATTTTTTATGCTTTTGCCGGCAGTCGTACCGGGACCAATATCAATTGCCACCAAATCAATGCGCCAACCCCGTTTTCTGTCAATTATATCTGGGTTTTTAGCAACCATGATTTGACAGGTTTTCTTTAATCTCCCAAGTTTTCCGCGTGTCAAATGATCCTCGGGCATTAGACTTTCTTCGTTTTTAAATCCCACAAATTGATGACTTGACAAAGCTTTTACTTCGACGAAAACAATTGTTTTATTTTTGGCTTGGGCAATAATGTCTATTTCTCCTGTTTTTTTTCGATAATTTCTGGTCAAAATTTTATATCCATTCTCAGCAAGATATTCACATGCTAAATTTTCTCCAATTTTTCCAATATTTTGCTTACTGTTCATTAGTAGTTTTTAACAGTACTTTTTAACCTTAATGTCTAAATTATATGTAATTTCTATGATTTTTTAACAAAATTGATTTGATTTGAAATACTATTTTTTTCTTTAACAAAACTGTTCCATTACGGAACAGTTTTGTTATCATTAAATAATGAAAAATAAATTAAAAAAATGTTTGTCGACAAACAAGCTACTTACTATTACTAATTATGGCAAATAATATACATATTTCAAGAGAATGGGCAGAAGGGTTGATGGTTGGATCTGGAAAATTAACATTTTATAAGGATCGTGGTAAAAATATACCGGCATTTGTCATTAAACTAGAGGCAAATAAGAGAGAATTATTGATAGCATCTGCATATGCAATAGGAGTTAAAAATACTATTTATCTTCATAAATCTACAAAAAATCTATATAAACCAGAAGCTATTTTAGTTATAAGAGATGTTCGACAATTAAAATCTATAATCTTGCCGATGTTAAAAATGTATATGTTTGTCGGCAAACACGTTGTTTTAAAAAATTGGCTGCATAAAATTTTTGAAGATAAAAATATTCCAGAAAGGTACAAAATATTACCTATTCTATTTGGAAATATTGATTAACAAAAATGTTTGTCAGTTTTTAAGTTAGTTATTTTAATTAGTTGATGTACCGTTTGGTTACCAAAAAATGAACGATTTTAAAGACATCAAACAAAACGTTGTTTAATCATAAAATCAATACGACTCTTGCAGCAAAAAAAGCATTAAAAATATTCTTGGTTGTTAAAAATTAATTTCCTTTTGGTTATTTTGTGACAAACAAACCGGCAGTTGGAATATAAATTTTATTGACTCTGCCACAACAAACCAATAATCTTAAGCAAATGGATAAAAATCAATTAGAGGAATATAAAAAATTACTGGAGGAAAGGCGCCGGGAATTAATTAAAAAAATTGGCGGCGAGGAGCATGAAGATTTCGGTTCCGACGTGGACATGGACGAAAAGGCGGACGAAGCAGAAAGCTTGGGCGAAAAAGTGGCCATAGATTATGGCCTGCGCGAACTCATAAGTGAAATAGATTCCGCGCTAAACAGAATCCGAAAAGCGAAATATGGTATCTGTGAAAATTGCGGAAAAGAAATCGAAAAAGAAGTTTTACGGGTTTCCCCCGAATCGAAATTCTGCAGGGACTGTAAAAAAATTGAATAATGGAAAATATTGCCAGAATTTATTCCTCAGAATTAGAGGGAATAAAAGCAAAATTAATAGAAGTGGAGGTTGATCTCAATATCGGCCTCCACGCTTTTAATATTGTGGGACTTGGAGATAAAGCCGTCAGTGAATCAAAAGAAAGAATAAATTCTGCTTTGAAAAATTCCGGCATTAAACCGCCTGCGAGAGAAAACAGGAAAATTACGGTAAACCTCGCTCCGGCAGACGTAAAGAAAACCGGTTCGCAGTATGATTTGGGAATTGCCGTTGGTTATTTATTGGCCACAAAACAAATAAAAGAATTCGACGCAAAAAATAAATTATTTATCGGCGAGCTCGCTCTGGACGGAAGACTGCGTCCGATAAACGGCGCATTGAATATTGCGGAGACTGCCGCGAAACATAATTTTGAATATTTGTTTCTGCCAAAAGAAAACGCCAACGAAGCAGCGGTAATCAAGAATATCAAGGTTATACCGCTCGAAAGCCTGGAAGATACAATAGACTATCTCGAAGAAAAAAAATCGATAAGGCCTCATATTTTCACCTCTTTTGAATCGGAAGAAATCCAAGCTTTAGATTTTTCTGAAATTAAAGGCCAGGAAAATGCCAAACGGGCATTAACCATCGCAGCAGCAGGAGGTCATAATCTTCTGATGATGGGACCGCCAGGGGTGGGGAAAAGTCTTTTGTCCCAAGCAATGATAGGTATTTTGCCAAATTTAACACTCGAAGAGGCCATAGAAATAACAAAAATTTACAGCGCTGCCGGCTTGTCTCCTGCCGGACTCGTAAGCCAGAGACCATTCCGCTCGCCACACCATACAGCATCTGTTGTAGCCATTATCGGCGGCGGTACCGATCCTAAGCC
Source organism: uncultured Candidatus Saccharibacteria bacterium (assembly GCA_964467765.1). GTDB lineage: Bacteria > Patescibacteriota > Minisyncoccia > UBA6257 > 2-01-FULL-56-20 > JBBUGM01. The sequence continues at coordinate 47,052 of CAYXSS010000001.1, forward strand.
GGGAGAAATCAGTCTGGCACACAGGGGAATTCTTTTTCTCGACGAGCTTCCTGAGTTTCCGAAAAATATCCTGGAGTCGTTGCGGCAACCGCTCGAATCCGGCGCAGTACACATTGCCAGAGCCAGACAAAGCATTAAGTTTCCGGCAAACTTTACGCTTGTTGCCGCAATGAATCCGTGTCCGTGCGGTTATTACGGTGATGACGAAAAAGAATGCCGCTGTTCGGCTTATGATGTAATTCGTTATCAGAAAAAAATTTCCGGGCCGATGCTCGACAGGATTGACTTGCAAATAAATGTTGATCGCATAAAAATCAATGATTTGCGGCGAAAGAAAAATTTCGAATTGCAAAGCCCGACAATCAAAAAGGAAATAGAGGCTGCAAGAAAAATTCAACTTGAACGTTTTCGCAAACACAAATCCACAAAAACTATTCAAATCAATTCCGAAATGAATTCCAGACAAACCGAGGAATTGATCGGATTGGAGACTGAAGCAGAAAAATTTTTAGATACTTTGGGACAAAATCGTCTCTCGCCGCGGGGATATTATCGCCTTCTTAAAGTATCCAGAACAATTGCCGACCTGGAAAAAAAAGAAAAGGTTTCAGCGGAACATTTGGCCGAAGCATTCAGTTACAGATTGCGCGAAGAAATTTAATCGAAGAAAAAAGATCCCACGACGGGGATCCAAAACAAACATCATTTATTTTCGCATTCTTTGAGCGTCTTTTTTTCCTTGTAACACCTGCCCACCTCATTAAGATTCGGCTCGCCCTTTTTTGGCGGCGGATTCATGGTGTGGCAAGTCTTGCAGTTGCGGCCTTCTTTTTTGGCAAATTCCGGAGTTGCTGACGCTCGAGGAGGCGTAAAACCTAAAAAAAAGATTATGACAAGGAACACGGTTGCGAAACTGATGCCAAGCAAGCGTTTTAGCACACAGCCTCCTTTTGTCCGCTCGCTATTCGAGGGACCACATAACAATAAAACCCTTTAAAATATGGGTCAAATAAAACTTAATAATAGCGGCCGCGTGCTTATGGTCCTATCCTTTGGTAAAGGGATTTTTTGCGCCGTATACCTCAAAGTGTACATGGCAACCAGTTGAATCTCCCGTGTCTCCTATGGCACCGATGACCTGTCCCTGCTCAACATAATCGCCGATATTTACGGCAACGGAAGCAAGATGCGCATAACGGGTACGAATGCCGTCACCGAAAGGATGTTCGATTAAAACAAATTTTCCGTATCCGCCGTTCCAGCCATCGAGACCGTCGCCGAAACTGGTATCCGGCACGACGAGGCCTTCTGCAGAAGCATAAACAGGAATACCACAAGAGTTGGCAATATCTACGGCATTGTAATTATGAAGCTGTCCCCAATTGAAACCGTCCGCTGGCCGCACAAAACGATCGTTGAAATTTGGCAACGATCCGGCTTGGTTTCTAATTAAATTGAAATTCTTTATTCCTGGAATTACCAAGGATGTGCCCACGCCCAAATTGCCGAAGCTTATTCCCTGATTGTATTGAATAATTTGATTCTGCGAAATATTGAAATAATCGGAAACCGATTCCAACGTATCTCCTTCTTTTGTTGTGTAAACCACGCCAGAAACAGGCAAAATGTTTAATTCGTCTCCGGCATGTAATAATTTTGTTCGCACGCCCGGATTTGCACTAACCAAGGTTTCCAGGGAAATCCCAAAATATGAAGCTATTCCAGAAAGTGTGTCGCCGCTTCTTACTTTATAAATCAAGAGGTTGCCACGGATAGCCGGACCGACTGGTTCTCCAGAATCCAAAAAACTCCCACCGGCCACACTATCTACAATTTCATCATTGCCTAATAAAAAATTGCCCAAAGAAGAGGCAATTATTGCTGAGCGACTGGATAAAACAGACTGTGCTGGCGCAGAATCGTCTGTTTGCTGTTCGGATAACGGTTCCGGACCGCCGAGCACACCGTACGTTTCCGCAAATTTTGTTTTCTCTGTTTTTCCAAGCAATCCGACAGAAAGAAGCGTCAGCAGCACTCCGACCAAAAAAAGAGCCATCGTTAATGGCTTTTTATCATTATTTATATGTTTTAAAATTCTACTAATACCATAAGCCTAGCAAAAGCACGGCTCCAAATCAATCATCTGCCATAAACAAGCTTGTTTTCCTGAAGAAAAACAAGCTTTCGGTAACTTATTGCGGATGAGGATATAAAAAATTTATATGATAAAACCTGTAAATTTGGCTTTAAGTAGTGGGCAAAAATCTGCCGCCGAAGCAAAAATCGGGCCACTTTTGATAGTTGCCGGCGCAGGAACAGGGAAAACGAGAACGCTTGTTGCTAGAATAACCCATTTTTTAAAAGCTGGTATAGGCGAGGAAAAAATCTGTGCTATTACCTTCACCAATAAGGCCGCCAAAGAAATGCTCCAGCGAGTCCAAAAGAATTCCCAGATTGAGCTGCCAATTTCTAATTTTCCATTTATCGGGACTTTTCATTCTTTGGGCGCAAAAATTCTTAGGCGTGAAGCGACGACCGCTGGTCGAAAACAAAACTTCATCATTTTGGACGGTGATGATTCTTTCGGTCTGATAAAAAAACTGGTAAAAAAATATTTTCCGAAAAAACGCGGAGAAGAAAAAATCTCTTCTGAAAAAGAAACTCCTGCGTATTTTGCGAGAAAAATATCAGAAATAAAGAATATTGATGGCAAATTGGAAAAACTGACTGCTTCCAAAAAACCTACCGACGAAAATATTTTAAAAATTTTTCGAGAATATGAGAATGCGCTTGAAGAAAATAATTGTTTCGATTTTGACGATTTAATCAAAAAACCGGTTATGCTTATGAAAAAAAATTCCGCGATAAAGAATTATTGGCAAAACAAATTTGATGTTATTCTGGTGGACGAATATCAAGATTTGAATCCCGGGCAATATGAATTCATAAAACTTCTCGCGGGCAATCATAAAAATTTAAGCGTTGTCGGCGATGATGAACAAATGATTTATGGCTGGAGATATGCCGACATGAAGATCTTTTTCGATTTCGAAAAAGATTGGCCCGGAGCAGATGTCGTTTTTTTAGAAGAGAACTACCGCTCGACCTCGAATATTATAAACGCGGCCTCCGCGGTGGCAAAAAATAATCAATACCGCCGACCAAAAAATCTCTGGACAAAAAACGAAAAAGGCTCGCCGATAACGATTGCGGAATTGGGGGGAGAGGAGGAAGAAGCAAATTTTATAGCCCGAGAAATCGAAAGGGGCGCAAGCGAAAATCATGGCGTTGCCATTCTCTACAGAACAAATGCCCAGTCAAGAGCAATCGAGCGGGCACTTGTCGAGCGGCAAATTCCATATAAAATCTTCGGCGGACTCCGATTCTATGAAAGGAAGGAGGTAAAAGATATTATTGCCGCCTTGCGCCTTGCGCTAAACCCGCGCGATTCTCTGGCCCGGGAAAGACTTGAAAAAAATCTCTCCAAAATAAAATTCGGCAGCTTGGAAAACGCACTGCTTTCTGCAAAAAACCTCATTCCTTCTTATCTTATAAAACTGTTTCTCGAAACGACGAACTACATCGAATACGTTGAAAATAATTTCACAAATCCCGAGGAACGACTGGAAAATATAGAGGAATTAATAAATTTTGCCTCAAAATATGATGGTTTGGGCATATTTCTCGAAGAAGCGGCGCTCATCCAGCAAACCGACCATCCTTCAGTAAGCTCAGGACGGGTCACGTCGTCCAGTTTAGAATCGGATCAAAGAAGTGTCGTAAATTTGATGACTATTCATCTTTCTAAGGGATTGGAATTCGACAAGGTTTTTATCGCCGGTTGTTCCGATGGACTCTTGCCGCACGCCGCATCTTTGGAAAATGAATACGAACTGGAAGAAGAGCGGCGTCTGATATATGTTGCAATGACGAGAGCGAAAAAAGAACTCTGTTTGAGTTTTTATAATTTGCCGTCACGGTTTTTAGGAGAAATACCGGAAGAGCTGGTGCAATTCTTAAAGCCGAATGACGACAACGACAAGGAGATCGTAGATGCGGACGAAAAGTTCGTAATTATGGATTAAACAAGATTATTGGCTCGTTCCGAGCAAGATCGGCTCATTGCCAAACCCGATCGGTCCGCAATCCGGCGACGCCAAACAGGGAATCTGAACCGGGGCATAAAGACCCAACCACCAGGAACCAACGCGAGGGATTTTTTCTATTTTTATGTATAGGTAATAAGGAGGGGTTGAGGCGGCAACCAAAGAAACCAAAAGCCCGTTTGGCGGCGGCACGGGCGGACCGAGAAAAACCCAGAAACTTTGATCGCATGGGCAGGGGATAACAGTTTCCACCATCCCGCCAAACGGTACGCCGGCAAAAGCGGCAAAAGCAAAATCATCAAGTCCAAAAAAATTTAAAATTTTGGAAAAAATATTTCCTTTTTCTGAAAAAGAAATGTTTTCTGTTTGCCCCAAAAATTTTTTATTTTCTTTTTCGGCAAGAATTTTAAGATTATTAAAATAATTTTTGAATTCTTGTTGGGATAAGCTTCCTTTTTCTACATCAAAAGCCATAGAAATCATTCGCAGAATTAATTTATTAAAACCAATGGTTTCTTTGCTCAACACAACCGCATCTCCCGTAACCTTAATAGAGGCGAAAAATTTTCCTTTCGTTTCAAAAAAATCTTTCCAGATTAGAAAAGAATTTCTAACTTCGGAAAAGTTTCCGTCATTAATCGCTTTCTCGGCAAGATCAAAAGGCAGGAGCAATGCTTCGTTTTTGTTTTTCAGGGCAGAGTCGAATCTTCTGTAGTCGAAAAGAACATCCCTGTAGTGGGCATTCAGGTATCCCAGATATTCGACGAGGTTTGAGGCTCCGGCTGGATCAATTGAAACTTCGCTATCGGCGACTGGCCCCCAATTCAAAATTCCCAACTCCCCGGCCTCCGCTTTTTCGGGCGCAGCAGACGTCACGGCCGGAGCGGACGAAGAAGTAAAGATGGCGTTTATTTTGTCCTGTAGCTCGGCCAAAGACGGTATATTTGCCTTAATTTCTGCCCTTTTTTGTGAAGTTTGCTTTTTTTCGGCTTGCGACTGGCTTGCCGCGGAAAAAGGAGTGGCGTTCGTTGCCGAAAACGATTGCGAGTTCCATCCTGAACCAGCCGGACGCGACAAAAATGCACTTGATGCGTTGGAAAAAGTAGGCGCGAACGGCAAATATCCTTGCGTTGGTTGGGACATAACAGCGCTAGGAACGAATTTAAAAATTGGGTAAAGAAAAACTATGCCAAAAAGCGCTGCGGTCCCAACTAGCGTCAAAATTATTAAAACCTTCGGAGAAAAAAACATTTGAGAAAAATCGATTACAATTACATAGTATCATATTTTAAATATGCGCATAAATCTTGGACAACATTTTCTAAAAAATAAGTCGGCGATTAAAAAAATCGTTGAAGTTCTTGAAATTCAAAATAATGACACGATAATCGAAGTTGGCCCGGGGCACGGAGAGCTTACAAAACAAATTCAAAATACAGAAATTAAAAATCGAAACAATGAAGGACAGAAAATAAAAATTATTGCGATCGAGAAAGATAAAAAATTTATCGGAGAACTTGGGAGAAAATTTTCAGCAAATAAAAACGTGGAAATTATTTTTGGCGATGCTTTAAAAATTTTGCCCAAGTTAATTTCTAATTTGGGAGCCGTCACCGAACAAAATGGTCGGCAAAAGTACGAAAATTCGAAACTGAAAATTGTCGGCAATATTCCCTACTATATCACGGGAAAACTTTTGAGGATTTTAAGCGAAACAAAAAACAAACCATCGCTTTGTGTTTTTACTTTTCAAAAAGAGGTCGCCGAAAGGATTTGCGCGCAACCGCCGAAGATGAATCGTCTCGCGGCAATTACGAAATTTTGGGCAAAACCAGAGGTTATTATGCGCCTTCCTGCAAGCGCGTTCAGTCCGCAACCGGAAGTGGACTCGGCAGTAATAAAATTGGAAATCGCCTCCTCTGCCGGAATGATGGCGAGTCGAAGCCAGACCGAATCGAAGCGAGAGAATTTAAAATCAGAGATTGGTCCAAAAAAATATTATGCTATGGTAAAAACACTTTTTGCGCAACCGAGAAAAACAATATTGAATAATCTGGCGGCAAACAGCAGACAACACGATAATAAAGAAAAAATTTCTCGGAAGCTATTGGCAATTGGCATTAATCCGCAAAGCCGTCCGCAAAATCTTTACGTAGAAGATATAGAAAAAATTTCTAAGTTTGTCGATTGATAATTTTAGCAGAACAAAAACTTAAAAATTATTAAGCGGTGAAGATAAAAACAAAAAATCCTGGCGCGATTCGCGGCCCGAAAATGAACGAGGCTGCACCATGAGTTCATTTTTTGTTGACGAAATAGCCTTGTTTGTGCAAATGAAATCTTAAACAGATCATTCAACGCACCGAATTCGATAAAAAACCTTAAAATTTCGGAGAAATAACAACCCATAAAAAGAAGGTGTTGTCTGCTATGCGGCAATTTTTTATTTGCTAAAGAGTTATAATTGAAGGTAATGGAAATAAAAAAGCTGATGTCGGGCTTTCTTATTTTGGCTGCAATTGTAAGCTCGATGGCTTTTATTTTGTCTAATTCTTCGAGAGATGGCGCAACCGAAAATGTTGCCAACAAAAACGAACCGAGTGCGCCAACCAAACAAGTCCCAAAAAGAGCTTTTGCCGAGCCAATAGCGCAAAAAAACGAAGCGGCAACGGCTGAAACCGTCGAAGCCAATTTAGCGGCGAAGCCGGGCAATAATTTCACCGATAATCTTGCCCAATATTTCACAAACCAAATGCTTTCTGTGGGGCAAGGCGGCAACCCGAACTTTTTCCCGGACAAAAAACAATTCGGAGAAATGGCTGCCCTTGGGCTCATCCCTAATAACTGGAGGCCGCTCAACGATCTTGGCCTGCAAAGGCAAATCCGAGATAAAGAATTAAAACTGGTCGATGCCACAGACAACGACACGTTGAAAAATTACGTCAACGGTTTAAGAGTAATATTGGCCAATACGATACTTTCGGAAAAACTTAAATCGAAATTCACCGATCAAATAAGCGACGAAGCCGTCCTTTCTTTTGACACCGCTCTCGATCAGGCAGATGTCGAGCTTAAAAAATTGACTACGCCGAAAATATTTTCCGGTTTTCACAAACAAATCCTGGTTTACCTGGAAGATCAGAAAAAACTCTTGGAAGTTTCACAAACATATAACGAAGATCCTCTTAAAGGAATCTTGGTTTTGGAGGCGGTGAAAAAAGAAGGCGGATCTATCCTTGAAAATGATCTCGCCAACCTGCAATCGGCGATGAGCAAATTAGAAAAGGAAAGTTACTTTTACGAAAATCCCGCAAATAAATTTTTTGCATTTATAAAAAATATTTTTGCGCCGAGGGCTGTGGCTTTTACCGGCGCACCCGGCCTTGGCGGCGGAGGCGGCAGAGCCGGTGTCGGAGGACTTTTTGTTCCAGTGGATTGCGTTGGACCTAGCTGTGTAAGATTTTTTACTCGCGAAACTTTGAACACTGGCCATTTGATTCCAATAGATAGCACAACAAGAGGCCACTTTCTTTTCGACGTCCACACGGAAGAACAAAGAAAACTTACCGACCAGCTCAAAAGGCAGCTTATCGCGCTCATCCAGCGGGAAGTTGTTGCCTGGATACAGGGCGGCGGCGAACCGAAATTTATAACCGACTGGCAAGGATTTTTGGGACAGGCGTTTAACATCGCCGCAAGCAATTTGATCAGTTCCAAGGTGCCGCAGCTTTGCAGTTCTTTCGGGTCTCTCGTGGGCCTTACGCTCCAACCACCGCAGAATCCTTACAGTTCGACGGATTTGAGTCTTACCTGCACGCTCAACAGGATAATCGGGAACACAACCGGCTTTTTTAACGATTGGACGAGGGGCGGGCTGGCTGGTTATATTGCCGTTTTGAACGATAACTTTTTCGTACGCACAATGCAGCTTCACGATATTGCCTTAAACGAAGCCCTGTCGGCGCAAGCCGCGGCAAAAAATAAAGGCATCGCCGGGCAAGGATTTCTGGGCATAGAATTGTGCTCCGACGGATCCAAGCCGCAGGGTCAAAGTCGCAGCTGTCCTCCGGGCACTATCGCTATGACGACAACTCCCGGCCAGGCGATCGCCGCCGCTTTGGCCAAGGCCATGGGAAGCCATGTTGACCTGCTCACGAACGCCTACACTTGGGAAGGTCTCATTGCCGCCGTGCTTGACGCGGCACTTACCCGTCTCATCAATGCCGGCTTGAGCGGCCTCGCAAATCTCTACCAGACTCCGGCTCCCAGCAGTCTTTCGAGTTTGTGCAGCGGCTTAAGCGGCCAAGCACTCACCGATTGCCAAAACACGGCAAACGGAGCGAACAATACTTCCGGTCAAGGATCGCAACCTCTGGGCGTCAGCTGCTACGCCAACCAAGACCAGGTAGACACCGGAGATGCGGCAAGCTTTTCCGCTTACGGCGGCAATAACAGTTACTCCTGGTCTGCTCCCGGAGGAAATCCGCCGTCTTCCGCTTCCACGTCCATTTCTTCCGAATTTTCCACTGTTTATTCTTCGTCCGGAACAAAAATGGTTACCGTCGCAAGCGGCAGTTCCACTTCGAGCTGTTCCGTTGTTGTCGTTTCGTCAACCGCCTCTGGCGTTTCTTGCAGCCCGTCGACGCAAACCGTCGGCCTCGGAGAGGATGCGAATTTCGCCGCCATCGGCGGTAACAACGCGCAGGATTATAATTGGTCTGCTCCGGACGGCAGTCCGTCCAGCGGCATCGGGTCATCGTTTACCACGCGCTATTTGAGCGGCGGCACGCGCGCAGTGACGGTTACAAACGCCGGCAATTCGGACGCATGCAGCGTAACGGCGCAGTAAAAATTGTCAGGATATCAAAAAATGAATCTTATTAAAAACAAAACGGCATTCAAAGTTCTCGGCGCGACCTTTATCGCACTGCTCATTTTCGCGCCGTTTCAAAAAATCCACGGGCAAAGCCCTAGCGATACCTCGTTCTGGAATGGCGTGAAAACCGGGTCCGTAAAGGCCGTGGCCGACAAAATCAGCAGTGCTTTTACCGATATTTCATTTTCGGTTGTCGGAAAAATCGTATTTTCCGGTTCTTTCATTGTGGCCTACTTCTTCGGCCTTCTTGTTGCGGTTGAGGCCTGGCTAATATCGGTTATCGTCAATATTAATTTAAATATCCCCAATTCGTCCATTGTAGGAATAGGAATGGCCGCAACAATGTCTTTGGCCAATCTGGGTTTCGTGCTGGGCATCATTATCATAGCCCTGGCAACAATTCTGCGCCGCGAAACTTACGGCATAAAACAGCTTCTGGCCAGATTGGTTTTTATAGCAATAATAGTCAATTTCGGACTGCCGATAGCGGGAATTATAATAAAATTTTCCGACAGTCTGACGTTGTTTTTCCTTAATTGTTTCAACCCCGGCGGCAGCGCCTGTGGCGGAAATCAAAACGGTTTGCAAGCATCCGCAAATTTTGCCTCTGCGCTTGCGGGAGCTTTCAATCCGCAAAAGGGATTCCTGGCTTTAAATCGGCTTGCAAATCCCGTAGCTTCTTCTAATTTTTCCGATTCCACGTTAAAAAGCATCGAAAGCGTTTTTTCCGTAACCGGCGCGGACATCGGAAAGATGCTCGGTCTTATTTTTTCTGTAATGTTCGTGTTTGTCATGGTGCTTGTAATATCGATTACGCTCGGCGTTTTTCTGGTACTGCTCTTGATCCGCTATGTTTCGCTTATCGTTTTACTTATCCTTTTGCCGATAGCGTGGCTGCTTTTTATATTTCCGGCCACCAAATCGAATTGGACTAAATGGTGGCATAAGTTTTTGCGTTGGTCGTTTTTTCCGCCACTTTCCATATTTTTCCTTTATCTTGCGATTCTAGTCTCTCGCGGCTTGGGTTACGGTGCGGAAGGAGGAAAAGAGGTTTTTTCCGATTTTGCCAAATACACAAGCGACAGCAACCAGCTTTGGGCAGCTCTTACCGCGGGACCTTCTAATTTTTTATCGGCATTTTTTGAATCGGCGCTGCAACAAATTGTTGTTATCGTTCTCGCCGGAGGAGGTTTGTTTGCCGCAAACAGTTTAAGCCTGGAAGGAGCCTCGATGGTAATGACCGGAGCGAAAGCAACCAAAAATTTCGCCTTGAACCTATTGGCCACGGGGGGCAAGAAAGGCGCCTCGACTTTGGTGCCGCAGGGAATCAGGGCAAAACTCCAGGCCGGAGGATACAAGTTCTTGCCGCAAAAAGCTCAGGTTGCCTTAGGCGAAGCTCTGGGCAAGATTGAACGGGCCGGCGGCAAAGAACTTGTCGAGGCCAATAAAGAATGGGCCGAAAGAATTGCCAAAGAAAGACCGGAGGAAGGATGGGCGATGCTTCAGGCCGGAACCGGGATTGCCGGCGGCTTAAGCCACGAAAAAGGATTGGCTCTCGCGCGCGCGCTTGTATCCGATCCGAAAGACCTGGCGCAAGCCGTCATGGAAGGGAGAATGGTCGGCAATCAAAAAATAGGGGACTTCCTGCAAGGCGGAACAGCCAAAGCCTACGGCATGGAAGAATTAATAAGAAAAGCAGCCGATGCCGGCATAACCAAAGAAGTAATGGATGCGAAAAAAGGAATGGATCTCGCGGTCTCCACTAAAGACGAATCGAGAATTAAATTGGCTTTGGAGAACCTTACCGCGGCGCTGGAGAAAGCGGCGAACAGTTCCAAAAATCCGAGCGAGGCAATGGCGGCCTTTATGCAATCGGATAAGTTTTTCGCCAGTATGACAGAGCGGCTGTTGAACCGCGGCTATAAGGCCGATGAAGCCGACAATCTAAAAGCGTCGGGTGATAATATGCGGACGGCATCAGCGCTCGCGGTATCGCGCGGACTTGCTCCCCATTACTTCCTTAAATATCTGGAAAAACTCGAACGCGGCGACCAACATGACCTTTTTGCCCGCATTCTAAAACAGCAGGCGGACCAAGGTAAAAAACCGGCTACGGAATTCTTCAGGGCCGACACGTTAGAGAGGCTGCAAGACTCGACCGCACCGGCAATAAGCACTCTGCGGATAAAACTGGACATACAGGGCAAAGGAAAAACAGGGCAAGTAACTGCCCAAAGAAATACCGATGAGGCCGGCGGCATAAACTTCGGCAACATTAATCCAATATCATGATCAATATAACCCTCCAACAGGCACACAAAAGATTCAAAACCGTCTCGGAACGCCTGCAGGACGAACTATATTCGGTGCAAACGGCAGAAATTGTCCGCTCGGTTTGCGAAGAAAATCACTTGGCTGGCGAGAAAATAGGCGATGTCGCCGATGCCACAGGACTGGTTTTTCTGGGTTTCATTCACCCGGAAGATCTCGCCCGTGAAATTACAGAGAGAATCCAGATTCCCAAACAAGTTGCCGAGCAAATCGCCGGTTCACTCAACACAAAACTCTTTAATAAAATGCGATCGGAGCTAGACACGATTTACGCGCCGGTTCCGCCGCCGCTTGGCCCGGAGGATTTTGAAGAGGGGCTTGAGGAGGCCGAAGGAAAACCAAAGCCGGTTGCTGCGCCAACTCCGCAAGCGGCGACATCCCTAAAATCACAGGAAGAAAAAGGCCCGATTGATTTAATCAAGCTTTTCGGTTCGACTCCGCTTGCCGCAAGCGGAGCGATAGATGCGGGAATAAAACCTGTTGCGCCGGCTTCGCCAAAACCAACACCGGTTTCTCCGCCGGTAGCACCTCAGACACCTGCGGCAATTGCCGCAGGAATAAAAACGGCACCAGCCGTGCCGCAAGCAGCGATCGGAGGATTTCCGTCCAAGCCATTCGCGCCGCCGGCAATTCAACCGACAGCCTTACCGGCAAAGCCGGAAGATAAAAAAAATTCGTCAGTGCCTCTTAGTGAATTTGAAAAATTGGGTCTGGGAAAAATGACCAAGCCGCAGCATCCTGCAATGCCGCAAGCAGCCGTGAAAGAATCCGAACCGGCGCCAGTGGTGCTGTTTAAAGAACAAGAAAGGAAAATCGGCGAAAGAACTTCGGGATTTAAAATCGATGCGTCTATTCCCAAATTTTCCGACATAAAACAAACCTCTCCGCCGCCGCCGAAGGCCATTCTGGAATTCGGCACGGATTCCAAGGCGTCTTCGCTAGTTTCAGTTCCCAAGCTGGCAGCGAACGAGAAAAAGCCGGAGAATTCTGCGGCTACAAGGATTGTCAACTATACGTCATTCAGAACGCCGGTAGGAGGAGACGGCAAACCAACGCCGCAGGCAAAACCGCCACTGGCAGCAGCCGGCAGAGAAGTAAAAGAGGTAACTTCGGCTCCAATGCCGCAAAAACCGCCGGTAGTACCGATGCCGCCAAAAACAGCCGCGCCAAGTGCTTTTCCGCCAGCCGGCATACCGAAGCCGTTTAACTTAGGATCATTTATTACGCCGATAGAAAATAAGCAAATAAAACAGCCTGTTCTGCCGCCGCAACCAGCTCCGCAACCGCAGACTCCGCAACCACCCAGGCCGCGAATTGAACCACCGCCGATCCGAAAGCCGGAAACGCCGAATACGTAAAAATTCAAAATTAAATTAAATGCAGTTCCAAGTTCCACAATTTATCGAAACGGAAGATAAAATAATCGGCCCTTTTACCATCAGACAGTTTGTTTATATGGCCGCGGCCGGAGTTATCAGTTTTTTTCTTTTCGTCACGGTCAAACCCTGGCTTTGGGCCACAGGAACTCTTCTCGTGCTCACCATAGCCCTCGGTTTCGCTTTTATAAAAATAGAGGGGCGGCCGCTCGTGCACGTAATGCTCTCCGCGCTCAATTTTTACTGGCGGCCGCAAATATACGTTTGGAAGTCGGGAGAAGAAATCAGGTCGCAGCCGACGCGCGGCGGCATTTCGCTCGAGGAAATTCTCTCTGGTGCTGCGTTGCGCAACGCCTGGAGAAGCTTACAGACGGGAACCGGCGCGCAAAAGAAATTTTTCGAAGAAATGGGGCACTATCAAATTTTTCAGAAATTGAGCGGCGAAAGGCGGGCGGCAAGAAGAGTAGACTACAGATAGCGCAAGGTTAAAAAATCAAACTGTAAAATAGAAAACAAATAAATTTAAATTTTTAACATGCCCAAAGACTCAGGCAACACGCAGGATCTTATCGACATAGAAGACGTTCGGGAAAACGCAGTGATTTTGAAAAACGGCACGCTGCTCCAGATAATCATGGTCGGCGGCATCAATTTTGTTCTCAAATCGGAAGAAGAACAAAACGTGATAACGGCAGCCTACCAAAATTTTCTAAACAGCCTGGACTTTCCCCTGCAAATCATCATTCATTCGCGGAAGGTAAAAATCGAAAAATATCTGGAAAACTTAGAACGTTATCGAACAGGAGAATCGTCTTCGCTTCTCAAAAACCAAATCGATGAATACCGCGAATTCATCAAGGGTTTTATAGCGCAGAATGCCATAGTGGAAAAAACTTTTCTCATCGTGGTTTCTTTCGCGCCGCTTGCAATTCCCGGCAAAGAATCGATCGAATCTCTGGCGAAAACCTTGCCCTTGCCATTCTTGAAAGGAAAAAACGGAAAAAAGCCGCAGCAAAAGGCAGGTCCGGCAGCAGCCGAAGAAGCCGAGCGCGAATTTAAAGAAAACCTCGAGCAATTAAAACAGAGAACGGCGTTGGTTTTAGACGGACTCTCGACGGTCGGCTTGGAGACGGTTGTTTTGAACACGCAGGAGTTGATTCAGCTTTTGTATGGTTTCTATAATCCGGGGGACGTAGAGATAGAGCAAACAACCCCACAGCAGACGGTCAAAAAAAATTCTTGATTTAAAAACAAATGCCAAACGAATCCGAAAAACGCGACCCTAAAGAAATAACGAAGATCATCGCTCCGGCGGGCATTGAAGTTTCGCATAACAAGCTGAAAATCGGCAACAAACTGGCAAAAACTTTTTTTGTTTTTTCTTATCCGCGCTACATCTCGACGGGCTGGTTCGAACCTTTAATCAATCTGCCAAACGTTTTTGACGTATCTATTTATATCAATCCGATTGACACCGGAACCGCGCTCAAAAATCTGCGTAAAAAATCGGCGCAAATCGAGTCGCAGCTTATCGACCAGAAAGAGAAAGGCCTGGTGCGCGATCCGATGCTGGAGACCGCTTTACGCGACATCGAAGTGTTGCGCGATACGCTGCAACAATCGCAAGAAAAATTGTTCGATGTCGGTCTTTATATAACGGTTTACGCAGACAACGACGACGAATTGGCTCGCCTGGAAAGCAAGCTCGTCTCGCTCCTCGAAGCGAAACTTGTATATTTGAAACCGGCGCTTTTTGAACAACTGGAGGGGCTTTTTTCGACGATACCGCTTGCCGAAGACAGATTACAGATTTACACGCCGATGAATTCCTCGCCCATGTCATCTTTTATGCCATTCGTATCGGAAGACCTTTCTTCTAACGAGGGCATCCTCTACGGTATAAACCTGCAAAATAAAGGTCTCGTGATTTTCGACAGGTTCACGCTGGAAAACGCCAATCAGGTTGTTTTCGCAAAAGCAGGAGCGGGAAAATCATATGCCACGAAATTGGAAATAATAAGATCGCTTATGACGGACGTGGCAAATGTTATCATCATCGACCCGGAAAATGAATATAAAAAACTTGCCGAGACATTCGGCGGCAGCTTGTTCAATATTTCCCTTTCATCAAAAGAACATATCAATCCTTTTGACATTCCGATTGTCCCGGAAGGGGAATTGCCATCGGATGTCCTCCGCTCGCACATGGTAAACCTGGCAAGCCTAATAAAACTCATGATCGGCAAAATCGCGCCGGAAGAAGAATCTATTCTAGACAGAGCGATAAGCGAAGCTTATGCCTCGCGCGGCATAATCGCCGGACAAGATTTTTCTCAAGCCCAGGCGCCGCTACTCGAGGACTTGGAAACGGTACTGCGAAGCCTCAAGGGCGGACACTCCATGGCTGAGCGGCTTTACAAATATACGAAAGGAAGCTTCGCCGGATTCGCCAACCAAGCTTCGAATATTGACATCGGCAACCGGCTTGCGGTTTTCTCCATCCGCGATCTCGAGGAAGAGCTGCGCCCCGTGGCTATGTTTATAATATTGAACTATATTTGGAACCTGATTAGGGCGAAATTAGCCAAAAGACTCCTGATCGTCGATGAAGCTTGGGTAATGATGAAAAACGAGGATAGCGCCAGCTTCCTTTTCGGCATTGCGAAGCGCTGTAGAAAATATTACCTGGGGCTTACCACGATTACGCAAGACGTCGAAGATTTCCTCCGTTCGCCCTACGGCCGACCGATTATCACCAACTCCTCGCTCCAGCTTCTTTTAAAGCAAGCCCCGTCGACGATCGATCTTGTGCAGAAAGCTTTCAATCTAACGGAGGTCGAAAAAAATTTTCTACTCGGCGCGGAGGTAGGCACGGGGCTTTTCTTCGCAGGCAAAAAACGCGTGGCCATTCAAATCGTTCCGTCTTATTTTGAAAACCAGGTAATCACCACAAATCCAGCCGAACTTTTGGAAGAAAACAAATAAAAATGGAAGAAGGGATCGAACAGGAAAAACCTTTTGATATCGTCCTTATAGTTTTTCTTATGATTGTCGCAGTAATAAGCGACGTCTCGGATATTCTTTCTGACGTTTTATCTCTGGGAACATTCGGGATTCCTTACGTTCTAAATACTTTTCTTATATCCCCAATCAGCTGGGCTGTAATCCAGGGTACGTTTATAATGAAATTAGGCTTCGTCGGAGGCGCTGGTTCAAGAGTCGCAGCCGCAAATATCACAGCGGCCCTCGGCGGCATATTAAACGAAGCCAATATCCCGATTTTTCCGGAAACCATAACAACGGCAATAGGAATCTGGATGGCTAATCATCCTAAGGCCGCTGCCGTGGCCGCGGTTGCGGCAGGAGGAGCTGGCGCGCTCGAAGCGGGAGTTGCGGAGGCTGGGGCGGCTGAAACCGCAGTGGCAGAAGCGAGCGCGGCTGGAAAAATTGTAACGGAAGAGGAGGCAATTGCGTCTGGAATACCGAAAGAAAATCTCGGAAAGATAACCGCGGAAGAAGGACTGGGAGAAGCAGGCGCGACCGAAAAAGCCGCCGAGGAAACAGCTGAAGCGCCGGAGGTGAAAATGCCGGAGAAAATTCGCGGAGAAGCGCTCGGGGAAGAACCGACTCCTTTCGAAAAAATGAAGAAATTGACGGAAGAACTTCCGCCACAAGAAGAAAAAGGCGAAGACGAGGAGGAAGAAGAACCAGAAGAAACAGTATAACATCAATCAATGTCAAAAAAAAATTTGGACAAAAATGTTTTTGCTGTCGGTTTTTCAATTTTCATGGCAGCCTTTCTTGCGTTGGCATTTCTTGCTGGGGCGCAAGAAGCAGGACCGAAGTTTTTGATATCCTGGCGTGCGTCAAGTTATGCTCCGGCGGATTTTTCCGGAAAAATCTTGCCGACGGCTGGATCGCAAATTGTAATTTCCTTTGACGTGGTCTCCGGCGGCAAAATTATCGACCTATCGGCTCAAATGGTTTATTGGTACGCAAATGACAACCTATTTACAAAAGGCGTTGGGCTGCAAACAATAAGCATAACTGCGCCGGCAAACCTTCCGAACTCGATAAACATAAGAATCGAAGTTCCCGGTTATTCCGGGGGGTCAATTTTACAAACAATAGAAATTCCCGTTGTCCGTCCGGAAGCGGTAATTGAATCGCCGTATCCGAACGGAAAATTTTTCGGACCGCAAATCAAAGTGAGCGGCGCGCCGTATTTTTTCAATACCGCAGACATCAATAATTTGAGTTTTTTTTGGAGCGCAAACGGCAAGCCGCAAGAAACATCCGAAAACCCCACGGAGTTCACGGTGAGTTTAAATCCCGATCTCGCTTATGGCTCGGCCGTTAAGATCGGGTTGCTTATAACAAACACGAGAAACCAAAGCGAACTGGCGTCAGCGGAGGCGCAATTAACTTTTTCCAAATGACGAAAACATTTATATTATTTTATCTGCTGCTTGCGATTGTTTTTATCGCGCGAGCCGCCGGTGAAAATCTAAGCGGTCCGGCAAACCCGGCTACCGCGGGAAATCCCAGCCAATTTGTGCTCGATTTTTACAACTTTTCCCTGGCCATAGGCGGAATACTTGCTTTCGGTTCGATAGTTTATGGCGGAATAAAATATACCTTTGCTCGCGGTAATCCCACGGCCCAAGGCGATGGTAAAGACTGGATAAAAAGCGCGCTTTTGGGTCTGTTGCTTTTGGCCGGATCGTATCTTGTGCTAAAAACAATCAATCCACAATTAATTAGTTTAAACATTGCCGGCTTGCCGGGATTGCCGGAAGCACAGGCACCAACATCCGGTGGTGGCGGCTCTGGTGGTAGTGGTAGCAGTAGCGGAGGGGGTTCGACAGATCCGGTATGTGTTGGCAACCAAGGTATTTGTATTTGGACATTAACCAGTCCAAATCTTCCTGGTTGCAGCAATGTGGGCACGAGATATACCGGCTGCGAACCGCCTCCGCATGCGGAATGTTTCGTTTTGCATCGTTGTTAATATAAATTTGGAAACCCATGAAACGCCTAACATATCTTTTAATAATCATCGCCGTCATTATCGTCATCGTTCTAGTCGGCTATTTCCTGCGCTATCGGGCGGGCACGTCTAACGTTCCGCAGGGAACGGGATCGCTGCCTTCGGTATCTTTTAATAAGCAGCCACCCGTCCCGCAAACCAATGAACAACCGCCAGCCCCAGCGCAAACGCAGATCGGAGAACAAAAATTCGGAGTGCTTACGCAAAATCAAGCCGTGGATTATTTTATCGATGAACAAAACAACGCGGTTGTCATCCAGCCTGACGGGAAAATAGTAAAAATAATAAACGGCGAAGTTTCGGCATTAAGTTCTTCACCAATATCGGAACTGCGCAGCGCCGAATTTTCTTATGACGGCAAAAAAATATTGATTGTTTTCGGCGGGAAAAATTTTGAACAAAGCATATTTAATGTCGAGAGTAAATCATGGAGTCCTCTTCCTTCGGGACTGGAATCTCCAACATGGTCGCCAGTAAACTATCAGGTCGCTTATTTAAAACCGCTTGCCGGAGGAGCGGCGTCGCTCGAAACACTCGATATTTCCAAAAAAGGCGCCAGGCCGCAACAATTTTTACGGCTTCATAACTCCGGTCTTTCGCTCTTTTGGCTTTCTCCAAACCAAATGATATTGGGTGAAAAAGGCAGTAGTTTTTCCAAGGGTTCAGTTTGGAGTTTCGATCTAAAAACAAAATCTCTTTCACAATTTATTGCCGGAGAGCTTGGCCTCGACTACGCCTGGAATAAAAAAACCCTGTTGGGATTGGTGTTTAAAACGGACCTTTCAAGACGTGGTGGTTTCTTAAGTTTATATGACAACCTCGGAAATCTATTACAAAACATGGCCTTCCTTACACTCCCATCGAAATGCGGTCTTGAGTTGTCTGGCGCAACGACGACAAACAAAACAGCGTTAAAAATAATGTACTGCGCAATTCCAAAAGATACGCAAGTATTAAATACGAGCTACCTTCCGGACGAATATCAAAAAAAATTGTTTTATACAGACGACCAATTTTTCAAAATAAATCTGTCTAGCGGCGCCATAGACGAGGTTTCCGGCGCTCCGCTAAATTTTCCTGTCGATGCCGAAGATTTGAAAGTTTTTAATCAAAATCTTTTTTTTATCAACAGGCTTGACCAAAAACTTTATGCCATTTCGCTCAAATAAAACAATAAAAACCTCCCGAACCTAGGTTCGGGAGGTTTTTATTCAACAGGTTTTACTATCACATATCTCTCTTTTCCTTCGCCCGCGCTTTCCGTTTTCACGTCTGGATGAACAGCTAAGGCCATGTGCACTATGCGGCGCTCATACGAATTCATAGGCGGCAACGAAACCGCTTCTTTGCTTGACGATGCCTTTTTAGCTGCAGCCTTGGCAAGTTCGGAAATCAAGCTTTCCCTTTCTTGCCGATAATTATTAATATCGAAAAAAATCGGTTCTTCGTTTTTCTTTTTAGCAACTAATTGCCCGATGTGGTTCAGGCTTTCCACAAAATCAGGCAATTTCGTTTTTAAAAAATCCGGAAGGTCGTAAATAAAAATTGAACAACGTTTTTCTTCCGTTTTCACCTCCACGTGGAAATCACCGAAACCCATAAGCTCAACTAGTTTTTTTGTTAATTGTTCCCAGTCGCTCATTTTCCAAAGATTTGTTTACTATTATCTGCTGCAATACGGAAAAAATCGATGTTGCCAACCAATAAAGCGTAATTGCCGCCGGAAAGCCGTAAAAAATAATGAGCGTGATGATTGGGCCCATTAAAACCATGCTTTTTGACGCTTTTGTGGCAGCGTCTTGGGGCTCGGCCGGAGTTGTTTTAGGAAGAGCAAGACGAGCCTGAAAATACTGTGCGATGGCCGCCAAGACAACAATAAAGATATTCGGTTTCCCAAGATTAATCAAGCCCCCAAAAGAAGTGAGACCAAGAAATACCGGTTTTTTAACGAACGAATATAAGTCGCCAGCGGATAAAAAATCTGGCTTGAGACTGTTGAGAAATATTCTATAAAGAGGAATAAGAACCAGAAGCTGCAGAAAAAGAACAAAAATACTTGAGAATGGATTTACTTTGTGTTCCCGATAAAGCTCCAACATCGCTCTCGTTTGTTTTTCTTTGTCGTGTTTATGGTCAATCTGAATTTTCCTGATGTGCGGCTGAAGACGCTGCATGATGACCTGCTGGCGCGATCCTTTAAAAAAAAGCGGGAATAAAATTATTCTAATCAAAATTGTCAAAAAAATTATAGACAAGCCGAAGTCGCCAAAAGCAATCGTGTTATACAAAAAAATCAAAGCGTTGAGCAGCGGCTGATAGAGTAATAAATTATAGATTGCCAACATTTTAAAAATAAAGATTTTATTTTTTAGTCATTACCATACATTCTTTTAAAAAATCGTTTATCTCCTTTTTTAATTCTCGCGGTTCGATTTCCTCAATTGGCCGCAAAACGATGAATAAAAAATCTTTCTGAAAATTCGGCCACTTGCGCACTTCTTCGGCAACTGCTCTCTTCCAAAAATTTCTTCTTGTCGCTTTTTTTACGAACTTCGACGAAATAACTATCGCAAAACGATTATGTCCCGCCTCGTTAGACCCGCTTTTTACAAAAAAACTACGGGAAGAAAAAATTTTTTTAAGCCTGGGCCTAAAATTGCCGAGGGGTAGTTTGAATTTCCTGGCATACATTTCTCGCGTCTGTGCTCAAAGCGCAATTCGATATCTTTTTTTTCGCATTCTCATCCGTAAAACTCGGCGGCCACCCGGCGTTCTCGTTCTTGCCAAAAAACCGTGTGCCTTTCTGCGTTTCCTTTTTTTCGGATTGTGGGTTAATGACATAAAAATCATAGTAGCATGCTGAATTTGTTATGTAAAATCAACCAGCACTAGCGGACTTTAAAAAAGTTATTAACAGGCAATCCCCAAAATTTTTATTTTACCTTTTGACCATCCATAAATTCCAAATAGAATTAAACTATTCAAGTAAAAATACTTAGATTCATATCGCTGGAGCGCCAAAGAAAAGCAAGTGTTTTAAATATTAAAAAGCTGACTTGAAATTTGTTTTTATTTCTGGAAAGATTAATAACAAAATTGTGCTTCTGGTGGCGTACCCGTGGAACGATGGCCGAGATATGATAAAATAAGGCAGTATTTCTTGGTTTGTTGTGGGTAGAAGTAATAATTTCCAACTTTTTGCTGTTAATAATAAAAACATGAATCTGGAAGATCTTTGGAAAACAACGCTGGGCGAAATGGAGGTCCAGCTTTCTCGGGCAAATTTTGCCACTTGGCTCAAAAATAGCAAGCTTATAGACAAAAGGGACGGGGTCTTTTATATCGCCCTGCCAAATAACTTCGCCAAAGAGTGGGTTTCCAATAAGTATCAAAAAAATTTGCTTGGCATTTTAAGGAATATCGATTCTTCTGCCAAAAAACTCGAATTTACCATAGAAAATAAAAATTCTTATGCGCCAGCAAAGGATCTGCCGATAAGGTTGGAGTCCGGCTTTGATGTCGAATTTAAAATCGATCCGGAAACCAATCTTAATCCCAAATATCTTTTAAAATCTTTTGTTGTCGGCCCCTCAAACGAACTGGCCTTTGCCGCAGCGACAGCGATCACCGAAGAGATCGGGAGTAAATATAACCCTTTTTTCGTTTACGGAGGAGTGGGCTTAGGAAAAACCCACCTCATACAAGCAATCGGAAACGAAATTAAATCAAAATATCATGGGAAAATAAAATCTCGCTATGTTCCTTCCGAAAAATTCACAAGCGACGTCGTTTGGGGAATCAAAAACAAAAGAATGGAGGATATGAAAAGGAAATACAGAGATATCGATGTTTTGATTATAGACGACATACAATTTATCGGCGGCAAGGAAAAAACAGAAGAAGAGTTTTTCCACACTTTTAATGCGCTATACGAAACAAACAAACAAATAATTATCTCTTCTGATAGGCCGCCGCAATCAATACCCACGCTCGAGGAACGCTTGCGATCCAGATTTGAAGGAGGCCTTATTGCTGATATTGCCTACCCGGAATACGAAATGCGGGTAGCCATAATCAAAAGCAAGCTTCAAGAGCTAAACAGGTCTCTTAGCGACGATGTTGTAGATTTAATAGCAAAGAAAATAAGGAAAAACATCAGAGAATTGGAGGGTGTTTTGAAAAAAATACTTTTTTGCTCTGAAAGAAGGGGTGGCACGCTTACCACTGGAGCTGCCAGCGAAATAATAGACAAAACCACACAAAACGCTCCAAAAAACGTCACCGACGCACAAATTATGAAGGCGGTAAGTGTTTTTTTTAATATAACAACAGAAGACCTTATCGGTCACAGCCGGAGGAAAGAAGTTGTTTTGCCGCGGCAAATAGCGATGTACTTGCTTCGGGATATGTTGGAACTATCTTACCCTTATATTGGGGGAAAAATGGGGAGGGATCACACGACAGCAATCCATTCTTATGAAAAGATAAACCAGGAAATAAATCGTAATCAAGGTTTAAATAACAAGATATTATTAATAAAAGAGGTTGTATACAAAGAAAATTAACACCTTGATGAAGTTTTTTTCTCAAAAAACAACCGGTTTGATGTTTTATCCACAGAAACTTCTTTTCTAATAACAACTTCAGTAATTTATATATATGAAACTAAATAGTCTTATTAGAGCTGTGTGTGTGTTTTAATAAAAATGAAAATTGTTGCTATAAAAAACAACTTAAGAGATGGTGTTTCTATTGTGGAAAAAATATCAGGAGAAAATCTTAATTTACCAATTCTTAAGAATATTTTTTTAGAAACACTGGAAAACAAAATAAAACTTACAACAACCAATCTCGAAATAGCCATTTCTTCCTATGTTCCTTGTAAGACAATAGAGGGTGGAAAAGCTACGGTACCGGCCAGCGCAACTCATAGTATTTTAAACAGTCTACAAGACGAACGGATAAATTTAGAATGGCGTGGAGGAAAAATCAACATCAAAACAGACAACTACGAAGCCTCTCTTCAAGGAGCTTCGCCGGAAGATTTTCCGATAACACCAAAACTAAAAAATCAATCGAACCACATAGAAGTAAAAGGCGATGTTATTAGAGCAGCGTTTATAAAAGTTTTGATTGCGGCGCAATTTTCAGAACTAAGACCGGAATTAAGCGGCGTATTTTTAAATTTTTCGCCGGAGGAAATAAAAATTGCGGCTACGGACAGTTTTAGGTTAGCCGAGAAAACCATACACCCCAATCAATTCAATTCCAATCATAAAGAAAGTTTTAAAATTCTTATTCCCCTAAGAGCTGTTCAGGAAGCAGTTAGAATTTTCAAAAACGAGGACATTATAAAAATTTTAAACGACGAAAACCAAATACTTTTAAAAACAGAGCAAGTGGAATTATTGTCGAGGCTTATAGACGGAAACTTTCCAGAGTATCAAGCAATCATACCGAATAAATTTATTGCCGAGGCGGCGCTAAATCTTCAGGAATTTCTTTCCGCGCTTAAATTAGTTGGCGTCTTCGGAAGCAAAAACAGCGAAGTTGAATTTAAATCCAAAGACGGAAGTAAATTTTTAGAAATCAGCTCTGCCGATCAAACAATAGGAGAAAACAAATATCTTATTCCGGCAAAAACAACGGGAAAATTTAATGGAATTGTTTTTAACTGGAGACACGTTATAGACGCCGTAAAAACAATAGAAGGTGATGAGATTTTTTTCGGAGTCAACGGCGAAAACGAGCCTGCGGAATTAAAATCGGCCACAGACCCATCTTATATTTACATCCTAAAACCGATAACCAGTGTTTAATTTGTCGACATAGGGGTTTTCAGCCCGCATAACTTGTGCCGGTGGATTTATTGCGCATAGACAATAACCCCTTTTTTCAAAGAAAAACCCCAAGAATCAACAGCCTCGATTTCTAAAAGATTTTGAGCGGAAAAGATCGGCGGCCTTAAGTCCCAATTAAAAATGTAAAAATTGCCGACACTAACCCCGAAACCCTGCAGCTGTATTCCGTTCCAGTAAACATTGATCTGAGCAATAGGGTTGGCCGTAGAAATCTCTGCCGTTATGGGCACGTGGTTTTTAACAAAAGCACCGGATAGCGGCTCTTTGATTTCTATCTTAGGAGTAAAAAACAGCGATCCTTGGGTTGTAATTAAAGGATTTGTTTGATTGTAGGTTTGAAAATTTGCGATATTATCTCTTGCCCAAGCAAGAACAGGTGTTTCCCAGTTTGCAAATTGGGGATCGGAAGATGCGTTTACGGGAGTCGGGCCGAGAGGATTTTTGCGGTCAACGTAGTAAAGTATGGAATGAACTTGTTTGTCGCGAAGATAGTCTCCGGCCAAAACCGGCTTCTCTGGCGCGACTGGATCTGGACGCGTGAAAGTTTCCGGTGAAAATTTTTTAATCGAGACCGACATAAACTTGCTCCAAATTGGAACCGCGGCCAAAATACTCGATCCCCTTCTTTGCATCGGAGAATTGTCGTTGTTGCCGGCCCAAACGCCGACCGTGAACGACGGTGTGTATCCTATTGCCCAAGCGTCGCGGTAGTCGTTTGATGTTCCTGTTTTCAGGGCAACGTCGTAATCTGGAAACAGCGTCAAATACAGACTGTTTTGCAGAAGGCCGGAGCGAATTTCCGTATCGGAAAGAATATTATTTATCAAACGCACTGACTGCGGATCGGATACGCGTTTTTCCTCGGGCTTGTTTGACTCTAAAACATTGCCGTTTGCGTCACGTACCTCCAGAATCATGCTTTGGCTGCGATATATGCCATCTGCTGCCAAGGCGGAATATGCTCCAACCAAATCGGTAAGGCGGACGGCTCCTCCGCCCAAAACAAGAGAAAGCCCGTAAAGGTTTGGACTGGTCAGGGTTTTAAGACCGAAAAGATTTGCCTTTTTGACTGCGTCGGCGACACCCGCAAGATAAAGAACTTTAACAGCGGGAATATTTATGGATTGGCCCAGGGCTTGTTTTAATTGAACCGGCCCGCGGAACTTTTCGTCGAAATTCTGCGGATGAAAGCATTCTTTATTTTCTTCTGCCTCGAAATTGACCGTAAGGGGACAATTTGGATTATCGGAAGCGAATTCAGTCGGAACATCGAAGACTACGGTTTGCGGAGCGTAGCCCTTTTCGAAAGCGGTAAGATAGACAAACGGTTTGAGTGCCGATCCAGGCTGGCGCAGACCAAGCGTGGCAACGTCGAAATTCGGTTCAAATTTGCAATTCGATCCCGGCGTACAACCCTCGGGCAGGGATGATGTAGCAAAATAATCGCGCGAGCCGACGAGCGCCAGTATCTCGCCGGTTTTCGGGTTTTCCGCGACTAAGGCCGCGTTTTTGCCGTCATAGAGCCGATCGTTTTCTTCCGCCCCGCTTTTTACAGCCTCTTCCGCGATTTGCTGCAGGTCCCAATCAAGCGTTGTTTTTACGCGTAATCCCCCGTTTGTAACCATTCCCTCCCCGTATTTCTGAATTAAATAATCGCGAACCTGCAAAGTAAAATGCGGGGCTCGCAGGCCCTTATCTTGCGACAGAAAGGCAATTTTCTCTTTCGTCGCGCGATTAAAATCTTCTTTAGATATTTTTCCTAAATCCAGCATTTTTTGAAGAACGAGTTTTTGCCGATCGAAAAGCTCTTTAATGTGACTGCCCCAAGGAGAATAATAAGTCGGAGCTTTTGGAAGGGCTGCCAGTATCGCGGCTTCAGCCAAATCAAGATCTTTGGCAGATTTTCCGAAATAGCTTTGGCTTGCGGCTTCAATGCCATAAATCGTCGAACCATAGGGAATTTCGTTTAAATATAGTTCCAGTATTTTATCCTTGCTGTAGTTTCTGGAAATTCTCCAAGAAAGGATTAATTCTTTTATTTTTCTTGTTATTGTCCGCTCGGAGGTAAGGAATGCGTTTCTAGCCAACTGTTGCGTTATGGTTGAAGCCCCTTGTCCCTCGAAAGGGTTGTTGCTTGTTTTTAAATTGCTCCAAAGGGCGCGAAGTATTGACTTAAGATCGAATCCGGGAGATTCGTAAAACCTTTTATCTTCGATAGCTATGGTTGCGTCTTTGAGCCGTTTGGGAATTTCAGAAAAAGGAATAACCGTTCTTTCTTTGCCGTTCGAAACCTCGTACAAAAGGATCGTTCCAGTCCTGTCGAAAATTTTTGTTGATTGGCTGATTTGCCTGCGGGAAATTTCTTCAACCGTTGGCAGCGTGCGCGAGAAATAAAAAAATGCAAGAAGCAAAAAAACCAGACCAAAAGAAACCGCGTATATAAAAAAAGAAAAAATTTTTTTAAAAATCTTCATGTATAATTAAAAAACAAAACCCCCTCCCAGTCTTATTCCCAAGGCTCGTTTATTTCGCATTTTCTGCGGCTGCTGCCACAGAAACGAGCGGAGTTGCGACATGTTTTGGCAGGGGGCCTTTTCCGAATTAACTATACCTCTTCCTCTTCTTCGTCACCTAGATCCTTATATTCATCACCTTCTTCGTCTTCATCGTCCTCGCCGAGCTCTTCTTCGTCGGCGCTTGCTAATTTATATTCCCAAGAATCCATGTTCTTGATTATTGAATTCTTCGAGCTCCGGAAATATATATAAACACATTTAGAACGGGCTCTGCGACCTTTTTAGATTAAATGATAAAAATTATATGCGACTTTAACATAGGATACCTAACTTTTTGCAGTTGTCAACGCCTACTTCCCGCTACCTCAATCGTTCGTTTGGTTTATTTTAAATTATGGTAACACAATAACACAAATACAGTGGTCAAATATCCACAGGCGTCGAATTAACGATCTGTACCATGGTTTGTATTCGAAGCGAGAATAGCAAGGGCCAAGGCATCGCTTGCGTCGTCTATCACCGCAAGATCGGGCCTCTTGAGTATTAATCTGACCATTTTCAGAACAGATTTTTTGTCTGCCAATCCGTACCCGGTAATTGCTCCCTTGGCTTCGTTTGGCGCATACTCCTTGATTTTTAGTCCGCTCTCGAGCGCCGTAAGAATTATGACTCCTCTGGATTCTGCAACCTGCATAGCTGTTTTTTGGTTTTTTACAAAATAAAGCTTCTCTACAGCCATAATTTCCGGGGAAAATTTTTTTATCAGTTTTTCTAACTCCTTTTTTATTTGTAAAAGAGCCGGCCCCGTGCCTATTTTAAGAAGGCCGCAGGCAACAAGCATTGTTTTGCCGCCCTCCCTTTTTACTATTCCGTAGCCGACTCTTTGCGTGCCGGGGTCAATGCCAAGAGTTATCATGATAAATTAAAAAAATTTTTTAAAGCCGGATTTATTCGGCATTTGTGTAAACATTTTGCACGTCGTCGTGATTTTTCAAGGCATCCAACAAGATGGTTAATTTGTTTTTATTTTCCTGACCGCTTAATTCTTGTGTAAACCTAGATTGCCATCCGCTTGCCGTTTTTTCGAAAGCCCAAGCAACGGCATCCGGCTCGGCCCATTTTCCTCCGAAGTCATTTAAAATTTTTTTAATTTCGGCAACGGCTCTGTTTTTGCTGTCGCTTATCGCCTCAATTATTATTGCCGTTCCCTCCGGCCCATAAGCCCCGAAGAGCAGTTCTTCAATGCTCCCCGGCGATTCGGTGATTCGTTTTATGGCTGTGTCAATTTTATCTTTTGGGACGCTTGCCTCTCTGGCTTTTTCGATTGCCGTGCGCAGCCTGGGGTTAAAATTTGGATTTGGTTCGTTTTTTGCGGACACAGAGACGGTATTTAAAAGCTTGGCGAAAATCCGGCCGCGCTTTTTGTCGGCCGCCTCTTTTTTATGTTTTATTCCAGCCCAATGGCTATGGCCTGCCATGAATTTATATAAACACGGTCTAATTTCGCCAAAGGTGATCCCCGATGGCTACGACTAGTTATAAGATTAGAATATAGAATTTAATATTCGGAATCTAGATACTATAAAAAATTCCCGGCGTGCATTTGTTTGCGCGCCGGGTTGTTGCTTGGTAGACGCTACCGGAGGTCGAAAAGAAGCTCCAAGCCGCGTATTGCCGCCTCTGTCCGGGGATCATAGAGGTTGTAGTAGGAGTTTTTCCTCGATCCCCAGAAGAAAACGTAATATTGGCTGTTCCCGGAGGAGTAAGTCTTGATGATTACTTCCTCCGTGGCGTTGCGGCCTTTGATGCCTTTGCCGTCCTTGGTTGTCCAAACCAGGGAAACGCGGATTTTCTCTTCGGCTACTTGCCTGTCGCTTGAGCCCGTGCCGAAAACGTAGGAATCGCCTCCGCCCCCCGTTTGAGTTCTGTAGACTGACTGAACGACAACCTTCAGGATAGCGTTCGCACCTTCTTCTTTCTCCGTCCAGCCGTAGCCCAACTGCTCCAATCCTTGAATGAGAGTCGGCCTTACATCTTCGTCGTTCGCCCCGTTTACATAAGAGACAAACACGGTTTCTTCCGTTCCGGCTTTCGGGACGCGATTACGCAACGGATTTCTGCCGCTTGCTCGGTCGCGATCGGGTTCGGGGTCGTCTGTATATCCTGCGGCGTTTTTGCACGGAGAGACCGACGCATTCAGAGCTCCCGCTCCGGCACCGACTGCTGCACCGATTGCCGCGCTTTTTCCGCTGCCGGAAATTGCGCCAACCAGAGCGCCGATTATCGCTCCCGCTCCGGCGCCGCTTGCCACCTTCTTGTTCTTGCTGCACGGCTCCTGTTTTTTCTGGCTCCCGGTTTGTGACCATCCTTGCGTCAGAAAAACCGAGACAAAAAGAATCAAAACAGCCACATTCGCCTTTTTCATTTGTGAACCTCCTTTTTGGTTCTGGTTACATTATAGCATAAAATCCCCACGCTTGTCAACGAAGGAAATCTAGAGGCAGTTTTTGGCCGACAGCATATTGAAATAAGGTAAAATCAAAATAAATGAATCCAAAAAACGTATCCGATATCAAGTCCAAAGTGGCGGAATTAAAAAGAGAGGGAGAGGAGCGTTTTACTGAGCAGTTGGCTTCGAAACTCGGATATCCTTATGCGGACTTGCGGATTTTGCCAGTTTCAACCGAAGCGCTGAAGACGATCTCCGAGAGCGAAGCGCGCGAAGGAAAAATTGCGCCGATAGAAATAAAAGTAAAGCGTCTTGCTATTGCCGTATTGAATCCAAATTTGCCGGCCGCGCGAAAAATAATAGAAAATTTAAAAGCAAAAAATTATGAAGTGAGGGTTTTTATCGTTTCGATATCGAGCTTGGAAAAGGTTTGGGGATTTTACAAGTTTATAAAACCGGAAGCGGAGGAAATAACTGGCAAGATAGCCATACACGCGGAAAAAGTAAGGGAACTGTTGGGCCGATTGATCAATTTTTCGGCAATTCAGCTAGAGCTTAAAAACACAGAATTTTCCAAAACAACCCCAGCGACAGTTTTTGAGATTATTTTGATCGGCGCGCTTGTCGTTGGAGCTTCCGACATTCATACAGAAGCAGAAGAAAAAAAAGCCAAACTTCGCTTGCGCGTTGACGGAACGCTTCACGATGTTTTCGTAAATCTTCCGCGCGATTTTTACGATAAACTCGTGACGCATATAAAACTTTTCTCCGGCTTGAAATTAAACATTCACGACCTGGCGCAGGACGGCCGTTTCACCATAACCATAGGCAAGAAAGATATCGAAATACGTACATCCGTCATACCGGCGGAATTCGGCGAAAACGTGGTAATGAGAATTTTGGATCCCGAAGTTGCCGCTATCGGATTCGAAAGTCTTGGTATAAGAAAAGACGACATGGAAATTGTCGAGCGGCAAATCGCAAAGCCAAACGGTTTGATTCTAAACACGGGACCCACCGGCTCGGGGAAATCGACGACGCTTTATGCTTTTCTGCGAAAGATAAACAATCCGGAAATAAAAATTATTACACTTGAAGATCCGATCGAGTATCGCTTGGAAGGAGTCGAACAAACTCAGGTTGACGAAGAGTCTGGCTATACTTTTGCCAATGGCCTGCGAGCCGTAGTCCGCCAAGATCCGGACGTGATACTTGTGGGGGAAATCAGGGATAAAGACACCGCCGACATCGCTATTCAGGCGGCGCTTACCGGACATTTAGTTCTCTCGACTCTTCACACGAACGACGCTCTGGGAGCCGTGCCGCGCCTAGTGCACCTCGGGGCAAAGCCGGAGACGATCGGCCCGGCATTGAATCTCGTGATTGCCCAACGGCTCGTACGCCGAATTTGCAAGTATTGCAAAAAAACTGCGAAAATTAACCCGGACATGGAAAAGAAAATAAAATTCTTTTTGAGCAAATTACCAACCAGAGTCGATCGCAAACCATATCAAACCTACAAAATTTACGAAGTCCCTGGCTGTGACAAGTGCAATAATACTGGCTACAAAGGCAGGATTGGAATTTTCGAATTTTTAGAAGGCGGGCCGGAGCTCAGCGAAAAGATTTTAGAGGGAGTTTCGGAAGTTGCTCTTATGAGGTTGTCAGAAAAACAAGGAATGGTTACTATGCAAGAAGACGGCGTGTTAAAAGTGCTTATGGGACAGACGACCCTCGAAGAGGTCGAAAAAGTGACAGGGAAAATAGAGTGGCCCCGTGCTTAGAGCTGATTTTCATTCCAAAACAACAAAAACTGCTTCAAATCTGGGGGCATGCCCCCCGTCAACTGCCGCCATAAGCGCCAATTGATGGGGGGCGATGTGACTCTTTCAGGGAAAGAGAAATTGGAACGGTTTCGAGGAGCGGTCCAGCCTGGACCAAACCGTCCTAAGCTTCTTAAAACCGCTCCGCGCCCCCAGATTTGAAGCAGTAAGGCAACTTTTAACCTTGCCTACATACTAGCATAGTTTTAATAATTTGTCAATAGAGGTAATTAATTTAATAAAAAACTAAACCCACCCCGATATTTCTTCATTTTTAATGCCAAAACAAAAAAACAAAGAAAAAAAGCTCGCGGTTTCTGCTTTAGATGATTTGAGTATTGATCAGGCGCTTCGCCCGCGTTCTTGGGAGGAATACGTCGGACAGGAGAAAATAAAAGATAGCTTGCGAGTGATTATCGAGGCAGCAAAGAAACGCGGCGAGTCTTCGGACCATGTTCTTTTTGCTGGCCCGGCCGGCTTGGGAAAAACAACCCTTGCTTATCTTGTCGGGCGGGAATTAGGATCGGGCGTAAGGACAACTTCCGGCCCGGCGTTGGAGAAAGCGGGCGACTTGGCCGCAATACTTACCAATCTTGATCCGGGAGAAATTCTTTTTATCGACGAAGCACACAGAGTAAATCCTTTAATCGAAGAAGTTCTTTACCCGGCGATGGAATCGAGGAAGCTTCATCTTGTTGTCGGCAAAGGTCCCGGTGCGAGAACTTTAAGCCTTGATCTCCCGGCTTTTACTCTCGTTGCGGCAACGACGCGAGAAAACCTTTTATCGCAGCCGCTTCGTTCGCGTTTTGGAGCGACTTTTAGGCTTAATTACTACACGATGGATGACATAAAAAAAATCCTGTTGCGTTCCTCAGATATTTTGGAAATAGAAGTTGCGCCGCCAGCCATAGAAATTCTTGCCCGCGCTTCCCGCGGTACGCCCCGCGTGGCCAACCGCCTTCTGAAGCGTTCGCGCGATTACGCCGAAGTCAATAATAAAAAAATAATTAATGAAAGAGTGGCGCGGGAAGCTTTGGCGATGCTTGAAATAGATGATCTCGGCCTTGAGCCCCAAGACCGCAGACTTCTTACGGTAATCATCTCTAAATTCAACGGTGGGCCCGTTGGTATAAACACTTTGGCCGCGGCCCTTTCCGAAGACAGGGGGGTGATTGAAGAAATCTACGAACCTTATTTGATGACTTTAGGTTTTCTTCAGCGTTCTCCCCTGGGCCGAATAGTTTTGCCAGCCGCCTACGATCACCTTAAATTGCCAAGGCGCGGCGACCTTTTATGATTTTTATCAATGAGTGGCTGCCAAATCCTTCCGGAAAAGACGCAAGCGGCGAATGGATTGAATTATTAAATTCAAGCGACAAAACAATTTCTTTAGACGGTTGGTTTTTAACGTCCGGCGGCAAAAAATTTTATCTTAATAACAAGACGATTGTCCCGGGAGGTTATCTTGTTTTAAGACGCAGCGAAACAAATCTGGTGCTTGCAAATACCGAGGGCGCGCTTGCGCTTTATGATTCAGAAGGTGGCGTTGTAGATGGCGCAAAATTTGTCGGCACAGCCCCGGAAGGAAAAAGTTTTTCTCGCTCCCTTCAGGATTTCGGCGGGCAGGTGCGCCAAGATCAAGAACCCGCTCTTAAAAATCAGATTTTTAGCTGGACCGAACCCACTCCGGGCGCGAAAAATTTAACAGCCGAAATTACGGTGGCAAATAATGATTATCCCGCAGGTCGGTTAATAAATCAGTCGGTTGGTCCCGGAGGAGTTATTGGCCTTGCGTTTGGATCGGGAATTATTCTTGCCGGATTGGTTATGATAATTTTATTGCGCAATGATAATCTATCGAAGCTATTCTTCGGAGGAGACGAAACTTTTTAGCGAACGTTTCGCAAAAAAAATAACGAATCAGGGATTAAAATCCACGAGGAGAAAATACGCCCTGGTTTTTGCTCTTAGCGGTAATTTAGGCAGCGGCAAAACGACTTTTATTCAGGGGTTTTTACGCGGACTTGGCGCTCGCCGCAAAACCGCAAGTCCGACGTTTATACTATTCAGGCGTTTCATGCTCCGAACGCCGCGCTTCAGGAACCTGTACCATGTCGATGCTTATCGCCTAAAGAAGCCGCGCGAATTTTTGAAGTTGGGTCTCGGGGAAATTTTCCAAAACCCGAGAAATATCGTCCTAAT
Source organism: uncultured Candidatus Saccharibacteria bacterium (assembly GCA_964467765.1). Lineage (GTDB taxonomy): Bacteria > Patescibacteriota > Minisyncoccia > UBA6257 > 2-01-FULL-56-20 > JBBUGM01. Next base: position 79,642 of record CAYXSS010000001.1, read on the forward strand.
AGAATGGGCGGAAAAACTGAAAAACTTTTTGCCAGGAGACTCGGTAAAAATAAGCTTTTTCCACGGGAGGAAAGAAAACGAACGCAAGATAAAAATCGCACAACGGCGATAGTTCAATCTCGACCCAGAAAAACAGAAGTGAATTTTTGTTGCCAGTTGACACAGCTGACAGTTGGTTGTATCGTGACGTCAGCTACTCGAAAAACAGGCGACGCCGATGAAGCCGGCCCTGAAGTCGTGTTTTTTGTTTGCGATGGCACTCTTGTTGATTATTGGTTTTTTAATTTCTTTATGGATGGCTTCGACAATGATCAACCATAAGAGCACCCGTTATCAAGTTCGAAAAAAAACTTTAAGCGACGGGAAAGTAGTTTTCGAGCACGAAGACAGAGAAACAACGGAGATTCTTAATTACCTTTCCGGCAAAGGAGTGCTTTCCCGGAAAATGAAAATTAAAATAGTTGCCAGAGAAGTGTCCAATTATTTGCTATTAGTCGGCGAAAAGACTCCGGGCGATCTGGAAACAAACGAAGCAAAGTTAAAAGAGAAATGCCTTGCTTTATACTGGTGTCTTGGCGTGGTAAAACAGGCGCAACCCGGACAAAAATCCGCTTCTGATTGGCTGGACAACGTTGCATCTCCAAGAATGGCCGACGAAGACCTTTACCAGTCCATCTGGCTTATAGAGGGCATTGCCGGTAACCCCAAGCTGCGCTGGACCACGAGTTTCGAGAGACATGCGCCGGAATCGGTGGGTTATTATTCGTCCAGAAACACGATATATATCGACCCCCCGCCTGTCTATGGCCTGCCGGATTTTTGGCAATTTGTTTCCGAAGCCGCACACGGAAAGCAATATCACGAGAAGCCGATGCGATCGGAGTGGCTTAGTAAGAGAGACCACTTAAGGATGTGGGCAGCGGCTCTTATGGCCGGAAGCGATTACGGAAAAATTTACGACTGCGTACTCTATGATAAGCCGGGGACGCTGGAATACGAAGCGCACAAAATCATCGAACCGGAGCTGCAGAAAATGGTAAAAACCGCGCCAGCGAATTAGGCGCGATTTTTTATAAATCCGCTTTGTAGTACCATAAATTTAGCTTATTTTTGCGGGAAGTGCCTGCATGGAGAAAAGAGAGCTTTTGGATTTTTTAACAAAACACGGAATTCCATTTTGGCAGTGGGGCACCGGTAAATCCAAAACCGTCGAACACCTCCTTTTTGAAATAAATTCGGGCGAGACAGTTCTTTACGAGGAGGAAAACGGAAATGTTGTCAGATCTGCCAGCGGCGCGGCCTTAAATATCTATCACCAAGACGGAAAACGCATCCTAAAACTTGAAGAAGAGAAGCAGGTTTTCAGGGACGGGCGTGAAAGGCGAAGAAATTTGGAAACAAGTATAGGAGAAAAAATGAAAAACGGAGAAACGCCGGAGGGGGCCGCTTATAGAGCCCTGAAAGAAGAGCTTGGCATTTCGGAAAAGTTGGCGCTTGAAGCGGGGCCAGCGATTGTCAAAGGCCCGGTTACGTCAGAATCTTTTCCGGGCCTGAAAACAATATATATAATTTTTATTTACGACTGTTTCTTGCCAGACCATTTTTACAAGTCCGAGGGATACAGAGAGGAGCAGAAAGACAAGACAAGTTATTTCGTATGGAAGGATGTTTAAATTTTTCCCCGACAGAAGTCGGGGACTGTTTTTATATCCTTCTTATGCTTAAGGCCGAGACAAAACTCAATATTAGCCAGAGAATAAACGCGCTTTCATCTGTTATGATTAGGTAGTGAAAACTATTCTTTTGTTGGATGCCAACTCTATTATCCACCGCTCTTTCCATGCCCTGCCGCCGTTTACCGGATCGAAAGGCGAACCAACGGGTGCTCTTTACGGACTGTCGAGTATTTTGCTCAAATTATGGCGCGAAGAAAGACCGGATTACGCCGCAGCGCTTTTCGACCGGCCGGAACCAACCTTTCGCGAAGAAAAATACAAGGAATACAAAGCCCAGCGGCCTCCCGCGCCGGGCGAACTTATTTCCCAAATCATCGAGGCGCACAAACTTTTTTCGGTTTTTGGTTTAAAAACTTTTGAAAAATCCGGCTTCGAAGCTGACGATTTAATTGCCACTCTTGCCGAACGGTTCCGCAAAATACCGGATCTGCAAATCGTCATTTTGACCGGAGACAAAGATACCCTGCAGCTTGTCGAAGACGAGAAAGTGGTCGTGCGTACATTCAAAAAAGGCGTAAGCGAAACGATTATTTATGACGAAGGCGCTGTTAAGGAAAAATACGGCCTGCGGCCGGCGCAACTTGTTGACTATAAGGCATTTGTTGGCGACCCGTCGGATAACATCAAAGGCGTCCCCGGCGTGGGGCCGAAAACCGCATCAGAACTTCTCGCAAAATTCGGAACGCTTGAGGCGATTTTTTCTGAATTGCCGAAAAATAAAAAATTGGAAGCAAGAATCTGGCCGTTCCAAAAAGAAGCGTTTTTTTCCAGGGAACTGGTAACGCTTGAAAAAAATGTCCCGCTGGAAAATTTTGACCTGGAGGATCTGCGCGTTGATTTTAAAGAGCAAGACGTCAGGGATTATTTCGCTAAATTCGGTTTTGAGAGTTTAACAAAAAGATTGCTTGCCGCGGACGAAGGCGAAGAAAAAAAGAAACCAAAATCCCCAAAAAAGAAAAACGCGCCGAATACGCTGCTTTAAATGATATTATTGAGATAAGCACAAAGCAGAAATGAAACCGGGTATATTGCAAAAATTCAGTGAGGCTGTTTTCTGGCCGGAGATGAAACTTTTATGGTTCCTTTTGCCGGCGCTTCTCGCCGTTTTTATATTGATTTACAATTTTCTTTCGGCAGTATTTTTGGGCATAGTAGGTTTTATTTTGTTAGGTTTGGCCATTTTTGTATCTGCGGCTCTTTACAAAGCGGCGTTGATTTTGAGGACAGAAAACACGGAAAAAAACGAATTGAAAGCGCTTCTCTTCGGTTTAGAAGAGGCGATTCTCGTCTACGACAGAAATTTTACAGTGATTTTCTTCAGTCCTTCGGCTGAAAAACTTTTCGGCATTGATGCAAAAAATATTTTAGGCAGACAGATAAAACCGCAAGACATCGAACGCGGCGAAAGCAAAGTAGTCGTTCAGGTGGTTTATCCATCCCTTGCGCCATCCGTTGTGAGCCGATCGAAGCCAGAGGATCGCTTGCAGGTTGCCGACATTTCGCTTGCCGACCCTCATCTCGAACTGCGAGTCACAACGTCTCCTATTGTTGACGAAGGAGGAGGCAGCATCGGGTTTATGAAAATTATTCGTGACCGCACCAGGGAAATCGATCTTGTTAAATCCAAAACAGAATTTTTAACGGTTGCCTCCCATCAACTGCGTACGCCGCTTACGGAATCGAGATGGGCGCTTGAATCTCTTCAGGGCGAAAATCTCAGCGACGCCGGGAAGCTTGCGCTAGACGGCGCGTTAAAAGCCAACGCCCAGCTTTTGAAAATCGTTGAAGACCTACTCCACATCTCAAGGATTGAAGAGGGGAGATTCGGTTATAAATTCGAAGAAACCGATCTGGTTGAATTTATCGGCAAATCGCTTGTTGACATTGCTTCCATGGCGCGGCGCGCGGGCGTGAGGGTTTATTTCGACAGGCCCTCGGCTCCGCCTCCGAAAGTCTTGGTCGACTCCGAAAAGTTTCCGCTGGTCTTGAACAACATCTTAGAAAATGCCGTCCGTTACAACATTGAAAACGGACAAGTCGTCGTGAAAGTCGAAGAAATTACGAACGAGCCATATTTGCGTGTTTCTATATCCGATACCGGCATCGGAATTCCGCAAGAAGATCTCGATAAACTTTTCGGAAAATTTTTCCGTGCGGAGAATGCCTTGAAACTCCAAACCGAAGGTTCTGGTCTGGGGCTCTACATCGCCAAAAACGTGATTGGGGCCCATGGCGGGAAAATTTGGGCGGAATCGGAAATTGGTCGCGGCACAACTTTTTATTTCACCCTGCCGACCGATCCCAAGCTTGTGCCGCAGCACGAAGCGATGGCGGAGTAGGAAATTGTAATCAAAAAAACGAAGAACAAAATTTTTATTTTGAATCTTTAACGTGCCAGAATTACCAGAAGTAGAAACCATTGTTCGCGAGCTAAATCGAAAAATCGCCGGCAAAACCATCCGCCGGTTTTTTGTGTTCGACAAAAAATTACCGAAAGCCGGGCACTCGTTGCCGGCAAAAATTTTGTCTGTCCACCGGCACGGCAAATATATTGTTTTCCATCTCTCGGGCAAAAAAAGAATTTTAATCCATTTGCGCATGACGGGCGGATTGTTTTTCGAAAAGAAGGGCGGCAAGGAAAGCCACAAATACGAGCGGGCCAGGTTTTTGTTTTCGGATGGTTCGGCGCTTTATTTTTGCGACACAAGGAGATTCGGTACGCTTGAATGGAAAAACGACCATGAAATTCCAAATCTTGGAATAAATCCATTATCTCCGAAATTTAAAGCAAAAGCCTTTTCGGAAATCGTTCGCGGCAGTTCACGGGCCATAAAAAATTTGCTTCTGGACCAGAAATTAATATCGGGCATCGGCAACATTTATGCCGACGAGTCGCTTTGGCTCGCAAAGGTGAATCCCGTGCGCAAAAGCCAATCGCTTTCATCGGGTGAAATAAGGAAGTTGGTTTTGGCGATTAAATCGGTATTGCGCAAAGCCATTAAACTAGGCGGCTCCACTATGCGCGATTACAAAAGAACCGGCGGAGAATCCGGCAGTTATTATGAGAAGGCGCGCAAAGTTTATGACCGCGAGGGCGAGGGATGTTTTCGATGTGAAACGAAAATCAAAAGAATAAAAGTCGGCGGCAGGTCTTCATATTTTTGTCCCGCCTGCCAACGACCGACGCAATAGGCAACGGCGAGCAGGCCGAGATGCGGGCGGATTTGACAGAAAAGATATTATCGTGTATAATGTAAACGTACTTTGAAAATTCGATTTTAGCACGGTTGGTTGCGGCTTTTAGCTCGTCGGTACAGTGTTTTGTGCGAGTTAAGAGCTGTAACTAACCGCACGCCTTGGATCCCGATTGAATGTTAGTCGGGACGAGGGGCGAGCAGGTAAAGGAGGATACAGCGATGGCAAAGCAGGATGCAATGATGAGCGGGGCTGGCTGGATAGGGAGTTTCACAAGCAAGCTCTCGAAGGCCCTCCGCAAGAAGGGCGTTTCGAACGAGCAGATCCACGAGCTTGTGAAGGATGGCGAAGCGCCGGACACGCTGGTTGAGGAAGTCGCAACCGTTTTGGCCAAAGCCATGCAGGTTGCCGCAAACCTCTTCCGCGTCGTCGTCGACTACGGTGAGACGCTGGAGCAGATGATCACCGCCGGACGCTACGACTGGAAGAACTCGGACATCACGGCCAAGCACTTCCCCATACCGCCCTCAAAGCGCGGCAAGGAAACCGTGGCGATCGAGCTCGTCCACTTCAACCGCTACATGGAGTCCGAAGAAGTCTTGCGTGAACTCGACAAGATGGGTCTCCGTCCTGCCGAGCTCCCCGAACTCCTCACCTTCGGAGCTCAATACCCCGAGAAGCAGCGTGAATTCCCGATCGTTGCCCTCGGTTCCGTGTGGCGG
>CAYXSS010000002.1:0-77478 GCA_964467765.1 uncultured Candidatus Saccharibacteria bacterium
GGAACGTTCAGATTTTACGCCAAGCAATTTTATGAAGAGCGTAAAAAAATTATTCCGAAACTGTTCGCAAAGCTCATTGATCCGCTTGCGCTGGCGATATGGTTTATGGATGACGGATCGTTCAAGTCGGTACGCCATAAAACGTATATTATTCACAGCGTAGGCTATAAGAAAAACGATCTTGAAGTGGTAAAAAAAGTTCTTGCCGAAAAATTCGGTATCAAAGTTGCATTGCACAGGCAATATGATCGGTGGAGGATATATTTTCTCTCTGAAACGGCCGATAAATTTAAAAAGCTTATTGAGCCATATGTGTTGCCGTCAATGCGATATAAATTAGGTTAACAAAATGCCAAAAAAGTAACGGAGGAGTTTATTAAGGTCGGCTTAGCCCGGATGGAAATCGGGCAGGACGCGCAAACGCACAAGCCGGCTTAACTGCAAGGCCTACAAGCCGCGCAGATGCGAAAGCAGAAGTTAGTGACCCGACGGCTATTTCTTTCGTGTAATTTTATACGGAAGAATCTTTATAGAACGGCCGGAGACACCGGATAAAAGCTACTCCGGGGATAACAGGCTGGTGAAGTCCGAGAGTCCCTATCGACGACTTCGCTCGGCACCTCGATGTCGGCTCGCCACAGCGCGGGGGTGAAGAAGCTCCCAAGCGTTTGGCTGTTCGCCAATTAAAGTGGCACGTGAGCTGGGTTCAGACCGTCGTGAGACAGGTCGGTCTCTATCTGCTGCAGGCGTAATGCGCGCGCAAGCGCGCTAAACACTTGAGGGGAGTTGGCCCTAGTACGAGAGGACTGGGCTGAACATACCTCTGGTCTACCGGCTTTGGCACCAGCTGAACCGCCGGGTAGCTATGTATGGAAGGGATAAGCGCTGAAAGCATCTAAGCGCGAAGCCCACCCCAAGATTAGGTGTAGGTTTCGTGGAAGACTACCACGTTGATAGGTCTCAGGTGTAAGACGGGCAACCGTTTAAGCCGAGAGATACTAATAACCGCGCCAACCATCCCAATGCTGACTTGCTCCGGTTTTGTCTTTTTGAGAACCGAGCTCGATTCGCCACAGCGGCGAATCGGCTTTGCGTCTCGCCGCTCGCATTTTCACTTCGCAAAAAACCTAGCCGCGAGCGGCTCCGATAGCTTCTCAAAAAACTGAAAACCGAGCACAAATGCATGTAAAGAAGCGGAAAAGCAACATTAAAAAATCTTTATGCGTCGGTGTTCTGTTGAAACGTGTCCTACCTCTTCCCATTCCGAACAGAGAAGTAAAAGCGTTTCAATCCGATGATACTTACGACTTCGGTCGCGGGGAAAGTAGGATATGCCGACACATAAGGATTTTTTACCAGCCTCTTTTACACGAAGCAGATTTGGGTTATTGGAATAGGCCATACGGGTTGCTTGACTATAAATTTTTGATATGCTATAATGTAAAAAGCAACACTTGGAAAGGCCTGGCGAAGAAAGGCCAAGGAGGTGTCAGATGGCAGGTTGGATTGGTGGTGGTTGCAGCTGCAAGGCCAAGAAAATACTCTGCATGCACGGCGACCCCAGCGCTTTCTCGATGAGGGGCGGTGCGAAGAGGTTGCAGGCGGAAGACGGCGGCAAGAAGAAGCAGAAACAGAAGGAACAGAAGAAGGCGAGGTACGGCGCAAAGTACGGCGCATAGGACTCGGGGCCGGTATCGTATGATCCGGCCCCTTGTTTTTCCTCTCGCAGAGATTTTCGGAGAGAATCAAGAGAAGGGCAGAATTATTTTCTAAAATGGATAAGCGAGATACCGAAACACTGCGTTTTGGTGGCCGGGGCGGTGGTTAACCACCGCCCTTTTTATTTTTGCTATAATTTAATATAACCGAAAGGTCGATTTGATTGATCAAAATTATGAAGAAATTATTGTGGGTTATCGTAGTAGTCGTTGCTTTGGGCGTTGTCTATTGGTTTTGGTCTAACGGCTGGCAGGGGACGCAGTTGCCGAAGGCTGGTACAACTGGTGGCAAGCTGGCGGTTTCTCCTGAAGCGGCAAATCCGGATTCAATCGTTTCCGATTTGAATTCCGCTGCCGAAGCAGAGTCTCTTACTCCGGCCGAATCGGACACTTCGCTTACCGAACCAGGTTCAGTTGATTCTTTTGATCAATCGTTGAACACGAGCCAATTTTAAAAACATATGCAGACTAAAAAGTTTTCGGCTCTTACGGCTGCCGTGATGTTGCTTTCAACGGTTTCGCCGCTTGTTTACGCGCAGTCCGCTCCAAAAAACGCACCAAGCGTCAAAGGAGGAGCTTGCGACGCTTTGATCCCGAAAATTTCAGACATCGAGACAAGACTGAATAAGCAGCTGGACGAAATGAAAAGCAAAGATGCCGATCAGCTGGCCCGTTTCGACGATCGTGAAAAAGACTATCTTGACAAACTGAACCAGAAACGAAGCGAACAGAAGAGCGATTTCGAGGCCAGAATAGACAAGTTCGAAGAAGGTGCAAAAAATGATGCCGATCGCCAAGCCGTGGCGGCTTTCAGAGGCGCCGTCCAGGCGGCGATTGAAGCCAGACGCGCTGCGATCGAGGCAGCGCTAGCCGTTTTTCACAAAGGCGTGAGAGACGCTTTGGCGCTTAGGCGCCAGGCAACGGAGAAAGCGCTTGCGGACATGATAGCTTCCGTTCGTGCCGCTATGGAAAAAGCGAAAACAGATTGCACGAGCGGTGTTAGCGGACAGACGGTAAGGAGCGCTTTTATAGCCGCTGTAAAATCAGCGCGAACCAAACTTGTCGATGCCAGAAAGTCGTCTGCCGATTTTGACTCGGCGATGAAAAAACTAGTTGCCGACAAAAAAGCCGCCTTCGACAAAGCTAATGCCGATTTCCGAGCCGCTCTTGAAAAAGCGCGAACTGCGCTGAAGAACGTTGTGCGCGAGTCGACTTCCACGCCAAGTCAATAAGGGTTGCGTTTGGCGTAGTTTGTCGCTTTTTGTTTCTGCCTCCGGCTAAAAGTCGGGGGCAGAAACTTTTTCGGCTATAATTAAGCTTATGGGCAAGCGTCTTATAAAACAGATTGCTTATGGGATTTTTTATTTATTTTTTTTCGCCGGCATAATTTACGGCTCTTACGTTTTATTTATTCGTCCGGCGCCGTCTTGCTTCGATAAAATTCGAAACCAAAATGAAGAAGGGGTTGATTGCGGCGGGCCGTGCGCGGCGGCGTGTATTCCGGCAGAGCTGCGTCCGATTGTGGCTATCGATCGCATTTTGAAATTCAGCAGTACACCGTCGTCAATAAGTATTTTGGCGAAAATCAGCAATGCCAACCTTGATTACGCCGCAAAAAATTTTTCTTACAAATTTAATTTTTATAAAGCGAACGGTGATTTTGTCGGATCTCTTGGCGGCAATTCTTTTATTTATGCCGGGGAAGTGAAATATCTTTTACTCCCGAATGCGTCTTTGCCGCCAGTTCCTTTTTCTAAAATTGATTTAAAAATAGAAAATGTCGAATGGTTACCCGGTAACAGGTTTTCTGGCCCGCCAAATGTTGCCGTCTCCGGTGTTGCAACCGCGGCAGAAGCCAGTAATTTATCCGTCGATGGCCAAATAACCAACCGCGACAGCGTTTCATTCCCCGCGGTAACTGCGGTAGCAATTTTTCGCGGCCAATTTGGTCAGATTGCCGGGGCGTCGCAAACGGAGATTTCTAACCTTTTGCCAAACGAAACCAGGAAATTTTCAATTATTCATCCCCTCATACCAAGCGTCGACTTAAACGGTACCAGCGTTTTTGTTTACTCTCGAAGACCATAATGTCGCTTTTTTTGCCGGTCGGAATACTGCTTTTAGCCAGCCTTGCAGCAATTTCCAGCGTTTCTGCCTCGCTTTTTTACCTGCAGCTTGTATGGATTGCCGTAGGGCTAATGGCCGTTGTTTTGTTTTACTTTTTTGATTGGCGGAATCTTTTGAATTATCGCTGGCTTATCGGCGGACTTTATGCGCTGACGACCGTGCTCCTTCTCCTCCTTGATGTTTTCGGCTCTAAAATTCGTGGCACAAGAAGCTGGATCTCTTTGGGCCTGTTCAATTTTCAGCCAGTAGAGATAGCAAAGATTTCTTTGGTGCTTTTGTATGCTTTGTATTTCAGCAAAAAACATATAAATATTTCTCACTGGAGTACGGTTTTCCAATCGTTTTTATTTTTTGCAATTCCTGCAGCTCTCGTTGCCTTACAACCAGATTTCGGTTCGGCGCTGATTCTTTTCGGCATTTGGTTTATGTTTCTGATCTTATCCGGACTTTCCGGAAGGCGTCTGGTTATTTTTCTGCTCACGCTGCTTATAATTGCTCCGATTTTTTGGTTTAATATTCTGCGCGATTATCAGCGTGAGCGCATCGCGGGCGTTTTTTTTCCGGAGCGCAATGTTTTAGGAATTAATTACAGCGCCGCGCAATCAAAAATAGCTATTGGCTCCGCCGGTTTTTGGGGCAAGGGTTATAAACAAGGGACGCAGACGCAGCTAGGCTTTCTTACGGAACCGGCATCCGATTTTGCTTTTGCTGTTGTCGTCGAAGAATGGGGAATTTTCGGGGGGCTGGTGGTAATTTCGGCGCTGACCTTTTTAATTTTCAGGATTCTGCGAAGCGGCCTTGGGGCTCGCAGGAATTTCGAAAAATTCGTTTGCCTTGGGGTGGCGGTGATTTTCGGATTGCAATTTTTGCTTAATGCCGGCTCGGCGCTCGGCCTTACCCCAATCGTCGGCGTAACATTTCCTTTTATCAGTTACGGAGGGTCGAGCATCGTGGCAAGCTTGTTTCTTCTGGGCCTTGTAGCCGCAATAAACAGAGAAAAAGACTGGGGAATAAAACAAGGCCAAATGCTCTAAAATCAATTTAAGGAAATGAGGCACGTCATCAAAAGAAGTTTCTTTTCCAAAAGGTTTTTTGCGCTGGCCTTATTTTTTTTCTCAGGCGTTGCGTTTTTATTGTCTCTTGGTCCGAAAGGAGCTGATTCTAGAATTATTTTCGAGATAAAACGCGGCGAAGGATTTTCCGAGATAGCCGCGCGCTTGGAAAAAGAAGGCATAATCAGATCGAGGCTGTCGTTTGAAATTCTCGGGATTTTAATTTGGAAATATAAGTATATAAACCCCGGCGTTTATACGCTCAATCCGGGCGAAACGAGCGTCGTCATACTTCGGGAAATTGCTCCCGAGGAAAAAAACGAAGCAGAAGTTCGCATACCGGAAGGCGCCACCGTTTATAAAATCGATTCTATTTTAAGCGACGCAAAAGTTATTATTCCCGGAAGTTTGATAACCTATGCCTCATCGACTGATATAGAAGGTCGCCTTTTCCCGGACACCTACAGGTTCTTGTTTAATTCTTTTATGGAAGACGTGGTTAAAAAAATACTGGACAATTTCGACTTGAAAACCAAAAATGTGCTCAAGGGAAAAAATGAGGCAGAGATAAAAAAGATTGTGGTTTTAGCTTCGATTCTAGAAAAAGAGGTACCGGAAGCGGAGGATATGAAAATAGTTGCCGGTATTTTACTGAAAAGAATCGGCGCCGGAGTGCCGCTTCGCGTTGACGCTACAATCTGCTATATTAAAGAGGTTTTAAGCGGGTCTGCGGTGTCTTCTTGTTATCCACTGCAGCCACTTGACTTCAAAAGAGAATCGGATTATAATACTTACTTACACGCTGGTTTGCCGCCTCGGGCTATTGGTAATCCAGGTATTTCGGCCATATCAGCCGCGGTTGCTCCGAAAAATTCCCCCTACTGGTACTACTTAAGCGACCCGAGAACCAAGAAGACGATCTTTGCTAAAACATTTGAAGAGCATAACGAAAACAGGGCAAGATATCTGGGGTTGTAGTATTATAATAATGGCTTGACAGACCGCGTTTCATCGCCTAGTATATTACATACGAATTTCTGAAGCACGGTTATTGTAGCAATTGTTTGCTGAAAAATTCGTGCTTGCGGTGAAACGCGATGTGGCAAGCGAGTTGATTTAAGAGACTCGTGCTGACATAAAAAGACAAAAATAAATAAAATAAAAACGCTCCTTCCAGGGAAGGGGGGAGGTTTTATTGCGTTAGCCGTTTTTTCAAATAAAAATCTAGTTGATGGTTGATGCTTTTGGGTTGACGACAAAAAGCCAGATTAAAAAAACGATTTGAATTTATTTCGAAGCAAATAAAATGCCAAAAATTCCGGTAAAAAGTTTCGCCAAATCGCTGCCGCTTGTTGAACCTTTTGACCTGAACGAGGCACAACTCCGTTCTTACGGTTGGTTTTTAGAAAAAGGATTGAAAGAAATTTTCGACGAAATTTCTCCGATCACCAGCCATACCGGCAAGGAATTCGAATTATATTTCGGTAAATATCATTTTGATGAACCGAAATATGACGAAAGAACCGCGCGCTACAAGGATGCGACCTACGAAGCATCTTTAAGGGCGGAGCTGAGGCTCGTCGATAAAAAAACAGGGAAGTCGGAAAAGCAAGAAGTTTATCTTGGTGATTTTCCGATAATGACCAACCGGGGAACTTTTATTATCAACGGCGTCGAGCGTGTGGTTATTGCGCAGCTTGTGCGATCCGCCGGCGTTTACTTCACCTCTTTCCTTTGGCGTGGCCGCCAGCTTTTCGGTGCAAAAATAATTCCGAACCGCGGCGCATGGCTCGAGTTCGAAACCGATCCGGATGGCGCCATTGAAGTTAAAATTGACCGCCACAGAAAGGTTCCCGTAACGGACCTTTTGCGTACGTTCGGATACGATGATGAAAAAATCCGTGCGGCATTTTCCGATGTCGAAAAAGGAATGTTCGACCACATTGAAGCAACTCTTAAAAAAGACACCGCCAAAAATGCCGATGAATCTTATGTCGAGATTTATCGGCGCCTCCGTCCGGGAGATCCGGCGGCCGCAGCAACGGCCAAGGGCTTGATTGATGCCATGTTTCAGCGTTCCGATCGCTACGACTTGTCCCGCGTCGGTCGTTTTAAATTTAACCAACGTTTGTACGGCGGACAGAAAAAAGAAGATAGGGTTTTAAATGGCGAAGATTTGGTTGCGGTTATAAAAGAAATAATCAATCTGAACAACAAACAGGATTCTCAGCCGGACGACATAGATCATTTGGGCAACAGGCGCCTTAAGGCTGTCGGCGAGCTTTTACAGGGAAGACTTCGCATTGGCTTGGCCAGATTGAAACGGATTGTACAAGACAGAATGTCTACGGAAGCAAGAGAGCGCATCTCGCCTTCGCAACTCATTAACTTCCGTCCGATTGCCGCCGTCGTTAAAGAATTTTTTTCTTCTTCACAGCTTTCGCAATTTATGGATCAAGTAAATCCGTTGGCCGAACTTGAGCACAAACGAAGGATTTCTGCCTTGGGTCCCGGTGGTTTGACGCGGGAGCGGGCCAGCTTCGAGGTTCGCGACGTTCACCGCTCGCATTACGGCCGCGTTTGTCCGATTCAAACTCCCGAGGGCGGGAGTATCGGTCTGATTAATTATTTGGCTAGTTTCGCCAAGATAAACGATTTCGGATTCGTCGAGACGCCATATGCGCGCGTTGAAAAAGGCAGGGTGACTGGAGAAATTGTCTGGATGGACGCACTGGAAGAAGAAAAATATAAAATAACGCATGCCGGAGTAAGAAGAGACGCGGAAGGCAATCTGTTGGGTGAAGTTGTTGAGGCCAGAGTAAAAGGTACGCCGGGAACTTGCGCCATACAGGAAATTGATTTTATCGACGTTGCCCCTCATCAATTTGTTAGCGCCGCTACTTCGCTTATAGCATTTCTTCAGCACGACGACGCCAACCGTGCGCTTATGGGTTCCAACATGCAAAGACAAGCCGTTGGCTCGATCAGGCCGGCCGCCCCTTATGTTTCAACGGGCGAAGAAGAGAGGGTTGCGAGAGACTCCGGCTATGTTTTAAAAGCGGAAGGAAGCGGTAAAGTTGTCGAAGTTGATGCGGGGAAAATAACCGTTAAATATCAGAAAGGCGGGACCAAAACTTATCACCTGGAAAAATTTAAAAGATCGAACCAGTTTACATGTATATCGCAGCAGCCGCTGGTTAATCTTGGAGATGTTGTAAAAAAAGACGACCTTTTGGCCGATGGGCCATCTACGGATGACGGTGTTCTTGCTTTAGGCCAAAATCTTCTTGTGGCCTTTATGTCCTGGGAAGGAGCAAACTTCGAGGACGCCGTAATACTTTCCGAGCGAGCCGTGCACAAAGATCTTTTTACTTCGATACACATCGAAGATTTTTATTGCGACGTACGCGACACAAAACTTGGTCCGGAGTTAACAACGCCGGACATTCCCAACGTTTCCGAAGAAAAATTGAGAAATCTGGACGAAGAAGGAATTGTACGTATTGGCGCCGAAGTAAGGGCAGGCGATATTTTGGTCGGAAAAATTTCTCCCAAAGGCGAAGCCGAGCTTACTCCGGAAGAAAGGCTTCTGCGGGCAATTTTCGGCGAGAAGGCCCGTGATGTGAAAGACACTTCTCTTACGCTGCCGCATGGTAAGCGCGGCCGCGTGGTCAACATCAAGATTTTCGACAGGGAAAAAGGCGACAAGCTTGAACCGGGAATAATCAAGCGCATTCAGGTTGAGATCGCAGAGTTAAGAAAAGTGCAGGCGGGAGACAAGCTTGCCGGCCGCCACGGCAACAAAGGGGTAATTTCCCAAGTAAGAAGAGTTGAAGATATGCCATATCTCGAGGACGGGACGCCGGTGGACATAATTTTGAATCCTTTAGGCGTGGCTTCGCGTATGAATCTTGGCCAGGTGCTCGAAACACACCTTGGTTGGGCTGCGCAAAAACTGGGATATAGAGCCGTAACCCCGGGGCTCGATTCCGCAACAGAAGACGAAATAAGGGCGGAACTCAAGGCAGCTGGTCTTCCGGAAAACGGAAAAGTGACCCTTTTCGACGGCCGGACCGGAAAAAAAGTTGATCAGAAAGTCAATGTCGGCGTAATTTACATGCTGAAACTCAATCATCTGGTTGAAGACAAGGCACATATGCGATCTACCGGTCCTTATTCACTCATTACCCAACAACCATTAGGCGGTAAGGCGCAGTTCGGCGGTCAGAGATTCGGAGAAATGGAAGTTTGGGCGCTCGAAGGATATGGGGCAAGGCATACATTGCAGGAAATGTTGACGATCAAGTCCGACGATGTTTTGGGCCGCGCCGCTGCTTACGAATCGATAATCAGAGGGGAAGAAATTAAAGAGCCGAATTTGCCGGCATCGTTCAATGTGTTGGTCAACGAGCTCAAGTCACTTGGTTTTAACGTCAAACCGATTTATGCCGACGAAACAAGAAGGAAGGAAGATTTTTCCGCGCTGCAAATTACAGTCGCCTCTCCGGAAGACATTTTGAAATGGTCGCATGGCGAAGTTATCAAACCAGAGACAATCAATTATCGAACCCAAAGACCGGAAAAGGACGGTCTTTTCTCGGAGCGTATTTTCGGTCCGACAAAAGATTATGAATGTTATTGCGGTAAATACAGACGTGTGCGTTATAAGGGCGTTGTTTGCGACAAGTGCGGCGTGGAGGTTACCAAGGCGTCCGTTCGGCGCGAAAGACTGGGGCATTTGGAGCTTGCCGCACCCGTTTCACATATTTGGTTTTTAAAGAGTGCGCCTTCCCGCTTGAGTTTATCTCTCGACGTGTCTGCTCCAAAACTGGAACGCGTAATTTACTATTCCGCCTACATTGTTACCGAGGTTGACGAAGAAGAAAGAGAGAAAGCGCTAAAGGCTTTGGGCGGAGAACTAAAAAGCAGAATAAAAGAAAGCGGCAAAGGCAAAGGCGTTGAGAAAGAGCTTAAGGAAGCAGCCAAAGTTACCGAGGACTATCTTCAGGATTTGCGTCTTGGGCAAGTTCTTACAGAAACCGAATACTTTAATTTATCCAGACGTTTCGGCAGTGTTTTTCGCGCCGGAAGCGGAGCGGAAGCCGTCAGGAAAATTCTCGAGGGGATGGATCTGCGCAAGGAAATTCAAAAAATACAATCAGACCTCGACAAATCAAAAGACCCGCTTGCCCAAAGCAAACTCCTGCGGCGCCTCAAAATGTTTAAGTCTATGATCAAAAACCAAACGAGGCCGGAGTGGATGATCTTTAATGTTTTACCCGTTCTTCCTCCTGATCTTCGCCCGATGGTGGCGCTTGACGGCGGCAGGTATGCCACGTCCGACCTCAATGATCTATACCGGCGCGTTATTAACAGAAACAACCGTTTGAAAAAACTTTTGGACATAAAAGCGCCAGACGTCATTGTTCGCAACGAAAAAAGAATGTTGCAAGAGGCAGTAGACGCCCTAATCGACAATTCGGCAAGGTTTGGCTCGCAACAGCTTTCTTCGCAGCGCAGGCCGCTCCGATCTCTCGCTCACATGCTTAGAGGGAAACAGGGCCGCTTCAGACAAAATCTTCTCGGCAAGAGAGTGGATTACTCCGGCCGCTCCGTGATCGTCGTAGGTCCCAAATTAGGGATCGACGAATGCGGGCTGCCGAAGATTATGGCGCTCGAGCTTTTTCGGCCGTATGTCTTGAGCGAGATTATCAAAAGAGGATTGGCTTACAACATTCGCGGCGCGGCGCGGTTTATCGAAGAGGGTAGCGACGAAGTCTGGGCAATTTTGGAAGACGTCATTCGCGACAAAATGGTGCTCTTGAACCGCGCTCCGACACTGCACCGCTTAAGCGTGCAGGCTTTCAAGCCCCTGCTTACCGAAGGATTGGCGATTCAAATACCGCCGCTGGTTTGTGTCGCTTTCAATGCCGACTTTGACGGCGACCAAATGGCTGTGCACCTGCCTCTTTCGAATTACGCCCAGAAAGAGGCAAGAGAAATTATGTCTGCCGGCGGAAATATTTTGAAGCCGGCAACTGGCGAGCTTATAACTACGCCGACGCAAGACGTCGTTTTGGGAATTTATTATTTGACGCAGACGGACGAATCGAATGTGGAAAGAAACGAAAAAGGTTTGCCGAAAAAAGCGATCGGAGGAATCGAAGAAGCCCTGCTTGCGCATGAGTTCGGATTTATTGGTCTGCGCGAGCCTGTTTATTGGCAGAGTATGGAGACGACTCTCGGCCGCATGATTTTTAACGAAAATCTCCACGGCCTTCTTCCTTATCAAAACGAAGCTATAAACAAGAAAAAACTGGTAAAGATCGTAGAAAATATTTTTGACAAATATGGAAAAGAGGAAACAAGAAATATTTTGGATGCCGTAAAACTCTTGGGTTTCGAGATGGCAACGCGTTCAGGAATTACATGGGCGATGGCCGACCTTATGGTTCCGAAAGGCAAACGCGCGCTGGTTGAGTCTTCAGAAAAACAAACCGCGGAAATTCAAGATCAGTTTAACGAAGGGCTTTTGACTGCTGCCGAGCGGCGCGCCAGAGTGATAAGTGTTTGGGAAAAGGCAAAAGCCGATATTTCCAAACTGGTAGCCGAGGCTTTAGAAAAAAACAATCCCATTTACCAAATTGTTGATTCTGGTTCGCGCGGTTCTTGGTCCCAGCCGATCCAGATGATGGGTATGAGAGGTTTGGTGCAAAACCCCAAAGGAGAAATTATCGAATTGCCGATTAAATCATCTCTGAAAGAAGGTTTCAGTGTTTTGGAATATTTCATTTCCACGCACGGTGCGAGAAAAGGAACGACTGACACCGCTCTTAAAACCGCCCAAGCTGGATATCTGACGCGACGCTTAGTTGACGTATCACAGGATTTAATCATAAGAAGCGAAGACTGCCGCACAAAAGAAGGAGTAGAAATTTTCCGCAAGGACGGCAAGGAGTTCAACCAATCTTTCTCGAGCCGCCTCTTTTCGCGCACGTCGCTTGAGGATGTGAGGATACAGAGGAAAATCGTCGTGCGTGCCGGAGAAATTATAGACAAAATCGCAGCGGAGGCGATAGATCGTTCCAATATTGAATCAGCTAAGGTCAGGTCGCCAATCACCTGTAAGACGGCACACGGCATTTGTTCCAAATGCTACGGTTTCGACCTCGGCAGCAACAGTCCGGTGAAATTTGGCGTGGCCGTGGGCGTGCTTGCCGCTCAATCTATCGGTGAACCGGGAACGCAGCTTACAATGCGCACATTCCATGCCGGAGGCGTTGCCGGAGCTGATATTACGCATGGCTTGCCGCGCGTGGAAGAGCTTTTTGAAGTAAGACCGCCGCGAGGCAGGGCGATTCTTGCTCCTATGGACGGAATAGTAGAAAAAGTGGAAGACAAGGGCATGGCAAAACTTGTAAGAATATCACAGCCAGGATCAAAAAAGGCGCAAGAATTTTTGATTTCGCGCACAACACTGCTTTTCGTGGAAGTCGGAGCCAAAGTGCAGAAAGGCGATCAGATTTCTGAAGGACATGTCGATCTCAAGGAACTTTTAGCCATCAAAGGCAAAGAAGAGGTACAGCGCTACATCATCAACGAGGTGCAGAAAATTTATTTATCGGAAGGCGCAACGATCAACAATAAACACATCGAGATAATCGTCAGACAGATGTTCTCTCGCGTGCGCGTAAGAGATGCCGGAGACTCCACGGATTTTGTTGCCGGAGAAACCGTGGAAAAAGACAGTGTCCTCGAAGCCAACAGGGAACTTAAAAAACAGGGCCTGAAACCGGTCAAAGCAGACGAACTGCTTTTGGGAATAACGCGAGTCGCGCTTTCTTCCGACAGTTTCCTTTCCGCTGCTTCTTTCCAAGACACGGCGCGTGTTTTGGTTAAATCTGCAGTAGAAGGCAGAATAGACAGTCTGCGCGGCCTTAAGGAAAACGTGATCATCGGTCGCCTCATCCCGACAAAGGAATTGACAAAAGGTATACCGGAAGACGACGTTGACGAAGCCGTAAAAGAGGAGCCGGTTGCCGCTGCTGGCGAACCAGAAGAAAATTAAACTTGCTTAAAAACCAAGAATACATTTAAAATTTTTACCATGGAAGAAACGGAGAAAAAAAACTACGAAATTTCCTGCCTTTTGGCCAAAGAAGAAGATGCCGATGTGGTTTTGCGGCTTTTGCGCCAGCACGGAATTGAGGCAATATCGGACCCCAGGGTTAAAAAAATAAAATTGTCTTACCCGATAAAAAAGACAACACAGGCGGATTTTTGGTTTATAAGATGTTCAGCCTCGCCCGAAGCAGTTGTTGCTTTGGAAAAAGACTTAAAAACCGCCGCAGGCATTTTGCGCTTCATTATTGTCAAGCTTCCTAAAGAAGCGCTTGGTGTTCAAGGAGAGACCGGTGGTCGTCCTCCGAGAAAATTTGTTCCAAGGAAAACAACTTTGCCGCAGAAGCGTACAGAGGTTTTGAGCAACGAGGCGCTGGAGAAAAAAATAGAGGAGATTTTGCAATAGGAGCATTGAATCCGCCGGAAGCCGCAATCTCTTTACAAACAGCTATATTTTTGTAGAATAAATAAGTCGCTATAACAATGATAAAGTTTGCAGATCAATACAGTCGCGATCTGCTTTTAACGGTATGAATCTAAACAAAGTTTTTCTCATCGGCCGTCTGACTGCCGACCCGCAGCTCCGAAACGCTCCTTCGGGACAGGCGGTTACGAGCTTCGGCGTTGCTACCAATCGCGTTTGGACGGACAAATCCGGCGCGCGGCAGGAAGAAACGGAATTCCACAACATCGTTGTCTGGGGCAGGCAAGCGGAAATCGTTACCCAGTTTTTGACGAAAGGCAGCATGGTACTCATTGAGGGGCGGCTGCGAACCCGTTCCTGGCAGGATAAAAGCGGCCAGGAAAGAAGAACAACCGAGATCATAGCCGAGCGCGTCCAGTTTGGTCCGCGGCCGCAGGGCGGCGCAAAAGGAGGTCGGCAGACTGCAGCCGAAAATCAGGAGATAAAGACGGAAGAAGTGCCGACGGTTGACTTGGAAGGCGAGGAGGCGAAGGCGGGAGATCTGCCGTTTTAATTCAAAATTTAAGAGTCAAAATGTAAAATTTTCATTTTGATATTTGTGGTTTAAATTTTTAAACATGGCCAAAAAAATCAAAACAATTTTAAAACTTCAACTTCCTGCCGGACAGGCCAATCCCGCGCCGCCCGTTGGCACCGCTTTGGGGCCGCACGGCGTAAACATTCAGGAATTCTGTAAACAATTCAACGACAAGACAAAGGATATGGCAGGCGATATCGTGCCGGCGGAAATCACGATTTTCGAAGACCGCAGTTTTAAGTTTGTCTTGAAGACCCCGCCCGCATCGGCGCTTTTGAAAAAAGCCGCAGGAATCGAAAAGGGCTCTGGCGACCCCCTAAAAACCAAAGTCGGTAAAGTTACCCGCGCCGATGTGCGCAAAATCGCCGAAAGAAAAATGCCGGATCTAAATACCGACGATCTCGCCGCTGCCGAGCGCACCGTCATGGGCACGGCGAGAAATATGGGAATTGAGGTTATAGATTGATAATCCTTGTGCATATTTCTGTGAAAAGGTCGGGAAACCGGAGTTTCCAGTGTCGGAAAACAGCGATCCGCCGACAGGCGGAGAGCACTAGAAACCCCTGCCTGCCGGCAGGGGTTTCTAGGGAGGGGCGACGAATAGTCGCTCCGACGTAATATGGGAATCAAGAAGTGGCGATGAGCAGTCGCTCCGACAGGCGGAACTGAAATTATAAATGAAACCCCTCTCTTTGAGAGGGGTTTCATTTATTTCTTAATATCGGTTCAATCGATTTTTTCACGTCCTGAAAAATCTTTTCTTCGTCCGGGGAAGCGTCAATAATGACCGTGGAATTTTTGAACCGCGGATGTTCGGCGACTTGCAGGTAGTTTTGTCTGATTTTTTCGAGCCAAGCTTCTTTCTCAAAAAATTCTTTTCTATCCCTGCCTTTTTCGATGCGCCGCAGCGCTTCTTTTGAGGGAATGTCGAAAATTATATTCAGATCAGGCCAGATAAGATGCGCTCCGATGATTTGCTCATGCATTTCCATAATTTCTTCCGCTGAAATACCATCAAGCATGCCGTAAGCGACAGTGGAAAACGTGAAGCGTCCCATAAGGCAAATATTTCCGGCATCAAGCCGGGGTTTAATGGTGCTTACGATATCCTGTGCCCGATCGATGACGTAAAGTCGCTGGAATTCTTTTGCGTCCGCGATTTTCGGCATCTCGCCGCGCAGCATTTTCCTGATTGTTTGGCCTATTGGGGTATCGCTTGGCTCGCGTGAAAATTTTACATCAAAGCCAAGTTTTTGAAGCCAAGAAATTGTTCGCTCGGCCTGTGAGTCTTTGCCGCAGCCGTCGATCCCCTCGAGGGCGATGAGTTTGCCTTTCATTCCGCCTTTAATTTTATCAAAAATGAACTAAAACAATTATTATCGTTCGTTGTCTTTCTATAAAGCTGGGCAAAAGGTTTAAACAATCATTGACACCGTAAAGCCCCGGCGGTAAAATGTTGGTATGAAATCCGTCGTCATTTGCGGTTCGCAAAGATATAAAGAAGGGATTGAGTCTTTCGCCGAAAAACTGCGCAAGCTCGGCTGCCCGATCGTTTTCGAGCCGAATTTCGTGCGCCAGCGGAAGAAAATGCTCCATAAAGAAGAAAGCCAAAGACTTAGAGTGAAATCGTACAGAGACCGCGTGCCGGCCATGGTCCACGAACACTTCGACAGGATCCGCAAAGCGGATGTCTGTTATGTCTACAACAAAGATGGTTATTTGGGCGTAAATACCACCCTCGAGCTTGGCTTTGCCCATGGCAAGAACATGGTGATTTACGCGCTTGAACCGGAGCGTTCGATTGAGGCGGGCGGTGAGATTTGCCGCGACATACTGTTTACGGAAATCATCGAAACGCCGGAGGAGTTGATAAAGAGGCTTACCTAATTTAAAATATTAGGCGGATAATTATAGGGTTGACATTGGAATGTCAAAGGGCAAAAGCGTAGGCGCAATCATCAAAGACGAAAAAGGCGGATTTTTGGTTCAGTACAGGCTGAAGACTCCGCAAGGACTCGCCTTGCCCGCGGGGCACATTGAAGAAGGGGAGGATCCGGCAGAATGTCTTTTGCGGGAAGTTTTCGAAGAAACAGGTCTTAAGGTTAAGAATTTCAAGCCGGTTATCGAAAATAAGTTTTATCCCAATTCTTGTCCGAAAAATCACGAAGGCCATGATTGGTGGGTTTACGAAGCAGAAGCAGAAGGCGATCTGGTCTTGCGCGAGCCCGACAAACACAAGTTCTTGAAATTTATGTCTTTGGATGAAATGAGGCGCTACGTCGAGCGGGGCGAAACTGATCCGGCTTGGTTTGAATACATTTTGCCAGAACTGGTCATTATCTGATCAATTGCCGGTGGATTTTCCGGCAAACGCCGCCTATGTTGCACGCGGCGTTTTTTTGTGATAAGAAGAAGTTAGAAATATTGCCATCAAAGCGAGGAAATGGCAGTGAAACGGAAGAATGACACGAAGATAATCATTACAACCGGAATTCCCGGATGCGGCGAAAAAGATTTTTTTTTAAAGCTCGTCCATTATTGTGAGATGCGTGGCAAAAGCGTGAAAATCATCAATACAGGAGATCTGATGTTTGATAATTTCGCCGACCTTGGGCACAAGATGAGACACAAAACCATTCTTAGAGTTGAGCAGTGGCGTTTGCAGACCGACAGATCGGCCGTGCTTCGCGCCGCTCTGCAAGAGATTGTCGATAATAAGAACAAATACGACTTAGTCCTTGTCTGCATCCACGCCTGGTTCCTGTGGGATTATGTATATTTGGAGGCCTGCGATAGGTTTTTGAAAAAATTTTTAACCATGCCAGAGCTTGCGGCACTTGTGACATTTATCGACGACTACAGGCCGATCATAATGCGCCTTCGGGAGCGTGAGCAATGGCAGGATCAAAAATTGAATCCTGAAAAAATTCTTTCTTGGCAGAACGTTGAGGTTGGGACAACTCAGATTATCGCTGGACTTTTTGACGTTCAGTTCCAGGTTTTCGCCACCTCGCAGTCGCCGTCGGAATTTTATAAGATGGTTTTTCATCCGGAGATCGAGTCAGTTTACACAGGAATGCCGATTTCGCATTTGCGTAAAGCGGACGATAGAGAACCGATTGACAGATTTATCAAGAAACTTTCGCGGTATTTCCGGATTGTAAATCCTTTAAGCGTTGAGGTTGTTGGAGCAGTTCATTTCGACAAGAAAGAGCCGGAAAAATATGGCCAGGCGGTGCATAGACACATTGTTCATCGCGATCTCTATTGGTTTTTACACCTTTGCGATTTTATGGTGGCTTATTGGCCCCAGGTCATAGTTCCGGAAGAGGTGCAAAAGGCTGCCAAACACTACCCGAATATTCTCAAAGAGTGGCCCAGGGCCATTTCATCTCCGGGGCTTTCGAGCGAAATGCAGCAGGCGTGTGGCGAAGGAAAAGACGTTTTTACTGTTTTTCTAGGTTCGGAAGCGAGTCCATTTATTGTTCGCAATTCGACGCGCATCTTTTTGTCCGAAAAAAAATTTTTCTCATACCTGGACAAAAAATACCCCGGGCGGAAAGATCTCGTTTGGTAAAAAAACAAAGGCGCCTCTTATGAAGCGCCTTTTGATTTCATGGCAAGCGTACTTTTTTGAACTTATTGAGCACCGAAGTTACTACTTCATCCGGAGACATATCGGTTGTATCTACGACAAAATGATAGTGCAACGGGTCGAGATGGTTTTCTATGCAGTAAAGATTTTTGTAGCGTTCTCGTTCCTCCTCTTCGCGCGCCGCGGCCAAGTTTATTATTTCTCCAAGTGTTCGGTCGTTATATTCCGGACGAATTGAAGTTCGCATAGCCATCGTTTCAGGATTTACAGAAAGAAAGACATTAAAAACAGCAAACGGGCTTTCTTTGGCGAAATACCAGGCTATGCGTCCTTGTACAACAACATTGTCATTTTCCCGCAGAAATTTTTTTTGCTCTTCGTCTACGGCGCGCTCAACGGCCGGATTGTTTTTCAGGCGCGAATAGAACTCATCTATCGTCAACCCTTCTTTTTCCGCCATTTTTCTGAAAAGCTGTCCGACATTGAATTCTTTGTAGCCCAAAACCGAAGCCAACTTGCCAGCCACGTGGCTTTTTCCGGAGCCCACTTTTCCTCCAAGCGTGATTATTGCCATTGCTGTTGATAATTTGATTTGATTATAAAACTAAACGGGGTATTATCAATGGAATGAAGTCCGTGGTATTTTGTTCAAGCCAGCGGTTTAAGAAGGATATGGAAAAATTCATCGGTGAATTGCGTACCCTTGCTGCGGCAAAAGGTCTGCACCCCGTTGTTCTCGAGCCGAATTTCGGAGAAAAAGAAGAAAAGGTTGGTGTCCTGCACGAAAAAGATCGCTTAAACGATGCGGTTTATCGGGAAGCCGTTGCCGGAAAGGTCTACGACCACCTTTTCCGTAAAGTGCGCATTGCCGACGTTTGTTTTGTTTTCAACAAGGATGGCTATCTAGGCGTCAATACAACTGGCGAACTCTTTGCCGCAGCCATGTCGGGTAAGATGTGTTATGCCTTGCACGACAAAACCCTGATGGGCAGCTATCCGCACGATCTCTACGAGGAGCCGTCGGCGAGAAAACTTATCCACGAAGTCGTTTCCACTCCAGAAGAGCTTTTAAAGAGGCTTGCTTAAAAATCTAAACATCTTTTCGTTGCCCCGCCTAAGAGTGCGGGTTATAATTTTTTTACATGGACCATCAACCAACAATCGGGTTGGAAATACCCGCCTTCGCTAAAACTACGGCGGGCAGGCACGCCTCATATGTCTAATTATCAACCCACGATAGGACTAGAAATCCACACAGAGTTGAAAACCAAAACAAAGATGTTTTGCGACTCTTTGAACGATCCGGAAGAAAAGCATCCGAACACTAATGTTTGTCCCGTTTGCCTCGGGCATCCGGGGACGCTGCCGACGATAAATAAAAAAGCGGTTGAGGAAGTGATAAAAGCGGGGCTGGTGCTCGGAGGCAAAATTAATCCCGTCGCGAAATTCGACCGCAAAAATTATTTTTATCCGGATTTGCCCAAGGGTTACCAAATTTCGCAGTACGACCAGCCGCTTGTCTCGGGCGGAGGACTGAACGGCGTGCGCATCAAGAGGATTCATTTAGAAGAAGACACGGGAACGCTTGGACATGAAAGCGGTTCCTCGGCAAGCCTGGGACAACGAATTTCGCTTGTCGACTTCAACCGCGCCGGCGTTCCTCTTATGGAGCTTGTCACGGAGCCGGATCTCAAGTCCGCCGAAGAAGTTGTTTCTTTCGCTAAAGAATTGCAGCTCATCCTGCGCTACCTGAACGTGTCAGATGCCGACATGGAAAAAGGCCAGATGCGCATTGAGGCAAACGTGAGCTTAAATATGGGCACAAAAGTTGAACTGAAGAACATAAACTCTTTCAGGTTTGCCAAAGAGGCAATTGAATATGAGGTGGGACGGCAGATCAAAGCGCTTGAAAAAGGAGAGAAAATTCACCAGGAAACTCGCGGCTGGGATGAAAACAAAAAAAAGACGGTTAGCCAGCGCTCGAAAGAAGAAGCGCACGACTATCGCTATTTCCCAGAACCCGATCTGCCGCCTTTTGAAACGGGCGTTTTCGATTTGGAAAAATTGCGCGCAGAGCTGCCGGAACTTCCGCAGGCGAAAAGGGCAAGGCTTATGAGCGAATACGGTCTTCCTGAAAATCAGGCGGAGCTTATACGAAGCGATGCCGACCTTGCGAAATTTTTTGAAGAGTCGGCAAGCGAGTTTAAAGAATTGTCGGTTGCTGCCGATTGCGGATTGTTGGCGAATTACATCTTGAGCGACCTGCGTGGATTGATGAATGACTCCGGTATCGGATTCGGCGAACTTAAATTTGGTCCGGAACACCTCGCTCATCTTCTCGCCTTGATTTCTCAAAAAAAGATTACAAGCCGAAAAGCCAAAGACTTACTCTCCATCATGTTCCGCGACGGCCGCGATCCGGAAGAAATTCTCTCCGTGGAAGGATTCGAGGCGATATCAGACGAAACAAAAATTTCCGAAATTGTAAAAGTAATTTTGGAAGAAAATCCGGCGGCGGTCGCCGATTACAAAAAAGGAAAATCGCAAGCCGTTCAGTTTTTAACCGGCAAGACTATGGCGAAACTCCGCGGTGCCGGAGACCCACAGGTTATCCAAAAAGTCATATCTAAACTCCTCGGACAATCTTAAGCGGTTGCCAAAATTGTTGATTTTTTGCGGCTAATGCGGTTGTTGACTCTAGCCAGCCGTGTTTTATTATTCTTATAGAAACTTGTTATGCGTTTTGGAGGATTGTATGAGCGAGACGAAAGGGTTCGATCTCGAAAAGGTTATCAGCGAAGACGCGGAAAGGAAGATAAGAAAACAGAAAACACACAAGGAAATAACGTTTAAAGACTACCTTGCGCTTCTGAAAAACGATCCAAAAATCGCCCAAAATTCTCCGGCCAGGCTTCTCGAGAAAATCTTGAATTTCGGCAAAGAGCCGGTTCCTGAATCGGAGCAATGGTTTGCGGACGACAACGGTTCGCCGATAGACATTCGCTACGCCGCTTTTTCCAAGAAGCTTTTCGGGTTGGATAAGCCGATTTATCAGGCAGTGAATTTCTTAAAGGCTGGCGCCAATCGTTTAGAAACGGGGAACCAAATTCTTCTTTTGGTCGGTCCTACTGCTGGCGGCAAATCGACGTTCGCAAGAATGTTGAAACAGCTTCTTGAGGATTATTCCCTGCGCCAGGTTTTCGCCATTAAAGGTTGTCCGATGCACGAAGAGCCTTTGCATATTCTGCCGCGTTACCTGAGAAGTGACTTTGAGCGCGACCTGAAAGTTAGGATAGACGGCGATCTTTGCCCGCACTGTCGCCACATACTGGATGAAAAATATACCATCAAAGAAGGCGAAGAAAAAGGCAAGGTGCGCTGGTGGGACGTGCCCGTAGAGACCTTCACTTTTTCCATACAAGGCGCTCGCGGCATTGGATCTTTTGAGCCGTCTGATGAGAAATCCCAGGACGTTACCGAGCTTGTCGGCCGCGAAAACATTTCGATAAGTTCCACAAAAGGCCCGGATCATCCTCTGGCCTGGTCTCTTTCCGGAGAATTGGAAAAAGCCAACAGAGGAATATGTGAAGGACGCGAACTTATAAAAGCGGACGAAAAGCTCCTATGGGTATTTATCAGCGTTGCCCAAGAAAAAGAGGTCAAATTGCAAGGGTCCAGCTTCCCGCATCTTTCTGTCGATACGATTGTTATCGGCCACACGAACCTTACCGAATACAATAAATTTTCTTCGCGCCAGGAAAACGAAGCTTTGCATGATCGCATGTACGTTGTGCAGTTCCCGTATCCGCTGCGCATGAGCGACGAAGTAAAGATCTACAAAAAGCTTATTGAAGAAGAAAGCGATTTTGTGCATCTCTCGAAGTGCCACATCGCTCCCGGTTCGCTTGAGCTTGCAGCCCTATTTGCCGTGCTCACGCGGCTTTTGCCTCGGTCTAAGGGCGAAGTGGATATTTTAACTAAAGCAAAGATCTACAACGGAGACAGGTTGCTCTTGGAATTCCGCGACAAAGACAAGAAACCGATCGACATCAGGACTCTTGTCGAGGAGGGCCAGGAATCGCCGGATGTTAGCAAGCGCGAAGGTATGTTTGGCGCAAGCTCGCGCGACATTTTGGCGGCCATCAACATGGAACTTGTGAAAAAAGGCGACGGCTGTCTCACCCCGCTTTCCGTGACTCGCGCGTTGCGCGACGTCTTCGAGCATCGCATGGGTTATACGCCGGAAGAGCAGGCGCGCTTCAGAGAAATAATCCAGGAAAGTGTTATGGCGGAGTACAAAGAATTTGTTATCGAGTCCGTAAACAAAGCTTTTCTTAGGGCTTATGACGATCTGGCTCGCGAGCTATTTGCGAGATACATTGAGGCAGTCGAGCTCCACCGCAATCAGAGAAGAAAACTGGTGCGCGGAGGTTTCAAGGTCGAACGCGACGATATTACCCAGAAGCCGAAAGAGCCGGATTTGAAGCTCATGCGCTCCATCGAAGAACATATCCCGGTCGGTGAATCGGAGGCGGATACCTTCCGCGGCGAAATCTTGGAATACAAATCCCAGATGAAGAGTTTCAATTACGACACTTATCAGCCGCTGGCCCGCGCAGTTGAGAAAAAGCTTTTGGCGGACAACAAAACCAGTCTTGGCCTGGTGCTTTCTCAAGACAAGCCAAAGGGCGAAGAGGAAAAGAAGCGAGCCGACGATCTCTTCGGCGCGCTAACCGACCCCAACGGCGCGCGTTTCTGCCCGGTTTGCGCCAAAGAAGTTGTTGAAAAAGCGAGAGAATTCCTTAACGCATAAAATTCTTATTGGCAGCCGACGTCATTTTGACGCCGGTTTTTTTTATTGCTAAAATAAAACCAGCGCTTTGGATCTTTAATAAGGAGATGCAAATGCCGATTGTACAGACTGAACCGACCTCCTATAAGGGAACTGGCGACGCCAAACGGCATCGCGACAAACAAAGAGAAGCTCTGAAGAAAAAACTTCCGGAAATCATTTCCGAGGAAGCGATTATTACCAAAAAGAAATCGGGAATCGTGAAGGTTCCCATAAAAATGATCGATATTCCTCACTTCCGTCCGCGGCGCGATTGTCGGGGCGCTGGCGGCGGTCAAGGCCCTTACCAACCAGGCGATATTTTGAAAAGAAAGCCTGGTCAAGGCAACAAGCCTGGCGAAGCCGGACAAGAGCCCGGCGTAGACTATATTGAAACGGAAATTTCCATAGAGGAATTGATAGAAATGATGCTCGAAGATATCGGTTTGCCGCGGCTCACGGAGAAAACGCAGAAATCCATACTGGTGGAACTTGGATATCGCGTAGCCGGTCGCCAAAAATCCGGACCATGGCCGCTTCTAGACAAAAAAGCAACCGTGAAAGAGGGAATAAAAAGATTTTGGTTTTGCCTGCGGGCGGTTCAGACGGAGGCCGACTCCGACGAGCTTGCGGCCTTCGCCGCGCTCAAAGAAACGAACGGCGACGTTCAAGCCGCCATAGAATTTTTACGAAGCGGCAAAACTCTTAAACCGTTCGAAAAAATAGAACCATTCCCGATTTTTGCGGCCGACGACATGCGCTTCCATAAAATTAAAGAAAATATGGAGGAAAGGTCGCGGGCGGTGGTAATAGCAATGATGGATGTTTCCGCATCGATGACTGATGTAAAAAAATATTATGCCCGCTCGACTATTTTTTGGCTGGTCAGCTTCCTAAGAACCATTTACAAGCAGGTTGAAATCAGGTTTATCGTGCATCATGCTACGGCCAGGATTGTTGACGAAGAAGAATTTTTCAAGGTCGGCGAGAGCGGCGGGACGCTGTGCCACAGTGCCTACGAACTTGCCGAGAGCTTGATTAAATCTGAATATCCGACGGAAGGCTGGAACGTTTATGTTTGGCATTTTTCCGACGGCGAAGATTTTAATGCCGATGAGACTTGTAAAGCGGCTGCGAAGTTGATTGATTTGGGAATTAATATGCTTGGTTATGGCGAGATAAATCCGGAAGAGGAGTGGGGCGTGATGACAGCGGCACTGCCGAACTTTAAGGGGCTTGCCGAATCAGTTCTTTGGAAATACTTGCGCAGCCATTTTTCTCTGCGCGAATCCAAAGATAGCAACGAAGTCAAACTTATGACCAAAGACAACCTGCCGTTTCTTGCGGTATTTATTTCCGCGCGCAAGCACATATTTTTGGCGCTTAAGGAATTTCTTCGCAAGGATCGGTGGAAGGAGGTGACACGATGAAAAAAACAGACATCGCCCGTTTGTCCAAAATAGAAGACCGCATACGCCGTATTGCCGAGGATAACGGCCTTCTGACCACAGACATCCTTTTTGAGGTCGTTCCGGCAAGGAAAATGCTTGAATCCATGGCCTACATGTTTCCGACGAATTTTTCCCATTGGTCTTTCGGCAGGGATTACGAAAAATATAGGACGATTTACGAATATACCGGATCGGGAATTCCCTACGAACAAGTTTGGAATTTCGATAAGCCGCGCGCTTTGATTGTCGAAACAAACCCCGTTGCTCTCAACATCATGGTCATCGCGCATGTTTTCGGGCACGTAGATTTTTTCTTGGCAAACGGTTTTTTACGCCGTGGCAGGGAAGTTGCCGATATTGCCGAAGAGGCGAGAAATGCGGCAAATCGCTTTGCCGCCTACGAAGAACGATTCGGCAAACAGGATGTGGAGCGGGTTATGGATGCCGCCATGTCGATCATGTGGCACGAAAACCCCGATCCGTTTTTCGATGAACCTGAAGAAGAAGAATTACGCGAGCGCCTAATAGAGATCGAGAGGGCGAAGCTGGAACGGACCCGCAGTCTCAAGTCCGAATTCAGCAAGCCCGAAAGTAGAGAAGAAACAGCGGCCATCGAAGAAAAGCTTGCGGAGCTTATGAAAAAGACTCCACCGGAGCCGACACACGACCTTTTGCTTTATATTTCGCGCCGATCGCCTAAACCATTGAAGCCTTGGATGGCGGATGTTATAAGCGTGATTCGCCGCCAAGCGAGAGCTTTGTCTCCCAACAGGCGCACGAAGATGCTTAATGAGGGCTGGGCCACATATTGGCACGTAAAAATCATGCGGCAGCTTTTTCAGGAAGGACTTTTGACGGCGGAAGAGCACGGCGTTTTTAACGAGTTTCACTCCGCAGTTACGCGGCAAAATAGAATGTCTCTTAACTGGTACGGAGTGGGATTGGCTCTTTTGAACGAGATAGAGGACAGATGGAACAAGGGGCGCTTTGGCGGGGATTATGAAAAATGCAACGATGCCTACAAACTGGCCGATTGGGATACGGGCGCAATGTTGGGCAAGAAAAAACTTTTCGAAATAAGGTCCGCGTATAGCGACAGAATGGCCGTAGAGGAATTTTTCACCGACGAATTTATCCGCGACCAAGAACTTTACCTTTATACCGAAAGCGTGAATCCTCAAGACGGTTCCGTGGAATACGTCGTCGACGAAGACGATCCGGAAATAATCAGGCGCAGACTGAAATCGCTTTTCACCCTTTACGGAACGCCGTTGATTACGGTTGAGGACGGAGATTGTGACGGAGCAAAAGAGTTGTACCTTAAACACCGTTTTTCCGGCTATGAGCTGGATCCGCACTACAGAAACGGCACATTGCGTAAAATTTATGATCTATGGGGCAAACCCGTGCATCTTGAAGCAGCACACGATGGAAAACTGAAACTATTCACTTTTGATGGCAAGGGCTTCAGCGAATCCATCATGCTCTAATCAGAGCCGCCGAAACAAGGCGGCTTTTTTATACCATTAATAATTCGAGGCGCTGAACGCGTGCCGGTTAAAAATTTTTTTACTGCCGCAACGGCTTCTCGTTCGCTTTTCACCCACTTTATTTTTTTGTCTTTTTTAAACCAGGTCATTTGTCTTTTGGCATATTTGATCGTGCCGCTTTCCATTTTCGCGAGGGATGTCGCCAGGTCGCAGCGCCCTTTTAAATAATCGATAATTTCTCCATAACCGATCGCTTCGAATGCTTTAGTGGTCTCTCCGTAGCGGGCAACAAGTTTTTTTATCTCCCTTACCAAACCCAGCTTGATCATTTTCTTTGCCCGCAGATTTATTTTTTTTCGTAGTTTATTCTTGGAAATTTTTATGCCAAGTTTCAAAACATCAAAAAGCGGCGCGCCGCTCTTGCGTTGGGCGGTGAATGGTTGGCCGGTCTGTATTGCTACCTCAAGCGCCCGGATAACGCGCCGCGGATTTTTCAGGTCAATGATATAGGCCGCTTCCGGATCTAGTTCGATCAGTTTTTCTGCCAGATTGCCAAGCCCCTCGGTTTGCATTTTTTTCTCAAGACGTTCGCGCAAGACGGGGTTTGCCGCGACTTTTGGAATATCGAGATTATCCACGACGGCTTTAACGTAAAGGCCAGTGCCGCCAACAAGAATTGCAACCTTCTTCTTGTCAAATATTTTATTTATTGCTTTTACGGCATCAAATTTAAAATCGGCAACGTCATAATCTTCGTCGGGATTTTTGATGTCGATAAGATGATGCTGGACTCGGCGCATTTCCTTTTTTGTTGGTTTTGCCGTGCCGATGTCCATGCCCCGGTATATTTGCCTGGAGTCGGCCGAAACTATCTCCGCCCCTTCGATGCCGAAGAGTTTCCGCTGCCGCGGCAAGGAAAGCCAAGCTGCGATTTTTACGGCCAGAGCGGTTTTTCCGCTTGCGGTTGGGCCGACGACAGCAATAAGCTTGTCTGTTGACATGAAAATAATTATCTGTTATACTTTGCAATAGTCAACCCTTAGCGGGTTTTGGAGGATGAAATGCATAAGGAAGCTGCGAGCATCATTCTGGGCGCGAGTCTTGTCGGTCTTTTTTGCGCGATCTTTTCCGCTCCGCAGGAAGAATCGGAAGAGAAGCGGATGGTTGCTTGGGCAGAGTGTCCCTGGCCATCCGTGCGGCAGGTTTCGCAAATGGTCCACTAGACGTTGCCGTAGAAACAAAAAAGCCATCGTTTTGACGATGGCTTTAGTTTTTAAATTCAGCGCCTGATTTTTGCCAGGATAGAATCGCAGAATTTTTCAACCTCGCATTGCAGCGGTTCAAGTTTTTGCCAGTTGTTGTCAATGCGGTAATCGCATCTTTTGCCTATTTTCGAGATAAGTATTTCCGTCGGAGCTTGGCATTGTTTTACGAAATCTTCTTTGCTGGTTGCCTCTTCTCCCTGTCTCCGCCTGGTTTTCAGACGTTCATATCTTGTGTCGAGATTGGCCGTTACGTAGAGCATGACATTGTTCGGAAAGCTTCTCAAAACAGTTTCGTCGTTGGCCAGACGGAGGGCATCGAAGTGCACTACATCCGCAGCGCATTGCTCGATATAAAATTTCAAAACCCGGGCTGTGGTGCCGTCGCCGAAGGCGCGTTCCATAATAACAGGCAGCTTTTGCAGATTTTCCCGGTTTATTTCCAGTTTTTCCGGCGGAGGATCGCCGAAAGAATTTGGTTCGAAAAGCAGCGCAAGGCAAGACCTTCTTATGTTGCTTTCATTTGTTTCTATGAGCCAGAGACGGAGAATAGCTTCCAATTTTTCGCGGAGAGGTTTCCCGATAAGACCGATTTTGCCGCCATAAATTACCTGCTGAAGCTGTTTTATGGTATCTGTTAGGAATCCGCTCGACCTTACATGTCCGGTTGTGAAGCCGTTTTTGCCTGCCCATTCGTTTATTAATCCGATAACAGTTTCTTTTCCGGCGAGCGCCTCACCTACGTATCCGATGACAAGTTTATCTGGCATCATGCGTCCTTTCGGCGAAAAGTAAAATAAGCTGTTTTTATGCTACTATAAAAATAAATTTTTTCCAAGCTCTATGAAATTTTTCGACGCCCACACGCATATCCATTTTCCGGCATACGACCTCGACCGCGAGGAAGTTTTTTCCCGCGCACAATCGGCTGGCGTGAGAATGATTACGGTGGGCACGCAGTTTTCGACTTCCGCCTCCGCCGTTGAATTCGCCAGGCTGCACAAAGGCGATGCTTGGGCAACCGTTGGATTTCACCCGGCGCACTTTTCGGAAAAATGGTACCACGACAAAAATGAACAAGCGGCGGCGGGACGGCAGGAGTTTGACATAAAAGAGCTTCGTAAGCTGGCCGAGAATCCGGAGGTTGTGGCGATAGGCGAGTGCGGCTTGGATTATTTTAGAGACGCTTCACCCAAAACAAAAAATGGACAGAGAGAAGCGTTTATGGCCCAGATGAAATTGGCGCGCGAAGTTAAAAAACCCTTGATGATACATTGCCGCGCCGCCTTCGGCGACCTTATAGAAATGCTTCACGCTTCGCGCCAAATGCTTCAGGATTGTCCCGGCGCGATTCATTTTTTTTCGGGTACCGCAGAAGATGCCAAAAAAATATTGGAGCTTGGGTTTTCATTCACCTTTGGCGGCGTTGTTACTTTCTCCCGCGATTACGACGAAGTAATTAAATATGTTCCGCTGGACCGGATTTTGTCCGAAACCGATGCGCCGTATGTTGCGCCCGTGCCGTATCGCGGCAAGCGCAACGAGCCGGCTTATGTTGTTGAGGTTGTGAAAAAACTGGCGGAGATAAAGAGGGTTTCTGTCGAAGAAATGACAGGAAAAATTCTTACAAATGCGCGGTCCGTTTTCAGAATAAGAATATAAAAAGCCCCGAACCTATTGGTTTGGAGCTTTGCCGCGTCAGAGCATCTTAAGCGCTGACGGACCGATTTTCATGTGAAGCGTGAGCGTGTCGGGCAGTAGGTGGGCAATGCAGACGCCGATCGCCACGTGGAGAATCGCTAGAAGATATGGATTTTTAAAGTACAACCCCGCGAATTTGTAATTTTTGAGGAACACGTAGGCGCTTGCCATGCCGGTAAAAAGCGTGACGATCATCAGTAGCGGATTCGGGGCGTGCACCAGAGAAAAAACGACTCCCGTTGCTATTGCCGCGGAAAGATTGCCGTGGAAAACATTGGCGAATCGTCTCGCGAAGTAGCCGTTCAAAAGGAGTTGCTGGAAGAAGGCCCAGCCGAAATAACGGAGAGCGTGGCCAAGAATTTTTATCGTGGCTGGCATTGTCCCCTCAGTCGTTTTTTGGCTGTAAGCTGCGAATATTACGGCAAAAGAAGAGAAAATAAGCAACAGAAGAGAGAGTACGAGCCATAATCTTTTCATGCTCGGCGGACGTAGGCCGAGATTCTCGAAAGATTCTTTTCGTGAAATCCAGCTGCCGACAACTATGAAAAGCGCCACGGTTGCGGCGAGAAACGATTTTCTTCCTGCGAACCATATCTGGTAAATTATCAGAAAAAAAACAGAGGAAACCTCGATCCATATTTGTAGTTTCCGGCTCATATTCTCGTCAATTCCTGAAGAACAGAATCCATGTGAAATCGACCATGGCGTGGAGCAGGGAAGATGCGAGAATCGATTTGGTTTTGTGGTAAACCCAGCCGTAAGCCAGGCCGGCGATAGTGGCAAAAAGCACGTACCACCAGTTTGGGAAATGAAATGTCGCGAGCGTTGTCCCCGTGGTGTGGCCGATGTGCGTTAACCCGAAAACAATCGATGTCCATAGAAGAGCCGAAGCGAATTTCATTCTGGTGAGGAAAAAATTCTGAATTATGCCACGGAAGATTATTTCTTCGGAAAGGGCGATGTTCAGCAATACGCCCAGCGTGAAATCAATCGGTATGCGCCATAGTGAATGCGTTCCGAACCATCCAAGTCCGGGTTTTAGGAAATTGATGTAGATACCCAGCGGCGCGATGCTAATCATAAGCATTGCGTAGCAGAAAAAGACTCTTCGCAAGCCTTTTTCACCGAAAGACCAGTTGCAGTTAAGTGTCAGATTTTTCCAGGCATAAACAACGATCAGCGTGTAGACAATCAGGCTCCAGACGCCGCCGGGAAAAGTGAGACCAGCGGTAGTTGTCCATTTTCTTGGCACAATGCTCAGAACTGGAGGCAGCACTATCGCGAGTATGATAGCTATGTCTGGGAAATCGGCGAGATTTTTTGGCGCTTTTATTTTATTGTTCAGATAAATCAGAAGCGTTGGTAGAAAAAGATACAGGGAAAAATAGAAAAGGACTTCAAGATTTTGTTTATGGTTTATCATGGCAAACGCCGCGTAGTTCAGGGAGAGAATTGCGGACAAAGCAAACAAACGCAGCGGTTTTTGCGAGAACCACAAACCTACCGGATCCCTTAACCGTTGAGAAACAAGAACGATAATCGTCAAGATCAAAAACAAGCCAGGCAGGAGGCAAAGCGCTCCGTACATTTCGCCACCCCAAAGTGTCAAGAAACTAGTTCAATTTTATATGGGTTTATATTAAAAAATCAAGCTTATTTATCGAGAAGATTTGAGAAAACCGCGTCAATCGGATAAAATCGAGATTAATATTAATGAAGTACGATCCTAAGAAAATCGAATCGAAGTGGCAAAAGAAGTGGCTGGAAGAAAAAGTTTTTCGCGCCAGTGACCCGTTCGACTACACCCAGGGCAAGCCGCAGAAACAAAAATATTATCAGCTGGAAACATTTCCTTATCCTTCGGCTGCTGGTTTGCATGTCGGCCATCCCAAGGGCTACATCGCCGAAGATATCCACGCCCGCTTTATGCGCATGAACGGGCGCGAGGTTCTCTATACAATGGGCTGGGATGCTTTTGGATTGCCGACGGAAAATTACGCGATCAAAGTCGGCAAATCGCCGCAGGAAGTCGCGGCGGAGAACATTAAAAACTTCAAGCGGCAGGTACGGATGTTCGGCCTCTCTTATGACTGGGATCGGGAAATCAACACTTCGAGCCCGGATTATTATAAGTGGACACAGTGGATTTTTATAAAGCTATGGGAGAGGGGATTGGCTTACAGGAAAAAGGCGCCCGTCAATTGGTGCCCGCAAGACCAAACCGTTTTGGCGAACGAGCAGGTGATAAATGGCAAGTGCGAGAGGTGCGGGGCGGAAATAGAGCAGAGAGAAATGGAGCAGTGGTTTTTTCGCATCACCGATTACGCGGAAAGACTACTTGCCGATTTACGCGATCTTGATTGGCCGGCGGCGACGATAAAGCGCCAGGAGGATTGGATAGGAAAATCGGAAGGAGCAGAGCTTGATTTTGAAATCAAAACGGACGAGCCGCCGAATTTCGTTTTGCTTCATGGCTACAAAGGTTCGCCGGAGAAAAATTTTTTCCCTTGGCTGAAAAAGGAATTGGAAAATCGGGGTTATAAAGTCCAGGTGCCGGCATTACCAAATCCTAAAAACCCCAGTGTTTACGATCAGGTTGATTATGTTATAAAAACAGTTTCTTTTGATGACAACACCGTTATTGTGGGGCATAGTTTGGGTTCGGTGGTTGCTTTAAAAGTTCTTGAGAGAATAAATCAGCCAGCCAGAAAAACCGTTTTAATTGGCGGATTTACGGAAAATAATTTCGTAGACAATGATAATTTCGAACCGAATATCTTCGACTGGAAATTCGATGTTAAAAAAATTAGCAAAAACGCCGGTTTTCTTTTGTCGATGAGAGACCTTACGGATGACGCGGTCCCACAATATCAACCCTTAAAACTTTCCGAAACTTTTGGTGGCCAATTGGTAGATTTTAAAGCCATAAAACCTCACGCTAGAAATACGAATGAGCCCGAAGTTCTTCGCCGGGCGTTGGATATTATAACCGTTTTTACAACCCGTCCCGACACGCTTTTCGGCGCGACTTATATGGTTTTGGCACCGGAGCATCCGCTTGTTGAAAATTTGAAATCGAAAATTGAAAATTGGCCGGAAGCAAAAAAATATATCGAGCAAGCTAAACGCAAAACGGAACTGCAGAGGCGTGAGGAAGTAAAAAATAAAACCGGCATAGAGCTCGCGGGCATAAAAGCGATGAATCCGGCAACCAAAGAAGAAACACCCGTTTGGGTCGCCGACTACGTTTTGATGGGTTACGGCACGGGAGCGATTATGGCGGTGCCAGCGCATGACGAGCGCGACTATGAATTCGCCAAAAAATTTGAGCTACCTGTTCGACGCGTGGTTCATGGAGTCGGCGGCGGCATTGTTTATGTTGGTGTAGGGAAAATGGTTAACTCTGGCAAGTTCGACGGTATGGATTCGGAAAAAGCGAAATGGGAAATCACTAAATATGTTGGCGGCGAAAGGAAAATCCAATACAAACTGCGCGACTGGTCGGTTTCTCGACAGCGCTATTGGGGCTGTCCCATACCGATGATTTACTGCGAGACATGCGGCATTGTTCCGGTGCCGGAGAAAGATTTGCCTGTAAAATTGCCGTCCCTTGAAGACTATCGGCCCAAAGGAATTCCGCCGCTTGCCGCTTCGGAAAAATTTATAAACGTGAAATGCCCGAAATGCGGCGGCGAGGCCAGGCGAGACCCGGAAACACTCGACACTTTCGTAGATTCGTCCTGGTATTTTTTGCGCTACACCGATCCGCATAACGAAAAAGAGCCGTTCGATAAGAAAAAAGCTGCGCACTGGCTCCCAGTCGATCTTTATGTGATTGGCGCGGAACATACGACGGCGCACCTGCTCTATGCACGGTTTATCACTAAGTTTATGAGAGATGCAGGCCATCTTCGGTTCGGTGAGCCGTTTTTGAGATTAAGACACCAGGGACTGATTTTAGGGGAAGACGGACAGAAAATGTCCAAAAGCAAGGGAAATGTGGTAAACCCTGACGATCTGATAAACGAATTCGGAGCGGACACGGTGCGAGTCTACGAGATGTTTATGGGCCCCTTTGAGCAAGGCCAGCCGTGGGACCCTAGGGGAGTTTTGGGCGCCAACAGATTTTTGAACCGCGTTTGGAATTATTTCGCCGCAGGCAATTTTTCCGTAAGCGAAGAATCGCCAAAAACGACCAAACATATAATTCACAAGACGATAAAAAAAGTCAGCGAAGACATTGCCGGATTCAGTTTCAATACTGCAATTTCGGCTTTGATGGTTATGTTAAACGATCTTGAAAAATCTGGAGAAAAAATTTCCAAAAGCGACGCGGAAACGGCGCTTAAAATGATCCATCCTTTCGCCCCACACATCTCACAGGAACTTTGGTCGCGGCTTGAAAACGATAGCTACTTGGATTTCGAGCCGTGGCCCGAACATAATGAAGATCTTGCGCGCGAAGAAAAAATCACGGTTGTTATACAGATCAACGGAAAAGTGCGAGACAGTTTCGAGGCCGCAAATGGTCTTGCCGAAAAAGACGCGCGCGAGCGCGCCCTTAAAAGCGAAAAAGTGCGAAAATATCTGGGAAACAGCAATCCCAGGAAATTTATTTACGTACAGGATAAAATAATAAATATAGTGATTTAAAAAGTCGTTTGTGTAATTATCTCGCGCGGTAAATGGGTTCTAAAATTTTTTTGGTATTGTTATTCGTCGTTATTCTGGGAGGTGTGGCTTATTTTTTCCGCTCCGGCGCGCCAAAGACGGCAGTCAGTTTTTTGGATCGTTTCAATTTTGCAAGCAGCACTTCTTATTCCGCTCCGCGTTTCCAATCTCCTTATCCGGAAGTTGCCGAGCCGCAAAATTTATCAGGGCAAAATCAGCCCGTTCCCGAAATCAAGCCGCCGGATGGTTTTGCCGCAAAAGATCTCTCGCCATATTTCGGCAAAGTTCGACTCTCGGTTTCTCTTAGTAAGGCAACCCTTGCCGCAAGCGGTCTTGGAGAGGGGCAGGGAGTTAATGTAAGCGGCTGGAAGATTAAGGGTAATAGCGGCGAGCTTATAGTTCCCCGCGCCGTGCCTCTTTACGAGCCTTCGGGACTTGGCGTGGAAAACGATGTTATCTTGAAAAACGGCGAAGAGTTTATCGTTTATTCCGGCCAGAGCGCCATCGGACTCAACCTGCGTCTTAATAAATGCCTTGGATATTTGCAAAATTACAACAGTTTCGATCCACCGCTTCCAACAAACTGCCCTGCCCCTTCGAGCTATACCGGCTTCTCCGGTTTGAGCGGCAAGTGCCAAGACTATGTAAGCTCATTGGGCGGATGCCGCCTGCCAGAATCAAATCCGGACATTCCGCCGAATGATTACGCCTGCCGCGATTTTTTGGACACGATAAATTACAAAGGCTGTTTTGATAAATATCGTTATGACTCGGATTTTTTCTCCAATGAGTGGTGGGCCTGGAGCAGTTTGAGTTTTTTGGATGAGCGGCATGACAAAGTTTTGCTCTACGATCAAAAAGGTTTGCTGGCTGATTTATATCAGTATTAATAATTAAAAATAGAAAAGCGGAATCCCGAAAATGAACCACCGGCTTTATGCCGAGGAGTTTTATTTTCTTTCGGCCAGCACTGCGCTTGTTCTGAATTGCTTTCCTTCGCGCAAGACGAGCAGCCCCGTTTCCTCGCCCACTCTCATGTTTTCCAAGAAATCCTGGATTGGCTTGTTGCTAAGTTTTTTGCCGGCGAATTCGAGAATGATATCTTTTTCTTTGATGCCTGCTTGGTCCGCGGGAGAGCCGGGGACGACGCCGTGGCCCACGTCTTCCGGTCCCTCGCGCATGACAAGCGCCCCGTAATTTACGGGCAAGCCCATTTTCTCCTTGAGATTGTCATCGATCATCATATAGCGCAGTCCCAGGAACGGCCGCCTGATGCGCCCGTATTTTTTTATGTCATCCAGATCGCGTCTCGCGGCATTAATTGGTATGGCAAAGCCGATATTCTGCGCGCCGAAAACTATGGCGGCGTTTATGCCGATGGCCTCTCCTGCCAGATTGACGAGCGGTCCGCCCGAATTGCCGACGTTAATTGCGGCATCAGTTTGGATTAAACCCCTCATTTCCTGCGGAGGAGAGTTTGGTTCCGCTTGGGCCATGATGGAGCGCGAAAGACCGGAAACTATGCCGGAAGAGACGGTATTTTTGAAAATTCCCAAAGCGTTGCCAATAGCAATGACTTCTTCTCCCAGGTCGACACTGGTGGCATCACCTAGTCCGACAGTCGGCAGATTCTTGGTCTCGATTTTCAGTATGGCGACGTCGTTGATCGGGTCGCGGCTCAAGATTTTCGCAGAAAATTTTCTGTCATCGTTCAAAACAACCACATACTCCGCTTTGGGGTCGCCGACGACATGCTTGTTGGTCAAAACAATGCCGCTTGGTTCTACGACAAAACCCGACCCGCCGCCGACCTGTATCATGCCGCGCTTGTCGACGAGGAAATCTGGAATCTTGAACTTGCGCATCCCACCCTCGCTGCTGTTACCGCCTGGTACGTAAAAATCCCTATGTATTTCTCGCTCTACGTCCTTAAGATGCTTAGAGATGACAACAGAGACTACCGCTGGCATGACTTTTTTTATTGTCCCAACAATGGAATTTTGCGGCATTGGGTTAATTATAGCATTGTCTGCCGACTGCATATGCCTCGAATTCTAGGCGAATTAGCAAATAGATCGTTGAGGGCTTCTTGCCAAGCGGCTCTAAAAATCATTGGCGGTGGGTGGAGGCGCTGCGCTATTCGAACGCTCTCGTTTCACTCGCTTTTCAAAACCCTCGGTTTTGAATCCGCTCCGCTCATTCCTACACGGGAAACTCCCGTTTCCCGACCCCTTCACGTTCGAATCCTCTCGTCCATAATGCGACAAAAATTATGGCATGAAACCATTATTTTTGTCGATGCGGTGGGTGGAGGATTCGAACCTCCGAGGGGATTTCTCCCCAACCGCATTTCGAGTGCGGCGCGTTAGACCACTCTGCCAACCCACCGAGCAATCTTCTTATAGGCATTTTACATCCCGCGGCTGTATTTGACAAGCTATTATAATTATGCTACAATGCCAGTAGCATGATTGTAAAAGATCGGGAAAGGAGTAGGGATATGAAAAAGAGAGCGTTTGGTTCGCTCTCGGGGCTTTTCGGAGCCTTGAGAGGAATCGTCAGAAGTTGGGTTTTCGGCAAGAACGATGTCCGTGGCAACATCGAGCTGGCCGAAGAAAAAGCCGAGCAGGTCGAGCAGGCGTACCAGAAGGTCGTTTACTGGCAACCCGGCCCACAAGAGAGGGTTTTGTACCTCACCAACGGCGGTGGGACGCTCGTTGCCCGTTTCATGGGATCGGACGGCAAAACGGTTCTCTTGCGTCGCAGGGGCTATCGGCAGATCATCTTTACGACTGCGGATCGCATCCGGCCGCGGCAGCAAAATGCCGCCACATCTGCCTGATCGAAACAACCAACAGGCCTCGGCGAACGCCGAGGCTTTCAAATTATTTTGTTATCAATTTCTTTCCTAATCCTCTCTATAGTTTTTTCCAGCTTTATTTCTCCTTCCTGCCCGCGGCGGTAGTTCCGGACGTTAACCGTTCCATTTTTCTCTTCCTGTTCGCCAACCACTAAAACATAGGGAATCTTCGTAATCTCGGCGTCGCGGATGCGTTTGCCAACGGTTAGGTTTTCGTCGCTTAGTTCGGCCCGGATGCCGGCTTCCCGCAAAACACGATAAATTTTTTCCGCGTATTTTCTCTGCGACGCGCCTACGTTTATTATTTCCGCTTGCACCGGTGAAAGCCACAAAGGTAGCCGCCCTTCGAAATGTTCCAAGATGATGCCGATGAAGCGCTCGAATGTTCCGAGTATTGCCCGATGGATCATAACCGGTCGTTCCTTGCTGCCCTTGTCGCTCACATAAAAAAGACCGAATCTTTCCGGATTGTTGAAATCGAGCTGAATTGTGGCGACGGTCCATTCGCGGCCGAGAGAATCTTTGGTGTTGATATCTATTTTCGGTCCGTAAAACGCGCCATCTTTCGGCTTCGTTGCGTATTTGATGCCGGAGTTTTTGAGTACGTGTTCGAGCGCTGCCTCGGCTTTCTGCCAGAGTTCGGGATCTCCCATTGATTTATCCGGCTTTGTGGCGAGATTGAACGAAAGCGGCAAGTCGAAAGTTTTATACACCTCTTTGACAAGCTCGATCAGATTTTTGACTTCATCCTCGATTTGGTCCGGGCGGCAATAAATATGGGCATCGTCTTGGCTCATTTGGCGCACGCGGAAAAGGCCGCCGAGCGTTCCCGAAAGTTCGTTCCGGTGCAGGCGGTCGGTAATTTCCGAGAGTCGCAGAGGCAGGTCGCGCCACGATCTCACGCGGAATTTATAAATATAGGTGCTCTCCGGGCAGTTCATCGGTTTCAGAACATAAACTTCTTTCTGTTCTCCCGGCGGGGAGAAATAAAACATATTTTCGCGGTAGTTGGCGAAGTGACCCGATTTTTCAAAAACTCCTTTTTTGACCATTACCGGCGTCGACACTTCTTCATATCCCTCGCGATCCAATTTTTCGCGCATTAATTTTTCAAGCTCCCGCCAGATGATCATTCCTTTTCCGTGCCAAAAAGCCGCGCCGGGAGCCATGTCTTCAAAATGGAAAAGATCCAGCCGTTCGCCCAATTTCCTGTGGTCGCGCTTTTCCGCTTCGGCGCGCATTTTGATAAACTCATCCAGTTCTTTTTTGCCCGCGAAAGCCAGGCCGTAAATCCTTTGCAGCTGCGGATTTTTTTCGTCGCCGCGCCAGTATGCCGCAGCCAACCTATCGAGCTTGAAGCTGCCCCCCGGAATTTCCGAAGTGTTTTTTACGTGTCCGCCTCGGCACAAATCGAAAAATGCTTCGCCGGTATAATAGGCGGTCAATTGTTTCTTCTCGCCGACGAATTCTTTTATCAGATCCAGCTTGAACGGCTGCTCGGAGAAAAGTTTTTTTGCCGCCGCCGCCGTCAACTTTTTTCCGGAGAAAGGCAGTTTTTGCGCGATAAGCTCGCGCATCGTTTTCTCGAACTCCAACAAATCCTCCGGCGTAAGCGAGCGCGGCAAAAGGAAGTCATAATAAAATCCGTTCTCGATCGTCGGTCCGATGCCGAGTTTTGCATCGGGAAATTTTTTAAGCACGGCGGCGGCCAAAAGATGCGCCAGCGAGTGACGGACGTTTTCTATGGACTTCGAGGATTTTTTGCCGGACATATGAGTTATTATATGGCCGGCCGAGCGGTTTGACAAATAATTTTATATATACTATTATGTGATTAGCGCGGGAGAAATCCCGCGACTTTGAAAAGAAAGGTAGGAACTGTCCATGAAAAATCGTGGAACTGTCCAACCGGCAACACACGGCCAAGTAAGAGAGGTTCTTTCAACCATGATCCAGGCGGTGCCTGATCTCTCTGCCGAGGAGACGCAATACTGGATCGGCAACAAGCGGAAGCTGCAGTCGGAGATACGCAAGATTTTCAAACCAGCGGACCTTCTCTCCAACGTTCGCGCCGAGCACGAACGCTTCTACCGCGAGGAGCTCGGCATGGAAGTCGACTTTTCTGGCGTCCGCGTCCCGGACGAGCCGGGCGGCTTCGACCGCGTGCTTATCGTGGCCAAAGGGCTCACGATCGAGCGCGTGATCGCCGCCTGCCGCCGCCACTTTGCGGTGAGCACGTATCGCGATAACCTCTCTGATGCCGACATGAAGTCGAACGAACGCACGCCCGCGGAAGGGCACTACGCCATCCGCGTGCGCAACCGTGAGGAAGCAGACGAGGAGCTCAAAAACCTCTCGGC
This sequence comes from uncultured Candidatus Saccharibacteria bacterium, assembly GCA_964467765.1. Lineage (GTDB taxonomy): Bacteria > Patescibacteriota > Minisyncoccia > UBA6257 > 2-01-FULL-56-20 > JBBUGM01. Next base: position 38,241 of record CAYXSS010000002.1, read on the forward strand.
CGAAGACGTCCTTGCCCGCAGCCTCAAGACCGAAACGCTCCTCGAGCGCCTGCTCCACGAGCTCAAGTACTTCCGGGAAACCGGAAAACATTTGGACGCGGACAACTGGACGCTCTGTTCAGGTTCGCGGATTTCCTATGGCTGCGTGCCGCGCGTGGGCTGGAACAGGTGGGACCGCGGGCTCTGCGTGTACTGGGCCAACCGGTCGCACCGGCACGGCGATCTGCGCCCTCGGGCGGTTTCTGTCTAACCCTCGTAACTCAAACCTCTAACCCTTGGGGCCCAACATCTGTTGGGCCTCGAATTTTTTATAAAAACATTGCCCGACGACCGGCTTTCTTATATCATAAAAGCAGTTTTTCGAAAGAGGATATTGGGCGATGAAAGCACGCGCAGCGATTTTGTTCTTCTTTCTATCGTTCGGCGCAATTTCTTTTGCCGACGAACGGTTTGAAAATGCCAAAAAGCTTTATGAAGAGACGAAATATAAGGAATCGTTGCAGTTTCTCGACGAGAAGAGCGGTGACCAGGAAACAATATTACTTCTGGGCAAAAATTATTACCAATTAGGCGAAGCGGACAAGGATAACTATAAAACAGCGACGGATTTTTTTGAGAAAGCGGCGAACATCAATCCCAGAAACGCCGAGTACCTTTTGTGGCTTGGTAAAGCTTGGGGGCGCAGAGCAGAAACAGCCGGATTTTTGGGAAAATTGAAAGTTATAAGCTATGCGGGCAAAGCCAGGCAATATTTTGAGGCTGCGCATTCGGCCGATCCGAAAAACCATGAGGCTGCCTGGGTGACTTTCCTGTATTACCTTGAAGCCCCTGGTTTTTTGGGCGGCGGGATAGACAAGGCGAAAATTATTTCTGGAGAAATCGCGAAACTCGATGCGGCAGAAGGTGAATGCACGCTTGCTTTTCTCGAAGAAAAGCGTAAAAACTTCTCCGGCGCGAAAGCACATTGGTTAGATGCGATAAAAATCAATCCGTCGAATACGATTATAGCCGTCGAGTACGCAAAGTTTTTGAAAAGGCACAAGGATTACGGCGAGGCGGAAGTTGTTCTTATTGGGCGAAGATTTGAAGCCCCGAACACCCCGAGCGTTAACTTCGAGCTTGCCAGATTGTATTTCGAAACCGGCCGCAGGAACGAAGCCAGGGAAATATTGGAGAAATATATTAACCCCGATCTTACTCCTCTTACCCCCGAAGACCCGTCGCGGTTTGAAGCGGAAAAGTTGTTAAAGAAGATTTCTTAGTGTTTTTCTCCGCGAGACAATGTGTCTCGCGTTTTGCTTTCGCATACGAAGGCGATTGTATATGATTAATACTATGTTGGACGCAAAAATCATCAGAGAACAGCCGGATAGAGTAAAGGAATACATCAAAACCAAAAATGCCGACCCAAAGCTCGTCGACAATTTTCTCGATCTCGACAAAAAATGGCGGGAGCTGACCGCGCTTCTAGATAATTTGCGCGCCGGGCAGAAAAAATTGAGCGAAAACCGCGATATTGATGGCGCGAGAAAAAACAAAGAAGAAATAAAATCGCTCGAAGCGCAGCTGCCCGACGTGGAAAAAGAAAGGGAGCTTGTTTGGGCGCAGATTCCGAATTTGCCCGATGCGGATGTACCCGTGGGCAAGGACGAAAAAGGAAACAAAGTTTTGCGGAAATGGGGCGAGCCGAAAAAATTTGATTTCAAACTACTCGATCACATGGAGTTGGGAACAAAGCTCGGTTTGATCGACACGGAGAAGGCGGCAAAAGTTTCCGGCGCGCGCTTCGGATATTTTATGCGCGAGGCGGCGCTCTTGGAGTTTGCCATCGTCGAGCACGCCTTAGGCGTTTTGACTGACGAGAAAATATTAAAAACGCTGGCCGAAAAAATTACCAAGGGGTACTCCGCCAAGCCCTTTGTGCCCGTGATACCGCCGGTAATGATCCGGCCGGAAGTTTTCCGCCGCATGGGTCGGCTCGACCCCGGGCAGGAAGAAGAAAGGTATTACTTGCCTAAAGATGATTTATACCTCGTCGGTTCAGCCGAGCACACCCTCGGGCCGCTTCACATGGACGAGACGATTCCAGAAGAAAATTTGCCGCTTCGCTACGTCGGTTTTTCCACATCTTTCCGGCGCGAGGCTGGTTCTTACGGAAAAGATACGCGCGGCATGCTCCGCGTCCACCAGTTCGACAAAATTGAAATCGAATCTTTCACCGCGCCGGAAAATTCTCGCAAAGAACAAGATTTCATCGTTTCGATTCAGGAGTATCTGATGCAATCCCTCGAACTTCCTTATCTGGTCGTCGCCATTTGCACTGGCGATATGGGCGGGCCGGACGCGCGGCAAATTGACATCGAAACCTGGTTGCCCGGGCAAGGCAAATACCGCGAAACGCATACCTCGGACATGATGACTGATTACCAGTCGCGGCGATTGGGAACAAAAGTGCGCCGCGCCGGCCCCTCGGCAGCACTCGGGGCAGGCGGCAAGACGGAATTCGTCCACATGAACGACGCCACGGTTTTCGCCATCGGCCGGATTTTGATCGCCATCATGGAAAATTACCAGACAAAAGAGGGCAAAATTAACGTGCCGAAGGTTTTGCAAAAGTATCTCGGAAAGAAAGTAATCGGTTAGGCGCTGGCCGGTAGGCGACGGTTGGTTGGCGCTTGTCGGCTGCCGATTGCTAATCGAGCACAAACTGTTGATTTTCCCTATTCTAATTCGCGCGAATAGAAAAATAAGGTATGATATAAGATATTTAAGATAATGGAGCTGATACTTGAGCAATGAAACAATTGGAAAAAATTTTCAAAGGATTGGCGAATCGGCGGCGGCTTGCGATAATCGCGCTTTTGAGCCGCAAAAAAGAAATGGCCGTGGCCGACATCGCCGACGAGATTGGTCTTTCGTTCACCGCTACCTCCAAACACTTAGGTATTTTGCGCAACCTTGATATTCTCGATCGTAGGCAGGAGAGCTTGACGGTTTATTATCGTTTGGCGAATCCTTTGCCTCCGGTCATAAAATTACTTCTCTCAACCATTTCTAATTCGCGCGAATAGGAAAATAAGATGACAGGAATAAGATAATAGGAAAATAAGGGGTGGGAAAATAGGGAGAAGGAGCAGAAAGTAGAGGCAGGAAAATAATGGGCAAAAATAATCTTTTGATTGGGCGGCGAATCGAGCCATTACGATTGCTTGATAAATCTGGCGCCGGATTGAGCCACTGCAAAAATTTGACAAAATAGCAAAAACCATGCTATAATGGATTTAGCGCCTGAGAAATCCGGCGACTTCACAAAACAAAAGGATGCTGACCATGAAGAAGGAAATGGTCGGTTGTGCGTCGGGGAAACCTGACGTGCGGGAAGTAACGAAGGTTTTGGCGGACATCGCCGTCAAAATCGGCAACGGAACGATCTCTCTCGACGAAGCCAAGGCATTCGCGGTGCGCAAGCAGCCGTTTACGGGGCGCATCTCGAAGGTCTTGCGGGAGGAGCACGAACGCTTCTACCGCGAGGAGCTCGGCATGGAAGTCGACTTTTCTGGCGTCCGCGTCCCGGACGAGCCGGGCGGCTTCGACCGCGTGCTTATCGTGGCCAAAGGGCTCACGATCGAGCGCGTGATCGCCGCCTGCCGCCGCCACTTTGCGGTGAGCACGTATCGCGATAACCTCTCTGATGCCGACATGAAGTCGAACGAACGCACGCCCGCGGAAGGGCACTACGCCATCCGCGTGCGCAACCGTGAGGAAGCAGACGAGGAGCTCAAAAACCTCTCGGCCGAAGACGTCCTTGCCCGCAGCCTCAAGACCGAAACGCTCCTCGAGCGCCTGCTCCACGAGCTCAAGTACTTCCGGGAAACCGGAAAACATTTGGACGCGGACAACTGGACGCTCTGTTCAGGTTCGCGGATTTCCTATGGCTGCGTGCCGCGCGTGGGCTGGAACAGGTGGGACCGCGGGCTCTGCGTGTACTGGGCCAACCGGTCGCACCGGCACGGCGATCTGCGCCCTCGGGCGGTAGTCTTGTAAGTAACCCTAGAACTTTGTTCCTCCAACCCTTGTGGCTCGACCTTGTCGAGCCACAATTTTTTCAATAGACTCAAATCGGCTAATACAACCGGCCGAGCGCATAAATTTTTGTGCGTTCGACAGCGGTTTGCCACAGTACGAAGGAAACTGCTTATCCGTTTTTAGTGAGGATTGTTTTTTGGCATGCCTCAAAATACAAACTGATCGCCACATTATCGCGTGTTGCGAACCAAAACGAAGCGGCGGATGTTTCAGAAAATATCGGAAAAGAACTTAGCGTCATATTTGGGCGTGTTGAGCCACTGCCGCGGGCATAAAATCAGAAAAAAGATTATGATGAAAGTATTGCACAATGAAAACCTCGATCGGTAAAAACCTAAGAACCTGGATCGAGATCGATTCGCGGGCGGCGAAGAAGAATTATGATGTTTTCAGAAAACTTTTGCAGCCCATTCGACAAGTTCAGGGCAAGCCCATTCGACCCGCTTCGCTCGCGAAGCGAGGCGAGCAAGTTCAGGGCAAAGCCGCTCCGCGCCTTTGGTCAGTTGTAAAATCCAACGCTTACGGCCACGGGTTAATTATTTTTTCGCGACTTGCGCAAAAACTGGGAATAGACGGTTTCTGCGTCGATTCTTTAGTGGAAGGGTTGCGTCTGCGGAAAGAAGGCATCAAAAAACCCATTCTGGTTTTGGGGCCGACGCTGCCGGCGCTTTTTCCGGAGGCGGCGAAACAAAAAATCACGATCACAATATCTAATTTCGAGGCCTTGAGAAACCTCGTGCAGTTGAAAACCGCTCCGGCATTTCATATTAAGGTAGACACTGGCATGCACCGGCAAGGGTTTTATCTTGGCGACCTGCCAAGAGTCATCAATACAATTGCCAAATATCAAATACCAATCACCGGAATTTATACACATTTTTCTTCTGCAAAGGACATTAATTATCCGACATATACAGAAAAACAATTTGCCGAATTTCAAAAAGCGGCAAAATTATTTGAACAAGCCGGTTTCAATAATTTGATAAAACATTGCGCAGCAACTGGTGCGACGCTGATTGATCCTAAATATCACCTCGACGCTGTGCGTGTTGGCATCGGGCTTTACGGCCTCTGGCCGTCTAAAGAACTGGAAATTCAACTCGGCGTAAAAATTCATTTACAGCCGGTTTTGAGATGGCGCGCCGTAATAAGTGAAATGAAAAAATTGGATAAGGGTGATTATGTCGGCTACGATTTGGCCGAGCGGATTCCGCAGACGATGCGGGCCGCGATCATGCCCGTTGGTTACTGGCACGGTTTGCCGAGGTCGCTTTCGCATATCGGCGAGGTTTTAATAAAAGGGAGAAGGGCGAAAATCATCGGCAAAGTTTCCATGGATCTTTCGGTTGTCGGTCCGGTTTTGGCAGCCGCTGCCGGCGACGTGGCGACGCTTATCGGCAGAGAGGGCAAAGAAGAGATTTCCGCTTTTGAGGTTGCCCAGCGCGCGGGGACAATACACTACGAATTTTTGACCCGACTTAATCCTCTGATAGAAAGAATATTGTCTTAAAATGTTCGGCCGGAAAAAAGACGTGGCCGGGGTTGCTTACCTTCCCGAAGGCCGATACGAGCGCAAGAGAAAGCGCTTTTACTCCGCTGTTTTAACTGCCGCCGTTGTTTTTTATCTGCTTGCCGACCTTGCCGCATGGTTTATCTTGCGCACGCCGACATTTCAGATAAAAGAAGTCAGGTTTGTTGGAGGAGAAGAGGCGACGAACGGCAGAGTGGCGAGCGTTATTCTTTCCCGTGCCATCCGTGGCAGTTTTTGGCGAGCGGTTTTAGGAGTAAACAACATGCTTGTTTGGCCGGGGACGCTTGATGGCGAAGGATTGGCTTTTTTACCGGACTTAAAGAGCGTTACAATCGAAAAAAATTATGAGAAAGGCGCAGTTACTGTTAAAATCGAAGAGCGGATGCCTTACGGCATATGGTGCGAGGCAGGCACTTCGCCGGAGGTCGGCGATTGCTGGTGGTTCGACGAAGAAGGGGTGATTTTCAAGCGGGCGATTTTTACCGAAGGCAGCGTTATCACAACGGTGCTGGATTATTCGCAAAGCGGTCTTGGATTGCGAAAAAAAGTTTTGCCGGAAAAATTTATTGCAAACGCGCTTTCCGTTTTCGATGTTTTGCGGGACAGCGGCTTGGCGGTAAAAGCCATGCGCTTGAACGATCTGAAACTGGAAGAGCTGGAGGTTTTAATTTTCGGCGGGCCGAAATTTTATTTCAGCCTAAGATTTCCGGCAAATAGTTTGAGAGAAGTTATTAGAAATTTTTCCGGCCAAGGCGGGTTTGCAAACTTGCAGTATTTGGATTTTCGCGTTGAAAACAGAGTGTATTATAAATAATCAAGCTAATTTAATGGCGGAAGAACGGTTAACCGGCGGGAAAAGGAAGGGCCTGCCACGCGGCATCGGCTGGGCGGTATTTGCCGTCGCTGTTCTTTTTGTTGTCGGCTTGGTTATATCATTTCGTTTGACACAGGAGCGGATTTTAAGAAGCGCGACAAAAAATTTAGAACAATTCCAGGCCGGCGTGGACGCTCTCAAAAAATTTGACGCCAGATCGGCAGAAGAGAAATTCTCGGCTATCGGCGAAGCAAAAAATCCGGAGCAGACGATGGAAAATTTTTGGTCTCTTTTTGGCGGAGCAAAAGAAATTTTCTCCGGCTTCCGCAATATATCAACGCAAGCAGTTGTTCTCTCGCAAGAACTTGATTTTTTCAAGCGCGACGCAGCCGGTCTTTTCCTAAATCGTGGCGGAAGCGTTTTACTTGAGCATTTGAAATCCGCACGTTCGGCGCTGCAAATAATAAACGAAGAAAGCAGAAAATTTTCTTCTCTTTCCTCCGTAATTCCGCGCTCAGCGTCCGTGAAATCTTTTCCTGAATTTTATTTGCCGCTTGCTTTGGATGCAGAGAGGGTTAAGTCGCTGCTTGATACCGCCATATCGTGGCTCGGATCCGAAAGAAAAATTCTCGTCTTCTTGCAAAATCCGTCCGAAATTCGTCCGGCGGGAGGATTTCTCGGCAGTTACGCGATTTTATCCATCGCCAACGGAGAACTGGAACAAATAGAAGTCCGCGACATCAACGAAGTTGACAGAACATTCGATAAAAAAATTATTCCGCCGAAAGCCCTGCAATCTGCGGTCAAGTCGTGGCGGCCAGCGGACGCCAACTGGTTTTTTGATTTTTCCTTGTCGGCCGAAAAAACAATGGAATTTTTCGAGGCATCCGGACTTTATAAAGGAGAAAAGTTCGATGGGGCCGCCGCAATTTCTCCAAAAATCGCGCAGGATATTTTGGCGATTGTCGGACCGATTGAAATTCCGAAAAAGAAGCTGGTCTTGAATAGGGATAATTTCCTCGTAGAAACGCAAAGAGTTGTCCAAGAAGGTCAGGCAGCCGGAGCAACTTATCCCAAAAAAGTCCTGGAGGAGCTGGCGCCGCTTCTTGTGGCAAAAACTGCTTCGCTGGGCGATAAAGACAAAGACAAAATTTGGGATTTGGTTGCGAACTGGGTTCAAAACAAGGACGTTGTTCTGTATTTTCGCGACGAGAAACTGGAAAATCTGGCCGATTATTACGGGGCAGCTGGCAAATTATACGAATTGCCGACGGGATTTAACGGCGATTACCTGGCGATTGTTGACGCCAGTGTTGGCGGCGGAAAATCGGATTTATTCGTTAAGCAAGCTGTTTCTTTAGAAAGCCAAATTAATAGCGACGGCACGGCAAGCAACCATCTTGTTATCGAGCGGGTGCACCAGGGAAGCAAGAGCAAATATTGGTGGTATAAAACCCCGAATCAGGACTATCTCCAAATTTACGTTCCGCGCGGAGCCGTGCTGACAAATTTCAGCGGCGGTTTCGAGAAAAAAATTGCGGCTCCGATCGATTTTGCCCGCACCGGCTATCAAACCGATTCTCTTCTTGCCTCGGCCGAATCCTCAACGGAAAAAGTTTTTAGTTACCCGGCCGTAGAAACACGCCTCGAAGGCGGCAAAAGGATTTTTTCAACCTGGTCGCAGGTTAAATCCGGAGAAAAAACCAAAATTTCTTTCGATTACGCCAATCGCTCGGCTTTTATTCCGGAAGACGGCGCGAAATACGAATTTGTTTTCGAAAAACAGGCCGGCACGAACCGAGGCTATAAATTCCAAATCAGCGCTCCGGTCGGTTTCGTATTTAAAGAAAACGGCTTGCCGGTTTGGACGTACGAAACCGACGACATTCCGGGGCGGCTGGTAGTGGACTTGACATTGGAGAGGATATAGAATATAATATAGCCAGTACCGTAACGATGCGTCGTTACGGACTAAAGGCAAAAAGGAGGATGGCAATGAACGAGAAGGGAAAGACGTTTCTGTTCGGATTGCTTCTGGCAGTCGTTGGTTTGGGAGGATTCGTACTCACCTCGCCCGGACCGCAGTACCTCAAAGGAGATTTTCTCTTATACCTCGTCTATACGGCGCCGGGATCAAGTGTGTCTGCTTATGGCATGCTTTCCATACTGGCGCATTCCAAGTTGCTGGGGCTGCCATCAAGTTTCTATCATGAGTCTGTACGGATAATGGCTCTGAGGTCTGTGTGTTTGTGGGTCGGCCTTTACAGCATTATGATCCTCGGTTTCGCAGCTCTTGCACCGAAAAGTTTTTTCAAGGATACCGATCTTGTTTCCGGGCCGATCGAAGGCGATTCTACAGATATCCCGTAGTTTCTCTGCCCCAGCGTAAACGCGCCGGGGTTTTTATTTTTTGTTGACACTAAAAAATTTCAGATATATACTGCTTTTAGCGTCGGCGTTCTGTTTCGGCGCCGGAAAAAATCTCCGCAGGAGCGGAGAAATAGGAGTGGAAATGAAAAAAGCATTTCTGTCGGCTGTTTTTGTTTTAGCGTTACCGATCTTTGTTTTTGCCCAAAAAGCCATCCCTACCGATCCGCGAGGCGTAATAGTTTTCGGCGAGGAAAACAACGGGGAAACCTTTCGTATCGGCAAGAGCGATGTTTTGATGATCAGTCTTTTAGCAGAGCTTGGCACCGGATACGATTGGCGCATTGTCGGATACGATAAAAAAATCCTTAAATATTACGGGAAGAACACAATCGACCTGTCCGATTCCGGATATCCTGTCAGAAAAACGGAAGAGACTTACAAATTCAAAGCCAGAAGGAAAGGCGTTTCCTGCGTCAAATTGGAATACGGTCGACGACGGGATAAACAATATAGAAACAGGAAAAGAGTGGTTATCATAGTGGAAGTTGAATAATTTCCGCATCAATCCTCTGCCGAAAAGCAGAGGTTTTCTTTTTTGCTTAACAAACTAAGATTATGTTCATGGACAACATCAGAAACTTCGTCATCATTGCCCATATTGACTCCGGCAAATCGACGCTCGCCGACAGGATGCTCGAAATCACCGGCACGGTCGAGGCGCGCAACATGCGGCCGCAGTATTTGGACAAAATGGAGCTTGAACGAGAGAGAGGCATCACTATTAAAATGGCCCCCGTGCGGATGAACTATGGTCAATATGTGCTCAACCTGATTGACACCCCCGGACACTCCGATTTTTCTTACGAAGTTTCCCGCGCGCTTGCGGCCGTTGAGGGAGCGATACTTTTGGTTGACGGCACAAAAGGAATTCAGGCGCAGACTTTGTCTAATTTGCGGGCGGCTCGCAAGGCAGGCCTTACGATCATCGGCGCCGTAAATAAAATCGATCTCAACTTGCCGCAGCTGCCGCGAGTCATAAAATCCGTTTCCAACCTGCTTGGCGTCCGCGAGGAAGAAATTTTTAAGATTTCGGCAAAAACAGGCGATGGCGTGGGCGACTTGATCGAAGAGGTGGTAAAAAAAATCCCCCCGCCAAAAATTTTGCTCGGGGATGTCGGCCGGGCCCTTATTTTCGATTCTTTATACGACGATCACAAAGGAATTATCGCCTTCGTTCGCGTATTTGGCGGTGAATTTAGTGGCGGCAATGAGGCAGAATTTATTGCCGCTAAGACAAAATTCAAAATCAAAGAGCTGGGATTTTTTTCGCCGGAATTCAAATCAAGCAAAGAAATTAAATCCGGAGAAATCGGTTATATGGCAACAGGCCTGAAAGAACCGAATCTTGTGCGGGTGGGAGATACGGTTTTAAAAATTGAAAATTCAAAATTCAAAATTGACGACCTGATTTTGTCGGGCTACAGAGAGCCCGCGCCGGTTGTTTTCATTTCTTTTTATCCCGACGGAGCAACGAAATTCGAGGAATTACAAAGGGGTTTGGAAAGACTACGACTCACCGATGCCGCGCTCCATTTCGAGCCGGACGCGAACGAGGCGCTGGGCAGGGGATTTAAAGTCGGTTTTTTGGGCCAGCTTCATTTTGAAATTATCGCAAGCCGCCTCAAGCGCGAATTCGGCCTTAATTTTTTGACCAGTTTTCCCTCTATCGCCTACAGGATTATAGAAAACGGGAAAGAAAAAATTATAAAGCAGCCGCAAGACTTTCCGGATAAGCCGGACAAGGTTTGGCAGCCGATGATCAAGCTTGAAATGCTCACGCCGCAGCCGCATTTGAGTTCTGTGGCCAACCTGAAAAATATTTTTGATTTGGAAGTAAAGACGGTTGAGAATATGGGCGATAGCCTGCTGATTACTGCCCGCATGCCGCTTGCCGAGCTTATTCGCGACTTCGACGACAAACTAAAGTCCGCCTCATCCGGCTACGCCTCGTTCAGTTACGAGCTTGACGGCGAAAGCGAAGCCGATGTCGAGAAATTGGAAATTTTAATCGTTGGCGATATTGTTCCGGCGCTGACGCGCATTGTTGCCAAAAAAGATTTGGAACGCGAGGCCCGCGGTACGGTGGAGCGCCTCAAGGAGCTCTTGCCCAAGCAGCAATTTGTTCAGCCGATTCAGGCAAGAGCGCAGGGCAGGATTATAGCCCGGGAAACGATTCCGGCGATGAAAAAACTTCTCGGTAATTTCGGCAAAACCGGAGGAGACAGAACGCGCAAAATGAAATTATGGAAAAAACAGCAGCGCGGCAAGGAAAAACTTCAGAGTATGGCCCGCGTGGAATTGACGCCGGAAGTATTCAGGGAAATTTTGAAAAAGTGAAGCTTTCGCAGCCCGAAGTCGCGGCCGCTTTTTTACGGACTTGTTACGGACTTGTTTACGATTGTTTTCTTCGTTATCTTGAAGATAATGAAGATTGCCGCAGTTGTAATTTTATCCGCCGTTCTTTTGCTGGTGGGCGTACAGATTTATTCGTTTTTGAAACGCCGCGCCGAGCTTTCCTTGGAATTTTCCGATATCAGCGCAAAACTGAATCGGGCGAAGCTGGAACAAGAAAAATTCCGCGCCGAGCTGGATTATTATTTGAACCCTGCGAACTTGGAAAAAGAACTCCGTGCCCGTTTTAATTACAAAGCTCCCGGAGAAAAGTTGTTGATTATCGTGCCCAAGGGCAACAGCACCAGTGAATAGGTCAGGGTTTTTATTGAAAATAAAACCGCTCGCTTCGCCGAATCGAAGCTGGAAGTCGAAAATTTTTTTATGTCTCGTTATCGCATCTACATTATTTTCTTGATTATAGTTTCCGTCGGCCTTAGCGGACTGTTTTTGGTTTCCCGCGGTTATTATCCGATCGCCCTTGTCGACGGAGAATTTGTCAGTGCTCGCAGGTTTGTTGACGATTATAACGCCGCGCTGCTTTATTACAACAACTTCCTTAAAACCTATAAGCCGAACGCCGAAGAAAGCGAAAAAATTTCTCCGTCTGATTTACAACTTGCCGTAATCGGCAACATAATCGAACGGGTTTTAATTTCTCATGCCGCGCGCAAAGAGGCGGGAAGCGACTTGGATGTTTTGATTGCCGGCAAAATAGATAAATATCTTGGCGATCCTCAGTTGGCGCAGGCAGCCTCCGCGCTTTACGGGTGGAACATGGAAGATTTCAAAAAAAACGTTTTGGTTCCTCAAGCGGAACGCGAAATTTTGCTGGGACGTTTTTTCCTGCGCGCGCAAAATTTCGAAACTTGGTTTTCGGAAACGAAACGCTCGGTGACCGTATACATTTTTTCGCCGAGATTTGAATGGAACGGGGAAGCAGTAGTCAGAAAAACCTAAGCATTCCGGTTCCGTTTAAGGGGTGTTATAATTTATTGGGTTTATGATTAACGCTTCTTTGGGCGCAAAAAAAGATAATGTAATGTCTGGTGAGACAGCAGCGGAGCTTAGTCGTGAAGAACGCCTGGCAATCGAGAAATTTTTTTTGGAAAAAGGGCTGCCGCTTGATACGGCGGTTACGTTCAGCGACGTCACGCTTCCGGAGGGTTATTCCGACATCCGTTCGCGTTCCGAAATATCGGACTTTTCCGGTCTGATTGCTCCGGGTCTGAAGCTGTCCATTCCCATCGTTTCCGCCAACATGGAATCCGTTACCGGTCTTGAGCTTGCCGTGGCGTTGGAACGGGAAGGCGGACTGGCTTTTTTCCCGCAGACATTGCCCATAGCCGAGCGCCTGGAGCTTGTCGAGCGCATCGGCCGCGTTGACTCGGCATTTATCGAACATCCGCTTACAATAAGGCCAGAGAAAAATTTGGGCGAAGCAAGAAATCTCATGTCGCGTTTCGGCGTCAAAAGTTTGATTGTTACGGACGAAAGCAAAAAAGTCGTCGGTATTCTCTCCAAGCGGGATTGGTTTTACGAAAACGACGACAAAAAAACAGTCGGCGACTTGATGACTAAGCGCGTTATCACCGCTCCGAGAAACATTCATTTTGACAAAGCGGCAGAAATTTTACGCAAACACAAAATCGAAAAATTGCCTCTCGTCGGCCGCCAAGGCGGATTGGCCGGCCTTATTACGGCGAACGGCCTTTTTTATAAATATCGCCATCCGCGAGCGATGCGCGACGAAAAGGGCAGATTCTTGCGTGCCGGTTCGATTGGCGTTGGCCAGACTTTCGATGAAAAACATTTAAAAGAAGTCGAATCGCAGGCCGGTGCCGGCATCTCCGTTCTTTTGATAGACACGGCTCGCGCTTTTTCCGTTAACACCGAAGAAGCTTTGCAAGAAATCAAAAAGAGATTTCCTCGCCTGCCTCTTGTTGTCGGCAATGTTTCGAGCGCCGAAGGGGCAAAGCGGCTTTTCGAACTCGGAGCGGATGTTGTCAAGGTCGGCCAGGGTCCGGGGTTTGCCTGCCGCACGCGGGCAGTGGGCGTGGGCACGCCTCAACTTACGGCTGTTGCCGAATGCGCCGTAATTGCCAATCGTTTCGGTAAAACGATTATTGCCGATGGCGGCATAAAAAGTCCTGGCGATTTGGCGAAGGCGCTCGTTGCCGGAGCGCGGGCGGTGATGCTCGGCAATATGCTTGTGCGCGCTAGGGAATCGGCGGCGCCGATTTTCATTGACGAAGAAAACAGGCCTGTTAAAAACTATGCCGGTTCGGCTTCTTTTGCCGCTCAGTGGGAAAGATTGCGGCGCGGCGATCTTGCGCGCATCAGGCGCCCGGAGGGCGTAACGCAAGTGGTTCCCGTAACCGGTACGGTAAAGGAAATCGTCGATGATCTTATCCACGGTTTAAGTTCGACCATGGCCTATTTGGGCGCAAGGAATATGGAGGAGCTTCGCGCAAAAGGAAAATTCGTTTTCCAGACCCATGCCGGCCACGTTGAAGGGGTTAAAAAATAGGCCGATTTTTCTCGTGCGGATGGCATAGCCCCGCTACTTGCGGAAAGCGGGTATTTTTTGTTACGATGTAGGTAGAATTTTACAATCTTGTTTTGCTGGAGGAGAAAATGTCGACGGAGCAGAAATTCTCCGCTGAGCAGGTGGAAAGAATAAAGAAACTTTTCGAGGAATCCCAGGAGGATACGAACAAGTTCCGCGAGCTTGTTGAAGCGGACGAAGAACTGAAATCTTTTTCGTGGGAAGACGTGAGAACCAAGGCCGAAAACCTCCGCTTATTGAAGCGGTTGGCGAAGCTTTATAAGGAACTGGAAGAAAAACTGGCCAAGCGCGTTGCCGAAAAGGCATTAATCGAAGTCGGCGCGGAAAAACTTTTCGAGGAGTTCTGCAAAGAAGTTCCGGACAAAGAAGAGCCGCCAAGCTTCTTAAGAGATCTCGAGGTTTTTGTTGCCAAGGCGGAAGAAGTTGTCTGGACGAAAGAAACTCTTGAGGCCCTGGAGCAGGCCATGCGCCACGGCTTACCCGCCGAAACTTTTATTAAATACCACTCGCATATCCCGCAGAAATTCGTGGAAGAGAAAATGAGAAAACTTCGCGGCATAAGCAGGGTTCAGAAATCAGCCGAATTCATCAGGGGCATAGGCAGAATTACCGATGTCAGCAAGATAGATTCCAAAAGCGTGATTCACTTCAAAAAGACCTCACGCAGGCGTCCTTACGAAACGGGCATCAAGCAATTGCGCTGGACCGCAAGCGTCATCAACGGCGCAAACATCGGCATCAAACACTCGCCGCTTATCGAGGAAAACCCCGTGCGTTGCGCGCTGGCCAATGCCCGCCGCAACGGAGATTCGCTCGTTATTCTTACCAACCTCATCGATCTCGACCTCAAGAAGGCCGGCGGTACGCCACAGGTGTATCGTTCGCAGATTTCCGGTTACAACACCAATGTGGAAATTCTTTCTCCCGAATACCAGCAGCGCGCCAAGGCCGTTCTAAGCGGCGAAGAAGAAGGATTGATTTATGAAAATCTCGCCGAGAAATTTTTAAACATTCTTTCCGGCTGGGAAAAGATTTTTATGCGTCCCGACGGCAAACCTGAATTTACAGGAATCGTTTTGGGACTTCTCGGTCCGAAAGAGGACGAGTTCATCAAGACCGGCACCTATTGGGAGCTGCATCGTCTGACGATACAGAGACAGAAGAAGCTGGACGTGGAAATTTCCATGGCCAAACACCAGCTTAAAGAAGCAATGGAATACGGCGCACCGGAAGAAGAGATCGAAGATCTTCAAAAAAACCTTGACAGGCTTATTGCCGAGAGAGACAAGACGCGCGTTTCTTTCCACCGGCCGGAGGATCTGCAGGATTACGAACGGCGAGTCCGCACTTTCGTCGTCAAGATGCTCGAAGAAAAAATTCCCGGTCTCAAGATCATCGCCCAAAGAAAGGCTTATGTGAAAATCGGCGAGGAGACCGTGCTTTTCGAAATACCGTTTAACATGGATGCCACCGACGGTTTGCTGGCCAATTTCTGCAACCACTACGGTCCGCGAGTTCTTCGCGGCGAGGTTCCAAAAACAGTTGTTATTTGCCAGGCGCATTCGCCCAACTTCCGCATGACCGTTCGCGAAGTCGATGGCGGCGGCAGGCGCGGCGATGCAAGGATCTATGTTGCCCCGATTGCCATTGATCAGAAATTTTTGCAATCCGAGTTGAATCAGGAAGCCAAGCCGGTCCATCAGCTCGAGAAAGCCATTTGGATGGGGCAATTCGAAGCAGGAGTTTTGCGTCTCAATTGCGCAAACGGCGTAGTCAATCCCGATCCCATGTCCGTTGCCGATCTGGTAAAAATGGAAGTCGGCTATGGCACCTACTTGGAAAATCTAGAAAAATGCCGCTATATCTGGACCTATCTGCCATCCGACCCTCACTGGGGCTGGGGCTGGAAAGAATTTGTTCACGATCCGGATAGCGGGCGCGAGCTCGGTATGTGCGAGGCAGCAATTGAGATGATGCGCCGCGCCGGGATTTGCGAGGAAGGGAAATTGCCGATACATTTTTTTGCCATTTGCGACGATCCGACGCAAGGCAACCACTTCCAGACGCAGCAGCAGCCACATCAGCACAAAATGCCGTTTCACAGAATCGAAGAGAGATGGCTTGCGGCCTTGCGAGCCGCCAAAGAAGGCGATGCGGAAAAGAGGCTCGAAATCTTGAGGGAAATGAAGCGCCTCAATCTGTACCAATTCGGCGTTCGCGGCGAACACTGGACGCAAGACCAGCTGGAGCAGGTTATCGAGCGTCACCTTGAGCCGAATACAGACTTTTTCCTTGCTTTGCTCGCAAGCGCCAAGAGGGCCGGACTTGTTCTGCGGCCCGTGAGCGACTTTACCGACACCGACCATTTTCCGCCCGGTACTCCGGATAAAAGGGATATCGGCATCGTCAATTTCTCTACCGGAAATCACTTTGCCGCCACCGTCAACAAGGAAATTATGGAAGGCGCGATTTATGCCAAGATGCTGCGGCTCATGCTTCGCGCCCATCCCGACTGGAAAGACAAAAACGAACTGCTGGAAAAACTTGTCACTGCGCCCACTTACGGCAACATCACCGTTGGCTGGGGTACGATTTCCGTCCCTGGCGGCTACGAGTGGGGTATCGAAGTGCGCAATAAACCGCCGCGCCTCTCAAGTTGGGGAGACACGCTCCTTGGAGCGGTTCGCAACGACGAGCAGCGTGGCAACTACTCGCGCATTTTCGACAAGCGCATGACTCTCAAATGCTATGGCGACAAGCATTTCTTCGGCGCCGTACGCACCGGACACACTTTTTATTTTATGGCCGCGCCCGGAGTGCCAACCGAGGTTTACGGCGAACTTGGTTTTCCGCCGAATAATACCGGCGTCTCATTTGTCGGTCTGCCAGCGGGCGGTCCTACGAGCGGTCCGATCCTCGTCCGCACGCTGACATTCAGTCAGATTCGCGACTACTTCAAGAAGCCGTACAAGTTCGACTGGGAAGCTTTTCTCCCCGATCCGGCATAAGGACGCAAAGTTTTGCCGAAGCAAATCGCGTCCCAAGATAAAAAATTAAAGCTCCGCTTCCAGCGGAGCTTTTTCTTGCAAAACCTTTTTCTTCGTGCAATAATTACACCAGAAAAATTTACAAGAGAAAAATGTTATGAAAGTCCACCCGCTGCTTTTTCTCGATCTTGAAACGACCGGCCACGACCCGCTAAAGCGTGTAGGCCAAAACCTTGTTCCTTGGCACGAAATCATAGACATCGGAGGGATTCTGGTCGATCCGGAACGGCTATCGGTTGTCGCGGAGTTCGAGAAAAAAGTGATGCCGGCGCATGCGGAGCGCTGCCTTCCCGATCTGGTCAACCGCTACCGGGAAAGAGCCGCTCGCGGCGAATGGCTTACGGGAACAATTCTTCCCGTGGCCATCCACAAACTTCTTTGGTTTGCTGGCAGCACGGGGGAGACGGCGATACTTTTAGGACAAAACTTCTTTTTCGACTGGAATTTCCTCTCCGTCGCTTTCGCCGCTTGCGGCATCGAAGAGTCGGAATGGAAGAAGTTTCTGCATTATACGCGCCTCGATGTCCGTTCCATGGCCGCACAAGCGCTCTTGGGACCGGGTGAAGTCTACGACCCCGACGAATTCAGCATGCGCAATGGCAGGTTGCTCAAGCGGCTTGGTATCGACCCGGAGCCTGAGGTGCACGAAGCCATCAATGGCGCGCGCAAGTCGTTTGAGGTTTACAGAAAACTTCGCGAGCTTAGAGCCGATCGATAAGACGCGGATCCGCAAGGACCCGCTTTTTCTTTTGTGGATAAACCAATTTGCTTTTTGGAAAATTGCCGGTAAGATATTATCAGGATTATTGAAAAGGAGTCGTCATGACCTTCGTGATTGAAGAGCCAACGAGAAGATTCTACTTTGCCCATCCGGTTAATGTTTACGGAAAGCCGTTAGAAGAGGCGATAATCGCTCTTATAGAATCGGTTTTTCCGAACGATGTTGTTGAGAACCCCAATCAACCGCATCATCAAGAGGGTTATACAAAGTATGCCGAAAGAGCAAAGCAAAGCAGCACCAAGCACAAAGGAATGAATTATTTCTACGACGAAGTTCTACCGCATTGCGATGGTTGCGTGGCCGTGCCTTTCCTTGACGGTAAAATGGGCCTTGGTGTCGCAGGCGAAGTGAGATGGTTTGTAAAAAGAGGCTTGCCGGTCTATGTCGCAACTCCCGCGAAAGCCGATATAACCGCGGAAGATATAGAAAATTTTATCGCAAATCCATTGAGCGGATTGTTTGCAATCGGGCCGCTTTCAAAAGACCACAGAGTCGATTTTCTTTCCTGGAGCGAGGAAAAAGAAGAGAGTGAAAAGACGCGCCCGCAGTTTGTCGTGCCGCATCTCGAAACTCGCCTGCGTACTTGGTTGGTTTACAATCGCCAATACCGGCCGTACGAGGAGGCCCATCTCGTTTCTATGCCTGAGCCGCCGGGATTTTATCCCGAATGATAAGCAAGGCCGCAATTTCAACGCCGAGGCGATTATGCCCCGGCTTTTTTCTTGCTTGCAAATGCCCGGCCTACTATAATGAAACCAGATATTTTTAAGTTGAGAGGAGGGGAAGATGAGCTGCAAGAAAGAGAAAAACATCGTAGATATGAGCGGCCGCACGGTTATTTTAAGCTTGGAAAATTTTGTTCACTTCCCGCATTTTATTTTGCACATCTCCCTGAACGGAGAAACATTCAAGCGAATCAAAGACAATGTTTTTGTCGTTGCCAACCCGGTTTTAGGCGAAAAGATTTCTGCTGTTGACAAGGGAGTTCTTGCCGTCGTCACAGAAGACAGGCCGGAAGGAAAAAGCATGCGCTACGTCGTCGCCGAACTTGTTGCGAGAGTGAAAATATCCGATGTTCAGGAACACGGCCTTGGCAAGAAAAATATTTGCGACTGCCATGCCGTGCCGATAGTCGAGAACAAAATTTCCGAAGAACGTTGGGAAAGCGGGGAATTTCGAGGACTCGTCGATGGTCTGATGAAATCTTTATTTTCACTCGTTTCCAGCGCCCGCGAAGCCAACGAAACCATAGTGGGTTGTTTTAAGGCCGAAGGGGACGTGGAAGGAATGGCTGAATATGTGGATCGGTTAAACAGGCTATACATCGTCCTCAAGCGGTTTGAAAAACTTGACCGCGACGATTTTTCCCTGATGGTCGACGAAATGGCGGGCAATATCATGGAATGGCTGTTTATTGCGTCTCCCGAAAAAGAATTTGAGAAAGATTTTCTGCTTAAGATGCGCAACGTCCTTTTCGAAGAAGATTTGGAAAAAAGAGCCGTTCTGCTTAGCGAAGCCTTTAACCATGCCGCCAAAAATCTTATGGGCGTTATCGATCCCAACGGCGTTTTTCCGGAGATGGAAGACGAAGACGCTAATTACTCAATCGACGTGCCGAGAGACTTGCCCGACCATATCCGCAAGAAAGTGGAAAAAATTTTGGGCCGTGCCGATACGAATAGTATGGATGGCAGGGTAAATCAGGAATATGCCGAATGGCTCTGCCGTTTTCCTTGGAACAGGAAAACCGAGGATGAAAGCGATTTTAAAAAGATTCGCGAGCGGCTGGAAGCGGATCATGACGGCCTGGAAAATATCAAAGAGCGTATCGCCGAATTTATTGCCGTACGCAAGACCAAGGCCGATGCCAAGGCGCCTATCCTTCTTTTTGTCGGACCGCCAGGAGTCGGAAAGACTTCTTTGGGACAGTCGATTGCCAGCGCGCTGGGAAGAAAGTTTATTCGCCAGTCTCTGGCCGGCTTAAAAGACGAGGCCGAACTTCGTGGCCACCGCCGTACTTACGTCGGCGCACTGCCCGGCATTATTATTCAGAGGCTCTGCGACGCCGCGTCTCGCAGCCCGGTTTTTATGCTTGACGAAGCTGACAAACTGGGAGAGCACGGCAAAGACATTCCGGCGCACGCGCTTCTCGAAATTTGCGATCCTGAACAAAACGATTCTTTCCGCGACCACTACTTGGACGAGCCGGTTGATCTTTCCGAGGTTTTATTCATCCTTACGGCCAACACCGTTTTGACCATTGATGAGATGCTTTTAGACAGAGCGGAGATCATAGAATTTTCCGCTTACACCGAGGAAGAAAAGATCCGCATCGCGAGGCTTTACACAATCGGAAAGGTTTTGCGAGAATCGGGAATCGAACCGGAAAATCTGCGCAAACAAAATCTGCCGGTTTTCACCGTTGAATTTACCTATCAGGCGCTTGAAGAGCTCATTGGCAAATATTCCGCAGATGCCGGCATGAGAGATACGGAACGCAACATCAAGAAAATCATTTCCAAAATACTCAAAGAAGTTCAGCAGGGAAACCTGGAAGATCTTCTTTCGGGTGCCAATGGCAACGGCGCAGATTTTAAGGAAAATGAGTTTACGGAAGAGACGCGAGAATGCGCTCTTGAACCGCAAAAAGTTATAAGAGTCGGCATTCAGAGATTAAGAAAATTCTTGGGCGATCCGAAAAAAAGGGAGTGGATGCCAGACTTGAATGATTTGCTGCCGGGAGTGATACCGATTCTTGTGGTAGATGGAAACGGACAGGGAAAAGTTAGCCGCGCCGAGGTGTCTTTCGGGCCGATAGGTCCGCAAGAAGGTCCGAAAATAAAAAGAACCGGGAATTTGCAGGATGTTATCAAAGAATCGGTGGGCGTTGCCTTGGATCGGCTGACGGAAGACGACTTCGGAGTGCTTAAGGGCAGGGACTTGAGAAAATTCATTCACGTCCATTTGCCGGACGGCGCAACGCCGAAAGACGGCCCTTCCGCCGGACTGGCAATCTTTGCGGCGATTTATTCCAGATTCATCAAAAAACCGGTTAAGCCGCTTTTCTCGGTAACCGGAGAAATCGCTCTCCGGAGCAGGGTTTGCTTGCCGGTTGGCGGCATAGACGCAAAACTTATCGCCGCACACAAAGCCGGCATCAGGGAAGTAGCCATTCCTTTGGCAAACAAAATAGATCTCAAGAAAATTCCAAAAAACGCCAGAATTATCGGGCCGGAAGACTTGGGCGAAGGAAAGTCGTGGAAAGATTTTTCGCGCGAAGAAAAACAGGAAGGATCGTTTACGATTTATTGTGTTGAAACGCCGGAAGACGTGCTGGAAATAGCTTTTCCGGACGATTACCCGCCTCAAAACTAAAACAAGGAGCCGAAACAAAAGGCTCCTTTTATAATTAAGACGATGGGCGAAAAACTACAAACCAACAAACAGCTTATCAAATTTTTGGTCGACGAAGGATATCTGAAATCGCGGCGCATAATCGATGCGTTTGAAAAAATTGATCGCGGAGATTTCGTTCCGGATAAATATATAAGCGAGGCGTACGCGAATTATCCTTTGCCTATCGGGCACGGCCAGACGATTTCCCAGCCCCTAACCGTGGCTTTTATGCTTGAACTTTTGGATCCGCGTCCGGAAGAAAAAATTTTGGAAATTGGCGCGGGTTCCGGCTGGCAAGCGGCGCTTCTTGCCCAAATTACTGGTCCCGAAGGGTTGGTGGTTGCCATCGAAAGGATTCCGGAGCTTGTCGAATCCGCAAAGGAAAACGTTCATAAATACGGTTTTCTAAGCGATGGCAGATTGAAGATTTTTAGAGCTGACGGTTCGAGGAGCGCTCCGCCGAAAGTTTTTCCGCAAGGCGGATTCGACAAGATTGTCGCCGCCGCGGCCGGAGATGAAATACCTAAAGCGTGGAAGGATGAATTAAAGATCGGCGGAAAAATTATAGCGCCGGTTTTAAACAGTATCGTCGTTTTGGAAAAGATTTCGGAAGAAAATTTTAAGAAAACGGAATACCCCGGATTCAGTTTTGTGCCCTTGATTAAGGGGTAAATCTTCACGACTTCCGTCTTCGGCAGCCGAATTTGACCCCCCAGGGAATAAAGAGTATTCTGCTTTTAGAACGCTTGAAACCCTATCAAGGGGGCAAGTTATGAAACTGAAGTTTTTCTGCATCGGTATTTTGTCTGCTTGTTTGGCATTGCCACAGGAAATGCCCGAGAGGGGAAACACTCCTCCTGATGCGGTTGGCGACCAAAAAATTGCGCCGGACAATACGCGAGCCGACACAAAATCAACGGAATCCCTGCTTAAAGATCTCCAGAAAAAACTGGAAAAACTGGAAAAGAAATATACAAAGAAGAAAACGGAGCTGGAGAATAGAATCAGCCAGGAAAAAGATGCGAAGAAAGTGGAAAAATTGAAGAAAGAACTGGCCGAGCTGGAAACGAATTTTCAAAAGGAAAAAAACGATCTGAACGAAAAGATCGGCCGGCTCAAGATTGTTCCGGTAGAAAAACGAACCGTGGATACGAAAAGCCACTTGCTCGTCCCCGGCACCTGCGGCGACATTATGTCTTGGCCGCCTCTAGACGAGAGGCGTCAGATGGTCGAGGCGCTCGGTCCCCCGAGCCGCTGCGAAGAGCACACCAGCCGAGACATAGTTGTTTGGATTGGGAACGCCACTCCACTTTTAAGTAAGAGCTACTGCTTCACCCCGATTACCAAAGGAGGGCAGACCGGAGAGTTTAAATTCCGCGCGCCCGGCCTCACTTTTATGGTTTTTTGCAATATCGAAGGCACGAACTGCAAGATGTACGTTTTTATGGAGCACATGCCAACCCTGCAGCAAATTGTTTTTGTTTCCGGCAGTGATCGCCAAAGAGACCAGCTTCTGCTTAACATGTGTCCTCCGAATGCACAGGTGGAATACCCGGCGCAAGGCTTGTGGCACCTTCTGCCGCTAGACGCCAATTACGGCGAGGAAGGAAACTACGACGGCGTGATCAGGGGCCTTATTGACGGCATGGGCGGAATTTCGAGATTGCATTTTGGATTACAAGGCCTGGAGGCCTACAAGGCAAGCGCGCCGATCCCCAAGCTCGAACTAAGAAATATTGTTCTCGACGACAAATTGCCGGAGCTTTTCAAGAGCGTTGAAAATCCGTGGCTTGCGATTTACGCAAACTTCGCGCCGCTTCTCGACGAACCGACAAATGACATTTTTGTCCAGAACAAGATCGCCGACCGGCTGAATTTTTGGTTGCATGGCAAGGTGTCTGTCGCAACGGCCGAAGAGATAAAGAAGTTTGTCGAAGCGCTCGACAAGAAATCGGTCAAGACGAAGAATTATGAAATTTACCGGCATGATCTAAACGAGGCGGAGAGTTTGTTTCGCGCAGGCAAATGGAAAGAAGCCGTAAAGTCCATGGAAAATTTGAACAAGATTTTGGAGAAAGACAATAAAAAGATTATGAAACAATGCGGCAAATCTCTTCAGGCGCGCGACAGGACGGTTGATTTTATGGAGCAGTGGGAGTTCGTTCCCGCGGGCGATGTCGTCTCCGACTTCATCAAGACGCACCCAGACAAAAAGAAGCAGGAAGAAATGAAACCGCTCTTGGCCACCTACAATACAAATGCCAAGCCTGTTAGGGACTATATCGACAAGTTGCGAGTGAAATTGACGAGCAATCTGAAAGAAGGAGAGCTTCTGGAGCCGGTGGTTGTAAAACCCGGCGAGAAAGTTGTTTTCCTCGTAAGCGTAGTCGGCGGCACGATTGATTACGAGAGGCAGAAAACGCGTCTCCGTGCCGTAGTGAACGAGCGCTTTGTACCGGCTGACGAAGTCGGCGTAGTCGAAAAAGATGCGCCGGAACTGAACCAACTGTTTGCCGGCATGCTCAATGTCGACGAACTTATTGCAAGCGGCTTTGAAAGCGTTGTTGTCGAAAAGAGTCGCAGCCGGACGATAGTTTCGCAGGTGCAAGCCAAAGACAGGAAAATCGGCTTCGCTAAATTTGCCGATCGGGCAAACATAAGCGAAGAAACTGTTTTATTGAAAGACGTCAAAGATAAATCTGGTTT
Organism: uncultured Candidatus Saccharibacteria bacterium; assembly: GCA_964467765.1. Taxonomy (GTDB): domain Bacteria; phylum Patescibacteriota; class Minisyncoccia; order UBA6257; family 2-01-FULL-56-20; genus JBBUGM01. Next base: position 61,992 of record CAYXSS010000002.1, read on the forward strand.
GAGTTGGTTGCCGGTTGTTATGCCCAAGACGAACGTTTCGCAATCGAGCATTCCTAAAGACCCGAACAAGTTTCTCACAACGTTCAGCTTTTTGGATAGAGACTCCAAGCGCCTTACGATTATGTCATTCGTTTTTGAAAGCAAGCGGCCGCTTACATACGTTTCTCCCGATGGCAAAGGAAATGCGGTTACGGTCAATTTCTATCTCTATCCTGGACTCTATGAAAACGAAATGACGATAGTCGACGCCTTAAACAAAAACGTCAACGACAGAGAAGTGAAATTTCCGAAAATCCGTTTTAGGGTTTTGCCTCCTAATTAAAATCAAAAACCGTCCCGATAATTTCGGGACGGAATTTTTATTTCTTCTCCGTTTTCTTCAGGTGCCAGCGTTTGCGGTAAAACGAGTGGTCGGTGTAATAATCGTTAGCCTTGAATTTTCCGTTTTTTTCTTCGCCAACCTCGAGATAAATGTCGTACCAGCCCGGTTTTACTTTCGTATAGAACCCAAGGAGATACATCTTGCCGATTCTCTCCTCGATTTCTTTGAAGGCGTCATTTGCGTCATCAACGTTTTTTACCAGGAGGCGAGCCCCCCCGCTCATTTCGGCGATTTCGCCCAATTCGTTCTGGGTGTTGAGAGGAGCCGTAAGCGAATTTGCCAGGTCCGAGAAATTATATCTTTCGGAAAAATCGACTACATAAAGGATGGTATTGGTGTCTTGCAGTGCAGAAACAGCGTCGCCGGCGGTAACCTTCTGGCATGTTTTGGACCTGCCCCACATTCGTTTCTTCTCCGGACAAACATCGCCGCTTTCGGGATCGATCAAGGGAAATCTTACCGTATCTATTCCGTCCGTGGCGACGAAAATGATTTTCGTATAATCGCCGACATCCTTCATTTTTTTGGCAGCCAGATAAACCGAATCGAAAATGGCGCTTGTCCCTCCGGGTTTGACGTTGTCGAACTTTCCTTCGGAGGCGGGAACGTTTTCCGTCCAATCAACAAGCCAGTGAAGACGCTCGGAAAATTCCCCGATTGCGTATTTGTCCTCCGACTTTCTTGTGATAAACGTTTTTATGAGATCGAGGCTTGCCGGTACGGAAAACTTTTTGAAGTAGTTCGTCGTTGACGCCGAAGAGTCGTTGAGCCCGATGATTCGCAGCGGCGGAACGTTTTGTTTGTCGAAAACGCGCGGCGCAAGTATCTCGCAGTCCGCGAGACTCGGCCCTTTCTTTCGCTGCTTACTCCAGCGAACCTCCGATGATCCGGGACAAATTGCTACGCGGAAATTTTCTTTCATTAAGGTCGTGACCAAATGGTTATTCTTGTCCATGACCACAACCTCGAGATTTAAAAGATTGACATCCACAGTTAGTTTTTCCGTGCCGACAGGATTATCGGCTGTTTTCGTCGTTGCGAAAACTTGGAAAACCGTTAAGAAAGCAAAACAAAACAGCGTGAGAGTCAGCTTGTTTTTCATGCGGCACCACTGGATTGATTAAAAAGCTACTTGTATACTACGATAGATTGCCGAAGTTTGCAACCGCGGTGGTGGCGTACGCCGCGAGCAATATGATGCAGGATTAGTATAGTGGCAGTACGGTTGCTTCCCAAGCAACAGGCGCCGGTTCGATTCCGGTATCCTGCTCAACCCAGAAGTATTTTATGAAAGAATGATTGTTCTAAAATAGCACCGATCCTGTGTTTCGGCTTCAAATGGTTTGCCGAGGATTAGAGTTTCACACCCTTCTTCTCAGAAGGCTTAACCCGAATATCGAAGCTGCGACAACTACAACTGCCGGTCCCAATTCCAGTCCGTAATTTTTGGACAGAGCAAAGCCAATGGCAACGGATAGCACACTGAAGACGGATGACAGTGAGAGGAATTTTCCGAGCGTGTGAACGATTTGCCTTGCCGCCGCCGCGGGAATGATGATAAGCGATCCCATCAGCAGTGCTCCTAAAAATCTCAAACCTAAAATAATAGTCAGGGAAAAAATCAGAAGAAAAAAAAGGTTAAGCAATTTAAGATTTGTTTTTGTGGTTGCCGCGAGATCGGAAGAAAAAGTTCCTATGATTAACCTGTTTTTGAGAAGCCAGACGGCAAGAAAAACGATTGCCGCAAAAGAAAGCCCAAGTACAAACTCCAAAAGAGACAGTCCTCCGAGCCCGCCGAAGAGGGCTTCTTCGAGATTTTCCTTTGGGGTAATAAGCGCTCCCAAGGCCAGAGAGGCGGCGAAGATAACTCCGATGGCCACCTCGGTAGTAAGAGCCGTTTTTTCCTCAACTCTCCAAATAATTATTGTGCCCAGCAAGAGAGTGGCTGCGCCGCCCAGTACCGGATTTATTCCGTAAAGAATTGCCAGTCCTATTCCCGGCAAAGCGATATGAGAAATTACGTCTCCAGCCAGAGACAGCCGCTTCATCAAAGCAAAGCTACCGATAAGGCCGGCGGCGCCGGCGGAGACGAGCGCCAGAATTATTGAATAAACCTCGCTATTGCCGGCCATTAAAGTGATGAAAAAATTTATGCGGTCCGAAAAGATCACTTAGAGATTCCGGCCGTAGCGCTTCTTCCGGCGCGCCGAAGCAGACAGCCGATTTGTTGAGACACAAAACTTTACTTGCGTAGCGATAGACGAAATGCAGATCGTGTGAAACAACTATCGTCGTCATTTTTCTCGAGTCCTGCAAGCGGTGGATAAGATCGAAGATTTGTTCTTCACCGTGGATGTCGATGCTTGCCGTCGGCTCATCCAAAAGAAGGACATTCGGTTTTCCGAGGATAGCAAAAGCAATCAGGGATTTTTGGAATTGTCCGCCGGAAAGATGGCCAACGGAAGTTTCGAGAATTGTTTTTGTAAGACCAGCGTCCTCTGCCGCCGAGACTACTTCTCGCTTGTCCAGTTTCAAGATTGCCGCTTTCGCTTCGAGCAGGTTACGAAAATTAATTGGCAGGTGCCTGTCCGCATCTATTTTTTGCGGAACATAGCCGACCCGCACCCCGGAGTTCCACGTTATTTTTCCTTCGTAAGGAATTAAACCAAGCAGGGCTTTAAGCAGGACGGTTTTTCCGGAACCGTTTGGTCCGATTAAAGCCAGGCTTTCTCCGGCCTCAATGGAAAAATTTAAATTTTTTACGGCAAAAAAATCGCCGAAGCGCACAGTTAGATTATCGGTGGCAAGAATTGGTTGCGGCATAATGATAATTTAAATTATACCGCACAATGGCGTTCACAGCCTTTCTGTGTTGCCACCGGATTTTTGTCCACATGTTCCATCCTTCTGGTTTTGCTATGATTTTTATGAACAGTAAACGTTTCCATGCGTTTTCATTTCCCAATTTTTTTCATTGGCGTCGCCGTCGGTTTTGTTTTTTTTGCGTCGCCCGTTTCGGCCGCCCTGCCGGCTCCGACTATAGCGGCTGATTCGAATATTTCCGGCTGCGGAACATACCGCACAAATCCTAATTATTTTATTGCGGCCGGCTTTGAACCGTCATACGCGCCCGCTTATTATGGTTTGGGATTTTCTTTTCAATATGACGCATCGAGCACGTCTATGGCCCAGTCTTTCCGTATTTATCTCAAAAAACCGGGAGACGGTTCTTACGGCAAAATTGTTACTTTTAACAATCCTTATTCGCTTGTAACGTCCAGTCCAGGTTCTACTCTTTACGATGGTTCTGGCTGGCCGAGCTCCTGGTACTTGGATTACAGTAACGGCTGCACCGGGAAATTCTGGCACGCCAACAGTACGGCTTTCTCTTCGCCATCAACGTTTCCGGTCGGCGAATACGATGCCTATATTGTCGCAGTGGATTCTTACGGAACGGAGAGTGCTCCGTCCGCGATAATGAAATATTTTAATCTCGACCGATCAACCATTAGTTCTCCTATTGGCGCGCAAACGACTCTTAATCCGACCTTTACTTGGACAGTGGCAAGCGGCTGGCCGCCATCGCAAAATATTAACTATATTCCGAGGGTTTACACAAGTTCGTCGTTGATTTGGTATCCGAACGTTATTGTTCCATCTGGATATACTACGGCTTCTAAGATTTACGACGGACCCGCTCTCAATCCCGGCCAAACATATTCCTTCGACATCGGCATCAGAGACGACTATTACTATAACGGCAGCCCCTACATATCAATGGGGGCCGGTGTGCAGACGTTTACGGTATCAAACGGTTCCACCAATTCTCCGCCGCCCACTCCTTCGTCTGTAAGCGGCACCTCGACAGTTACAACGGGCATTTCCAATACTTATTGGATAAGCTTGTATCCCGATCCCAACGGGGATCAAGTGAAGGCCGTTTTTGATTGGGGAGACGGCAGCTCTTACAGCGAAACGCAATTCGTTTCTCCGGCAAGCGGCGGCACGACTGTATATGCGTCTCATTCTTGGGCTAATGCAGGAACATATTACATCAGGGTCAAGGCCAAAGATTCTACGGGGCTGGAATCGGGTTGGACATCTTCATTCGCCGTGACGGTCGGGACACTTGACACACAACCTCCGTCTGCCCCATCAAACCTGATCGCCGCCAAGAACAGCTACAACGAAGTTGATTTAAGCTGGACGGCTTCAACCGACAACGTCGGCGTTGCCGGCTACAAAATTTACCGAAGTTACAATTCCGCGTGGAACCAGATAGGCCAGAGCAATAATTCCTACTATTACGACACGACGGTTAGTCCCTCCACTTCTTACTATTACTACGTAACGGCATACGATGCCGCGGGCAACAACTCCGCTTCTTCCAGCCAGCTTTTTCTCAATACGCCGGCGAACACGTCGTCAAGCACCACCCCGTCTGCTCCGTCGAGTTTTTCCGTGTCGGTTAGCAGTGACGGCATAAGCGGCCTGTTCAGGTGGACAACTAATTCCACAAACCAAACCGGGTTTAGAATTTACAACCGGCTTTATGGCGAAAGCGTTTGGCGAAGAATTAATCCCTCGGGTGATTTTCTTACCGACAATCCCAATCTCAATGTTAGCCAGACTCCGTTGAGTTACGCCGATTATAACGTGATGTCAGGCACATACGAATATAAAGTAAACGCCTGCAATTCTTACGGCTGTTCGGCAGATTCGAATATCGCGACGGTTACGTTTACGCAGTCAACTTTTGCCGCGACGCCGACAAATTTAATGGCGACCTCAAGCGGTTCGAATGTTTATTTGACATGGAATAACAATGCCTCGGGTATCGCTTCCAACTGGATTTACTTGTTGGATGCTAATAGAAATGTTTTGTCTTATATCGGCAACGTCTCGCCCACCACAAACTATTTTACGCACAACGGTTTGGCGGCCGGAACATATCGCTACCGAGTTAACGCTTGTAATTCATACGGTCAATGCTCTTTAAGTTCCAACCAGCCATTAATTGTTTTCGGCGGTGGAGACAACTCGCCGCCTTCGGCTCCCACAGGACTAGTGTCCACAAAAAACAGCTACAACGAAGTTGATTTAAGCTGGACGGCTTCAACCGACAACGTCGGCGTTGCCGGCTACAAAATTTACCGAAGTTACAATTCCGCGTGGAACCAGATAGGCCAGAGCAATAATTCCTACTATTACGACACGACGGTTAGTCCCTCCACTTCTTACTATTACTACGTAACGGCATACGATGCCGCGGGCAACAACTCCGCTTCTTCCAGCCAGCTTTTTCTCAATACGCCGGCGAACACGTCGTCAATGGCGTCCAGCACGTCTTCTTCTGCAACAAGCACTATTCCCGCCGTCCCGTCAAACCTTTCTTATAATCTTTCCGACAGCGGTACGCGGGTAAATCTTAACTGGACAGACAATTCCACAAATGAAACAAGATTTGAAATTTATCGCCAACCAGCCGGAGGTTCCTGGTCATATATTGCGCAAGTCGGAATGAGTATTACAAGTTTTTCCGATAGCCCCACGGCTGGAAGTTATTACTATCTAGTTGCCGCTTGCAGCGGAACGGTCGTGAATACAAATTGCTCGACCGGATCAAATACAATTTTGGTTACCATTCAGGCGCCTCCGTCGACCCCGACTTCAACCTCAACAAATTCTATGCCTCCGGTGACGGATATTAAAGTAGATGGATTTGACGGCAGCGTCTCGCGCACCGCTCCCGCTTCATACTCTTTAACTTGGACAACGTCGAGGGCCGACAGCTGTAACGCGGCTGGTAATTGGGGCGGGAGTTTGCCTTTGGCCGGCACGCAGTCGTTTAGCGGCATAACGACTATCGGCCAGCAAACTTACGGGATTACCTGTTCCAACTCCGTCGGCTCGACGAGCGATTACGTCTACGTTAATGTTTTGCAAGCTTCTTCTTCCACCTCTCCGGTTGTCAACGGTTCACAGGCGCAAGTTTCAGTTAATGCATATGATGCCAACAATAATATTCTTGCCGGCGTAAGCATTCATATCTTTACGGAAGATTTTGCCACCAATTTCGGAGGCATGACCGGCTCCGACGGCATATTTAATATCTCCGTGTCTCCGGGAACCTATTATTTCGAAGTTTTCCCGCCTGTCGGCAGGACTGATCTTGTTGCGCCGCCGGCAGCGAAGTTCAGCGTTTCCGGGGGTGAGACAAAAAACTTGACCGCGGTTTTTGCCGTGGCCAAAAAGACGATAGTCGGCAAAGTTTCTTTCTCTTCTGGCGCACCCGTAACGGATGCTCAGGTCGGTGCGTATTCGAGCGAGACAAACACCTGGGTGACTTCATTCGTCGACGGGAGCGGCAATTATTCTTTGTCTGTAGGCGGCGGAAAATGGCAAGTTGGCATACGACCTAAAGATCCGACAGCGGCAAAGTGGTTTTGGGCAGGTTCCTTCCCCGAAATTGAATTCACAAAAGATTTGTCGCAGGAAACAAGAATCGTAAACTTTGTTGTTCAAGAAACGGCCGCCAAACTAGTGGTTTTTGCCAAAGACCAATCGAATAATATAATTCCCGGGGTTGGCGTGGTAGTAGACACGGTTAGCGCCTCTGGCGAGGCTTCTCCGTCAAAGCCCCCAGCGGAATTCAGGAAGAGCGACTCGGCCGGACGGTCGGAATTTTTCCTTGTCCCGGGAACTTATTACATAAGAGCATTTTTGCCGCCGGACTCCGGTTTTATAAATCCAGACGAGAGGAAAATAGTTCTTTCTTCCGGCGATTCTCCCGAGATTACGCTTGTGTTCCGGCGTCCGGAAGTACGCGACCTTGTTAAAGTTTTCGGCAAGACAAAGCTCGTCGGCGGGAATCCGGTTGATGCTTTTGTTTGGGCCTGGTCGGAGAAGGGCGATCAGGCGAATACAAGATCTGACGAGAAAGGAGATTTTATCTTCTCGCTTGCTGCAGGTAGTAGATGGCATATTGGCGCCGGCGTAGAAATAGACCGCGTCCCATACAAGTCCGGCGAAATTATTATCGACACCTCCGCCTCTCCGGATCTCGTTGAATTGGGGCTTGCAAAATTTAGCGTCGAACCGCTGCCGCCAGCGGCTTCAGTCAGCCAGCCCGCAGCCCAGCAAATAATTGTCCAATCGCAGGACGGAGCCAGAGTAAATCTTCCGCCATCCGCTTCCGGAGCAAGCGGCAATGTAAGGGTGGAAATAGTTCCGACAATTGAAGCGCCTTCGGGAGTCGCAGCCAAAGCCGTGAGCACCGTTTACGACATTAAAGTTACCGATCAGTCGGGAAACAGCGTGAAATCTCTCGCGCAAAAAATAGAAGTTTCCATTCCTTACGATAAAGAAGTTCTCGCCAATCAGGGCGTGAACGAGAAAAGCGTTTCGCCTAGTTATCTTGACGAATCAACAGGTGTTTGGGTTGGGGTTGACGATTATCTTGTGGACAAAAAGAAAGAAGTATTTTTGCTGCGCGTTGATCATCTGACGCGCTTTGCCCTTGTTGCTCCGGCAGACTCCACTCCGCCCAGCCCGCCGACAAACATTTCTTCTTCTTATGATTCCAGTAACGCCATAGTCATTTCTTGGAAAGATCCTGCGCAAGATTTCAGCCACGCGAGGATTTATCGTTCGACCGAAAGGGGATTGCTCGGAGAACTTTTGGCTACAAACATAATATCGGAAACATTTACCGACAGAAGTGCGGCGGCCGGCGTGGTTTATTATTACACCGTGCGTGCTGTAGATGCGGCAGGAAACGAGACCTCCAATAAAAATCAGGTTGCCGTCGAAGCCAAAGAATTGGCGTCGCTGGCGGAAATTTCCAAAAATCTTTCCTTGGGCTCATCAGGCGACGACGTCAAAGCTTTACAGCAGTTCCTTTTAGATGAAGGTGTTTATTCCGGTTCCGTTACCGGCTATTTCGGCAGCCTCACCAAAGAAGCGGTTATCCGTTTCCAGGAGAAGTATAAAAACGATGTTCTTGCGCCGGCTGGACTTGTGTCAGGAAACGGCTACGTCGGATCTCTTACAAGAAAAAAAATAAACGCGATTTTGTTTGCAAAGAAAGGCGGTGCTCTTCCGCCCGGTCAGACAACGAAAGCCAAAATCTTGAGGGATTTGTCTAGCGGATCAAACGGTGACGACGTGAAAACGTTGCAGCAAATTCTCCTGGACGAAGGCGTTTATCCGTCGGGTTTGATTACCGGCTATTTCGGCAGCCTCACCAAAGAAGCGGTTATCCGTTTCCAGGAGAAGTATAAAAACGAGGTTCTTGTGCCGGGGGGCTTACAAAACGGCACTGGCTACGTTGGCAAGGCAACGCGAGCGAAATTAAATTCGCTTATCAAATAACGATGTTTAAAAAGAGGAGCATCGCTCTTCTGGCGGTCGTGCTTATTGCGGTTGCCACCGCGGTATTTTTTTTGGTTTACTACGGCGTTTTTAAAAATACGGAATTTAATTTTGAAATCGGCAAAAATGTCGCTGGCAGCAAATTACGCGCTCATTTTTATAAAGATTCTTCTCTGGACATAACTAAAATAAAATTAAAAGTTTTTTACGTTATACCGAAGGATAAAAAGCAAAATCTTGATCCGCGTTGGCAAGAGACGCTGAAGTCCTCTTTGGCTCAAGTCGCGCTTTTTCATAAATTAGAGCTTCGCGGGTTCTCTTCGCTTGCTTACGATATTTTCCCGCAACCGGTTTTTCTTGGTGAAAAAGAAGAATTTTATAACAGTACCTCCACCGACGGAGGCAATCCCCGCGGCCTGATCTCTATAGCAGAAGATATTGACCGAAGAGTTTTCAAGCAAGGAGGGGATCTCTACGACGCCGAATTTGCCAAGTTTTCCTCCGACGAATATCCGGTTATGGGTTTGATTTACGAAGGCGTTGGAGCTTCCGGCGGCGTTATTTATGACGCCAAAAACGGGGAAACGCGTCCGGAGATTGCCAAGCGCCTCGGGGTTCAGGAGTCAATGATCTATATCGTCAACGTCGACTCGGTCAAGGGATTTTTTCTTCTCAACCTCGACTATCTTAGGAAAAAGGATTTGGCTGTTTTTGGGCCGACATTTCTCTATCACGAATTGGCACACTCTTTCGGATTGCCGGACCGCGAAGATTCTTCGGAAGAGGTTGATATTATGGGAGTCGGCAGGCAAGACCCGATAGAGGCCTCGTTTATAGGTCGCGACCTGCTCCGAGGGCTGGGAGTTATTCCGGAATAAAAAATCTCACCTAACGGACACAATGTTTAGAGGAAAATTACGCAACAAGATTTTGTGGATGATGATTTTTGTGAGCGCCTTACCCGTTCTTGCCGCCGGTATTTTGGCGATTCGCAGTATTAAGGCTTTTCATAAAGAGGACATTGCTCGCCTTGAAGGTGCGCTTATAGAACAGAGCTACAACGAGCTTAAAAAAGTTATCGATACGACAATAATCGAACAGATTCACGTCAAGGCCGCATTTAAGCAAACGAGCGAGATTGATTTGGCCTCACAAAAATTTCTTTTGAAGGGTGCTGTCAAGGAATATGAGCAAATAGAAGAAATGGCCTTTGTTAACTTAAAAGGGCAAGAAACGGCTCGTTTCACAAAGATTTTTCCCGATGGCGTTCCAGACGAATATTTGCGCAATGTTTTGGGCACAAAAGAATTTTCTACGGCTAAAGACGGAAAAGATTATATCAGCGATGTTTTCTATACGCTTAAGGGTCCTATGGTTGTTGTTGCCTCGCCGACTAAAAATGCGGACGACGAAATAATCTCCGTTACGACTGCCGTCATAAGTCTCAAACAAGCCGTGGAATCCGTAGGCAGGAAACTCCTGGGCAGCAAGGGGTACCTGTACCTCGTTGACCGAGACGGATTTCTTGTCGGCGGCGGGTTGAAAACAGCGGAAGCATTACCCAGTCTTAAAAATGTTGCCGGCGTAAATTCGGCTTTGGCAGGCAATAATTTTCTTGGACCTGACCTGCAGATGCGCTATAAGAACTTCTTTGGAGAAAGCGTTGTTGCCGCAGGCAGGTTTGTGCGCGAATGGGGATTGGGAGTTATTGCCGAGTGGCCGGTTGTCGAAGCAGATAAAAGCGTGAACGATTTGATTTCAAAAACAGCCTTCGCTTTGGTTGCGGTTGTTGTTTTGGTGATTTTGGCAAGCCTTTTTCTTTCGTCGCTTATCGTGCGGCCGATCCGTGTTTTGGAAAAGGGCACCGAGCGTATAGCCGAGGGAAAATTCGAAGAAAAAATAGAAATAAAAACCAAAGATGAGCTTGAGGATTTGGGGAATGCTTTCAATAAAATGATGGCAGGTCTCAAGCGTTTGGAAGAGCTGAAAGATGAATTTGTTTTTATCGCCGCGCACGAATTGCGGACCCCGGTTGCAGCCATGAAAGGATACTTATCTTTGATTTTGGACGGTACGACGGGAGCAATTCAGGAACAAACGAAAGATTTTATTGCGAAAGTTATCCACGCCAACGATCGTTTGGTGCAACTAGTAAACGACCTCCTCGAAGTTTCGCGTTCCGAGGTCGGGAAGCTGACGATAAAGGTGGCGCCGATCGATATTATGCAGCCAATACGCGACGTTTTGACGGAACTGGAAAAAATGGCCGAAGAGAAAAAAGTGGAAATAAAATACGCGCCCTTCGGCATGGCTCAGGGCAAGCAGATGCCGAAAGTTTTAGCCGACCCGGATCGTTTGAAAGAAGTGGTGGTCAATTTAGTCGGCAACTCCATAAAATACATGGGGCCAACCGTCGAAGGCAGACCTCGAGAAGTTATGGTTTCCCACGAGCTCGTGCCGCAGTTCCTCGTTACGCATGTTCAAGACAGCGGCCTTGGCATGTCGGCCGATGCTCAAAAGAAACTTTTCGAAAAATTTTACAGGATTGCGAGGGACGAAACGAAAAATATAACAGGCACGGGACTGGGACTTTTTATCGTCAGGGAAATAATCGAAAAAATGGGCGGAAAAATTTGGGCCGCAAGCGACGGAGAAAACAAAGGCTCGACGTTTAGTTTTTCACTGCCGCTGGCAAATTAAAGACCCGTCCGATTAGACGAGTCTTTTCTGTTGATTATTATCTCTAACGCGACATATCGCTTGGCGTCGCCAAGAAGGGCTATGAGGCGTTTGATATCTTTTGTACGAGACTTTCGGTGGCAGCAGCTTTGAGAAATTCGGGACCAAGCTTTTGCCGTTTTTACCGTAAACGCCGAAATGAAGGTGAGGATAGGTTGCGTAACCGCTTTGGCCGGACAAAAAAAGAATCTGGCCGCGGCGAACCACTTGTCCGCGGCGGACTTTTACGGAACGCCACCCGGCATGCCAATAGACGGTTTCCTCGTCGCCGGAGTGAAGCAATACGACGCCATTTCCGGCACCGCGTTTTTTTCTGTTTGTAAACGACGCGCTCCAGCGGCTTTCCCGATGTATGACGATGCCGCCTCTGGATGCCAAAACCGGAGTGCCGGGAGGCATAAAAAAATCGATGCAATGCCTATCGAGAGATTTTTTGTCTTTTATGTGAGAAGGGGCGGTGCAGCGGCGAATCAGCGGATTTTTTCCGAATGGCAGGCTGTATTTTCCTGAAGATCGAATCATCGGTTACTCCGCATTTGGCGGCCCGATTGTGCTACAGACAATTTTAGCACTGTTTTTTTGCTTACGCAACGGTGCTAACGCGAAACATTAGTAGATTCAGAAGATACGCACAGAAACCAATTTCCAATTTCCGATTTTCAATTTACAATGGAATCAAATGACGTCAGGTTCTACTACTGAACTTATCAAGCAAAAATTGGACATCGTCGAATTCCTGCGAGGCTATTTGGAGGTTCTTCCTGCCGGTAAAAATTTTAAAGCAAGATGTCCTTTCCACAACGAAAAGACGCCGTCTTTCATGATTTCTCCCGACAGGCAGTCGTGGCATTGTTTCGGTTGCGGATTGGGGGGCGACATTTTCGGTTTTTTGATGCGCTACGAAAATTTGGAGTTCGGAGAGGCTTTGCGTGTTTTGGCGGAGAAGGCCGGAGTGGAATTGCGGCGCCTCAATCCAGCCGAATACAAGCTTACCGGTCTTTTGTACGAATTAAACGAAAAAGCGAAGGAATTTTTTAAAGCGGAACTTAGGCGTTTTGCCGGAGCAAAAAAATATCTCGTTGGCCGCGGTCTCAAACAAGAAACAATCGAAGAGTTTGAATTGGGCTGGGCCCCGAACGAGCCGGAATCTCTTTCGGTGCATCTTTTAAACAGCGGCTACTCGCCGGACGACCTTTTGCGCGCCGGTCTTGCAGTAAAAACTGACCGAGGCTTGCTTCTCGACCGCTTCCGCGGCCGGATAATGTTTCCGATTCACAATCACTTCGGCCGCGTTGTCGGATTTACGGGACGCGTGCTGCCTGCTCCGAGCGGAGCTGATAGATCGCAGTTTGAAGCAGCAAAGTACGTGAATTCTCCGGAAACGACGATTTTTAATAAGTCGCGCCTGCTTTACGGATTTTGGAAAGCAAAAAATTTCATCCGTGAAGCCGGGTTTGTTTTTCTCGTCGAAGGACAGATGGACGCCTTGATGAGTTTTCAAGCCGGAATAAAAAATGTAGCGGCAACTTCTGGCACCGCTTTAACGCGAGACCATCTCTTTGCCCTGCGGCGGCTTTGCGAAACAATAGTTTTAAGCTTCGACAGCGACGATGCCGGATCTTCGGCAGCAGAGAGAGCCATAGATTTGGCGGAAGAAAATGATTTTGCCGTCAAAGTGGCAGCAGCCGGAGAATTTAAGGATCCGGCGGAGGCCGCCCAATCCAACCCGCAAATTTTAATCGAGGCCGTGAAAGATGCCGAACCGGCGCCGCGGTTTTATTTTAAAAAATATCTGACGCTTGTTTCTGTGGATTGGAGCCGGCGGGAAAACCTGAAGAATTTGCGTGTTGTTTTGGCCAAACTTAAGCCGATTGCAAGCGCCATCGAAAGAGAATTCTGGCTAAAGGAGCTTTGTAAAATAACCGGTATAGCAGAGGCAACTCTTATAGACGAGCTTAACAGAATAGAGTCCGCAAAAATGGCGGATATAAAATCCGAGGTGACAGATGGGGGTAATGAGAGAGTTTTGCGACACGCAACCAGGCGCGAGCTCATCGGCGAGAGACTTTTGCGCGTGGCCGTGGCAAAAAGCGATTTTAAGTTTATGGAAGACTCTTCCTTCGGCCTCGCCGCTTTTCAAAAAAAAGCCTTGGAGTTGCTTAAAGTCGGAAAGAAAAGGAGCGATGACCCCTCGGTCGACGAGTTTTTGGGATTCACCATGCTGGGCGCCGAGGATTTGCCGATGGAAGAAATAAATCACCTCAAAATTGAGCTTGCCAAAGAATATTGGAAAGATAGGCGTCACGAGTTGACGCAGGAAATAAAAAACGCTGAAGAAATCGGAGACGCAGTCCGCCTAAGAAAAGCCCTGGCGGAGCTTCAAAACATTCCGTCGACGACGCTTGAATCCTAAAATCTGCGCGATTTGTTTTTTTTCGGTGACGCCGCTATAATTCAGTATTATGCCCAGAGGCAGTAAAAATGGTTCGGGAAAGCGTGGTCGTCCGAAGGGGTCGAAAAATCTCAAAAAATCCAAAGGCAAAAAAGCAAAAAGCCAAAGGATTTCTGCCGCGGACGAGGAATCGATCAAAGAACTTGTTGAACGCGGCAAGCCGCGCGGTTTTGTTACCGACAACGAAATATTATATTTCTTCCCGCGTTTGGAAGATAACGTTTCCTTGCTCGACGAAATTTATGACCGCTTGGAAAAAGCCGGGGTGAGGGTTGTTGAAACGAGCGGCCTTGTCGGTTTTTCTCCGGAAGAGTTGCAGCAAAAAGATCTTGACGAGGCGCTTGCTACCGAAGGCGAGCTGCCCGATGCCGTTCAGGCTTACCTCAAAGAAATCGGCAAGACGCCGCTTCTTACAAAAGAAGAAGAAAGGGAGCTGGCCAAGCGCGCGGAGAAAGGCGACGAAGAAGCGCGCCAAAGGATTATGAAGTCCAATCTCCGGCTTGTCGTCTCGATTGCCAAGCGTTACGTCAATCGCACGCCGCATTTGAGCATTCTCGATTTGATTCAGGAGGGCAACATCGGCCTCTCGCGAGCCGTGGAGAAATTCGATTACAGGAAAGGCTTTAAGTTCTCGACTTATGCCACCTGGTGGATACGGCAGGCGATAACGCGTGCTCTTGCTGACCAGTCGCGGACTGTACGCATCCCCGTGCACATGGTGGAAACCATTTCCAAATACACGCAAGAACGCCGCAAATTGATGCAGGATCTCGGCCGCGAGCCGCTGGCTGAAGAAATTGCCGCCGAGATGGGAATCGACGTCGACAAAGTCCGCCACATCCAGAGGATTTCACAGGAAGTTCTCTCTATAGAAACGCCGATCGGTGACGAAGAAGACTCGACACTCTCCGATTTTATTCCGGACGAGAAAAACGCCACGCCCTCGCAGCTTGCCGCACGCGCTTTCTTGCGCGACCTGATCCGCGAAATCCTTGTGGATCTCACGGAGCGCGAGCAGAACATTTTGCGAATGCGTTTCGGCCTCGATGACGGCGTCAACCACACGCTCGAAGAAGTCGGAAAAGTTTTCGGCGTAACGCGCGAGCGCATCCGCCAGATTGAAGCCAAAGCGCTCGAAAAAATCCGCGAGCATGGCAAGGCGAAGGCACTCGAGGGCTTCGAGAACCTCGTGTAGCGCATTTTCTTGAACCCGCTGCGCTTGCTCCCGTGGTAAGCTCACTTGTCCTCGATAATTTTGTCTCGCTTCGCGAGACGCCAAGCAAAATTACATGCGGGGTTCGAAAAAAACATTATGCTCGGTTTAGGCAAATAAATTCGGTTGCGCACGATCGATCTTTAGTAAAGAAACTAAAATTACGAAATTTGACAAATAAACTGCGATAGATTACAATTTAGCCGTACCTTGAAATATTGAGCGTGCGTACTTAGTTGCAGCCTTAAGTGTGCAAAACATTGTTCGCTTCGGGCTGTAACTAACCGCACGCCTTGGATCCCGATTGAATGTTAGTCGGGACGAGGGG
>CAYXSS010000003.1:0-1350 GCA_964467765.1 uncultured Candidatus Saccharibacteria bacterium
TATAATGTAGATATATCGGTGAGGCAGTAGATATACTAATTCAATTTTTTAATTTTCTCGATAATCGCCGTTGTTGATTTGCCTTTGTGATAGCGGGCGAAGGAAAGTTTCGCCCCGATTTTTTTTAAAACATTACGTTCGACGATTTGTTTCGGGTTGCGATCTGCGCCCTTGACGTGAACGTCGGGACTAATTTTTTTAAGCCAGCGGGTCGGCGTCTGGTCACCGAAGATGAAAACATAATCGACCGGTTTTAGCGCCGCGACCATTTCCGCTCGTTCTCTTTCGGGAACAATCGGCCTGCCATTGCCCTTATTTTTGCGAACAGATGCATCGGAGTTCACTCCAACAATCAAAATATCGCCGAGCGACTTGGCAAGCTCCAAATTGCGCAGATGTCCGACATGGAGAAGGTCGAAAGCTCCGTTTGTCGTCACCACTTTTTTGCCGAGTGAGCGAGCGTTTTTCGCGATCTTTACGATCTCGGCGACGGTTTTGATTCTGTTGCGGGCATTGGCCATATCCGCATTGTAACCCTATTGACAAAAAATGTAAATTAAATTACAATTTATTGCAGAAAGTTAGTTCTTTGATAGGAGATTGCCATGTCCGAAGATTGGCGGAGAGGCCTTGATTTAGATGGAAAAAATCCGGAAGTGTTAGCAAGCGCGCACCAGGTTCTTTTCAGGTGCCAGTATCCCGGCGTTACTTTCCCGTGGGTGCAGATAGTTCATAACCAGGGAAACGTTTATGCAGCAAAAGTTTTGCCGATTATAATTCCCGAAGACGCTGCCTCGGGGCGCAACTGTGAATTTCTCCGGGTTTTACACGACGTCGGTCCGGCAAACTGCAAGGTGCTTTTACTGCACGAGAAGCGTCCGTATCCGGCACTAGTCAAGGATGCCGTGGGTGAAACTTTAACGGATTTGCCGGGAGGCGTGATCGAGCCGGGAGAGGTTGTTTCCAGCGGCGCGCTCCGAGAATTTTTCGAGGAATCTGGAGGAGGCGCCGAGATCGTTGCGTATACGCCTATTCTCGAGGTTCCTTCTCCTGCTTCAGCTGGTGCGCAGATTGAAGGGAATTCGATTTGGGCCGTTGCTTGCAAGAGAAAAGGAGAATTTAAGGCGCCAGCCGACGAGCCGATTGCGCGCTTCGAGCTTTTACCGCTACGGTTTGCTTACCGCGAGCTGAAACGCCGGCACGAAGGCAAGAAAGAATGCGTCGAACTCAAAACCCTTGGCGCACTCTTGATGCTGCAGCAGGCATACTACGAAGCTTGGCATGAAATGATTTATTTGTCGTAATTCGCATACCCCGCGCGCGATTCTTCGGAATCGCGCCTTTTTCTTT
>CAYXSS010000003.1:1450-63985 GCA_964467765.1 uncultured Candidatus Saccharibacteria bacterium
GAATCGCGCCTTTTTCTTTACAAATTCGGCAAGGCCGTATATAAATAAGAGCGTAAATACATGGCTGATTTTAAACAGGCGGTTGCCAAATTTAAAGACGCCAACGTGCTTGTTGTCGGGGATTTGATGCTCGACCGCTATACTTTCGGCGACGTTAACCGCATTTCTCCCGAGGCGCCAATTCCGGTGTTGCGCAAAAATTCGGAAAAATTAGTTTTGGGCGGCGCGGCAAACGTTGCCGCCAATCTTGCATCTCTGGGCGCCAAAGCAACGATCGCCGGAGTTTTGGGTAAAGACGAAAATGCCGAGCGCATCCTTTCGCTTTTGGATGATAAAAAAATTTCCAAATCCGGTGTGCTGGCGGTTGACGGCAGACCGACGACGGAAAAGCAGCGGATTGTCTCCGGCGACAATCATCAGCTTTTGCGTTTGGACAACGAAGCAACCGACCACCTTGATTCCGGAACCGAAGAAAGATTTTACGGCTTGGTTGCGCCGCTTGTCAGAAGTTGCGACGCGCTGATATTTTCCGATTATGCAAAAGGATTGCTTTCAGGAAATTTAACCCAAAAACTCATCGGTTTTGCCAAAAGCCAAGGGAAATTTGTCTTGGCGGATTTCAAGCCGCAAAACAAAGAGTATTTCAAGGGAGTGGATTTGATCTCGCCCAACCTTAAAGAAGGACAGGAAATATCCGGACTCAAAGAGCCGGAAGAGATCGGCCCGAAACTCGTTAAAGATTTTGGCGCGCACGTGGTTCTTACCAGGGGTGGCGATGGTTTGAGCGTGTTTCGCAGCGGAGATGGTTCCCATTACCACATACCCGGAAAGAAAATCAAAATTTTCGATGTTTCCGGCGCGGGGGACACATCCATTGCCACGCTTGCGCTTGGTTTGGTTTCTGGTCTTGAGCTTGAGCCGGCGGCGGTTCTTGCCAACGAAGCAGGGGCTATAGTAGTGCAGAAGCCGGGAACTGCGGCATTAAGCGTAGAAGAGCTGCTTTCTTCTTTGCGCGCCGACGGCCATATTGAAAACATCGGCATTGTTCCGAAGGTTTGGGGGTATGAAAAATGGCTGGAGAACAACGAAAAATATTGCTGCAAGTTACTCTCATTAAACAAGGGCTACCAGTGCAGTTTGCACTATCACAAAAATAAAGACGAAACTTTTTTGATAACCCAGGGGCACGTGCGGCTGGAGCTGGGGGACGAAGTGATGCATCTCTACCCGGGAGCTTTCGTGCGCATTCCGCCTAACACGCCGCACAGATTTACCGGGATGGATGATTCTCTTATTATGGAGGTTAGTACTTACCACGACGAAGCGGACAGTTATCGTCTTGAGGAGAGCAGAAGGATTGAGCTGGCGTAGATTTTTTCGCTGCCTTCTGGTTTACGTTAGGATTTTATCGCAACTTCTTTCGGAACCGCAGTTCGGCCTTGCGGCAGACGCTGCTTCAAAATTAAAACTATTTATGTGTAGGCGTGGACGATTTTTTGTCCGGATTACGTTATCATTAGTGCATGGATTTGAAGCCATACCTAAAATTTATTTTCAAAATCAAGATCATCGCTCCGCTACGGTCGCTTTTTTTGTTTATTGCCGGCGCGCAGGTAAACCGTAGCGACTGGGAAAATCGCCTGTTGATTATTAATTTCGAAGCGCTTGGCGATCTTATAGTTTTTACCTCCGTTCTTAAGCATTATAAAAAGAGATTCCCGGATAAAAAAATTTATCTTCTTGTAAAAAGCGGCTTGGGCATCGAAGAAGTTATTAAGGGCCAATTTGCCGACGAAGTTATCTTGCTTCGCTACAGGAATTTTACCGCAAATCCTTTCTACGGCCTGCGATTTATAAATTTTTTACGGCATATTGGCTTCCGGAAGATTATCAATCATGATTTCAGCGCCGCCGAGCCGGTGGGTAAAATTATTGCAGTAAATTTAGGCGCGGAAGAAATTGTCGGCTACGAGGGGACAGGGCTGGAGTATAGAATGCCGTTCGACATTCAGCAAAAAAAGACGATTTTTTATCTTGCAAACAAGATTATTCCGCGCTACACGAAGCTTATCCGGCGCATTGACCTTGGCATGCCGGAAGACAATGTTCTTCCTTCGGCCATCAGCCACTACGTGGCAATTTATGAGGGCGCAACCGGCTTCAGAGAGCCTGATTATTCGACTGCGCTTGAAACTGAAACTCGGGCAGGTCTTTTCGACGGCAAACTGACGAAAAAAATCGGCGTTGAACCCGGCAAATATGTCGTGGTTAACTTCGGAGCAAGCGTTTCCTGCAAGCGCTGGCCGGCGCGGCGTTTTGCCGAAACGCTTAATTTCTTCAAGCATCGCATTCCGGCGGTTGTTCTTATCGGTTCAAAAAAAGAAAGCGCAGACGCTAAGGAATTTATCAGTATTTATGAGGGGAAAGTGATAGATCTTACGGGCAAGACTAAATTTTTGGAATTTTTGCAAATTATCAAAGACGCTTTTTTCGTTTTCACCAATGACAGCGCTACCGTACATGCCGCCGTGGCCATGAAAGTGCCGTCGCTTTGCGTCTCCGGCGGGGGGCAGTTCGGCATGTTTCAGGACTATGGCTTCACGAACATAAACAGGTGGATTTATAAAAATACTTGGTGCTACGGAGACAACTGGCGTTGCGGCAGAGGAGAGGGTAAAAAGCTTTCTCCATGCCTTGAAGCGGTTACCGTGGAAGATGCGAAAAAGGAATTGGAGGCGCTTCTCGCGCAAATCGGCGCACCGAAAGAGGCGGGCGGTTTTCGCATCGGCCGCGCCCCAGCTCTCCCACCGAAAAATCCTAAAATGAAAATAGTTTACGCTGGCGTGGAATCGGAAAATTATAATCCGCTAAGAAGGCCGAGTTTTGAGTACGGCAATTTTTACCTCTCTTTGAAATCGATCCCTGGCGTAAGCGTTATCGAGTATCCCTACGAGCAAATTGTCACCCTAGGAAAGAAAAAATTTAATGAGGACTTGCTTGATCTCGTTCGCCGCGAAAAGCCGGATATCTTTTTCGCTTTTATGTTTACGGACGAACTTGCTCCGGCGGTTTTGGAGAAAATAAAACAACTTACAACCTCCGTTGCCTGGTTTGCGGACGACCATTGGAGAATTTGGAATTATTCGCGTCATTACGCCCGGCATTTCACTTGGGCAGTAACAACCTGGTCTCGAGCCCCGGAAATATACGAGAGGTACGGTATAAAAAACATTATTCGTTCACAATGGGCTTGCAATGTTGGTCAGTGGAAGCCGGCGGATGTCGAGCGCGACATAGAAATTTCTTTCGTCGGCCAATACAATCCGGCAAGGGATAAAATAATCGACGCGCTTCGCGCGAACGGTTTCGATATTTGGGTTAAGGGTTTCGGTTGGCCGGAAGGGCGTCTGCCGCAAACGGAAATGGCCAAGAGTTTCTCACGCACGAAAATAAACCTCAATTTCAATACGCCGCCGCCGCGCTGGAGCATTAAAATGATCGGAAGAATATTTTTTAAGCGGTCGCGCGACAGAATTGTTCCTGATTTTTTTTACATCAAAGATAATATTTTTTCCTGGTACCACATGAAAATTCCGCAGATAAAAGCCCGACCGTTCGAAATTTTAGGGTGCAGAGCGTTTTTGATTTCCGCCTATGCCGATGATATGAATAAATATTATGAAGACGGAAAGGAGGCCGTTTATTACGACGGCACCATGAATGATTTAATCGGAAAAATCAAATATTATTTACCGCGCGACGAAGAGCGCGAGATGGTGGCGCGCGCGGCATACGAAAAAACGATTCGCGAACATACCTATGAGAAAAGATTTTTGGATCTTTTCAAAAAATTAGGCATAAATTTTTGACCGTTCTAAAACTCAAATGCCAAAAGTTTCCATAATAATTCCGGCTTATAACGTGGAAAATTACGTGAAAGAAGCCGTCGACTCGGCACTGGAGCAGAATTACGGGGATGTTGAAGTTGTTGTTGTTGACGACGGTTCAACCGACGGAACGAAAGCTGTTTTGGGGCCGTACGCCGCCGCGGGCAAAATAAAATATCTCTATCAGGCAAACAAAGGTCTTGCCGGAGCAAGAAACACCGGAATTAAAAATTCTTCGGGAGCGTACGTTTCTTTTCTCGACGCCGACGATCTTTTTTTGCCTGATAAAACTTTCGAACAGATCAAGATTTTAGAAGAAAGTCCTGACTACGGCGTTTGCTACTCGGACATCATGCACTTCGATGAGAACGGAAGCGTTTATCATCACCGCTACGAGTATCCATCCGGAGAAATATTCCGGGATCTTCTCCGCCGGCAATTTATCAATCCTCTTTCGGTTATGGCAAAAAAGAATCTTTTCGATCGCTACGGTTATTTCGACGAAAACCTCCGTCGCTCCGAAGACTGGGATCTATGGCTCCGCTGGGCCCGTGGCGGCGTGAAATTTTATTTTTTGGATAAACCGCTTGCCTATTATCGCATCAGGAGTGTCGGCAACCTTTCTTCGTTGTCCTCCGAACCGGAAATGAAAGAAAAAAATTTGCAGATTTTCGAACGTCTCGGCGGCGAACTGTCACGCGAGGAATGGACGGCTTACGATTTTTCTTCGATATTGAGAAATTTAAAATTAAAGACGGCTGTTGCCTATTTGATGGTCGGTGACAAAAGGAATGCCCTCCGATTTGGAGATGTAATGCCTATTTGGTTGAGAATTTTGTTTATCGCTTTGCCGTCCGGTTTTTGGAAATGGATTTTGGGGCTCGTAAGGCGCATAAAACACAGAAGACTTCTCGAAAGAGTAGAATAATGAATTAAAGGCAATGAAGAATGGCAAAATACTTATTACGGGTGGGGCCGGGTTCATCGGGAGCCACACTGCCGATGCGCTTGCGAGGCGTGGTTATAAAATCCGCATCCTGGACAATTTGGAGCCGGTTGTTCACCGCGGCCGTTGGCCAAAATATGTCTTAGGGAGGGGATACGAATTGATTCGCGGCGACGTTCGCAGTCACGCCGACTGGAAGAAGGTTCTCCGCGGAGTTTCGTTCGTGTATCACATCGCCGCCTATCAGGATCAGCGGCCAGATTTTTCAAATTTTTTTCACGTTAATTCTGTCGGCACTTCTTTTTTATACGAAATCATCGCCGCGAAAAATCTGCCGATCAAAAAAGTGATTATCGCCGGAACGCAATTTGTTTATGGCGACGGACTTTATAAATGCGCCCACGAAAAAAAACCGTTTTACGCAGACTTGCGCGGCGAAAACGATTTGGAGCGAAAAAAATGGGACATTTTATGCTTGCGCGGAAATCACGCAAAGTTTTTGCCGTTTAAAGAAGGCCAGGAACTTCAACCGACAAACGCCTATGGACTGTCCAAACTTGCGGCAGAGAAACTTTCTCTGCGCTTCGGACGTACATATAACATCCCCACGACCGTCTTTCGCTACTCAATTGTCCAAGGTGCAAGGCAATCGCCGCATAATCTTTATTCCGGTGCGATAAGAATTTTTGTTACGCAGGCGCTTTCCGGCAAGCCGCTTACGGTTTTCGAGGACGGCATGCAAACACGCGACTTTGTGAACGTTAAAGACGTGGTTGCGGCAAATGTCGTCGCGCTCAAAAATAAAAAAATGGATTTCGAAATTTACAATGTCGGCGGCGGCCGGGCGCATCGCGTGCTCGACTTTGCCAAATTGGTCAAGCGCCTTACAGGTTCCGAGTCGCCGATTAAAATCGGCGACTATAGGAGGACGGATACGCGCCACGCGGCCTCCGACATTTCCAAACTGAAAAAACTCGGTTGGCGGCCGCGATTTACTCCGGAAGATTCAATCAAAGAATATCTCGATTGGTACCGAAAAAATTTTTGAGGTTCCAATAAATCATGTCGGAAAATTTCGTCAATTTCGCTTCGGATCGGAAAAAGTATTTTTTCTCGGCATTTTTGATTTTTTATGCAGCTTTTTTGTCATACGGCATAAATCAACCATTTTTGGGTGGCACTAACGATTGGAATTCCACCTCTTTCGCCTCTGCGTCTATAAGCTGGCTGAAATTCGGTCCGGCAAATTTAGGATTTTCGCACTACGGACAAGATTTTTCTGCCGTCGGTTCGGGTTTGAGACCGTATAATACACACCCGCAATTTATAATTTTTCCGCTGTGGCTATCGTACGCCGTTTTTGGAGTAGGTGAGTGGCAGACAAGAATCGTTCCGATAATTTTTTCTTTGGCGGCTTTTGCCATGTTTTGGTTTTTGATAGATTTAGCATTTAAAAAAGAATTTATTACCGTACTTTCAGGATTTTTTTACATTTTTTTGCCGTCCTCGATTTATTTCGGACGCATGATGTCGCACGAAGCAATTACGAATTTTTTTATACTTTCTGCTTTTCTCTTCCTGCTACTTTTAGAGAAAAACGAAAAAAAAATTTATTTAGCGGGGCTTTTGGGGTCGGTTTTCGTCGGGGCGCTGATGGATTGGCCGATGTTTTATGCAACCGCCGCCATTTGGTTTTACTTATTTTTTTCAAAAAATTATCCGGAAAGAAGGTTATTGCTGAAGCTTGTGCCGCTAATTTTGCTTTTTTCTTTTGCGATCACGGTTTTACAAATTTCTTCGTCCGATGGAATGGAAAATCTCCGCGGAGCGTTTTTTAGGCACACGATTTCATCCATTCCCTCCCTTTTGCCGCTTTTGATCGGCAAGATTTACCATGAAGTCCTGAATTTTACAGGCATCGCAGCCATTCTCGCGGTTTTCGGCGCCATCCTGCTTTTCAAAAAACGTGAATTTGCCAGCAGGAGGATTTTTGTTTTGCTCTTGTTTTTGCCGGCGGCAATTCACTATGCGGTGTTTGTAGGCGGCAACTCGCACGAGTTTTGGTCTTTTTATTTCGTTCCTTTCGTGGCATTGATGTCGGCTGTTTATTTGTCTTATGCGCCTCGCTGGTTGCGGTTCGCCGCGGTTTTTTATTTTCTCTTAAGCAGCGCTTTTTATACATATGCTATCTTTTACCCGCGCGGCGATTTTTCGAGGGATGACATAGAGTTTGTTTCGACGGCAGCGAAAATCCCGTGGCAAAAACAAAATTCCTGCATCATAAGCTTAATTGCCAACCCGAGCGTTGATTTTTATCTGGCGCGATATGGCGCCAACGAAGCCTCCGGCTGCGGCGACACCCATTATCTTTTATCCCGCTGGGACAAGAAAATTTCCGATATTGATTGGAATCAGTACGGAATTTTGCGCAAAGATTTTTTCCATTCTGTAAAAACGGCCGGTTTCGAGATAGGCGTAATCATCGAAATTCTGAAAATGATTCCTAGTATAAAGGAACAGCTGGCGGCGAAATTCGGCGATTGGAGGCCGGTTCGCGAGGAATGGTCCCGCCTGGATTCACTAAATCAAAACTTTATCAGAAATCACAAATTAGCAGCAATCGAATGTTCGCCAAATTTCTGCTTGTACAATAAGCCACCTCTCCGGTTTCGATAATTTTTCCTCAATCGCCTAATTTTTTTTGGTTCTGCAGGAATATTCCCATGCCCAAGATTATCCACAAGAGGCGGAAAGTGGACATGTTGTCGAACATGGAAGCGATTATCAAACCGAACAAAGAAGCAGAAACGTAAATAGGCCAAAATCGTTTTTCGTCGTCCGCATTTTTTGCTGCTTGCCATAAATTTTTTATCCCAAGATTGAAGAGAATTAATATTCCCAGCAGGGCCGGCAGGCCGCCCAATACCAAGTATTCAAGAACGGTATTGTGCGGTCCTTGCGGCGCGCCGACGATGTTTTGCGGATCATAGCTTGGGCCAAGTCCGAGGGGCCTTTTTAGGGCCGTGCTGGCGTAAATGTTCCAAAGATAAAAACGGCGCTGATCTTTTATCTGAAATTCTAACTCTTTTTCGACGATTTTTTCCAAAGTTTCTTGTGTGGGCGCTGACGAGACGTTTTCTGTTTGAAAAATACCCGGGAAAAATCTTCCAAGGACACTGTTTTTCAGATTATCTGGCAGAAT
The DNA here is from genome assembly GCA_964467765.1 of uncultured Candidatus Saccharibacteria bacterium. Lineage (GTDB taxonomy): Bacteria > Patescibacteriota > Minisyncoccia > UBA6257 > 2-01-FULL-56-20 > JBBUGM01. The sequence continues at coordinate 9,486 of CAYXSS010000003.1, forward strand.
CATAAAGCCCAAACTCGGCAAGATTATAGCAAGCATAATTCCGGCCGCCAGTTTTTTGGGATTTTTCCGCGCCCAAATGATGATTATCGAAATGAACGCGAAAAATATTCCGAGCAGTGCCGCTCGTGACTGCGTCCAGATCAAAATGCCGAAAAGTCCGACGCAGACAAAAAATCCGGCTGCGATCAAAAGCGGTTTGCGCATGCGGAAAAGCAATGCGGCAAAAACCAAGCTAAGACTGGGTACAAGATAATAGCCGATGTTCGAGGCCCAGTTTTCAAAAAGCTGAAAACGGTACGTTTCCGGAAATGTTGCCACAAGCTTGCCGGCCCATGGCAATGCGAAAATATAAACTAGGGTCGAAAGCTGGAAAAGGGCGATTTTTTTGTAGAATCCCGGCGCGGAGTAACCGAAAAATCCGACAAGAAGAAGCATTAATGCAGCTTCGGCAAAGCGTCCGACCTCCAAAATTCCGCCAAGTGTCATTTTTATGCCGTCGAAAAGATATCCGGAAGCCGCGGCAAGGAAAATTCCCAAGAAGACAAGTGCGAAAGCGCCAAAAACTTTTTTGCTAAGCGGTGATTTGAAAAAATCAAAATTTTTTCCGCGCAAAACGAATATTGCGGCAGCGATTGCCGCCAAAAAAAATAAAATGTCGCTTGCCCGCTTGACGGGCCAAGGATAGGAATTGTTCCGCACGATAAGAAGCGCGATTCCGGCAAGAAAAAACCGGCGTCCCCATTTCAGCGAAATGCTGTCGTCGCTCATTCTTGAAATTATAATCCTGTGGTGGCGAGCTGGCAATTTTTTGCGGCATTGTTTAGAATTATTTTCAATGCGACATCTGATTTCTCTGAAAGAGCAGTCGCGCGACGATTTGCTCGAGATTCTGCGGTTGGCCAAAGAACTCAAAGCCAAACGAAATAAAAAAGAGGCCGCGGATTATCTTAAAAACAAGACGCTTTTAATGTTTTTCGAGAAGCCTTCGACGCGCACCCGCGTTTCTTTCGAGGCGGCGATGACTGAATTGGGCGGACACGCGATCTATCTCGACGCGAGAACGACGCAATTTGCGCTCGCAGATTTCAAAGACGAGATTCGCGCTCTGATGCGATACGGTTCGGTCTTGATGATGCGCGCGCTTCGCGCCGAAAAAGTGCTGGAAGCCGCGTCCTACGGCCAAATTCCCGTAATTGACGGCTGCAGCGAAAAATACCACCCGGCGCAGGCATTGGGCGATATTTTAACGATGAGTGAAAGCTCCGGCGGCATAGAAAAAATAAAAAAAGTCGTTTGGCTTGGAATCGAGAACAATGTTTCCAACACCCTGAAGCTTGCTTGCGCGAAGCTTGGAATAAAATTTGTTATGGCCTCTCCCGAAGCTGATAAAGCGAGCGTTGATAAGGAACTAAACAGGCAAGCCGAAGCAACGGGATTCGTGAGTCGGACGCTTGACTTAAAAGACGCGCTTTCCGGCGCCGACTACGTTCACACCGACACCTGGATGAACATGGAGTTTTTTGAAAACGGCAAGGTCGGGCCGGGGTTTGCCGCCGAGTATGAGCGGCGCAAAAAAGTTTTCGGGCCCTATCAGCTCAACTTGCCATTAATCGAAAAATACGCACCGCAGGCGAAAATTATGCACTGTCTGCCGGCGCATGTTGGCTACGAAATAACGCGCGACGCCATCGACCATAAAAATTCCATAATTTTCGATCAGGCGGAGAATCGTCTGCATATTGAAAAAGGAATCTTGCTATGGCTCTTGGGAATTTCTTTGTGAGGAGCTGGCAAAAAATATAAAAAGTGTCACGGGACGTATGGGAAAGAAAAGAGCCGCCGTTAAGCGACTCTGACGAGTTTCCATCTTGTCTCTCCAGCACGACCGTCGAGACATTCTACATATTCAAACATCGCGCCTAGGCTTTGCGAAACTCCGTTTACATGCAAGTTCACTTTTTCTGCGATCTGCCGAGTCGTTGCTTCGCCGCCCAATTCTTCCAATGCCGACAAGATGATTTTCTGACTTTTTTTGAGAGACATTGCTGATCTCCAAAGGAACCAACTAGTATAAAAACTAGCATATTGATTTATAAAAAAGCAAACGGTGGGATTCCCAAAACCCACCTACACCGTTCCGGCGAAGAAGCGGTCAGGTGTGAAGTAATAAAAACGCTCCGATTTTGTCGGAGCTTAATTTGTTATTTCAGAAACAGCGTGCAGCATCTGTGTCCTGCGCCGGAGAGGCCAAACTCGGAAAAATTCAAAGTTACGACCGACTGGCCGCTGTCTTCGACAAAACGGCGAACATTTTCCGGAAATTCGCCGGCTGTTTCATCCCAGGGGAACGTTTGCATGTTTTTGTGGTAAACGCCGTTCAGCAGGAAATTCCTGCGGCCGTTTTCCAGCTCTTGCACGATAAATTTTCCATCGACGGCAAATTTTTGCGAGCTTAAGCGCTCGATCGCGCGATTGCTTTCTTCGTCAAATGCTCCGGGGAACCAGAGGATTTTATCCGGTTCGGGACCAAGATAGCGGATGCAGACATCGCCGTGATACATTTTCGGAGAGACAAGTCGCAGCGGAATGACTGGTTTTTCCAGGGGCAAAAGCTTCTTGATTTCGTCGATTGCTTCCAGACTGTTGCGTACGCCATAGCAGTAGAGATATGCATCTTTGGTTGTCACTATATCACCCTGTCCTTCAAAGAAAATTCCCGGCGGCAATGAAACTGTTTTATAGCCGTTGGCCGCAAGCCAAGCGGCCGCAATTTCGGTTTCTTTTCTGCGCCATTCCGGCCGTAGATTGGCCATGACAAAAGTATCGGCGACGCCCCAGGCGATGTTTGCCGTAAAAACCTGATCGAAAAGCTCCTCTTGCGGCGGCAGGAAGCAGGTTTGGATTCCCATTTCCGAATAGAGGCGAACCAGTTTTTTGAATTGAAGCATCATCTCGGCATGATCCGGCTGGATGTTCGTGTTCATATACGGATTGAGAGCCGGATCTTCCGTGCCGATCCTGAAATATCTTGGCGGACACATTAAAACGACAGCCTCTCGTTTCCGAGTTTTCTCCATGTGTATATTCCTTATTTCAAAAATAACTTATCTTTTTATATCAAATTTTTTGATTCTTTGCAACCCATGCCACAAAATTGAATCAGCGAAACTTTCGTGGCGAGACTTCGCTATTGCGAGCAAGCGCGAGGATGAAATCTTGGTTGAAATAAAAACCCGCGCACTTGAAGCGCGCGGGACATTTTACGTCCTCAAAACCTTTTCGATTTGTTCGAGAGCCCAATCGATTTCTTTTTTCTTAATGACAAGCGGAGGAGCGAAGCGGATGACGTGCTCGTGTGTTTCTTTAGCAAGGACCCCTAGCTCCGCAAGTTCTTCGCAGAATTTTCTCGCGCCGCCGGCATTCGGATACAACTCAACGCCGACAAGAAGGCCTTTGCCGCGAACATCTTTCGTGTAAGACGAAGAAAGGTGTATGTCGGTCAGTTTGTCCATAAAGTATCTGCCAATTTCCGCCGCCCGCGAGGCAAGATTTTCTTCTATCAGCACTTTTACCGCTTCGCGTCCGATGGCGCAGGCAAGCGGGTTGCCGCCGAAAGTGGAGCCGTGGTCTCCGGGAAAGACGACATCCATAATTTCGCGGTTAGCCGTTATTCCAGAAACTGGAAATATTCCGCCGCCGAGCGCTTTTCCGAGGATATAAATATTGGGAAAAACCGTTTCATGGTCGCAGGCAAAAGTTTTTCCAGTGCGGCCCAGACCGGTTTGGATTTCATCCGCTATGAGTAGGATATTTCTGTTTTGGCAGATATTGTTCAGTTCTTCCAAAAAGCCGTCGGGCGGGACAATGATGCCGCCCTCTCCCTGAATTGGTTCGAAAAGAATACCAACAGTGTTTTCTGTTATCGCAGAAGATGCGGCAAATGCATCGCCATATGCTACGCTTTTGAATCCCGGTGTAAACGGCCCGAAACCGTCTTTGTATTGCTCTTCGCTTGAAAATCCGACGATCGTCGTTGTTCGTCCGTGGAAATTATTTTTGAAAACCATGATTTCCGCCTTGTTTTCCTTAACACCCTTCTTTTTATATCCCCATTTGCGTGCCACCTTGATAGCCGTCTCTACCGCTTCCGCTCCGGTATTCATCGGCAAGAAGCAATCTTTACCGCACAGTTTTGCGACTTCTTTTCCGAAAAGTCCAAGTTCGGTGTTGTGGAACGCGCGCGACGTAAGCGTTAGGCGATCGAGTTGCGTTTTTGCCGCCCGCACTAGCCGCGGGTGGAGATGTCCGAAGTTGAGCGCCGAGTAGGCGGAGAGGCAATCCAAATATTTTTTGCCATTCACGTCCCAAACCCAGACGCCGCATCCTTCTTTAAGGACAATCGGAAGCGGATGATAGTTATGCGCCAGACTTTCTCCTTCGAGCTTGATGTATTCCGCGCTTCTATCCATATGCATATGCGCTCCTTGTTTTTTTCTCGAAAAGCTTCTCGAAGTATAAATTGCCGAACGCGGCAAAGTCAATCCGGATTAAATAAATTACAGAAATTATTGCAGTTCGGTTTGACATGTTTTCCGGCGTGATTTAGGCTGTCTATATAAGAAAATGATTGTTGTTCGAGCACCACTTCGCATAAGCTTTGTCGGCGGCGGCACGGACCTCGCCGGTTTTTATAGAAAGTATCCGGGACGGGTGATTTCCACGGCAATCGACAAGTTTGTCTACGTCGTCGTAAACCGCACGCCTTTGATCGACAAGGTCTCGGCGCGCTATTCGATTGCGGAAACGGTGGATCACCCTTCGGAACTTCAACACACGCGTATCAGGGCGGCGCTTACGGATTTGGGAATAAATAAAAACATCGAGATTGCCTCGTTTGCCACCTTGCCGGCAAAAACCGGGCTCGGCTCCTCTTCCAGTTTTTCCGTTGCCCTAGTCAAGGGACTCAATGCGTTTTTGGGAAAAAAAATCGGAGCAATGGAGGCGGCAGAGGCTGCTTCGCGCCTGGAAATAGATTTAGTCGGTGAGCCCATCGGCAAACAGGATCAATACGCAGCGGCCTTCGGCGGATTTAATATTTTGCAGTTTAATCCCGATGAAACCGTTGGCGTTACGCCGGTACTTTTGGATTACAAAAAACGCCTGGGGCTTGAGAGCCAAATGCTGTTGTTTTTCACGGGCATTACCCGCGCAGCCGCGAGTGTTTTAACCGAGCAAAGATCTAACATCGGCAAGAAATTCGAAACGCTCAAAGAAATGGCTGATTCCGTGCCGGAGTTCGAAGTGCGCCTTCTTGCCGGCGACTTCAGGGGATTGGGAGAGATGCTGCATCAAGGGTGGCTCAAAAAGAAATCCTTGGCATCCAATGTTTCCAATTCCGTTATCGACAAACTTTACGACGCCGGAATGAATGCCGGCGCCTGGGGCGGCAAAGTTTTGGGAGCGGGCGGCGGCGGCTGCGTGATGTTTTTATCTCCGGAAGACAAAAAATCATTCGTAAGAGACGCGGTTCAAAGAGTTGCCAAAGAAAATAACCTCGCGGACTTCCGCGAAATACCGGTGAAATTCGCACAAGCCGGAGCAGAGGTGCTTTACAGCGCCGATCGCGCGAACAACGTAACGTTAAGCTAGATGAAAGAATACATAAAAAATTTTGCCGGAAAAGCAACGGCATTGCTTGATAATCTTCCGCAGGAAGAAATTGCCAAAGCGATTAATATTTTACAGGCTTGCTACGAACGCGGGGGAAGGGTTTACGTTTTCGGCAACGGCGGTTCTTGGGCCATTGCCGGACACTGGGTCACGGATTTCAACAAAACTGTTTTTGCCCACCACCTCGACAAGCACCACCGCCGCTTTCGCGTGAGCCGCATACCGGCAACGGAAGAAGAGCTGACGGCTTGGGCCAATGATGTCGGTTACGACATGGTTTTCGCGGCGCCGCTTAAAAACACGCTCGAGGACATCGATGTCGTCATTGCCATTTCGAGCTCCGGAACTTCCCCCAATATTGTTAAAGCCGTGGAAGTTGCCAAAACTCGCGGCGTTCCCATAATCGGGCTTTCCGGTTTTGACGGCGGGAAATTGAACGAGTTTGCCGACGCCAAGATATTGGTAAAAACTTCGAAAGGCGAATACGAACTTGTCGAGTCGACGCACGATACCGTGATGCATCTTCTCACCAAATATTTCAAGGACTATTTCGATCATTTAGTCGAGCGCGGCGAGGTTTGAGCATGGGAAACAAAATAAAACAGGCGGTTATTTTATCTGCCGGCCTAGGGACGCGTTTGCGCCCGCTCACCGACAATATTCCGAAAGTTATGCTCAAGGTTGCCGACAAGCCGCTTTTGGGGTGGCATCTTGAGCAGTTCAAAAAGTACGGCATAAGAGATTTTTTTATAAATCTTCATTATTTGCCGGATTCGATTAAAAATTATTTGGGCGGCGGCGAGAAATTCGGAGTAAAAATTTTTTATTCCTACGAACCGAAAATTTTAGGCACGGCCGGCGGAGTAAAACAGTTCGAAGACAAGCTCGATGATGTTTTTTTCGTAATGTACGGCGACATGATGAGTTTTGTGGATTATTCGAAGATGGCCGAGGCGTTTTTCGGACTGCCTGCTTCGCCTCGTGGCGAACGGGGCGAGCCCGAAGATGTTTTGGGCATGATGATTGTCGGCCGGAACAATCATCCGCACGATTCGGACTTGGTGGAGGTTGGCGACGATTTAAAATTTTTGAAACTGCACGCCAAGCCGCACGAATACCGCGAATTGCCGGATAATTTCAGGACCTTGGATGCCGGCTACATTTTCCGCAGGCGTATTTTGGATTATGTTCCGGCGGGCAAATACTACGAAATTGACAGGCAGCTTCTGCCGGCTGTTTTGAACAATGGAGAAAAATTTTATGGGTACGAAACCAAAGATTATTTGTACGATATCGGCACAATGGAGCGACACGAAGAAGTTCAAGAATATGTGAAAAGGAATAGGGCCAACGTTTGAACGTTGGCCGCTGAATTTAAACAAATTGTATGCTTGATTGCAAACCGGCTAGTCTAACTTTCTCGTTAAACGTCACTATTGCATCTGCTCGATCTATGTGTCCATTGGCGTGTCCGTATATAAATTCCTCGAAATCAAGAAATGCGAGCGTCGGATAAAAATCTGCTGTTACTGTGATAGATATTGGTTTTCCATGCGCGGTTTCTATTTTGAGCTCGAATGGTTTTTCATAGCTCAAGGTTGCATAGCCATTCTCGCAGATTATTTCTAGAAATCTTTCGTTCCTTGGCCAATATTTGCCGACCTCAAAGCGAAAGCGTGGCATTCCGCATGGAGCGATAAATTTTCCCTCTATTGAAGCATATGTTTCACCCTCCTTTGGATTCGTGAGCGGCCGGAATGTTCCGAGCGACTCCCCGCTTTCGTATTTTCCAAGTTCGACTTTTGGTTCTATAATATCCGAACTAGCAAAGCCGATGTCGTAAAGGGGGCCGAAAATATGCGAAGCCAGATCCCTGATCATCCCCCCATGAATACCATCAAGGAGCCACATTCTGTGGTCGGCGGTGCCAGCGGTACCTTCTCCTTCGAGCATCTTGCCGCGTATTTCTTTCGGTCGGCCAAGTTCCTTCAAGAAAATTCTTGAAAGTTCTTCCCGGTTTATTTCTGGTTCAATCTTGAGATATCGAGCTCGCGGGTCGGAATCTTTGATTGTCCCGCCTGCGAGCAAAAGTGCTAGCGCCTTACCGTCGGTGCAGTACTCCGCCGCATAGATTAGTTGCGGATATTTTCTTGCGGCTTCGAGGAATTTCTGCAAATCTTTAAGACTTGTTACCGCCGGTTTTTCAATATAGACTGGGATTCCTATTGCGGACGCGAAAAATTCTGTATAAGCGAGATGTGAATCATTCGGCGTCATCACAATGGCCGCGGTATTTTTCAGATCCGTAGCAATGATTTTTTTGTGGCCATGTTCGTCGTCTGCTTGAATATAGTCCACCAGCTCTTTCCCAAGAATTTCAATTGTTTTCGGATGCAATTTTTCCCGCGGAACAATGTCGACGACGGCACGAATTTTCATATTGAGGTTCGGATCGGTCGACTGCGTACTCGGATAGAGATTTTTGTATAATCCTTCTCCGCCGCCGGCGACAATCAAATTTATCGTTTCACCGATTTTCATGCGCCACCTTTCTGCGTTCGGCTGACAAATTAAATCTAGTGCTATTTTAAACAAATTAATTTTCTTTGTCAAATTCGCTTAATGGTTCAATAGCTTATGACACCATTGGTGGCAACAAGCTATTGAACCCTAAACGGGGTTTAAAATGCCCCATCTGTGGAGATGGGGCTATTAGCGCTATCTAGGTTTTGAGAATTGAGAAGTGCGATTGCTCCGTAGAGACCGCTTCGATCTCCTAAGGAAGCAATTTCGAGTGGCGGCGGCTCGATAAAAATTTTGAGCGTTTCTTTGAGACGAAGTCTTATTAGGTCAACGGGGATTCTGCGCGCCATCGAGCTTCCGAGCACGATAACATCCGGCGACCAAAGCACGGCGACATTGTTCAATCCTATTGCGAGCCAATGTGCCGCTTCGTCCCATATCGCTGGATCGGCAATATCCCTTGCGTCCCTGCCGTAACGTTTTTTGAATGCAGCACCGGATACATAGGATTCTAGATCACCACGCGCGCCACATCCGCAAGATGGGCCACCTTGGTTTATGATTTGGTGTCCTGGTTCAAATCCCCGAGCGCTCGCGTCGATTTTGCCGCGAACACAGCGTGCGCCACCAGCGCCAGTTCCTATAGAAACAAAAGCAACGATTTCGTATCCTTTGCCGGCACCATACACAGCTTCGCCAAGGGCTCCGAGCGCTGCATCATTTTCCAACATAACCGGCACGCATAGCCATTGGCTAAGTTTAGCGACAAGAGGTTTGTTGATCCAGTCGGGAAGGTTCGGGGCGTTTAATAACCTTGTACGTGCTCTATCAATTGGGCCAGCGATACTACCAGCCGCTGCAATAATTTGATTACCGCCGGAGAGATCTTTTGCGGTTTGTACAATAGCTCTTACGCCGCTCTCAAAATCCAGTGGCGTGGGTATGGTTTTCTGATCACCGATAGTTTCGTGGTCGCTCGATATCGACAGACGAGTATTGGTCCCGCCAACATCGAAAAGTAGATACATGGCACACCTCTTTTCTTGGAAATTTTTGCTACTGACATTATAAATCTTTATTGCAACCCGTGTAAAGTTGTCGGGGGCGGCGCGTTTAGAGCTGGTTCAAAAAGAAGTGGCGCATCCCTTTTGGATGCGCCAGATTTGCAGCTACAGAACCCAGTTCGTTGCAAGAAGTTCAAAGAGCCAGTCGACGATGGCAGAGTTTCCGGCAATGAAAGCCGTATTGTGACGTTTGCTCGAGTAGCTTGCCAAATCCGGCTTTTCCATCTTTACGGGAAGGCCTTCGCGGTAGTGGTAAAATTGGAATTTACCGCCTGCTTCCTCGACGAGAGGGTATCCTGCAAACCAATCCCATGGGCATTGGACCGGTTGAACTACCGCATCGATCCTGCCTGATGCAAGAAGGGCCAGTGCCAGAGCGCCGGAACCGTTGCAATTCGTTGTGCGCACCTGCCTTGAGAATTGCACGAGGAATTTTGAATATTGCTTCAGAAAGAAAACATCCGGCCCGATGTAGACAACGCTTTTATTAAGATCGCTGTTTATGATGCCCACCCTTTCTGGCATTAAAGATTCACGCTCCAGAAGATAGACACCTTTTTCTTTTTCGCCATAAACAAGAAATCCTCCGCGCACCTCCGGCGCATAAATCGCTCCGCCGATATGCCCTCCGTTTTCTGCGACGCCCACGGAGACGCTGTATTCGTAGAGATTGTTTCTAAGCTGGCTTGTGCCGTCCGCCGGATCTACTCCGAAGGTCAGGCCGCGCTTGAAATCATTTAGCCGGCCATCGGTGATGATTTTCTCTTTAAACCCTTCCGTCTTTTCTTCCGTTATGAATCTGGCTTCCGGAAATCGGTAGCTCAGTTTGCTTAAAATATGATTTTGCGCCCCAATGTCATCCGGAGTCACGATGGCATGATGTCCCAGTTCGTCGCCTTTTTCGGCGCCACCGTTTTTTTCTTCTCCGTTTCTGAATTCTCCGCCGACGATTTTCTGGCCGGTTTCAAAAGCGGTGCGTGCGGCAGCCTTAACCGCCGGACTAAGCTTGTTCGGAAAGATCGGATTGCACATGGTCTTTTTCATCGCCACCTCTCCAATCGGTTTGGTTTTAATTAGCTTCTGCCATTATAATTTTAATTTTTGACGTTGTCAAGCTCATTTTTTGTTTTTTAGGCAATCAAAAAGCCGCAGATTTTTCTGCGGCGAGTGGCGTAGCATAATTATCCTTTCAGAAATTTTACCGTGTTCTCATGCGGCCAGGGCAGGCAGAAAGGCGTGTCGTTGTCGATGGCCATGTATTCGCTGCCTCCCCAGTTGTTCAGGGTCGGCGTGTAGCGAACATACCAATCGCTTTCGCTATTTAAGGCAAGCAGGAGGCAGTAATCGGGGCAGAAGAATTTTCGGTTGAAAAGCTCCACGACGCGATGGGCTTCGCCGGCTACCTCGTCAAACAAGTCGTCGTCTTTCAGCAACGATGTCGCTTCGACGACTCCCGCGTTTTTTCCGGATAGGCGGGGATTTGTCGGAAACATTGGGTAGAGTTCCGTCGGGAAAATTATTGTTTGTCCCGCCCTCACGCCAAAGATGGCGGCTGTGAGATTATCGGTTTTTTCTAGGATTTGGTCTGGGCGAAGATCGTATGCAAGGTCAAAAAAGAACGATTTGGGTTTTGTGGGCGTACCGCAGATATGCCAATGGTGATGGGGAATGTTTTGCCCCCCGCCATAGCCGATATGCGTGAATATGGAAGTTGGGAAAAGGCTTTCTCGGGTGCGTTTGATTTCCATAAGCGCGTACCGCAGAGCGGCCTTGAGCGTTTCTTTTCCGCCGAGGGTTCGAAGTCTTGCTTCGTCCCAGCAATCGTCCGGAATCATCAGGCGATGGTAGGGGAACGGCGTAAATGCATTCTGGAAAATTTTCCAACCCGGTCCGGGAATATATTTTGTTTCGTCGTTTTTCGTGCAGAGAGGGCACTTCTCTCGCGATTCAGGAAAAACAAGTTTTGGCTGCCACGGGCGAGCTGTTTTTACTTCCTGCCTTGTGCCGCCTGATAACGTCCGCAGTCCGCGGACTGATGTTTCCACCTGTCCTGCCACGATACACTCCTTCTTCAGAATTTGAATTAAAAGCTGCCTATAGTGTAGTGCGAATTTGGAATTTCGTCAAGTGCCGGCGGTTGAAAACGAAAACCGCCGCCTTATGAAGCCGTCGCGAATTTTTCTATTCAACTTTTTCTTTCCGTAGCGCGATCCATAAACTTGAAACCATAATCAGTGCGCCGCCTATTATCGCGTAAAGGCCGGGTTGTTCGCCGAGGAAGACATAGGCATAAATTACCGCGAAAACCGGTTCGATTTTCCCGATAATGGTTGCGTGTATCGCCTTCGTGATGCTTATGCCGTAGGTGTGTATTCCCGAGGCAATAACCGCGAAAAAAGTTCCAAATGCGGCAAGAGCGAAAAGGTTGGCGGGCGCCAGATTGAGAGTTCCGGAGGCGGCAAAAAAAGGAAAAAGGGCGAGAGAGCTTAAAGAATAGCGCCAGGCGTTGATCGTGTTTATCGATAGCCCAAGCGTTGGCAGGTGGCGGTAAAGAATTACAAGAAGCGCATAAAATACGGCCGAGATTAGACCATAAGTTATGCCAACAAGGTGATTTGCGTCTTTAAGCGATATGCCGCCTTGATAGAGAAAAAACATTCCTAATATCGATATTAAGAGCGCAAGCCACTCGTGCCTGCGAGTTTTTTCTCCTAAAAAAAGCGGTGCGAGCACCAACATGAAAACTGATACCATCTGATGCGAAAATGCAGCATTGGCTATTGTCGTCAGGCGGAAAGCGGAAAAATAAAAAAGATCGTTCAAGATTGCCGTGGCCGCCAGCGAGACAAGCAGCAAAATTGTTTTCTTGCCGAGGGCCGGCCGTTCCTTGCGAGTTTTTACAATAAACAAAAACCCCGTGGCGCCGACAATTTGAAAAGCAAACAGAAAAGAAATCGTTGGCAATTTTGGAATCAGACGCAGGAAAAGGCTATAGCTGCCGAACATGGCCATGGCCATCAAGATAAGAATATCTCCGCGGTTTTGTTTGATTGTTGGCATAAACCGATTGTTTTAGTTTGCCTAATTTATTAATAATACAAAAATTGGCCGAACAAAAACCGCTCCGAGGTTTGGAGCGGTTTTCTTGCGGATTATTTTCCGATCAAAAGTTTCACTGCGACAAGGGCAAGCGTGCACCCAAGAATTTTTTTCCAACCGAATTGTTCGCCGAAGAAAATTTTCGCGCCCACGGCCGTGATGACGATTTGCGTTACGACCATCAGCGTGATTGCTTGCGCCAGTTGCGCCTCTTTCATCGCAAGAAGCTTCTGTAAGTTAATTTGTCCGAAACCGTTTAGAATTCCGCAGGCGATTCCTACGGCCGCCCCAAAAGATAACCAGGCAGCCCAGCTTGACTGTTGTTTTAGGTAATAGATAAACACGAGGCAGGAGCCAATCTGCAAAATTACTCCGGCTATGGCCCATGGCAAACCGCTAAGGCGCATAATGAGCGGCCATACTCCGAAAAACAAACCGGCGAGAATCGCGAACACGAGCGATCGTTCCATCCGCCACCATTTTGGATATCAAAAGCCTGATCAGAGGATAACACGAAAAAATTACTTTGTCAAAAAAACCGCTCCGATGTTCGGAGCGATTATTTTTCATTGTATAGCAATTCGACAGCTTTCTACCGCTTCCGCGACAAGCTCGTTTTCTATTTTCTCTATGAGCGACGGTGTTTTTTTCAGCACGTTGAGATAGCCAAGAAGTTCAGTAAATTTCTCCTTGTCGAAAATGCCTCTCCTTGCCTCGCCGGTCATTTCGGCAATAAGTCTGTCTGCGGAATACGACATCCCTGAAATGCGTGCCTTTAAAAGATCGAACTGCAGACAGGCTTTTTCGTGTGCGCTGTAGATTTTTGGTTTCAAGCCGATGTCGTCCAGCTCCAGGTCGAGATCTCGCGATTCGCTCATTTCTTTTCTCCTCCGCCGGCCGGTTTGTCTTGCGCGGAAGAGTATTTTCCGGCTCGAATCGCCTCTATGCCAGCCATCTCTTTCTCACAAGTTCTTTCGTAGGCTTCCGAAGCAAAAAATTTGCAAATCTCTTCGGCATATCGCGGCTTTGTCAGGTAACGTTTTCCGAGGATTATCTCCGAAGAAAAAAATTTGGTTTCCAGGGAACCGAACTCCGGCTGTTCTTTGAGAAGCAGATTGTAAAATTCTTGCACGCGAGGAATGTGGACCAAGACGGTAATCACGGCGAGGCGCGTTGCGTTTTCAGAGAGTGCCTGCCGCAAGTTCCACAGCAGTTCGCCTTTTGTGTTTTTGCCGTCGGTGCCGCATACGATCCGCGGCATGGGCAAAGCGGTAAGCAAGAGCCGTTTCTTGAACGACTCGGATAGCACCGTGCTTTCGGCGAAACTCTCCGGTTCGCTTGCGATATAATTCGGTCTTCCGGCCCCGAAGAAAACAATTTTTATCGGCCGACCAGCCTCATGGCTTTCTTTGTAGAGCTGCAGTGCGGCGAGCACATTGGCGTTGGCGCCGCCGACGAAAATTTTTTCACCGTTCATTTCTATGCCCATTTCCCGGTAGCCGGTGCTTTCGGAAGTATTTGTCCAGCGCATAATCATCCTTGTCGGGCGCCAGATTTTTCTCTTGCCGACAGAAACGCGCTCTATGTATCTCCCTAAAACAGCGATGGCATCGTAGGACAAGGTTCACCAGCCTTATGGCGTTTTGTATAAACTACGGATAGCATAAACAATTTTTTGTCGTTTGTCAAATCCTTTCACACCTGATATTTTAGTGAATATGGCAGATAAAAAGGTAAGTATTCTTATGGCCACATGGAACAGGGCGGCGATGATTGGCAAAACCGTGGAGTCGGTGCAAAAACAGTCGTTTAAAGACTGGGAACTTATTATTTCCGACGACGGTTCAACGGATAACACGCAGGAAGTCGTGCGTGACTTACAAAAACTGGAACCGCGCATAGTCTATGTTCGGAGCGATACGAACGAAGGGATTTCTAAGAACTACAACAAGGGGCTGCGCATTACGAGAGGCAAATACATAGCCATGATCGACGATGACGACCCATGGTGCGACGACCGGAAACTGGAAAAGCAGATAAAATTTTTGGAAGAAAACCCCGATTATGTCGGCTGTGGCGGCGGGGTTATCGTCGTTGATCCTTCGGGCAGGGAATTGTACAGATATTTCAAGCCGGAGACCGACACCCAAATCCGCGAGAGGATGCTTTTCGGAAATCCGATTGCCAATAGCACCACTCTTTTCCGGCGGGTTGCCGGCGAGAGCGTCTGTTGGTATGACGAAAAGACGCGTTACTCTGGCGACCGCGACTTCTGGCTCAAAATGGGACTTAAGGGAAAACTTTATAATTTCCCGGAATATTTTTCCTACTACACGATGACCGGAGCGAACACATCTATTTCGCGAATCAGGCCCCACCTTAAAGCATCGCTTCTTATAATGCGACGGTACAAAGGAAAATATCCGCATTATTTTCCTGCGTTGGTTTTTAACTGGGTTCAGTATTTATATTCTTATTTGCCGGCTTTTGTCAGGCGAGCAGTTCATTTTTCGCTGGCGAAACTCAAAAGAAAAGTAGTCGGATAGTTGATTTATCCTAAAATCGCGGTTAATATGGGTTTGTACCAATGGAGTCGAAATCAAAGAATAAAAAAATAGTTGTAGCGGTCTCCGGCGGCTTCGATCCGCCGCATGTTGGACACCTTCGCCTTTTCGAGGCGGCAAAAAAAAATGGCGACGAGCTCGTTGTGATTTTGAACAACGACAATTGGCTCAAAAAAAAGAAAGGATTTGTTTTTATGCCGGAAGGCGAGCGTAAAGAATTGATTGAGGGCATGAAACCGGTCGACCGCGTGCTTTTAACGAAACACGGTCCGAATCCGGAAGATATGAGCGTTAGCCATATCCTTGGAGAGCTGCGGCCGGATATTTTCGCGAATGGCGGAGACAGGAATAGCGGCAATGTTCCAGAGGCAGCCACGTGTGGCGCCATCGGTTGCAAAATGGTGGACAATGTCGGCCCGGGCGGCAAAATTCAATCAAGCTCTTGGCTTCTTGCCAAATTCAAGAAAGTTGCCGACGATTTGGAGAAAAAAATAAAGGAGTCGTAAAATTTCCCCGGATCAGACCGGAGAAATTTTTTATCTAGTAATTTTTCCAGTTTCGTAAACTTTCTTGTAATATTCCACGGCCCTGTGCACGCCTTCTTCGAAAGGGATTTTCGCGCTCCAGCCCAAAATCTTTTTCGCTTTGGAAACATCAAGGTAAAACCTGTAAACCTCGCCCGGCTTAGGCGACATTCTGATCGGCTTTGCGTTCGTGCCCAGCGCTTTTTGCACGGCAGACAGAACTTGGGCATCCGTTACCGGTTTGCCGCGGCCAAGATTAATGATTTCGTTGTTTCCCTTTTTTATGGCTAAAACATGCGCCCTAATGACATCGTCTATGTAGTCGTAGTCCCTGGCTTTCGTGCCGTCGCCGAAAAGCTCCGGCCGCTTGCCGCCAAGGATTGTAAGAGCCCAGCGGGCAATGGCTTTCGCTTCCGCTTTCGGGAATTGTCGCGGGCCGTAGACGTTTGGATAGCGGAAAATTGTGTATTTAATGCCGTAGAGTCGTTGCCAGAGTTTGATCAGTTCTTCCGCGAAGTACTTTGTCGCACCGTAAGGAGATATGCATTGCGGCGGGCGATCTTCTTTAAGAGGCAGTGGTTTCGGATAAAATCCGTAAAGTGGTCCGGCGGTGGAAGCAAAAATTATTTTCTTCGATCTGTATTTGACCATGCATTTGAGCACGTTGAGGGTCCCCAAAACATTCCCTTCCACTGCCTTTTCAGGATATTCAACCGAGAGGCGAATATGATCAAAGGCTGCTAAATGAGCCACAAGCTCCGGCTGTTCTTTTTTAAATACGCGTTCGAGCTGTTTGAGATTCGTTACGTCAACCAAATAAAATTTTGCTTTCGGATTTACGAACTGACGAAAGCCGGTGTCCAGATTGTCGACCACGCCAACCTTGTGCCCGGCCTTAACATAAGCATCAACGAGATGCGAGCCGATGAATCCAGCCCCGCCGGTAACCAGAATTTTCATTGCTTTTAACTATATATTACTTTACGGGATTTGTTTTGCCCAAAAACGCGTCTTCCGGCCCGAACCCATAGTTGAATCCGACTTCTTTTATCTTCGAACCGTCGACATTGATCGGATAAATCAGGCCATTGGAAGAGTCGGGATGAGTTGGCATTCTTCCGCGCGTCAGGTGCCAGGCGAGCCAAAATGCCGGACGTATTAACCTTTGCGGGACGCGCAAAAGTTTTTTCCCCAAAACGCGCGCCATGTCTTTGGCCGTAAGAAACGAGGGCGGGGCGATATTGTAAATATCGAAAGCCCCTTTTTGTGGCCGGCGTTGCAATAGCTTAACGATCACCTCCTCGACGTCATTTTCGTGCACGAATTGTCTTGCCCAAGCGGGATTGGTTTCGATGACGAATGGAAGCAGTTTTTTAAGAAATGTAATGAGGCCGAATTTGCTTTTCATTCCCTGGCCGATCGGCCCCGTTACGCTATTGAGGCGCAAGATTACGGTATGAGTAGCCGGCTTTGTTTTTGCTATTAACACTTGCAGCATTTCCTCGACCAGGCGTTTTTGGTGGCCGTAGGGAGATAAATTTTCTTGGAGCGGATCGTTTTCTTTGAGCAGCCGGCCGATATTTTCTTTTTTGGCTCCGTAGGCGGCAACGCTCGATGAATATATAAGAAGAGGAATTTTGTTCTTGAAAACGAATTCGAAAACATTCCGGCAGGCGGCAAGATTTTCTTCTTTGGTTTCCTCGGTTTTCCTGTAAGGACTTCGGATTTTGAAAGCCAAATGCACAACGGCATCAATCGGTCCGGTTTTCAATGTTTCGACTTGCCAGTTATTTTGCGCCAGGTCTTGTTTTATCCATAAAAGATTTTTGTTTTGCGGAACGCGTTCCGGCTGCTGCAGGAGGTCTATGGCCGTAATTTGATGCCCGCCTTCGCGCAGAAGGCGGTTTGCAAGCATTGATCCTATGTATCCTGCCACACCTGTGATTAGTATCCTCATGAACGAGAATTAAACCTTACAGTCCTTTTGCGGTTAGCAATACCTTAAGGGTTTTAAGGATTATCGCCAAGTCCAAAATTATCGACCGGTTTTTAATGTAGTAAAGGTCGTATTCCAGCCGTTCTCTCGTGTCATCAACCGAGGCAATGATCGGTTTTTGTACCTGCGCCCATCCGGTTAGCCCCGGCTTGATAATCGTGCGGATTGAATAGTAAGGAATTTCCACCTCCAATTTTTTGTAGAAATCAACAAAGTCTGGCCTTGGGCCGACAATGGAAACATCGCCCCTGATTACGTTCCAGAGCTGCGGGATTTCATCGATATGGGTTTTGCGTAAAAACTTCCCAGGCTTGGTTATGCGGCTGTCGTTTTCATCCGGCCAGGCATGCTTATCGTGCATTTGCATTGTGCGGAATTTGTAAAGAGTGAATTCGCGACCGTCTTGTCCGATGCGGGTTTGTTTATAGATTATCGGGCCGGGCGAAGTAATTTTTATTATCAGAGCAACGAGCAGTTCCAGCGGCATAAGAATTATGGAGGCAAGAAAGGCAGCAATAAATTCAGCCGCGCGTTTTAACGGATCGTAAAACTTCTGACGCTCGGCGATGTTTTCTAAAAACCACGTCTCTTCCAGGGCGTCGAGAGGAATTTTCCTCGTAATGATTTCGTAGAAACGCGGCAAGTCGTGGATTTCTACTCCGGAGCTCAAAAGTTTATAAAGTTCTCTTGTCAACGGAGCGCTGCTTTTGAGGTGCCGCGGGATAACTATTACATTGCCCCCGCTCTCGTTTTTTAGTTTGTTTATTTTTTCCGGACGAGAAATTGCCTCTTCTTCACCCATGCGGGCAACAATTTTATAGCCGAGTTGTTTCATCCAATCCGAGGCGCCGGCTTCAATCTCTTCTATTGGTCGCAAATCTTTCTCGTTGCCCACAAGTATTACTTTGTTTGGCGTTTCGCTTCCCGCGGTGCGGGCGTTAAAATATCTTCGCCAATAAACCTCTAAAACGGAAAAAATCGCGATAAAAATAAAAAGATTCGTTTTCGGTGCTATGCCGAAAATCGGTAAAAAGTAAAAAGCGAATGCCGCCAGTGTGAAATTTACGACAAGCGAAAGCGCCAACACTTTCAAAAAAAACATGTTGTTGCGCAATTGGCGCATGTCGTAAAGTCCGGCTATATAGAAAACCACGATCCAGATGGAAAATATTACAGTGAACGGGAAAAAATGAGCCCGAACCAACTGGACATAAAAACCGCTCCCGTATCTAATTACGAGCGTAAGTAGCAGGCTGGCGTACAAGACGGCAATGTCGCCAAGTAAAATTAAAAAACTTTTGGGCGAGATCATTTTTCAGGATTTGGGGGGTTAATTAATCAATCGATAAAACAAATAAGTTATCGATCCCAAAAGTAATAATAATACGGCTATTGTTATGAGAGCAAACATTATGTCTCGCCTTTTAGCCTCGGGCGCAAATTTTATTTTTCCTGCTACCTGCTTCGGTCTGGGAGATTCGTAATGAGTGGTGAGCGGTCTATTGAAGAGAGAGACCCAGACGTAATTTTTTATATAGCGCATTACGGTTGGCGCCACTCCTTCACTGGCCAGCCTTCTTCCCGAAGACCTGATTGGCATACGGAGCGTAAATTTTACACGGCCCACGGCGCTCAATCTCTTGGCGATATCCGTGTCGTCGCCATAAAATTGTATTTCAGTATTGTAGCCGCCAGCCTTGAGTACGGCCGATCTTCTTACGACAAAATTTCCTCCTTGAATCATCGAGGCTTTTTTGAAGAAGAAACGTACCAGCAAATAAACGAAGTAGGCGATGAGATAGTAAATTTTGTTTAAAACGTTTACCAACTTCGGCAGATCATAAAAAACATATGTTCCGCTCACGCATACAAGTTGCTGGTTTTTTTCCATTTCTCTGGAGACGTAGTCGAGCCATTTTTTCGTCGGCAGCGAATCGGCATCAATGTGGGCGACAAGCTCTCCTCGTGCCGCCTCAAGTCCTGTTTGCCTTGCGCGGTTAGTTCCCAAGCGTTGCTCTTCGATAAGTCTTACTTGCGGATATCTTTTTACTACTTCTCGTGTCCGATCGGTGCTGCCGTTATCCACAACTATTATCTCCATATCTTTTCTTTCTTCGACGGTTTTTAACGTCGCCTCGATGCAGGAGGCGATATAGAATTCTTCGTTGTGCGCAGGGATGACAAAGCTCAACTTCATTTTCTTGGCGAATATTTTTTTATTACGGTTTCATAAATTTCTTCCCAGGTTTTCGCGATTTCCGGCGCAGAAAGTTTTTTTACCGAAGTTTGCGCGCCTCTGCCCAGCTTTTCCAGTTCGCCACTGTTTTGCAGGGAGTGATTTATTTTTTCGGCAAATGCGCTAATTTTCCCCGGCTCAATAAGAAAACCGCTATTTTTGTTTACGTATTCCGCCGGTCCTCCGGTGTTTGCGGCGATAACCGGCAAGCTGCAAGCCATTGCTTGCATCATGACCATGCTTTGTGTGTCGGTTGTGCTCGCGGTCGCAAAAATTTTGCAGCCGTTGTATATCTCCGCAAGTTTTGTATGATCGAGAAATCCCAAGAAAGAAACATTTTGCCCGATCCCGAGGTTTTTTGCCAGGCGACGAAGATCGTTTTCGTGTGGTCCTTTGCCAACCAAGATAAGTTGTATATCGGGAATTTTTGTTTTAACGGAGGCGATTGCTTTTACGAGCACGTCGATGCTTCGTTCGGCGGCGAGTCTGCCCGCATGAACGACGGTGTTTTCTCCCAGATTCCATTTTTCCCGCAGCCGTTTTTTTTCTTCCTCTGGCAGCGGCCAGAAAATTTCCGTATCAATCGGGTTGGATACAATGTGGTATTCTTTTTTGAATCCTCGCGCGGCCATATCTTCGAAAACGGAACGCGAAGGTGTTGTGACAAAATCGCACTTGTTGTAAAACCAAACGATATACTCAAGGAGAAACCCCACAATTTTTTTACTGTGGATGGGAGTGTATGGCAAAAACATTGCTTCTCTTACGGCCGTATGGTTGGTGCCGACAAGAGGCACCTTTAGTTTTTTACTTGCCATAACCCCCTCGATCCCCGCTCCGAAAAACAATTGTACGTGTACGACATCCGGTCCAAATTTTTTTACCGCGCGCCACCTCCATGGCAAGGGAATTACGGCTCGTCCTTGGCCGCTGCCGGAAGCGGCATGAAAAGAAGGCGAGAGGCGCACGACGCGCAACCGCTCGGCTGGCGCGATTTCCTTCTCTGTTGCGCCGACCAGTTTGTAGTCGCGGTTGGAATAGCGCGGCACGAAAAATGCTATTTCGTGTCCTCGCCTCGCCAGTTCCCGGCCGGTTGTAAGGATTGAGTCGGAAATGCCCGAGAGTTCCGGATAAAAATTGTCGGAGAAGATTGCGATGCGCATTTAAATTTTTTCTACTTTTTCCGAAATCCTTTTTGCAATTTTTTTGTATCCGTAAGATATCAGAACAAAAACCACCGCTATTCCCAAAAGTAAATATCCGCCATTCTCCGCATAAGCAAGAATTTTTATATATGCGGCTCCGAAATAATAGCCGAGCAAAAGAAATCCAAATGAGCTTGGGATGGTAACAATCGCGCTCCAGAAAGCAAACTTTTTTATCGGCACGCGCGAGATGCCGGCGACAATAAGCCCCGGTGTGGCGATAAGAGGTATCATTTTTACGGCGAAAATAGTTTTGCCGACATGTTTATTGTAGAGAGCTGCAAATTTCTCGATTCTTTCGGGAGATAGCCCGATATATTTTCCATACTTGTCGATTATTTTGTGCCTGCCGAAAAATCCGAGGAGATAATAAGCGACATCCGGAATTAAATTACCAAGTACGGACAAAATGAAGATGAGCCAGAGATTGAAATATCCCAGAAAAGAAGCGAAAGCCCCGGCTGCCGTAACCACCGGTCCCTCGATAAGCATCGCGAGGAATATCAGTCCGTAACCGTAGCCGGAAGAGAGCCATTTTTGTATTTCCGCAAGAGATGTCTGATCCATTTTTATAATTTTACCGCCTCGCAATTTTTTCGCATAATTAAAAATATAAATGCATATTTTGCGCGAACACCGCGGTTTTTGGAACAATGAACACAAAAGGTCCTTATATTTGGGCCTGCTGCTTTTGGCGTTGAGCTTGATTATCCAAATCGGGGCCGGGCGCTACTCGGCACGCAGCGCAGCCTCTGCCCCTTTCGTAGGCGATTTATTTTTGGACAATCTGCCGGTTTTGAATTTAGATTTTGTAATCGTCGAAGGAGTGTTTATTTTCTGGGCGGCGGCTTGGACGCTTTTATGTTTCCGCCCGCGCTATCTTCTTTTCGGCATCAAGGTCATCGCCCTTTTCATAATTACCCGCGCTTTTTTCATCAGTCTTACGCACATCGGCATTTACCCGGAGCGTGCACCGCTCGACGGGCAAAATAGTATCGTCAATCTTTACAACTTGTTTACATTTCAAGGTAATTTTTTCTTTTCCGGACACACCGCCTTTCCTTTTCTTATGGCTTTAATTTTCTGGAGAGAAAAAATTCTGCGGAACATTTTTATTTTTTTCACTTTTTTCTTTGGCATGGCCGTGCTTTTGGCTCATGTCCATTACTCCATCGATGTTTTCGCGGCACCTTTCATAACATACGGAGTTTGGCGAATCGCTGCCAGCATCTTTCCTAAAGACCGAGCCCTGCATTATTAATCCGGCTGTATTTTAATTGACCCGCCGCATTTTGTTTCATATTAAAAAAGAAGCTGCCGTTGAATATCTCAATGTACCACGGCTGTTTTTTGTGTTGCGCCAATAGTTAAAGACTTGACCGTAGGACACAAATTTCTTTAAGCTCATCTTAGGAATATTGATTTCAGAACAGGGGGAGGTCCTGTGAAGCGGAAGTTTGTTCATTTGTTGATTGTCATTGCCCTTTCTTTCGGCACTTATGCCCAAGAGAAAGAAAAATCGCCGATTCGTACGGAGCAGGAATTAATGCCCGTGTTCGACGAAATATGGCAGAAAGCCATTGATAGCAATAAAATTCCCGAATTTTTTATCGGCAGGGGAATGGCGGAACAAAAGCCTCGAATCGTGGTTTCCCGGCGCTGGCGCGGCGCTCCGCTGGCCAGCACGTCTTCAAAAGGCATTACTTTTTACCAGCCATTTTTTGGCTATCAGTACCTGGAGAAAAAACTTTCTTTGCCGGCCTATGACGTTCAGGTGTTTGTCATCGGTCATGAAATCGGGCACTGGCAGATCGGCCACGTACGGAATTGGGAGATGGACATTTTTGGAGAGGATTGGCGCGAAATGACAGTAAGGCAGGAGTGCGAAGCGGATGTTTTCTCGGCGGAAATAATTGGCAAAGAGAAAGGATTGAATATCTTGCGAAAATGGGAGCGCGCCGTGCGGCAGACGAAAGAAGAAAGGGCCACCTATCTGCTTTTCGCACCCTTTTTTGGCGGCAGAGATATTTTTTATTCGATTTTGCATCGCCGCAACGAATTGCAAAATCCTTTCGGAAAATACAATCGCCGCAACTGGCTTCATGGTCCGGCCAAAGCAATGGCCTTACTTGTTTTGGAAGGCAAGCAGCAGAACTGCGGCAAGTAGAATATCACAAAGACGGCAACAGTGTTGCCGTCTTTAAAATAATTGACAACGGGAAAAATCAATGCTATTTTATAACAAGACCATTGAATCCTGTTTTGCGGAGGGGTTGTGGCGTTGAGATATATTCTTGGCATCGCCGTAGTTTTCGGTAGCGCTATACTCTTTCATGAATTCGGACATTTTATTGTCGCAAGATTTTTCGGCGTGCGGGTTAATGTCTTTTCTTTAGGCTTTGGTCCGAAACTTTTCGGTTGGAAGGGAAAAGAAACAGATTACCGCGTTTCCCTTTTGCCGCTCGGCGGTTACATAAAAATGGAGGGCGAGGATGCCGAAGAAAAAATCTCCGATCCTACCCGCTCTTTTTGCGGCAAAAGCCGCTGGAAGAGGATTTGTATCGTTCTTGCCGGGCCATTGGCCAATGTGATTCTTGCCGTCGTTGTTCTTGCCGGAGTATACGCGGTTCGTTTCGAGGAGCCTGCATTTCTTGAGGAGTCGCCGCGCATCGGCTATGTTACGCCAGAAAGTATCGCTTCGCGTGAAGGAATTAAAAAACACGACGTTATCGTTGCTGTTGCTGGAAAAAAAGTCGGCACCTGGCGCGAAGCTTACACGGAGATCGGGCTTTCTCTTGGACGGACAATCCGGATCGGCTTTCGGCGCGATGGCAAAATTTTAACCGCGCAACTCGACCTTCGCGGATTAAATCCTGGAAAACTTTCGGATTTCGAGAGCATTGGATTAGTTCCGGCCGAACAGGTAATCGTCGATAGTTTTTACGGTCACTCGCCCGCCAGGGATGCCGGATTAAAAATTGGCGACGAGATTATCGAAGTCGGCGGCAGAAAAATTCTGTCTTTCGCGGAGTTTGTGGCGGTACTTCAAGAAGCATCTGGCAGGCAAGTTGATATTTTGGTTCGAAGAGATGACGGCATGATGCGTTTTACGGTAACACCTGTTTTTGATAAAGAAAGAAAGCGTTGGTTGACCGGTGCTACCATAGTTACGCGCACCGTCAAAAAGAAGCTTTCGCCGGCTGCGGCGATTAAGGTTTCGCTGGAGAGAAATAAAGAAATTGTTGTCTTAACGGCGCGCGGTATTTTCGGCATGGCTTTGGGTACCACTTCGACAAAATCCGTTTCCGGACCGATTGGCGTTGCTTATGTTGCCGGCGAGAGCGCGCAAGCTGATCCTGCGTCGCTTTTCCAGTTTATTGCGCTCATAAGTATCAGTCTGGGGTTTTTGAATCTCTTGCCCATCATGCCTCTCGACGGCGGCCACGTTGCCGTTCTTGTCGTCGAGTCAGCCATCGGAAGAGATCTAAATCCTGCCCTGAAACTTTTCATTCAAACGTTCGGCCTGATATTGATTCTAATTCTTTTCTGTATTGGCATTTGGAATGACGCCTCGAGACTTCTTGGGCATTGACGTTTATAAATTATGCGAACCTGAAAAAGGGTGGCAATCTTTGCCACCCTAAATTTTTTCGCGGCTAGTTTGTATAATCATAGGGTAATGTCCAAAGAGTTATTCGGATTGGTGCTCGGGGTTTGGATTATGATTTCCCCGTGGATTTTGGGTTTTTCGAGCATCACATTGATGAAATGGAGCAATCTTATTGTTGGATTGGTGCTCGTGCTTATTAATGCTTGGGTTATTTTCGGAAAAAATAGCGCGGGAAAGACGCAGTAGTAATTTTTAAGCAAGGATTGTATAATTTAATTATGGTTAAGATTTACACGACTCCTTCCTGTGTCTATTGCAAAATGGCCAAGGAGTTTTTTAAAAAGAACAATATTGAATACGAAGAGCACGACGTAGCTGCCGATGCGAAGGCGCGCGAGGAAATGTTCAAAAAATCGCATCAGATGGGCGTGCCGGTGATAGATATAAATGGCGAAATAGTTGTCGGATTTGATCGCGAGCGGCTGGCTCAGCTTCTGGGTATAAAATAAAAACACGCGCCAATTGTTTGCGAATGCAATTCCAATGCGAATTGCGAATAATTATTGTTATTGGCATATTGGCAGGTTTGCACATCAATCCATGTATGGCTTGACCATCGTAGGCGGCCCGCCAAGCGGGCGAGGCTCGCCAACCAATTATCATGTATGAGTTAATCATTGCTGGCGGCGGTCCAGCCGGCGTGGCGGCCGGAGTTTATGCCGCGCGCAAGAAAATTAAAACACTTTTAATCACCGACTCTTTCGGCGGACAGTCTTTGGTTTCGGCCGACGTGCAAAACTGGATCGGCACAAAGTCCGTTTCCGGTTTTGATTTGGGAAAAATGCTCGAAGGCCATTTGCGCGCGCAGGAAGATATGGAAATTGTTGAAGGTGAATCGGTGAGCGGCGTTAAAGAAGCGAAAGAAGGTATTCGCGTAGAAACGGCAAGCGGTAAATCGTATGAGGCTAAATTTATTTTAGTCGCCCTTGGTTCCCGCCGCCGCAAGCTTGGCATACCCGGAGAACGAGAGCTTGAGGGCAAAGGAGTGGCGTATTGCTCGACTTGCGACGCTCCTTTGTTTGCCGGTAAAATCGTGGCCGTTGTCGGCGGCGGCAATTCGGCGCTCGAGGCCGTTGTCGATCTTATACCATATGCTCAAAAAATTTATTTATTGATTCGCTCCGGCGAACTCAGGGGCGATCCGATAACGCAAGAAAAAATTAAAGCAGATCAGAAAGTGGAAATAATTTTTAATGCTGAACCGCGGGAAATTTTGGGTAAAAATTTTGTTACAACTTTAAAATATAAAGACGCGAAGAGAGGCATGATAAAAGAATTGCCGCTTGACGGGGTATTTGTCGAAATCGGCATCGTGCCCAACTCCGAGCCGGTAAAAAATCTTGTAAAACTCAACAAGTGGAACGAGATTGTTGTTGACCACAAAACGCAGGAAACATCGCACTCGCGTGTTTGGGCTGCTGGCGACGCGACGGACGTGCTCTATAAGCAGAACAACATTTCTGCCGGGGATGCCGTAAAAGCGGTGCTTAATATATACGATCGTATACACGAAAGACCGAAAAGAATTGGCTAATATTGTTTCGCAACAACACTGCCCATTGGCACTCACTTGACAGGATTGCTAATTTTGTTAAAATAGACTGTATAAATTATCGGTCGAAAATAAAGAAAAAAGAATATGAAGTTTAAACCTTTATCAAACCATGTTTTTCTCGAGCCGCTGGAGGAAGAAAAAACAACCAAGTCCGGCATAGTTATTCCCGATACGGCGGAAAAAGAAAAGCCCGTCAAGGGTAAGGTGCTTGCCGTCGGTCCCGGAAAACGCAATGACCGCGGCGAGTTGCAACAGATGTCGGTTAAGGTCGGCGACATGGTGTTATTTAAAAAATACGGTCCGGACGAGATCGAGATTGACGGAAAAAAATATCTCGTCGGTGACGAAGAAGACATTCTTGCGATTTTGGAGTAAAATCCAAAAATTGCTTAATGCAAAACACAAACCGCAGAGTGAAAAATTAAGGATTTATTAGCGAAGCGAACCAAATCATTTTACATTTTGAATTAACCACCATGGCAAAACAACTTAAATTCAACGAGGAAGCACGCGCTTCCATAAAAAAGGGGATAGACAAGCTCGCGGCTGCTGTGCGTATGACGCTCGGTCCGCGCGGCAGGGCTGCCGTGATTGAAAAAAGCTACGGCGCGCCACAGGTAACTTTTGACGGCGTGACTGTCGCCAAAGAAATCGAGCTCGAAGACAAGTGGGAAAATTTGGGTGCGGAATTTTTGAAACAGGCTGCCGACAAAACGAACGAAGGAGTTGGCGACGGAACCACGACATCCGTCGTTTTGGCGCATTCGCTCATAGAAGAAGGAGAAAAAGCGATCAAAGAGAAAGGATTCAACGTTATCCGCCTGGCCGAGGATTTAAAAAAGGCGAGTGCCGCAGTCGTAAAAAAACTGGAAGAGCAGAGAGAACTTATCAACGACAATAAAAAAGTTGAAGAAGTAGCCACTCTTTCTGCCAAAGATCCGGAAATCGGACGCCTAATAGCCGAAGTGATGGGGAAAATCGGCCGCGATGGCGTGGTTACGATCGAAGATTCAAATACCGTCGGCAATTCTTATGAAATTGTCGAAGGGATGCAGTTCGACCGCGGCTATATTTCTCCCTATATGGTTACCAATCAAGAAAGAATGGAGGCGGCATTGGACGATCCTTACATTTTAGTAACCGATAAGAAAATTTCAGCTATTGCAGAAATTCTCCAGCTACTGGAAAAAATTGTGCAAAGCGGTAAAAAAGAGCTTGTGATTATTGCCGAAGAAGTTGAGGGCGAAGCGCTGGCTACGATTTTAGTCAACAAACTCCGCGGCATTTTCAGCGTCTTAGCCGTCAAAGCACCAGGTTTCGGCGATCGCCGCAAAGAAATGCTTCAGGATGTTGCGGCCGTAACCGGCGCGCAGTTTATTTCCGAGGATCTTGGCAAAAAACTGGAGAATGTGGACATTCATGACTTGGGACATGCCCACCGCGTAGTTTCCGACAAGGATAATACGACTATCGTCGGCGGCAAAGGAGACAAGAAAGCAATTTCCGATCGTATCGCTCAACTTAAATCTCAGATCAAGCGCACCGATTCCGAATTCGACAAAGAAAAACTTCAAGAGCGCCTAGGCAAGCTCTCCGGCGGCGTGGCCGTGATCAAAGTCGGAGCTCCGACGGAATCAGCGCAAAAAGAATTGAAACAGAGAGTTGAAGACGCGGTTGCCGCAACGCGCGCGGCAATGGAAGAAGGAATCGTACCGGGCGGCGGCATAGCGCTTTTCAACGCCTCTCTCGCCTCCGGCGCTTACGCGGGAGAAGCCGGTGCAATAATTTTGCACACGCTCGAAGCGCCTTTGCGCGCGATTGTCGAGAATAGCGGAGAATCTCCTGAAAAAGTTATAGCTTTGCTTAAAAAGGAAAAGAGAGGAACTTGGACCGGATTTAATGCCTTGACTAACCAAGTCGGCGATCTAAAGGAAGCAGGCATCGTTGATCCTCTTAAAGTTGTGCGCACTGCTCTTACCAATGCCATCTCGGTTGCTGCCAATTATCTCACCGTCGGCGTGGCTGTCACAAACGTTCCCGAAAAGAAGGGAAACGTTCCCGGTCCGCAAGCAGGAATGGAGGATTATTAAAAATAGTTTCGCAGATAAGTTTTGCAGATCGCCCCGCCAAAGCGGGGCGATCTGCTTAGGGTTGCAAAATATTTCGATATGTATTAGTCTAATCGCAGGAGTTTTTAAATAGAGCAAGGGGATACTATGAAAACAAAGCTTGTTTTCGTCGCTCTGCTTTTCTTTTCGATTCAGTTTTCTGCACAGAATAGGCCTAATAATACAAAAAGCGATAATGGTCAGGCGCAAGCTGCCGAGAACAACAAGCAGTCGGATGCGGCAAAGTCCGGCCAGGGAACAAATACAAACGATCAGACACCGGTAATTAAAAGCAACGTCCAGCTGGTAACGGTTGATTTTGTTCTGACCAACAAGAGGGGCGATATCATTAGCCACGACAACAATTTTACGAAAGCAGACTTCGAAATTTTAGAGAACGGAGTTCCGCAGACGATCAATTCTTTCGATCCTACGGACGCAGAATTGAAGGTGTTTTTGCTTATAGATTATTCCGTAAACTCTACAAGATATAGCTTTTACTCTGACAGAGAAATTTGGTATGGCCCGTTCGCGCTTATCGACAACTTGAAAGAAAACGACTGGGTTGCCGGCGCCGTATACGACAAAGAAGTTAAACCGCTTTTCGATTTTACGCAGGATAAGGAAGTTGCGCGGAGAAATATCGATTCCTTGCGGAACAGAATACCGATGTGGAAAGAGGGTAAGATGTCCAGCGCCATTTGGGATTCGCTCGACAGACTTGGGGACCAGAATCACAGGTTTGCCATCGTCCTTCTTAGCTCCGGTTTCGACGACAACGTTTCAAACAGAGATTTTAACAAAGAAGTTTTGCCTAAAGCAAGGAACAGCCGCGTGGTTTTCTATCCAGTTTCTATCGGAGGAAACCTTCGTGTCAGAGGCTATGAGGATTGGGTAAAGAGTCGCAGTAGGTTCGGCGAGGGCATGGAATTCGCTCTGGCCGACAACCGCCTCAAACAGCTCGCCAAAGCTACCGGGGGCGAGGCTTATTTCCCCCGATTTACAACGGAGTTCAGGGAAATTTTTTACGAGATTGCCAACCGCCTGCGCAGCCAGTTTACGATAAGCTATTACCCGACGGACAAGGATTTCGGTTGCGAAAATAAAGAAAACAAAAAGAAAAACAAAGAACGGAAGATCGAGATTAGGTTTACGCGTCAGGTCGACATTAATCAAGACGGCAAGATTGACAAAAATGACAAGGTTATCGTTGTTGCCAAGGAATCATATTCTCCCTGCGAGGCTAAGTAGGTTTTATCTGCGGGACCGATAATTCGGTCCCGTTTTTATTTCGATCAGGATAAATCTTGCTTCTGCTAGCTTTGCCGAATCTGGTCGGGCAAGATGCAGCGTGCGCAAAGTCTGGGGTTTGGTTTTTTACCAATACAATTTTTATTCTCCGCCAAAATTGTCATAAAGGCGTAGTCAGAATCACGCGATTTGCAGAAAAGTTGGAAGCTACGACCTCTATTGACACCAAAAATTTCTTGGTTTAGCCTGTGGATAGGATATTTACATCCGAGGTTGCCACGTGAAGCTTTTGAAGCAGTTCCTGCGCGAATCCCTGATTCTTATGCTTGTTTTCTCCGTAGCCGTACAACCGACATTGGCCCAGGTTGCCACTGCCGACCAGGAAACACACGGCACGCAGACAACCCTTCCTGCCGTTCCGGCAACGAAGCCTGCGATCAGCGAAGTGATCAAAATGAGCTTTTTCGAAGTGACCAGAATTTCCGAGCTTTTCAACTATGGCAAGGCTGAACTGGATGAAGCACAAAAACAATTTAAAGCCGAACGTGATGCGACAGTCAAAAAACTAAAGACGCATAACGAGGAACTGAATTTGAAGATCAAGAATCTGGAGGCCGATCTTAAGAAGCTTCCGCAGACCAACAAGGATCCGCAAGTAGTTGCCCAACGCAAAAAGATCCAGTGCCAGATCAGAACTTTGCATAAAGACATCATAAAGACCATTAAAGAACAAAGAACGGCGAAGATCGATTTGGAATTCAAGGAAGCCAAGCTCGACATTTTGGAAAAGTGGCCCTCTGTCCACAAAAAGATCGAGGAAGACATTGCCTCCGGCGCCATTGCCAAAAGACGCTACGGAAACGTGATGGACATCGGCTTTCGCGGCAACGATAGTCCTTTCAAGGGCCAGGAGAAAGACATCGAAGTCGGCAAAAAGTCTATCGAATCTGCCAAGGCCTATGGTCTCTTGCCGAAAGAGGTTGACGCTCCGGAGGTTAAAGCCTACATCGAAAAAATCGTCGGCCACCTCAGAGAAAACAGCGACGTTAAAGTTCCGCTTGTTATTTACCTTATTGACGAAAAAAACGATTACACCGGCGAGCGCATCATCAATGCTTTCGCATTGCCGGGCGGATTCGTTTTCATCGAAACCGGCCTTTTTCTCGAGGCGAAAAACGAGAGTCAGTTTACCGGTGTAGTGGCGCATGAGATTTCGCACGTTGCCGCCCGCCATAGTTATCGCCTGATGCGCAAGGTAAATATCACGCAGATGGCCATGTTCGCGGTCCAGATTGCTCTATCTTATCTGATCCCCGGCCTCTATTACTTTACCTCTTACGGCAGCTACCTCCTGAAGAGGCTTCTTCTCCAAGCGATTTATTCCGCGCTGGAACTTGCTTTTGGCCTGCCGCTTTTGGGCGTTTCGCGCGATTACGAATCCGAAGCCGACCAGCTTGGCATCCAATACATGACCAAAGCCGGCTACGACCCCAAGGGATT
Source organism: uncultured Candidatus Saccharibacteria bacterium (assembly GCA_964467765.1). Classification (GTDB taxonomy): domain Bacteria; phylum Patescibacteriota; class Minisyncoccia; order UBA6257; family 2-01-FULL-56-20; genus JBBUGM01. The sequence continues at coordinate 40,451 of CAYXSS010000003.1, forward strand.
CATGGAATTTTTTGACGCTGTCGGCCACAAGAAGGGATACGTTGCCAAGACTTCTTTTCTTGCGACCCACCCCGCTTTTGCTGACCGAGAATTCCAGAGCATCAAAGAAATCAAGGCGCTCGAGTCTGCCGGCTTGTACAAAGAAGGGCAGGGCGTAGTCGACTCCCCCGAATTCCACAAAATGCAGGAAATGTTGCGCGCTACGCTTGATAAGCAGGACAAAAAGGCCAAGAAAGAAGATAAAAACAACCCGACGATTTTGAAGCCGGAAGAGAGAGAAGATTATTGCAGCGGAGAAAACAATCCCTCCGAGACTGCTCCGTCTACAACTACAACTACGACCACGGCGCCGACGGAAGAAAAAAATCCAGAGCCGAAGACGCAGGATCCGACCAAAAACGATCCGACAACTCCGCCGACCTCGGTACCGCAACCTCCTCCACCAGCACATTCATATTGTTCCGCGCCCGCTTTTTAGCGGGTGCTTTCTTTTTCCGGCAGGGCGGTTTAAAATCGATAAAGCATATTAATTCGGAGAGAAAACAAATGAATAATTCTTCTTACAAACCCGATTTTCCAGGCGAATCATGGACGGAGAAAGAAAAATTTTTACTTGAGCCGTTCGTCACGAACCTTGACGGTTTGGTTGCTGTTCTGCGGAACCTGCCACCGGAGATTCTGGGCGCGTTATGTTCGCGCACAAGTCGGGCCAAGGGCTCGTTGAGCCGCGTACTGCTCAACGAATATTTCCTGCCGATTTTAAATGGCGAAGACAAAGAATTGGCAAAAGAGCTTGAGGAAACGATAAAATTTTTGCACGAGCGCGGATTCAAAAACATCTTGAATAATCAGCGTGCCCAGTCTTTTTACGCCAAATGGCTGTCTCAATACGGCGACGACTCCATCGCCCAGATGACCGGAACTCATATTTTTTTCTGGGGCATCTCGCAGGTGGCGATGAAATTCATCGAAGACCAGCGCGTTGGCTTGGAGCCCATAGAAAAATCCACTCGCTATGTGAATTTCGGCGAGAAAATTGGCGGAAATTTTCTCTACTACAAGCCGCGACCGGATTTGGAACGGCTCGGTTTACTGGAAAACTACAAAAGAGCGATGGACAGGCTGTTTGAAACTTATGTTGCTTTGCAGCCCAGAGTTTTGGCATGGCTTAAGGAAAATTTCGATGAGAAAGAGATGGTTTTGGAGAAAAAGTCATTTGACGTTCTCCGCGGTCTTTTGCCGATGGCCACATTGGGGCAGGTCGCTTTTCGCGGCAACGCCCAAGCCTTCGAATATTTAATCAACCGTTCGCTAAAACACCGCTTGGGCGAGTTGCGCTGGATTGCCGAGGCCGCCAAAGCCGAGCTCGATAAAGAAATACCGTCGCTTCTTCTCAGGGTCTCCGATGAAAAATCAGCCAATTACCAGAAATATTTGGCCGAGAGGCGTCTTGGGGCGAAGAAATTTTTGGACGGGCATTTTGGAGAAGGCAGATACGAATCGGAATTCGCCATATCCCCCGCGGTTCGTCTTGTGGAATTCGATCCGGAATCGGAAAACAAAATTATTGCTGGCATAATTTTCCCGGAGATGCATATCGGCTGGCGGCGTGCGATGGAAATTGTCCATGGCTTGAGTCGCGAGAAAAAAGAAGATGTTCTTACCGCTCATTTTACGGGTCGCGATGCCCGCTGGCAGAAAGTCGGGCGCGCTTTCGAGAATTCCTACCTGCGTTTTGAAATTGTTATGAATATCGGCGCCTACCGCGATCTTCATCGCCATAGGATGCTCACGCAGGACCGCCAGATTTTTTCCGTGCATCACGGCTACGACGTGCCCGCAGAAGTGCAAAATGCCGGAGTATTTGATGAGTTTTCCGGCGCGTTGGAATCTGCCGCCAATGTTGCGAGAAAAATTGAAGAAAAAGACGCGACCTTGGCGCAGTATGCGGTGCCGTTGGCCTACAGGATGCGTTTTTACCAGTGGCAAAACTTCCGCGAGCTTTTTTGGGAAACAGAATTGCGGACGATTTCTCAGGGACATCCCGACTACCGCGCCGTAGAGCAGGAAAAATACCGTCTTGTCAAAGAAAAATTCCCGCTTATCGCGAAATTCATGCTTGTGGATGTGAACGATTATAAATTCGCCCGCCGTGGTACGGAAGAGGCGATTGCCGGCAAGGAAAAAAAGATTGTTGAAGGTTTGAAGAAATAATTTGCTTTACGGGCTGGATATTGCCAGCCCGATTTTTTTGCGCTAAAATAATTCTTGATGACCTCTTTGAATTTGCGCAGTCACAATATACGCCGCACGTGGGGTTTAATGCTCCTATTTTTCGCTTTTCTTATCGTTATCGGCTTTATTTTCAGCCAGGTTTTCGCAAGCAGAAGCATACTCTATATTTTCCTTGGCATAAGTCTTGTCATGAACTTTTTGTCCTATTTTTATTCGGATAAAATGGTTTTAATGCTTACGCGCGCAAAGCCGCTTTCGCAAAAAGAGGCGCCGGAAGTTTACGAGATAGTCGAACGGCTGGCAAAAAAATACGATATGCCAAGGCCGCCGATTTATCTGACGCCGGAAGAGCAGGCCAACGCTTTTGCCACGGGGCGCGACGAAAAACATGCGGCGGTTGCTGTCACGCGCGGCATACTTGCGATGCTCGACAAAGACGAGCTTGAAGGAGTTTTGGCTCACGAGCTTTCTCACGTAAAAAACAGGGACATTCTCGTCGGCACCGTGGCCGTGATGCTTGCCGGTGTTATAGCCGTGCTTTCGGACGTTTTTATTAGACTGACTTTCTTCGGCGGTTACCGCAGTCGTGACGATAGAGATAGCGGCGGCGGGTTTGCCTTTGCGCTCGCCATGATCGCCGCCATTTTGGCTCCGATTGCGGCGACCATGATACAGCTCGGAATCTCGCGAAGCAGGGAATCGTTAGCCGACGTCTCGGGTGCCACGCTTACAAAAAAACCCGGAGAACTTGTAAACGCCTTGATAAAAATTTCCCGCGACCCGCGGCCGCTTTCTCATGCCAGTTCGGCAACCAACCACCTTTATATTTCCAATCCGGTTAAGGGGCGCCGGGCGAATTGGCTGGCAAAACTTTTTTTGACTCATCCGCCGATGGAAGAAAGGATTAAAGCATTGCGTTCTCTGAAAATATGACGAAAGAACCGGATTTCGAAACACAGGATATGATTGGAAGAGAATCGGAATCGAAAGAGCTGACGAAAAGAGAATACGAAACGCTTGCTTGCATTTTGGCTCACAACAAGAAAGCCCGGGATTTGCACCTGCAAACCGTTATGAAACAAGACGCAGGAATATCTGTTGGCGTAACCAAAGAAGCTGCCGAAAGCATCGATTTTACGATTGCCGAAATCGGACTCGAAGCCATAAAAGATCCGCAGTGGCATTGCGGGCACAAAAAAGAGGACCATGAAGCTGACTTGAAAGAAGTTTTGCTAAAACTCAAGAAAACTATAAATTAAAAAGTTTGAGCCGCGGCATGAAATGCCAATTTGGAGATACGGTTGTGGTCGCGCTGGGTGGCTCGATTATTTTTCCGGAAAACATTGATTGGCGGTTCTTGCGCCGGTTCAAAAAATTTATTCTGCCGCAGCTTAAAAAAAGAAAATTCATTTTGGTTGCCGGCGGAGGAAGATTGAGCCGCAAATATCAAGAAGCTGCCGGAAAAGTTTCCAGATTGACCGACGAAGACAAAGATTGGCTGGGAATTCATGCCACAAGGAGCAACGCGCATCTCTTGCGCACGATCTTCCGCGGCATTGCCGATCCGGTAGTGATAGATGAACGCTGGAGAATAAAAAAACTTCGCTATCCCGTTACTGTTGCTTCCGGCTGGAAGCCTGGGTGGTCCACGGACTATATTGCCGTCAGGCTGGCCGCGGATTTCGGCGTTGGCGAAGTAGTAGTTGCCGGACGGCCTGATTATGTCTACGACCGCGATCACGCCACTTATAAAAATGCCAAGCCGATTTTGCGGCTGGACTGGAAAACGTACCGGAAGACGATTCCCGCGAGGTGGGTACCGGGAGCGCACGCGCCGGTCGATCCGGTTGCCGCCAAGTTGGCCGCAGAGGAAAAACTGAAAGCGTTAATAGTCGGCGGCAAGAACCTGGAAAATCTTGGCAAATTGTTGCAGGGAAAAGACTTCAAGGGTACGATTATTGCGGATTGAGGGAGGCGCCATGTTGCGCCGCCAGCACATCGGCGGAAAAATTGAAAAATTATTTAGGAGGCGTCGCATAGTGGTCTAGTGCGCTCGCTTGGAAAGCGAGTATGCCGCAAGGCATCGCTGGTTCGAATCCAGCCGCCTCCGCAAAATTTTTTGGCAGGCATTCGTCTGCTCAAAAAGTTTCGGCTGGATTCGAACGGGAAGGGGTAGGGAAACGGGAGTTTCCCGTGTCGGAAAAAATTAAAAACCGAGGGTTTTTAAGAACGAGTCCGCCAACTGGCGGACAAGTGGGTTCGATATCAAAGCCGCCTCCGCGTAGATTTTCTTAGCGAGTTCGCGAGCTTAGAAAATCACGCGTCCCGCCATCGGCGGTGGCGCAGGATTGAGTACCAATTCGAACCAAACTATGCCATAGTTGGCTGAAAGATAATGAAAAAAACTTTTGTTATCATCTTGATTCTTATTGTGTTAGGATTTGCCACCTACGGATTCCCCAAAGTGTTTGAGTACTTTAATTTCAAACATCTCCAAAGCCAGTGTTATCAGAAGATTAAAACCTCCGATATTACCATCACCGCCTATTTCTTAGCAAAATATGATGTCTCTAAGATCCGGATGATTGCATCGGATCTACAATCTCTGCAACAAGTGCATTCTGTTTCTGTGCAATCTGCCGACGAGGCGCTACAAGTTTTTGCTCGAATACATGCCAACGACCCCGTCATTCAACAGGGACTTAAGGAACTAAAAACTAACTCACTAGAGTCTTCGTTGTGGGTAAACATTGGAAACGATCAAGATGTTTCTAGCACGATGCTTTACATTAATCAAAAAGCACAAGAGGTGGGTATCACCGTTGATATACAAAAGACAAATCAGTCTAAATTACAACGGCAACTCGAAGTAATCCCAAAATTTAAAAATATACCAGAAACTATAAAGTATCTCAAAGATTGCATTAGCGCAACGAGCAGCTATTTTTACTAATCTGACCATCTAGCGACCGATCCCTATCAAAACGCCGATCTTCAAGAATGTTGCAACGGCTTGCTAAAATTCGGTTTTAGACCGACTCACACCGCAGCGCTCCGCGCGGCGAGGACAGAATTCCGTTCGAGCTATTTTAAGAATACGCCGCCAACAATATTTACCGTTATATTGTTTCTATCGAAATAATTTTGTGGCAGAGGCGCATGAAGCTACGTTGGATTTTTAACGGAAAAATATTAATCTATTGCTATGGAGCTTTCCGATAAGCAACTTATAAGCAAGTATCTTGCCGGCGATGAGCAATCGCTTGTGATTTTGCTTGGACGATATCTCAAACCGATATACAGCTTTATTTACCGCTATGTCGGCAGCGGAGAGGATGCCGAAGACGTAAACCAGGACGTCTTCATAAAAACGTGGAGAAGCCTTAAGAGGTTCGACCAAAATAAAAATTTCAAAACCTGGATTTTTGCGATCGCGAAGAATGCCGCCATTGATTTTCTCAAAAAGAAGAAGACTATTCCGTTTTCTGAATTTGAAAACGAAGAAGGAGAAAATGCCATTATGGAAACGCTCGCCGATCCAGCTCCATTACCTCAAGAGCTTTTAGAAAGATCGGGAATGGCGCAAATTCTTGATTCGGCGATGGAAAAACTATCGCCTAAGTATCGAATGGTTTTATTCCTGCGATATAATGACCACTTCAGCTTCAGGGAAATTGCCGAGTCGCTCGGCGAATCGTTAAACACCATAACCTCGCGCCATCGCAGAGCCCTCGTGGAGCTTAAGAAATTGATTGTTTAACTCTTCTTCTCGTTGACAAATGGATGCACAAAAATGCACCCCTTTGTCGTATAAGTAGATAAGACGCTTTTGATTAATTTGCCGAATTATGGTGCGAAAAGATTACGAAAAATTGTTTAGTTGCCTTGGATCGCCGGAGGCGCCGGCAGGGCTTTTGGACAAGATTCTTCTTGCCATAAAACGCGAGCAGGAAATTCGTAAGAGCAAACGGATGGCATTTGGCTTTTTGGCTCTTCTTTTGGCAGCTGTTTCAGCCGCTCCGTTTTCTTGGGCTTTCTTTTCCGGCGAGATGATTGCTTCCGGAGTTACGCAGTTTATATCAATTGCGGCAAACGACATTGGAACTTTCGTCTCGCTCTGGCCGGACTCTTTCCTTGCAATTGCCGAGTCGCTGCCAATTATAAGCCTGGTTTTATTTGTCACAAATCTGACTCTGGCAATATTTGCGCTTCGGATATTTTTACATCGCAAAGGAATGCTGCTTGATTATTTCTTGCACGGCATGCGTTTTGCTTAACCGCAAATTATAAGTTCAGCAAACATGACCGAAGAAAAAAACAATAAAAATTATTTTAAAAACCCCGACTTTCTCAAACGAACAATCATTGGGCTTGTTTTCTTTATTCTAATCCTTATCGCTTTTGGAGTCGGCGTTAAAGTCGGTGCCTTAAGGGCAAGGTTTTCTTACAGATGGGCAGACAATTATCACAAAAATTTCGCGGGGCCCAGCCGCGGATTCTTTGGCGATTGGCGAGCTGCTCCGCCCGGCGAATTCATAAACGCGCACGGTTCGTTCGGAGAGGTTATTCAGGTGAATAACAAGGAATTCGTCGTTAAAGGAAACGACAATGTCGAGAAGGTTATTGTCGTTAAAGAGAATACCGTGATCACGAAGGGCCGCGATACTCAAACAGGCGGCGTTAGGGTCGGCGATCGTGTTGTCGTTATCGGTTCGCCAAATAATGAAGGAAAAATTGAAGCGAGATTTATACGGATTTTTCCGGAAAATTGAACAGCATCCCCGTTTAAATATTCTCGGAGGATTTATCACTTTTAATTATGATAAAAAAAATTATACAACTTGGGTTGCAACATAAATTAATAGCCGGTGCGGTTGCGCTCGCCATCATCGGCGGCGGATATTACGCAACCAAAACCATCTTCAGCAGTAATGTCGCTACTCGCTATGCGTTTGCTCAGGTTCAAAAGGGGACGTTAATAGTGTCGATTTCCGGGACTGGACAGGTTTCGGTTTCTAACCAAATAGACATAAAACCAAAGGTGTCCGGAGACGTGCTCTCTTTACGGGTAAAAAATGGACAAGCCGTGGCCAGGGGCACGCTTCTTGTCCGACTTGATGACCGCGACGCGCAGAAAACGGTGAGAGACGCGGAAGTTTCGCTCGAAAGCGCAAAACTTGCGCTCGAGCGTCTCAAACAATCAAGCGCGGATATCGGAAAGATCCTCGATGATGCATTCGGCAATATTTCGGATGCATTTTTGGACTTCCCGACCATAATAGAGGATGCGAAAACTATTATTATAGGTAGCACGTTCAATCCCTACCAATCGAATTACGGTTTTTATGTGGGCTTCATTAACCCTTATGACTCGGCCAATCAGGATAAGATAAATATTTTGGTTGCCGCCGCAAAAAATGATTATGCAGATGCGCGCTCGAAATATGACGCGGCATTTCTTCTATATAAAAATACCAGCCGTTATGCCGACTCCCAGAGCATAGAAAGTCTTTTAAGCGGCACATCCGAATTGGCTAAGTCATTGGCTCAATCTCTGAAATCAGAGCAAAACGTTTTGGATTTTCTCAGCGATTACGCCTCTACTTATTCGAGAAAATTGCCGACACTAGCCTCCGCTTATGAAGGCACCTTAAAGACCGATATCGTGCAGGTCAACAGCCGCATTTCCACTCTCACGGACGCAGAAAGTTCTCTTAAAAACGTACCCTTGGACATAAAATCGCAGGAACTTGCTGTCAAACAGCGGGAAAATGCGCTATTGGACGCGAGGGAAAAATTAGAAGACTACTCTGTCCGCGCTCCTTTCGACGGAGTAATTGCCAAAGTAAACGCCGAAGAAGGAGATTCGGTGTCTTCGGCTGGAGTTATTGCGACCATTTTGAGTCGCCAAAAATTCGCTGAAATTTCGTTAAACGAGGTGGATATCGCTCAAATAAAAATGGGACAAAAAGCAACCCTCACTTTCGATGCGATTCCGGGCTTAACAATCACGGGACAGGTTGCGGAGATAGATACCGTTGGCACTGTTTCTCAAGGCGTAGTAACTTATGACCTTAAAATCGGCTTCGACACCCAGGACGAAATAGTTAAGCCCGGCATGAGTGTCTCGGCCGCCATCATTACCGACGCAAAACCGAACATACTCCTCATCCCTAATTCCGCAGTAAAAACGCAAGCCAACGTCCAATACGTTGAATTGCCATCCGATAGCGACCAAGGCGCCGCTCTCGCTGCTGGCGCCAACGGCACAATTCTCAAAAATCCTCCTCGGCGGCAAAATATTCAAATCGGAGCTGCCAACGATGAATTTACTGAGGTGGTAAAGGGACTTAACGAGGGTGATTTGGTTATCACGCGGACTATCCAACCCGGGTCTGCGAGCGCTAACCGATCGCAGACATCGCAGCAGGGCGGATTGAGAATACCGGGACTTCCTACCGGCGGAGGCGGTTCTCGCGCTGGCGAAGCGGGGCATTAAAGCAAAAACCATGATTGAGTGTAAAAATGTCAGCAAAATCTATAAAAGCGGCGGCAACCTGGAAACGCAAGCATTGAAAAAAGTTTCTTTTCTGGTTAAGAACGGTGAATTTGTTGCCATTATGGGTCCTTCTGGTTCTGGCAAGTCAACAATGATGCATATCATCGGTTGCCTTGATACGCCAACAACCGGACAATATTTGCTTGACGGCAGAGACGTTTCAAAACTTTCCGACGACGAGCTTGCGGATATTCGCATGCAAAAAATCGGTTTCGTGTTTCAGGCATTCAATTTATTGCCAAGGACTACGGTTTTGAGAAACGTTATGCTTCCGTTAATCTATGCCGGCAAGTCCGAAAAGGAGCGGGAAGAAGGCGCAAAACAAGCGCTTCGCGCATCGGCTTTTCCAGAAGGATTTTGGAATCACTATTCAAATCAGATTTCTGGCGGAATGATGCAAAGAGTCGCTATTGCAAGGGCTCTGGTGAATAATCCGGCGCTCGTTCTTGCCGACGAGCCAACCGGAAATCTGGACACAAAAACCGGCGAAGTCGTTCTCGACACCTTTCAGCGGCTTCATGCCGAACACGGACGAACAATTGTTTTGATTACTCATGAACAATATGTGGCGGAGCACGCCGAGCGTATTATCCATATCCGCGACGGCGGCATTGTGGGTGATGAAAAAGTTAAGCATCGGCGCATTGCGGAACATAATAATCACGGCGCATAAAATGAAATCCAGAGACCTTTTACATGAAACATATACCGCGCTTTCGGCAAATAAAGCAAGATCGGGGCTTACGATTCTCGGAATTGTTATCGGCATCGGATCGGTAGTTGCCATGATCTCTATCGGCCAAGGCGCAAGCGGGCAGATTCAGTCGTCTATTGAGGGGCTTGGTTCAAATCTCCTTACCGTCATGCCGGGGTTTGTTCAGCCCGGGCGGGGATTTGTGTCTGCCGGTCGCGGCTCCGCTCAAACTCTCAAAAACGATGACGTTGAGGCATTGAGGCAAATTGCCGACATCGCAAACATTTCCGCGGAACTCAATCGCCGCTTTCAGATTGTCGCTCCCACCGGCAACAATACGAATTCGACCGTTATCGGCGCAACGCCGGAGTATCCTCTCGTGAGAAATACGGTTGTCGCCGACGGTTCGTTTTTTACCGAAAACCAGTTAAGAAACATAGGGCGGGTTGCCGTGCTCGGACCGACCGTGGCCCAGGATCTTTTCGGCGACCAAGATCCTCTTGGCAAAACAATTCGCATTAACAAAATAAATTTCAAAGTGATAGGCGTACTTCAGCCGAAAGGCGGTTCCGGTTTTTTCAATCCGGATGATATTGTCTATGTGCCGCTTACGACAATGCAAAGAATTCTTGCTGGCGTTGATTTTCTTTCAAGTATTGCCATAAGCGTGGCCAGTAAAGATTTAATGCCTCAAGTGCAGCAGGAAGCGACAACCGTTCTTCTTGCAAAACATCGCGTTGACCCGCAAAGCCCGGACTTTTCCATAATTTCGCAAGCCGACATTTTAGGGACTCTTACTCAGGTAACAAACACGTTTACCATCTTTCTCGCTTCCATAGCCGGCATTTCCTTAATTGTCGGAGGCATTGGGATTATGAACATGATGCTCACCACGGTTACCGAACGTACGCGCGAAATCGGGCTTCGAAAAGCAATCGGAGCAAAAAATGGAGACGTTTCAAAACAATTCCTCGCAGAGGCGGTTATGCTTACGTTTATCGGCGGATTCATCGGCATCATTCTTGGCTGGGGAATTTCAATGGCAGTATCACAATTCGCCGGAATAGCCACAAAAGTTTCTATACAATCTATCTTTCTTGCATTCGGGGTTTCGGCGGCAATCGGAATTATCTTTGGTTATTATCCGGCGCGGAGAGCGGCGTCATTAAACCCGATAGAGGCTTTGAGATATGAATAAGTTGTTTTCCATTTTAACCATATCTCTGATTGCGGTTATCGCCGTAGTATTTTTGGTTTTGCGAACCGGCAACCAATTTTTCACCTCCGGAAAACAGACGGCGTTGAACGAGAAAGAAAAAATAGACCTTCATAACAATATTGAAATTGTCGCTCAAAACCTTAAGATCCCCTGGGACATTGCTTTCTTGCCTGGCGGCGACATGCTGGTAACGGAACGCGGAGGTAAATTGCTGCTTTTGGGACGCAACGGCTCTGTCAAAAAGGAACTTCTTTCGGGAATCGGAACACCCACGGGCGAAGGAGGTCTCTTGGGAGTCGCCGTCGACCCCGGGTTTAGTAGCAAAGGATGGATTTACATTTACTTTTCCGAGAAAAATAGTGCCGGCCAGATCAAAAACAGCGTGCGGCGGTATTGGTTTCAGGATGACAAATTGATGATGCCCGCTACGGTTTTGTCCGATATCCCGGGATCGTCTAATCACGACGGCGGGCGTATTGAGTTTGGACCGGACGGCATGCTTTATATAACGACCGGAGACGCAGGAAGTCCGCGGCTTGCCCAGGATATAAATTCGCTTGCGGGAAAAATCATTCGCATAAAACCAAACGGAGAAATTCCTCCAGACAATCCTTTCGGAAACGCGGTTTGGTCTTACGGGCATAGAAATCCGCAGGGCATTGCTTGGGATAAAAAGGAGCGATTATGGAGCACCGAACACGGCCCTTCCGCTCTTATTTGGCCCAACTGCTGCCAGGACGAAATTAATCTCATTGAGAAAGGAAAGAATTACGGTTGGCCTGACAGCTTTGGTGATAGGGTAAAAGCCGGAACAGTTGCGCCTGTTTTGCATTCAGGAAGGGACACTTGGGCGCCGGCAAGCGCGGCAATTTTTGGCAACAGCTTATTTTTCGGCGGGCTCCGCGGAGAGGCGCTCTACGAGGCCGTGCTTAATGGCGATCGAGTGACAGAATTAAAAACCCACCTCAAAGGTGTTTTTGGAAGAATACGCACGATTAGAGTGGGGCCAGACGGCTATTTTTATCTCACCACTTCTAATACTGACGGCCGCGGCAAACCGAAAACGGCTGATGATAAAATAATCCGACTAAACCCAAGAAATATTTAACGATTGGAATTATATAAAGACATCGTTTTGGTCGGACGATTTATTTAATCAAAAAAAATTACATGAACAAATTCATTATAAGCACTACCGCGGTTGCAATAGTAGTTGTGGGCGGAGCCTTCTATGGCGGGATAAAATACGCAGAGTCAGAAAATTCGCACGGATCTCGGGCGGATTTTCAAAGCTTGCAGAATTTATCTCCTGAACAAAGACAGCAAAGATTGCAGGAACTGGGAATGAGCGGAAGCGGTTTTCGCGGCGGGAGCCGCAACGGAGGCGGTTTCACAACCGGAGAAATACTGTCGAAAGACGACAAGAGCATCACAATCAAAACGAGAGACGGCGGCTCAAAAATCATTTTCTATTCCGACGCCACGGAAGTCGGCAAATTCGTGAATGGGTCCGTTGGTGACCTTGAAGTCGGAAAGACCGTTTCTGTAAACGGCACCCCGAATTCCGACGGCAGTATAACCGCGCAATCGATGCAGATTCGAGAACAGAGAACCGGTCAGTAATTCGACGTCTTTTCTGATCGGAGAATGTAAAATAATAATTTTTAACGCGGCTAGAATGATGTTGTTTCCGCGGCATATGCTTTACAAAATACAAAAGCCACGCCTTGTTATTTGCGTGGCCGACACGTTGCCTCTGCAACAAAAATATTATCCCATTCGGTTTTCGGGTTGCGTGGCGCACCCCGTCTCATTGTCTTCTTGTGGCTGGCCGCTTTTTTCGCGGAGTCGGCGCGAAAGCTCCTCGAAGCACTTTGCGCTTTTCTCAAACGCCGTTTTTATTGCCGCCCTGCAAGCCGGACAGTTCTCAACGTGATCAACGTATTCTTCGCTAACGATTCCGTTTCCCAGCAGATTTGCGAAAGCATCTCTTTTCTCTTCGCAGACAGAGTAAAGCAAATCATCTAGCGTTGTCATAGGCGTTCCCAATATTCACGAAGAACTACTGTAATTATAGGGCAAAACATTTGATTTGGCAAGCAGGTTCGATTCTAAATTTTTTTGACACGTTACCCGCCAAGTCGTTATCATTTATCCCATGAAGATACTCGGGATTTCCGCTTTTTATCACGACTCTGCCGCTTGTCTTGTTTCTGACGGAGAAATCGTCGCCGCCGTGCAAGAGGAGCGCTTCAGCCGCAAAAAACACGATGAGCGATTCCCGGGGCATGCGGTTGAACATTGTCTTAAAGAAGGAAAAACAAAAATAGAAGAAATTGACTACGTTGTTTTCTACGAAAAGCCGCTTTTGAAATTCGAGCGCCTGCTGGAAACTTACTTGGCCTACGCGCCGCGCGGTTTTGGGTCATTTATTAAAGCGATGCCGGTTTGGCTCAAAGAAAAGCTTTGGATGAAAGATTATTTGGCAAAAGAACTTGGCTTCGGCGGGAAAATCCTTTTTCCCGATCACCACGAGTCACATGCTGCCTCCGCTTTTTATCCATCGCCTTTTCCCGAAGCGGCGATTCTTACCATGGATGGGGTCGGCGAGTGGACGACGACAAGCTACGGCGTGGGCGTTGGAAACAAAATAAAGCTTTTGGGCGAGTTAAAATTTCCGCACTCGCTCGGAATGCTTTATTCCGCTTTTACTTATTACGCGGGTTTTAAGGTAAACTCCGGCGAATACAAGTTGATGGGCCTTGCCCCATACGGCCGGCCGATTTACGCCGATTTGATCAAAAAGGAACTGGTGGACATTAAGGATGACGGTTCGATCCGGCTAAACATGGATTATTTCAATTACGCCGCCGGTCTTACGATGACCAACAAAAAGTTCTACGATCTCTTCGGCGGTCCGCCAAGGCAGCCGGAGACGATGCCGACGCAGAAAGATATGGACATCGCCCGCTCTATTCAAGAAGTTACGGAAGAAATAGTTTTGAAGATGGCTCGTTTTGTGCGTCGTGAAACCGGCAAGAAATATTTGTGCCTGGCCGGCGGAGTTGCTTTGAATTGCGTTGTAAACGGCAAGCTCCTGCGCGAAGGCATTTTCGACGATATCTGGATTCAGCCGGCCTCTGGCGATGCCGGCGGAGCGTTGGGAGCGGCGCTTCTTATTTGGCACGCTTATCTTGACGAAGAAAGAAGAATGGACGGCAAACTGGACGGAATGAAAGGCGCTTATCTTGGTCCTGAATTTTCCGACGAGGAAATAAAAAAATTTCTTGATTCCCGGTCGGCTAAATACGAGCGTTTTGGCCGGGAAGAGCTTGTCGGCCGCGTCGCGGATCTTTTGGCGCAGGAGAAAATCATCGGCTGGTTCCAGGGGAAAATGGAATTCGGTCCCCGAGCCCTCGGTTCGCGCTCTATTTTGGGAGATGCGCGCTCGCCGAAAATGCAGGCGGTAATGAACCTGAAAATAAAATTTCGGGAAAGTTTCCGCCCCTTCGCCCCCTCGGTGCTTTTTGAACGCGTCGGCGATTATTTCGAACTGGACAAACCGAGCCCTTATATGCTTCTTGTTGCCGACGTCGTCAAGTCGCGCCGCAAACAAATGACGGCAAAAGAAGAGAATCTTTTTGGTATAAATAAGCTAAACGTCATTCGTTCCGATATCCCGGCCGTGACGCACGTAGATTACTCTGCGCGCATTCAGACCGTGCACAAGGAAACGAATCCGCTTTACCACGGCCTACTCTCGCGTTTCAACGAGAAATACGGCTGTGGGGTGATAGTCAACACTTCTTTCAATGTGCGCGGAGAGCCGATAGTATGTTCGCCGGATGATGCCTGGCGCTGTTTTATGCGCACAAACATAGACTATTTGGTTCTGGGACCGTATCTTATAGATAAAGTTTCGCAGGGGTCAGTTGAAAAAGATTTCAATTGGCAAAAAGAATTCCAATTGGATTAAATCAATAATTATGCAGGAGGAAGTCAAAAAAAGTATGAACGGAGAGTTGCTTCTTGGGAAAAAGAAACGATTTTGGTTCGTGATTTTCGCGGCCGTACTGGCATTTATCTTTCTTGAAGCCGGCGTGCGTATAACGAAATTTTTATTTCGCGCCCCCGGTCCGTGGGACAGGCCATCGCTCGCGCTTTATCCCGACAAAAAAATGGCCTACGAGTTTTACAGGGAACGCGACGAAGACCCTTTGCGGTACAATTTGCTTTCCGGCTGGGGACGCAAAGAATATCACGGCAAATATTTCAACATCAATAGCGATGGAACCAGAAAAACCTGGAATCCAAATGTTTTAGCAACAAGCTCCCGCGCCATCAAGATTTTCACACTCGGCGGATCGGCCATGTGGGGCGACGGCGTCGCCGACGAATTTACCATACCCTCATTATTATCGAAAACTCTCAACAGCGGGTCGGGGCGGGAATTTGTCGTTTCGAATTACGCCGAGGGCGGTTTTGTACTTTTACAGGAGATTGCCAGGCTGACGATTTTGCTCGAGAGTGGTGCAAGGCCAGATTATGTTATTTTTTACGACGGCGCGAACGACGTAGCTTTTAGCTACCAGATTGGAGAAGGAGGGACAGAGGGCATGGCCAAATTTTTCGAGGGCCGCTTCGAGGAATACCAAAGGCCGGCATTGACCGTGGCAATAAATTATTTAAAAGATGCGTTGAAAAATGCTTGTCAGGCTTGCCGCGTGCCGGTGGATTTGGCAAGGATTTATTGGCCAGGATTTCTGCGGCCGGCTTATCAAGTTCAGGGGTATAGGGTAAACGAAGATCGTATTCCGACATTGGCAAAACAAATTGCCGACAACTACAAAGGAAATTATCTTGCCTATCTCAATCGTTTGTCCGAGACTTTCCGCTTCAAATTGATTGCCTTGTTCCAGCCGACGCTTCTCACGGACCCGAAGCGTATCGGAGAGGAAGATCCAAAAATTATTAGCAGATGGGAGCCGCAAATCAACGACATGAAATTAGCCGAGCTTTATAGAAAAACCTATGCCCTGCTTAAAACAGACCCGAAAAATAATTTTTATAACCTGTACGATGTTTTAGCCGACCGCACGCGCGAATGCTACATGGACAACGCCCATACTTCAGGTGAATGCAACGCTCTGATAGCAAAAAGGATAGCCGATATTATCGCTAAAAATTGACACTTCCAATGGCTCGGCAAAAAATTACAACGAAGGATCTTAAAAATTTCGGCATTGTTTTGGGGATTTTTCTCGTTGCTTTGGCCGCCATGTTTTTCTGGCGCGGCAGAAACTATTGGCCGGCTGTTGCTTCTTCGGGCGTTGTTATTTTTTGCGCAGCCATCATTTTCCCGAATGTCCTATTTTGGCCGTACAAGTTTTTGCAAAAATTCGGCAAGGCGATGGGATGGTTAGTGACGCGCGTTGTGCTTATAATCTTTTTCTATCTTGTGGTTACGCCGATTGGCCTTGTTTTGAAAATTTTCGGCAAGCGGCTTTTAGAGACTGGTTTTCGAAAAGATAAAAAAAGCTATTGGAATCCTCGTGAAGCCCAAAAAGAGTCCAAAAATTTCGAAATGCAGTTTTGATTCCGCCTATTGTTTGCCCAGGCGCTTCTTGTTGTTTATAATTTAAAATATGGGCAGGTTTTCGGTAGTTCGAGAATTTTGGGAATTTTTGAAATCGCGGAAAAAGTGGTGGCTTATTGTCGTTGCCGCACTCCTGCTTCTTATCGGCGCCGCCATCGTTGTTTCCGAAAGTTCCGCTATCGCCCCGCTTATTTACACGGTATTTTAGTTTTCGGATCGTAATAATAAAACAAATAAAACGAATTTATGAGTCACTATATTTGCCTAGGCGGTTGCAGGGGGATTTCTGAAACGCCAGGCGTCTGCCAAGCAGGAGATTGTCCGCGGCACGGCAAACCGCTTTTGGAGTGCGATTGCGTGAACGGCGCGCACCAAGGATACCTTGGTATTCCGAAATGGAAAGAAGTCGTAAAATTTTTAGCTGGATTTGAGGCGGCGCACCTCTTGGGCCACGTCCTTCTTCAGTTTGGAGCTATTTTGCCGCTTGAGTTTGGCCTCGGATCAATCGATATAAATTTTACAGAAGGGTTAAACGTGGCAGCGATAATAGTAAACACCCTAATCCTTGTTGTTCTCGTCTATTTCGGATATAGAAAAAAATAAAACCGATAATCAAGCGAAGAGTATAAAGCATAAAGAGATCAAAAAGCGTTGTCGCGGAGCGCGCCATTATAAAGAGCGAGGTCTGCGCCCGCGCCAACGGAAAATGCAACAGTAAGATCAGGCACTGTAAATATGACTGCGGGTGCGTTTGCAAATAACAGAAAACATTGATTTAGAGGCGCACCAGCCCTCCATTTTTATTTTCTTATTTGCTAGAATTGAGCTTATACATGGCTTCTGCGCCGGAGATTAAAAAATTATTTTTGTCAGATATCGATAAGGCCGAAAGCGCCGAGGAATTAGAGAAATTGCGCATTAAATATCTGGGCCGCGAGAAAGGTCTCGTTACATTGGTTTTGCGCTCGCTCAAAGATCTGCCGCTTGCGAAGCGCAGGCAAGTCGGGCCGCAGGCACAGGCTCTAAGGCGGGAGATAGAGAAACTATTGAGCAACCGGACATTGGTTTTGGGCGAAAAGCAAGAAGCAAAAAGCAAGATCGACCTGACTGCTCCGGCGCGTCGGCCCATCCGCGGCCACTTGCACCCGTTAACTTTGGTTGAGCAGGAGGCGAGAAAAATTTTTCTGTCGATGGGTTTTTCTATCGCCGACGGACCGGAGATGGAAACCGAGTACTACAATTTCGACGCTTTGAATATTCCCGCCGATCACCCGGCGCGCGACGAATGGGATACATTTTGGCTCAAAGAGCAGAAAAAAAATAGAAAACTGCTATTGAGAACACATACAAGCCCGGTGCAGATCCGATATATGGAAGAGCACAACCCGCCGTTGCAAACAATCGCCCCCGGCCGCGTTTTCAGGTACGAAGCCACCGACGCTTCTCACGAGATAAATTTTTATCAGCTCGAAGGATTGATGGTTGGAAAAAACGTGACACTTGCAAATTTCAAATTTGTCGTCGAAGAATTTTTCAAAAAGTTTTTTAAAGGGCAAAAAATAGATTTTCGTTATCGGCCCAGTTATTTTCCATTCGTTGAGCCGGGATTGGAGGTTGACGTTAAGTTTATGATGAGCGGAAAAAAAATAGAAGAAAGGTGGTTGGAAGTTATGGGCGCTGGCATGGTTCATCCTCGCGTTTTCGAATACGCGCACTACAATCCGCGCGATTGGCAAGGGTTCGCTTTCGGCGTCGGTCTTGATCGGCTGGCGATGATCAAATACAAAATTCCGGATGTCAGACTGTTTTATTCCGGGGATTTAAGAATAATTAGGCAATTTTAAGATGTCGCAAGAAAAAATAGAAAATTTTTACGAGAAACTTGCGCCGGAGATTGTAAAAAAACTCAAGCGGATTTTCCCGGATTTTGATGAAAACGAATTAGCCGAAGACGACAGGGAATTATGGCGCCTAATCCAAAGCGGTTTGGCGAAAAAAGCGGATTACGAAGAGTACAGACGAAAACTTTTGGGCGAATTAAGAAAAGGAACAGCCGCCACCGCCTCTTCGCGCTTCCAATTCTGCGATTTTTTAGGAGACCGCATGCAAGAGTTGATTCTGAAAAATTCCAAAGAGATCAACTAGAAATCAAATGAAGTTTTCATATTCTCTGATAAAAAAACTTTTGCCGAAATGTCCCACAAAACAAAAGCTTGTTGAGTGGTTGAACTTGCACTCGTTTGAGACAGAAAATTTACCCGGAGATGCCTTCGAGGTGTCGCTTCCGCCGAACCGCTATTCTGACGTGGCCTCCCACATTGGAATCGCGCGCGAGGTGGCGGCTGTTTCGGGTTTAAGCTTCAAAAATCCCTGGAAAATTCTGGTAAACTGCCCGTCAGACAAGGGTTTCGTGGACATCAATATCCGCGACGCCAAATCCTGCCCAAGGTACGCGGCAAGATATTTTGAAGTGGAGAAAGTGAAAGAGTCTCCGAAGTGGATCAAAGACGCTCTTCTCTGCTGCGGCCTCAAACCGATCAACAATATTGTCGACATCATGAATTACGTAATGTTGGAGGTGGGCCAGCCCCTGCATGCTTTTGATGCCGACAAGCTTGCTTCTGGTGACAAGAGGGGAAGAAACAAGCCGATTTTTATCCGCCAGGCGAGGAGGGGAGAGAAAATAAAAACCATAGACGGACAAAAATTTTCTTTGGATAGAGGTGTTTTACTTATTGCCGACAAAGAGAAACCTCTGGCAATTGCAGGAATTAAAGGAGGCATCGAATCGTCGGTGGGTCCAAAGACGAAAAGAATAATAGTCGAGGCCGCGAATTTCAATCCGGTTATTGTCCATAAAGCGGCTAAATTACTGAAGCTGAAAACTGATGCGTCTCTGCGTTTTGGGCATGGCTTGAGCCCCGTTCTGGTGCAGCAAGGATTGGATCGGGCGACAGAACTGTTGCTTAAAGAAAAAGCATGGCTATTGGACTCGGTTGACATCTATCCAAAGCCGGTTGGAGAAGAAATAATTGAATTTGATCCGGCAAAATATGAAAAAGTTATAGGAGCGTCCGTGGACGCGAAAAAGGCGAAAACGTATTTTGAACGACTTGGATTTAATATTGATCCGCCTAAATCAAAAACCGCAACCCCGAAGTTATTGGTTAGGATTCCGCCTTGGCGCATGGATGTCGAAAGCGAAGAAGATCTTTTTGAAGAAGTTGCGCGTCTTGATGGATACGGCAAGCTGAAACCAAGAGCGCCTCTCGTCGCGGCCACTCCTGCAAGACAGGACGATGCTTTGTCGCTTATGGAAAAAGTGCGGCAAATTATCATCGGCTTCCAGCTGGACGAAGTTTACAATTCTTCTTTTGCCGGCGGAAAAGACTTTCCGGCCATTCAAAAACTTTTACACCCGTCTCGTCGCATGGTTGAATTGGAAAATCCGATTGCCGAGGATAGGAAATTTTTGCGGCAGAGTCTTTTGCCGTTGCTTCTTAAAAACGCCGAGGAAAACAACCGCTTTTTTGATGCCGTGCGCATCTTCGAAGTCGGCAAGGTTTTTGGAAGTAGTAAAAACGGAGCAGAAGAAAATCTTTCACTGGGCATTGTCCTTGCTTCCAAAAACAATCCCAAATTAGTTTTGGAGCTCAAGGGTCTTGTCGACGAACTTATGCGCGGCTTGGGCGTTGACGACTTTCTGATAACGGAGAGTGGCGGAATTTTGCGCGTAGAGTCCAACCATCATGTGCTCGGGATTATATCTCATGCCAAAATGGGAAACCTCCACACAGCTTTTTGCGAAATTGATCTTAAAAAAACAATGGTTTTTACCGAAGAAGCAAAAGAATTTATTCCGCTTAGAAAATTCCCGGCAGTTGTGCGCGATATTTCTATCCTTGTTTCGCCGGAAGCGCGAATTGGCAGCATCGTTCAGAACATTCAGGATGCCAACCGCAAACTTATAGAGAATGTTGATTTGGTTGACGAATATGTCGATCCGAAGATGGCCGGTAAACAAAGCCTGACATTCAGGGTAATTTTCCAGGCCGATGATCGCACGCTAACCGATGCGGAAGTTAATGGCGAAATGCAGAAAATTGTCGCAGTGCTCAAAAAGGAATTCCGAGCAGAAATACGTTAGCCGGTTTATATTCTTTGGAGGTGTTTTTTTTGGAATAAAGCGATAGGCGATTTCGTAATATTTTAAAAGAAAAAGCCGCCGGTTTTTGGCCGTCGGCGCGATGGGCTATTTTCCATTATTGGGCTTAACCGAAGAATCATCTTTATGATCCTCGATATATTCTTCTATCTCTTTTATTCTTTCTCCGATTTCGCCGTAACCATAAAGTGTTAGGTCTTGCGGCAGAATCATAGTCGATTTTGTCAGTTCCGGTTCGACAGTTTTTTTAAGCGACCACACCACATGCCGTGGATCAACGCCTAATTTTTTTAACATGTCTACCGCGAAACGGTCCGCAAGTATCTGTCTTTCTTCCTCTTCCCACGGATTCCATCTCCAGGGGTCGCAATCTCCGTTGGCAACGTGCCCAATTTCGTGAGCGAAAACTGCATCAAGATCTTCTGGGGAAAACAATTTGTGGAGCTTCGATAGTACAACATAACAACTCCTCTTGCCATATTTATAGCGACGAAAGATTTTGGTTAAGAAGCGAAGCTTTTTTTCACACGTCACATAGGCCGAACCATCTCCTGAAACGTCTGTAAAAGCCCACAAAAACACCTCCGACAGTCTCTTGTTGTCCGAAGTCGCGGCGATTGTCAGAACTCTGGTAGTTAATTCTGGCGAATAGACAAAAGTATGTTTGGATTTTTTCTCTTTTGCTGGTGCGCCGCTAACCAAAAACCCCACAAGAACGACCGTGAAGACAATATTTCTGAATCGCATGCCCCCACCCCTCTTTTCAAAAAACTACTGTGGGTATGATAGCACGCTGGAAAAATTTTGTCAATCGTGGTAAAATAAGCGAAAATGAAAGAGAACCCGGAATCCAAAATAATGCCGTCCAAAATTGAATTTCTTAAAAATTTCGAAGAGCGTTTTGCTGAAGCCAAAGACGTTAAAGCTGTCGCCGACGAGCTTACGGGGGCTGGTTATGAATCCTATCTTGTGGGAGGCTGTTTGCGCGATTTGCTTTTAGGGCGCGAGCCGAAAGATTGGGACATTGCTACAAACGCCAGGCCGGAGGAGGTGCAAAAAGTTTTTTCCGATTTCGCCGGAGCGACTGAAAACGAGCCGGCTACGATTTACGAGAACCAGTTTGGCACTGTTGCCGTGAAGACCGGTTCGGATGATTTGCGCCAAAAAGTCGTTGAAGTGACCACATATCGCCTCGAAGGAAAATATACAGACAAGCGGCATCCGGACGAAATTAAATTTGCCAAAACGATCGAAGAAGATCTCTCGCGCCGCGATTTCTCCATCAATGCCATGGCCTTCGAGGTGACGGAGCATAAGCGGCGTACGGAAGGATTGGTTGATCCTTTCGGAGGATTGGATGATTTGCGCGCCGGCGTGATACGAACCGTGGGTGATCCGGAAGGTCGCTTCAGGGAAGATGCATTGCGCCTCATGCGTGCCCCGCGCTTTGCCGTGGAACTGGGGTTCGAAATAGAGCTCAACACTCGTCGGGCAATCGAGAAGCTTTCGGGCGAGCTGGAAATGATTGCCAAAGAGCGCGTCCGAGACGAGTTTGTAAAAATTTTGGAGACCCGCGATGCGTCCCGTGGAGTTATTTTACTTGAAGAACTGAATCTTCTGCGAAACGTCATCCCAGAATTGCGCGAGGGGCTTGGCATTGAACAGAATAAACACCATATTTATACCGTTTTCGAACACGGTGTTCGTGCTCTCGATTATGCCGCCAAGGAAAATTATTCGCTTTTAGTGCGAATGGCTGCGCTTTTGCACGATGTTGGCAAGCCAAAAAGCCGAACATGGCAAGATGATCCCGACGGAGAAAAAACTCAGAACGGAAAAAAAGGCGATTGGACTTTTTATCAACACCAATACATCGGCGAAAGAATGGCGCTCCAAGCCCTTGACCGTCTGCGCTTCCCGAAACAATTTACGGAAAAAGTTGCTCAATTGGTTCGGCATCACATGTTCAATTACGCGGTTGGCGAAGTAACTGAAGCCGGAGTGCGGCGGCTTCTTGCCAGAGTTGGGCCGGAGAATATACCGGATTTGATCAAGGTCCGCGAGGCGGACCGCATCGGCTCCGGCGTGGAGAAAGCAGTGCCCTACAAGCTGCGGCACTTCATGTTTATGATCGAGAAAGTAAAAAATGATCCCATCTCGCCCAAGATGCTCAAAGTACGCGGCGACGACGTGATGAAAAACCTAAAGATTGATCCGGGTCCCAAAGTCGGATGGATTTTGTCCATACTCCTCGAAGAAGTTCTCGACGATCCATCAAAGAACGACAAAGAAAATTTGCAGGTGAGAATAAAAGAATTAGGCAAGCTGCCGGAAAAGGACTTACGTGTTCTTGCCGAAAAAGCCAAAGAAAAAAAGAGCGAATTCGAAGAAGAGGTTGAGGAAGGAATAAAGGCGAAGTATCATGTAAGGTAATGGCTGTCTTCCGCGGGGAAAAAATTTGGTGGTTGTTGACGAACGTCTGGACATTTATTTATTTTGCGTTTTTGTTAAACGAATTTTTTTCCGCGAATAAATATTCTTTTCTCGTTGTGCCGTTAAGTTTTTTATATATAGGGATTTTGAGCGTTTACGTCAGCACAAAGGAATTCGACAGGTGGTATGATTTGCGCAAAGCTAACCACCCCGGGGAATGGTTCGTGGCGCTTTGGACAGTAGCCATCTTTTTATTATTTTTTGCTTCGGTTTATTTTGAACAGCCGTTCAAGCTTGCCGACGAGACGGTCGCTGTTTATATTGCCGTGCTTTCTATTTTTGCCGTAACACAGCGCTCAAAGATGTTGCACCGTGAATCGCACAGGCGGCGCGCGGAAGAACCTGAGGAAGAGGAAAAACTCGAGATCATAGAACTAAACGAAGAGAATAATGCGGGCAACAACCAAATTACACGATAAAAATTTGTCTGGTTGTAATGATGCTTCGCTCCGACATAATTCACATTCTACTCCCGGCTTAATCAAATACACCTCGGCGAGCGAGGTGCATTTGATTTTAGTCGGGCCGCCGGGAATCGAACCCGGTCTTTACGCACCCGAAGCGCACGTACTAC
>CAYXSS010000004.1:0-55654 GCA_964467765.1 uncultured Candidatus Saccharibacteria bacterium
CACTGAGCTAATCGCGCGCTGTCATATGAAAAATATGATAAATCGGGGCAATAACATTTTCAACTTGACTTCAAAATAGAAAGGCAGTATAATCTCAAGTAGCATAATCAAAGAGGCGAATAATTTGTTGCCACACATTCCGAACGAAGAAGAAAAACAGCGAGCCAAGACGTTGGCAATGGAAATGCATAATCTCATCAAAAAGAATTTCGCCGAATCTCACAATCCGGTAGCCGCCAAAAGAGTTCGAGAGATACGGCAGGAATTGGAACAACTGGGATTCGTTGTGAGCTGGAATGCAGGCATCGCCGACTTCCAAAATCCGAAAAACATCGATGTTGAAGTAACGCTGTATCTGCCCAAGTATTTGAACTGATTTATCTTTTTTCTGCTGTGGCGGTGTCGTTTATTGATAACCTGTGCATAACCGCACGGGTTATTTTAATTTTCATTGGAAAACTAAGGATTTTTTATATTTTCCTGTTGCAAAGACATTTTTGACGTTATACGCCAGTGGGGGATAATAAAATTGTAGTGGTGAACTGTGGATAGATTTGGGGATAAATAGCCATTTCTGTGCAAAACTAAATGCTGCTAGGAGAATATCAACACAATTTAGATCAGAAAGGTCGGGTGGCCATACCGGCGAAATTCAAAGAAAAGCTCGCCGCCGGAGCCATCATTACGAGAGGCATCGATGGGTGCCTTTTTGTTTTTGCGAGCAAAGAATGGGACGACTTGGCAAGAAAGCTTGTTGCCTTGCCGCTTGCTCAGGCGAACTCGCGCGCTTTTATGCGGCTGATGCTTGCCGGAGCAATGGACGTATCGCTTGATGCGCAAAGCCGTATTCTTATTCCGGATTATTTAAGAAATTATGCCGATCTAAAAAAGAAGATTATAGTTGCCGGACTCTATAATCGCATTGAAATTTGGGATGCTGACCGCTGGAGCGATTACAAAAAGAAAACGGAAGGTGCTTCGGAAGAAATTGCGGAAAAATTAGGTGAGCTTGGAATTTAGTTATGGCTCATCAGCCAGTTCTTTTAAAAGAAGTCGTAAATTTTTTGAATCCCAAACCGGGGGATTTCATTGTCGACGGGACAATTGATGGAGGAGGACATGCTGCAGAAATTTTCAAACGCATTTTGCCCGGAGGAAAAATTTTGGGCATCGATCTTGATGGCCGAATGATCGGCAAAACAGCAGAGAGAATTTTATCCGAGGTAAAAATAAAAAGATCAGAAATCGAAAACAGCATTATCCTGGAACAAGGAAGCTATGCCGACTTACCGGAAATTTTACGAAAGAAAAAACTACCGAAATCGGACGGACTGCTTTTGGATCTTGGTTTTTCCTCGGAACAACTGGAATCGGGCCGCGGATTCAGTTTTCAAAAAGATGAGCCGCTCATTATGACATACAATGAAAATTTTGAGCCGGTAAAAAATATTTTACGAAAACTGACAGAAAAAGAATTGGCAGATATCGTTTTCCATTTTGGCGGCGAAAGATATTCAAGGAAAATCGCTAGGGCGATTCATGAAATAAAAAAAATCAAACCAATTATGACCACTAAAGATCTTCGCACCGTTGTTTTTCAAGCTGTGCCAAAAAACTATGAACGAGGACGCATTGATCCGGCAACAAGAACTTTTCAGGCGTTGCGGATTTACGCCAACAAAGAATTGGGAAACCTGGAAACCGCTCTTAAGAATCTGCCGTTGGCGGTTAGGCCCGGCGGAAGAGCGGCGATTATAAGCTTTCATTCTTTAGAGGACAAGCTTGTTAAAAATTATTTCCGAAATTACGAAAAATCTGGATCGGGAAAAATTTTAACAAAAAAGCCGATTGTTCCGGGTGATGATGAGGTAGCGGCAAATCCAAGGTCACGGTCGGCAAAACTTAGGGCAATGATTCTAGCGTAAACACAAAACGCAATATGACCTATATACAGCCGAATAAAAATGATTCATTGAATAAGGCCTTGTTTTTGCTTATAGGCGGAGTAATTTTCGCGTCTTTCGGACTTGTCATTTTGTATAATTATATCGTCAATTTGGAGTATGGCATAACTAACATGCGCCAGGAGATCAAAAAAGCGCAAACAGAAAACGTGGAACTACGCGAGAAAACCCTCGCCCTTTTTGACCCGGAAAATTTTAGGAAAATAATCAAAACAGATCTGGTTCAGGATAAAAATCCGGACTATTTGGCGGTATCGAGATAATAAATTAATTAAAAAATCGTCGAATTAAAATTTTAATCATCTCTTCGGTGTAGCAATGAAGCTGCGCTTCGGAATACTTATCACCCCAATCTTCCTTGCCTATGCGCTTGTGATTTTCAGACTTTACGATTTGCAAATTTTACAAGGGAGTCAGCTTCTTGCTCGCGCCGGTTCGGATTACTTGGCTTTAAAATTTTTGCGTGCCAACAGGGGCGCGGTTTATTTTACCGATAAAGACGGAAATCTTTTGCCGGCAGCAACTAATAAAAACTTCCCGCTTGTTTACGCCGTGCCAGCCGTTATCGACGACTCTCAAGAGGCGGCAAATGCGCTTGCAACGATGGTTCAAAAGCCGGTAAAAGACTTGCAAGATTCTTTCGCGAACAAAAAAGACCTTTACGAGCCGCTTTTGCATAGAGCCGACGCGGAACTGGCAAAAAAAATATCTTCTTTGGAAATAAAAGGGGTTTACGTTGACGATGAACCGGGCAGATTTTATCCCCTAGGGGAGTTGGCTTCACAGCTTTTAGGATTTGTTTCTCCAAAAAGCGAAGGGGTCGGCGACGTGGGAAGTTACGGACTCGAAGCGTTTTATGAAAACATTTTGAAGGGCAGGCACGGAGAAATTGTGGGCGGAAAAGTTTCTCGTCCAGCTCCGGGCAAAGATCTGATTTTAACGATTGACGCAAATATTCAAATCGAAGCCGGGAGAATTTTAAATAAGCTCGTGAAAGAACGCGGAGCGAAAGGAGGAACGATTATCGTTATGGATCCTAAAACGGGAAAAATTTTGGCATTGGAAAATAATCCCAGTTTCGACCCCAATGATTATGGAAAATTTCCTCTAACAAATTTTTTAAATCCAGCAATACAGCAAATTTACGAGCCCGGGTCGGTTTTTAAAGTGCTCACGATGGCTGCAGGAATAGATACAAAAAAAATTACACCAGATACGACTTATTACGACACCGGCAGCATTACTTTGAACGGTTGGACAATAGAAAACTACGATCTCAAAACTAATGGCCCCTATGGCAAAGCAACAATGACCAACGTGATTGAACATTCGATCAACACCGGCGCTGTTTTTGCTCAAAGGAAAATGGGTAGAGAAATTTTCGCCGACTATCTCAAACGATTCGGTTTTTCGGAAAAAACCGGCGTTGATTTGCCATCCGAGATTAAAGGCGACTTGCGGCGTTTGAGTCCCAAAGAGCGCGACGTGGTTTTTGCGACCGCTTCTTATGGGCAAGGAATTGCCGCTACGCCCTTAGAAGTAATAAATGCCATTGCCGCTATTGCTAACGGCGGCGTATTGATGAGACCATATTTAAACTCCGAACTTAAGCCACAAGAGATCAGAAGGGTAATAAATTCTGATACCGCAAAACAGATTACCTCCATGATGATCTCTGCCGTGGACAAAGCCAAGGTTGCGCAAATCAAAGGGTATTCTGTTGCAGGAAAAACGGGTACGGCCTTCGTTCCGGATTTCAAACGCGGTGGTTATACTGAAAATGTTATCAATAGCTATGTTGGTTTTGCTCCGACAAACAACCCGCGTTTTATAGTTTTGATAAAACTGAACGAGCCGGAAGGAGCTCCCGTGGCGGCGCTTACGGTCGTACCAGCCTTCCGTGATCTCGCCCAGTTTATTTTGAATTATTACAACGTGGAACCGGATAGGCTTTAGAGATAAAAGCAAAGCAATGAATAACCTATTTAAAAAAATTCTCCGCTGGAAATTGAAAAAACTTTCGCAGTTTACTATTTCCAGGTTTCGTCCCGGGATTGTTGGTGTCACTGGCAGCGTCGGCAAAACATCGACAAAGCTGGCCATCGAAGCTGTTTTGAAGCAGGGGAGGAGAGTGCGCGCGTCTCGCGGCAACCTGAACAACGATCTCGGTTTGCCGCTCGCCGTGCTGGGTGATTGGAACGAGGCGGAATTAGGCCTTGTAAGCAGAAAACAGCCGCCGGGCACGGCGAAAATTAAGAAACTGTTTTTTTGGTTTAAGGTTTTGCTTTCTTCGTTTTTCCGCTTGCTTTTCGGCAGTCGATTCTCGTATCCGGAAATACTTGTCTTAGAGTATGGCGCCGATCGCCCAGGAGATCTTAAATACCTCTTAAGCATCGCCCGCCCAAATATCAGCGTTATTACGGCCGTAGGCGACATTCCCGTACACGTGGAATTTTTTGCCGGACCGGAAGATGTGGCGCGGGAGAAAGCGCGGCTAATAGAGCATCTCCCTGTGGCCGGCTTTGCGGTTTTAAATTATGACGATGAAACAGTTATGGATCTCAAAGATAAAACAAGGGCGCATATCATAACGTTCGGGTTCGGCAAGGGCGCCGAAATAAGAATAACCAACTTCGAAAATCGTTCCGAGGCCGGCCGGCCGGCCGGGATTTCTTTCAAGCTTGAATACGGAGGGAGTTTTGTGCCTGTAAGAATAGAGAATGTTTTCGGCCGGGCGCAGGCCTACGCGGCAGCGGCGGCGACGGCGGTCGGGTTTGTCTTCGGTATGAATTTGGTGAAAATTTCAGATGCCTTGCGTTTATATTATAAACCGGCTAGGTCCAGAATGGAGCTCGTTGCGGGTATAAAATATTCCTACATTATCGATGATTCCTATAATGCCAGCCCGTATTCCATGCATGCCGCGATCGATACGTTAAAAAGTCTTCCGGCCAAAAGAAAAATTGCTGTTCTTGGAGATATGCTTGAAATTGGTAAATATACCATTGAGGCCCATGAAAGAGTCGGACGCCTTGTTGCCAAAGCAAAAGCCGCCGATATTTTGATTACCGTAGGAGCCAGGGCGAAACTCATTGCCGAAGCTGCGAAAGAGTCGGGTATGAGAAAAAATAATATCTACTCCTTTGACGAAGCTGCCGAAAGCGGATCTTTTCTACAGAATATTCTGCGTAAAGGCGATTTGGTGTTGGTAAAAGGGTCGCGGGCTATTGGTTTGGATGCCATGGTCGAAGAAGTAAAAGCATTTTAAGCAGTTTTGACTTTTTAGCAAAAGAGAACTTTAATTTATGTAAATTTATGGCAAACACAAAGAGAGGTCCGGAATCGTCTTTTAAGCCGGATACGACTCCCAAAAACGCCGAAAAATCTGAAACAGAAGATCGAAGATCGACCCTGGAGGATTTTAAAGCAGCAGAAGAAATAGAAAGAAAATACGACGAGCTTTTACACGACACCAATCATCTTATCAGCGAAATCGAGTGCGGCAACATAATATTTGACACAAAACTCGATTCAGCTGGCAGGCTGGGATTTGAATTTCGTGACAGCGAAGGAAAACTGCTTTTTTTTCGCGGCGGAGACAGTATAAAAGAGTTGATAGGCCGTTTGGAAAAAGAGAAAGAGAAAAATAGTCGCAAGATAAACTAGCCTTCAAACAAGGACGGCTTGTCGCTATTATTTAAATCGCCGAACGACACGATAGTAAGAATTGCAACGGCCATCGTCAGTATGAAAATAATTGAAGGTGCGATTTCGCTGCGCGATGGGCACAATTTCTTGCCACGTATGAAGTTTGTACATATAATGTTCTTTGTGCCGGTATCGTCTAGTGGCCTAGGACACGGCGTTCTCAGCGCCGGAACCGGGGTTCGATTCCCCGTACCGGTACAATTTTTTCGGATTGCAATAAAACCAAGATTAAAATTACGGTGGCGGCATAAAATGAAAGAATGTTTCGACGAAGCAATTATTCTTGAGCGCGAGCCGATCGGAGATTTGGATATCAGAGTTACATTTCTCGGCAAGCAATTCGGAAAAATTACGGCTAAAGCAAAGAGCGCACGGAAAATTACCTCAAAACTTTCCGCGCACCTGGAGCCGTCATTTTTGAGCAAGGTGCGCTTTATTGAAAAAAATGGAACGCAAATCGTCGATGCTTTGAAAATCGGCAGGATAAGCGTCGGTTTATTAGACCTGTTGCGCTTGGCGAAGGTTTTGCACGACGGCGAAGCCAGTAATAAATTGTGGAATTCTCTTAAGACCGGAGAGCTTAATTGGCCACAAACCCTGGGAATTCTTGGCTGGGACCCCCGCCATGCCGAGTGCGCAATCTGCGGCAGCTCGCCGGCCGTTTTTCACATAGCAACGCAGGAGTTTTTTTGCAATGAATGCGGTTTAAAACCGGCTGCCGATGAAGTAGTATATATATAAAGCCAAAAGGCTTCTGTTATGGAAAGCAAATTCGGAGAAAATTATCGCTCTCCTTGGGGTGGAATGGGGCAACCTGGTTTTTCCCGGGAAACCGAAAAGGATACGCGGAAAAAAGGAAAAAAAAATATTTGGTTGGCGGCGGTAATATCTTTTTTGATTCTCGTCGGAGTGGCCGGCTATTTTTATTTCTCTCCTTCTGCGCCCAGCGTCGGACTTGAATTTTCACGTCCTTCGGGAATTTTAGTCGGCGAACAATTTGATCTTTCGGTTTCGGCAACCAATGCTTCGGATGCGGTTTTAAAAAATTCTTACTTGTCACTTTTTCTTCCCGACGGCGTTTTTGCCGTGGGTCTTTCTCAGGGTCAGCGCGTCATAGAAAAAGCGATTGGCGATTTGGGGCCTGGGAGCGTTTATCCGGAAACTTTTAAGTTGATTGCGGCCGCTCCCGGTAGCAGAGTGGCCAGAGCGAGGGCGGTGTTAAGGTATTATACCGGCGAAAATCCCAACGCCCAGTTTGAATCGTCGGCGGAGAGCGATGTTTTGATCGGCGAGTCGGCGGTAAATTTATCTCTGGAGGTGCCACAGAATGTTTATAGCGGACAGAATTTCGGTTTTAAGGTTTCCTTTGCCAACAAATCTAATCAGGAATTTAAAAACGTTAAATTGAAAATAGACTACCCGCCATTTTTTACCTTTATTCGTAGTACCGTTCGCCCCGAAGAGCAGGGCAATAACAGTTGGGATCTCGGAGACTTGGAACCGGGCTCAAGCGGTAGCATAGCAATCACGGGCAATGCCGTCGGACCGGAGAAGCTTTCGTCTAATTTTTCCGCGACACTTTCTTCCGGTTTCCAAGGGGTCAATTACAATATTAATTCGCAAAGCATAGGCATGACCATTTCTTCGTCGCCCTTGGCGATCGACATAACCGTCAACGGAGCGAAAGATTATGTTGCCAAAGCCGGCGAAGACCTGGAGTACGTTTTGAATTACGTAAACAATTCCAGCGTAGTTATGCAAAACGCGACCATTCGCGCAAAATTTCTTGGAGAAATGTTTGACTTCGCGACCCTTCAAACCTATGGCATTTTTGACTCGCTTACGAATACAATTAGCTGGCTAGGGGCAAACACGCCAGAGCTCTTGAATCTTGCGCCGGGTCAGAGCGGCAGCGTTGCTTTCAGGATAAGAACGAAGAATTCGTTCCCGATTCGCTTAATCAGCGACAAAAATTTTTCGTTAAAAATTCAAGGAGAAATAGCTTCCAATACCGTGCCCCCGGGAACAACAGCCGACAAAACCGTTTCGCTTACAAATTTTGAAACCAAGGTTGCCGGCCTTTTGGAAATTTATGCCAAGGCACTTTGGCGAGATGCGGATTCGGGCATTTTGAATCAAGGCCCGTATCCGCCGAAAGCTAACCAATCTACGCAATATACGATTCACTGGATAATCAAAAACTATTCGACGGACGCAACGAACGTGGTTGTTTCTGCATTTTTGCAATCGGGAGCAAGATTTACCGGCCAGGTTAAAAGCAGTATCGACAGCGCCCCGATTTTTAACGCAAATTCAGGACTTGTGACGTGGAATGTGGGATCGGTGCCTGCTACGAAAGGCGTCGTAAGTTCGCCGATCGAGGCTGTTTTCCAGGTCGAGGTGACCCCATCTTCCAATCAAGTCGGGCAAATATTGAGAATTTTAGGAGAAACGAAAATAGAAGGAGAAGATTCTTTTACCGGCGGCGTGCTTGCAAATTCTGCACAATATCTCGACTCGGATTTGATTTATGATAAAACAATAACAGTGCAAGACAAGCGCGTGCAGCCGTAGAAAATGGGAAAATCAAAAATAAAAACACAAAATCAGAAATCGCAGGACCCGTCTAATCAAGGCGGTCCCAAAAGTAATTTAAAAAACGCCGCCTTGATTGACAAAATTGTTTCTCTGTCTAGGAGGAGGGGGTTTGTTTTGCCAGGCTCGGAAATTTACGGCGGACTTTCCAATTCTTATGATTACGGTCCGTTAGGCGTTGAGTTAAAAAATAATATAAAAAATTTGTGGTGGAATACTTTCGTTCGCAGAAGGGAAGACGTTGTGGGTATCGATGCCGCCATTATAATGAACCCTAGGGTTTGGGAAGCCAGCGGACATCTCAAAGAATTTAACGACCCTCTCGTTGAGTGCAAAAATTGCCACGAACGTTTCCGAGCCGATGAGCTTTTGGACGGCGATTGGGAAAAAGAAAAGAAGTTTTTGGACACACTTTCGGCTGCCGATCGCGAAAAACGCATCGCGCAGATTTTTAACAAATGCCCGGTTTGCGGAGCAAAAGGAAAATTTACGCCGCCGCGGGAGTTTACGTTGATGTTCAAGACTTTTCTTGGCCCCGCTCACAGCGAAAAGTCTGTGGCATACCTGCGCCCGGAAACGGCGCAAGGAATGTTCGTCGACTTTAAAAATGTTTCATCTGTTTCGCGGAAGACGCTTCCTTTTGGTATGGCCCAAATAGGAAAAGCATTCAGAAACGAGGTGACGCCCGGTAATTTTATTTTCCGCACGCGCGAATTCGAGCAGATGGAAATAGAATATTTTGTGCGAGAGAAAGACTGGGAAAAATATTTCGAAGAATGGCGGGAGGCGATGAGAGAGTGGATGAAGAATGTCGGCATAAATTTGAAAAAAGTAACGGAAAGAGAAGTTCCGGAAGGCGAGCGGGCGCACTATTCAAAAAAAACGATCGATTTCGACTATGATTTTCCTTTCGGCCGCAAGGAACTTTACGGCCTTGCTTACCGGACGGATTTCGATTTGCGCAACCACGAAAAGCATTCCGGTGAAAATCTTAAATATAAAGATTCGAAAAGCGGCGAGGAATTTTGGCCGCACGTTATCGAGCCCACCTGGGGCGTTGACCGCACCGTACTTGCCGTGCTTTTGGATGCTTATACGGAAGAAAAAGAACGCGTTGTTTTGAGCCTAAAACCAGCCCTCGCTCCGTACAAAGCAGCCGTTTTTCCGCTTTTGGCCAACAAGCCGGAGTTGGTAAAACTCGCCAGAAAAATTTATGAACAATTGCTTCAAAGATTCTACGTCGCCTGGGATGATCGCGGCAATATAGGAAAGAGATACTACTCGCAGGACGAGATAGGCACGCCGTTTTGTATCACGGTTGATTTTGATTCTCTTGAAAATAACGACGTAACGGTGCGCGACAGGGATACGGCAAAGCAAATAAGGATAAAAACGGAGAAATTAGCAGACTATTTTTCTGAACGCGTACGTTAATGAAATTCATCATTCGCGGCGGCAAAAAATTGAGCGGCGAAATTAAGGTGATGGGCGCAAAAAACGCCGCGCTCAAGGCGATGGCGGCATCGCTTTTGTTTTCCGGTCCGGTGACGATCGAGAACATTCCGCTCATCGAAGACGTTTTCCGTATGCGCGAATTACTGGAAGATTTAGGCGTGGGAATTGAAATTGGAAACAGAACGATGATGATCCGCCCTTCGGAGATAAAAGGATCAAAACTGAAAAACGAAATCGCCGAACGCTTGCGAGCTTCGATTGTGGTTGTTGGGCCGCTTCTCGCGCGCAAAGGGCAGGCCGTTTTTCCACATCCCGGAGGCTGTGTAATAGGTAAACGGCCAATAGATGTATTTTTGGATGGCTGGCGTGCGATGGGTGCAAAAATAAAAGAAAACAAACGCGGATTTTTCGTTAAAACAAAAAAGCTTCGCGGCACGGATTTTACGTTTCGCATAGTTTCTGTTACGGGGACGGAAGCGTTAATGATGACCGCCGTTGCAGCTTGTGGCACGACGGTTCTCCGCAATGCCGCTATGGAGCCGGAAATTTCGGCGCTCGCTGAATTTCTAAACGTCAGCGGCGCGAAAATTTTTGGAGCCGGTACGCCAACGATAGAAATCAAGGGCAACGGAGGGAAACTCTTGCGCGCCAAGCACCAGATGCGCATCATACCGGACCGCATCGAGGCCGGCAGTTTCCTTATTTTGGGCGCCGCTCTTGCGAAAAAATTGAAAGTTGCCGGCTGTATTCCCGAACACCTTTCGTCGCTCATAGCATCGCTTCGGGCCGCTGGTGCCCCCGTCGAAATCGGTAAAGATTGGGTTTCTGTAGGTCGTCCGCACAAAATAAAATCCGTCAGTATTCAGACGAGAGAATATCCAGGATTCCCAACGGATCTTCAGGCGCCATTTGCGGTTTTAATGACGCAAGCAGAAGAAGAAAGCGTTGTTTTTGAAACTATTTTTGAAGGACGTTTCGGTTATGTTGATGAGCTGCGGCGCATGGGAGGAAAAATTTTTGCTTCCGACCAGCATCGCATTGTCGTCAAGGGCCCCGATCATCTCCGTGGCCGGGAAATAGAGAGCCCGGATTTGCGAGCTGGACTGGCGCTCGTCATCGCCGCTTTACTTGCCAAAGGCATCTCAACAATAGGAAACATTTATCAGATCGACCGCGGCTATGAAAAAATAGACGAGCGTTTGAGGCTGCTTGGGGCGCAAATCGAGAGGGTCGCGGTTTGACCGTCGATTTGCTCCGTGTTAGCATAAGGTCAATGTTTACGAAGAAAATCGGCATTGATTTGGGTACGGCCAACACGGTTGTTTTTGTGCCAAGCAAGGGATTTATTATCAACGAGCCGACGATTGTAGCGCTCACCAAGCCGGAGAATTCCGTGCTGGCCGTTGGCGTGGAAGCGAAAGAAATGATCGGCAGGACGCCGGAAGAAATTATGGCCTACCGGCCGCTCAAAGATGGCGTTGTCGCCGATTATTATATCACAAAAGCGATGCTTACCTATTTTATTTCCAAAGCCATCGGTTGGCTCAACGTTATCAGACCGGATGTTGTCGTTTCCGTTCCTGCCGGCATTACGCAGACCGAACGGCGCGCCGTCGTTAATGCTGCCAAGGAAGCCGGAGCAAAAAACGCCTTCATCGTTCGCGAGCCGATTTTGGCCGCTCTCGGCGCAGGTATTCCCATCAACGCCAGGTCTGGAAACATGATCATCAATATCGGTGGAGGCACGTCCGAAGTGGCTGTGATTTCTTTGGGCAATATAGTTTCTTGGACTAGCTTGCGCGTTGCCGGCAATAAATTCGATCAAGCGATCAGCGATTACATAAGAAAGAAATATTCTTTGGCCATTGGCGAACAAACCGCCGAAACGATAAAAATCGAGATAGGTTCGGCGCTGCCGACAAAGGAAAAAATGAGCCGTGAAGTAAGGGGTCGCGACCTTATAACAGGATTGCCGAAAGATGTTGTTATCACTTCCAACGAAATTGCCGAGGCTCTGAACCCGCTGCTTTTGGATATCGCCGGTTCGATACAGAATGTTTTCAACGAAACGCCGCCGGAACTTGTTGCCGATATTATGGAAAAAGGAATTATTCTTTCCGGCGGCAGCGCCCAGCTTCACAACTTGCCGGAATTTTTCCAAAGATTTTTGGGCGTGGAAAATTATATCGCCGAAGATCCGCTTTTCTGCGTGGCCAAGGGAACGGGTTTGATTTTGGATCACCTCGATACATATAAGCGTACATTGCTCAACAAAAGGTAAAGATTATGAAGTACGAAGCGTAAAACACGGAAGCCGGAGAAATGGCAACAACCCGCGTTTTACAAGCCAAGTTTTATGAATATTGTTGGTCACGACAATGTAATCGAAAGCTTGAAGCGGCTAGCGAAAAATAAAACGCTTTCGCACGGCTACCTTTTTTATGGTCCGGCGATGGTTGGGAAGTGTTTGGTTGCGAAGTCGCTGGCAGGTTTTTTAGAAAACGGCGAATTTCATGCCACAGATATTTTAGTTGACGGAAAAGTTATCGCTCCGAACGATAAAGAAACCATAGGCATAGATGCCGTAAGGGAAATAAAAAATTTTTTATGGCAGAAACCGATAAAAAGCGAGAGACGGACGGTTGTTATAGATCGGGGAGAGAAAATGACAGCCGAGGCGCAAAACGCGCTCCTTAAAATCGCTGAAGAACCCCCGGCTTCTTCGCTTCTTATTCTTGTTGCGTCAGATGGGAAAGCGATTTTCCAGACGCTTGCTTCGCGCCTGGAGAAGTTTTATTTCCCAACCGTTAAAGAAAAGAAAATTTTTGCCTGGCTCAAAGACGAGCTCAAAATCAAAAGCGAAGAGGCCCGAAAGTTCGCTCGCGCCTCCTTTGGCGCCCCCGGCCTCGCCCTTTCTTTGAAAAACGACAAAAAATTTACTGATTTATTGCGCACAGCGGAAAAATTTTTAAAATTAAAATCGGGCAGAAAAGAGTTCATTAAAGATTTGATTGACGAAAAAGATTTCAAGTTCAGCAAATTTATCGACGCAGTTATTTTTTGCTTGGCCTCGGAGCCAAAAACGATGCCGACCTCTTTGTGGCACAGATTACTGGAACTCAGAAAAAGAAACGAAGATTTTTCTTTGAATCCTCGTTTGCAGCTGGAGAATTTAAATATTTCTAGGTATAAATAATTTATGCCATCGAACGCAGAACAACACCTCAAAGAACTGGAAAGTTCGCTGAAAGCGATAAAAGAAAAACTCGGAGAAGAGTTGCGGGCCATAAGAGGCAGCAGGCCGTCTGTTGATTTGCTGCAAGGTATCAAAGTAAATTATTATGGCCAGGAAATGCCTGTTAAGCAGCTTGGATCGCTTAGCGTTTTGCCGCCGCGCAGTATTCAGATAAGCGTTTGGGACAAGAATGCCGTAGGCCCCGTGGTTAAGGCCATCGAAAACGCAAAAATAGGTCTCTCGGTAACAAACGATGGCCAAAATGTTATTGCCACCCTTTCGCCTCTGATGGCCGAGAGGCGTGACGAGCTAACAAAACTTGTAAAGAAAAATGCCGAGGTCGCCCGCATCCAAGTTCGTGCTCGGCGCGACGAAACAATTAAAAAACTGAAAGACGCCGAAGGTAAGAAAGAAATGACGGAAGACGAGGTTTTTAAAACCAAAGAAAAAATCCAGAAAGCGGTGGATGATGCGAATAAGCAGATTGAGACACTGGTGGACGGAAAACTGAAAGAATTAGGAGAATAATGGTCATATTTTTAATAGTGGTAATCGGACTTTCCGTTTTGATTCTTGGCCATGAAGCCGGGCATTTTTTCGCCGCCAAGCTTTTTGGCATCAAGGTGGACGAATTCGGCTTCGGTTTTCCGCCGAGAATTTTTGGCCGCAAGAAAGGAGAGACCGAATATAGCCTAAACTGGCTGCCGTTCGGCGGTTTTGTTAAAATTGCCGGCGAGTATCAGGAAGAGGCTGTTCGCGAGGAAGATAGAAAAAAATTGTTCCTTTTTCAGCCGCTGTGGAAAAAAATCACAGTTGTTGCCGCCGGTGTTTTTATGAATTTCGTTCTCGGTTGGATTCTTTTGTCTGTGGTTTTGATGATCGGTTTGCCAACTGCCTTGCTTGTGGATAAAGTACAACCAAACTCTCCGGCAGAGACTGCGGGAATTAAAAACGGCGATATTATCACAGGATTTACGAGCGCCAATGATTTTATAAATTTCATTAACGGAAACAAAGGTAAAGAAATAAATTTGAAATTGAGGCGAGGGAATGAAAATATTGCCGTTCGCGCCACGCCGAGGGTTGTGATTTCTCCTAGAGAAGGGGCTTTGGGCGTATTTTTCGCCGAAGGCGGGGAAGAGAAGCGCGGGTTTTTCCCGGCTATCGCTGAAGGCTTGCGCCGTTCTTTTTTGATTTTTTATAAAACGGCAATCGGACTATTTGCGCTCGTCAAAAATTTATTAATCCGCGGTTCGCTTCTTGACGGCGTAGTCGGTCCAGTGGGAATTTTTACCGTTGCTTATAATACCGGCGGCTTGGGGCTTGCATATCTTGGTGAGCTGATGGCTTTAATTTCTTTGAATCTTACGATTGTAAATCTTATTCCTTTTCCCGCTCTCGACGGAGGAAGGCTTTTGCTTTTCTTAGTTGAAAAAATCAAAGGCTCTCCACTGCCCCGCAAGTTCGAAACATATACAAATGCCGTCGGCTTTGCCATTCTTTTGGCTCTTATGATATTGCTTACGGTTCGCGACGTTGGCGGACTATTATGAAAACCCGCACTTCGAGTGCGGGATATCTTTCATTTTTTAAGAATGTAGGTCCAGGCTGTTCTGCCGCTCTTGAGACGGACGGTCATCCTTATGTAATAGCCCCCTTCGTACCGATCGGTTTTTGCGAGTATTGCTTCGTTAACCACAAGAACACTTCCGTGGATTTCATCTCCTGCAGAAAACACTGCAGCTAAATACGACTTGCCGTCTACCCGGATTTTTTCCGTTTTGTAATCAGGCAAGACGTCAGGGCTTTGTTTTAAAGTTTTTCTGAATAATCGTTTTTGTACGGATCGCAGCATGAGCGTGCCGTAGCCAAAAAGATTATGGGTCTTTGTCATGCCCCGCCTTGTTTTTCTTTTTCCAGTCAGCTATTGCTGCGCGGATGGCGTCTTCGGCTAGTACCGAACAGTGAATTTTTACTGGCGGCAGGCTAAGTTCGCGGACAATGTCGGTATTTTTGATTGTAAGCCCCTCTTCCACGGTTTTGCCCTTCAGCCATTCGGTAGCTAGCGAGCTAGAAGCGATAGCTGATCCACAGCCGAAGGTTTTGAATTTTGCATCTTCAATAAGGTCTATTTCTTCAACCACCAGATTTTCATTGTTGTTGCAAAATGGGCATACTTGGATTGGCTCGCCGGTAGATTCAGCCGCTCCTAATTCCGTGCTCCAGTTACATTTTCTGCAGAGAACTTTCGTTTTGTGTTGAATCTTAACCTGTAATTTCATTACGTCGCCGCATTCCGGGGCACCGACAAGACCAGTGCCAACGTCAACGCTATCTTTTGGCAGAGACCCAACGTTTCTTGGGTTTTGGTAGTGATCCAAAACTTTGTCCGAGTAGGCCACGATGATCCTCTTTTGAAGATGCTAAAACTATTCTACACGAGCCCCAGTCGTTGCGCAAAGTTAGCGAGCTAACTTCACCACCGCCTTCGCAAAATCCCAAAATTCCGGATGGTTCTGGGTTTTTTTGAGCCACCACCACCATTCGGCGCCCCAAAGATAATACTCATCGAACCCTGCTGCCTTTGCGTATTCGATCGTGCTTCTGAAGAAATCGAGATCGAAAGCGCGGAATTGTTCATCGAGGGTTGCCGAGCGCAGGGCTTTGTCGAGCCATGGTTCGGCGCCCAACTCGACGACAATGTATCTCTTTTTATAATCACGCGTGATAAAGCGCGAAAACTGTTCCTTGAAGCGGAAGAATTCGGGTGTCAGAGGATATTGTATGTATCCGAAAATTTTGTTTTGCACCTTTCTGTAAATTGATGTTCCGAAAACGTCTCCTTTGGACGCGGAGACGAACCAGATGCTTAACTCGCCGCTGTCGCTGATTAAGACCGGATGTGCCGGATCGATTTTTTTTACCAACCCTATCTCTTCGTCCAAAAGATCGCTGTTAAACCTGGGACAAATACCGAACGGCAGAAACGGTTCGTTTTCTATTTGCCAATATCGAAGAGCCGGACTGTTTTTGTAGCGTTCGACTGTCCTTGATATATAGTCGAACACAACCATTTTCAGCTCCTTATCGTTCAAATCGTTTGTCCAGCCCGGGAAGTAACATTCTGGCCAGCGCGGAACTTTTTGTCCCACGGCGAGAATAACTTTGCCACCAGCTTTTTCTGCGGACTGCATTTGCCAATCTAGATCGGAGAAATCAAAAGTGCCGTTTTGCGGCTCGACTTTATCCCAATAAGCGACTAGCCGAAGATTCTTTATGCCCAAGTCGTCGAGAATGGCTTTATAGTTTTCTTTCCAATCAAGACCCATCGACTCGGAAAATTTTTGAGAAAACGTTACACCCCATGTAACCTGGCGCAGGGGAGCGGGGGAGTTGTTGGCTAAGTAATTGTTTATGCCAAGAATCGTGGTTCCGAAAACGATGGCAACGACAGCGGTTATTTTACCGAAAAGCGCGTGGCCGTGAAATTTTTCCTTTAAAATCAGCCAGCCGCCCAGAAAAATAAAAACATACTCAAGGTTAACCGTGGCATCGACGAGCGACGGCGGGCCAAGAACAAGCGAGTAATTTACGGCAAACGAGCCGAGGCCGGCCAGCGCCCGATTCAAAACGTAAGCAGTCTTATGTTTGAATTTTATTTCGGATCTGGAACGCAATATTTTCTTCCGTAGGTTTTTTGGTACAAGGAACAGGAGTGCTACGGCCGCGGCGCCTATTTTTATCCAAAAAAACCCAGTTACAAAATTCGTGGAAAGAAAAATTATCTTTGAAACAACGCTTACAATGCTTAAAAGAAGGGCGCTTGCTACGGCAAGATAAAACATCTTTAAGCGCAGGTGTTTTTCCTCCGTTAAAAAAAGCGTTGCGCCGCCGATAGAAAGAATAAAGAACGCCGCAATTTCCAGAGTGTTTAAATTTTTCCCCAAAGCGAAAGAGCTTAGTATTACTGTAAATATGGGCGTGAGGGCCCCTATGAGGATCAACGCTCTTGAGGCCTCGCCTTCAAAAAGCGCAAGAAAATAAAAGAGTATGGCAAATGTAAAAAGCGCGCCGCCAAGCAATGCCAGGGCGATAATTTCTCCCGAAGATCTTGTAAATCCAAACGGCAGAAGAAATACCGAAGCCAATCCGATAATTGTCAGCCAAAAAGTATAACCCCACGGATTGGGAAACGATTTTTTAAGAAGGATCTTGTCGGCAACCGCCGAGCTTCCAAGAATAAGCCTCCCCAGCAGAGCGAAGTTGAGCCAATTTGTCATATATTGGGCCAGGTTTCGATAAGCTTTTTATATTCCCACGCGCTCGGCCTTATCTTTCTCTCCATTGTTTTATAGTTTACTTCAATCAACCCGAAGCGCGGCCAAAATCCTTTATCCCATTCGAAATTATCCAAGAGAGACCAATAAAAATATCCGCGCACGTCAATGCCTTCGCCCAAGGCTTTTTTGATCCAGAGGAGATGGTCTTTAATAAAATTCGCTCGCAGAATATCGCGCCCGTCGGCAACGCCGTTCTCCGTTATATAAATCGGTTTTTTATAATTTGAAAGTTTTTTGAGCAAATGATAAATTCCTTCTGGATAAATTTCCCAGCCAACATCGGAAACGGCATTGCGACCATCCATGATTTCTTTTGACGGAAATTGCATTTTGAAATGGAAGTA
The DNA here is from genome assembly GCA_964467765.1 of uncultured Candidatus Saccharibacteria bacterium. Taxonomy (GTDB): domain Bacteria; phylum Patescibacteriota; class Minisyncoccia; order UBA6257; family 2-01-FULL-56-20; genus JBBUGM01. The sequence continues at coordinate 17,642 of CAYXSS010000004.1, forward strand.
ATAGTGGATGGTCAGAAAGTCGTTGTATTTTTTGCCCACGAGCCACAAGAAGAAAAAGTTGGACCGGAATTCTCTGTAGAATGCGGTCAACATGTCGAAAGGGTTTTTACTCGATGTTTCGATATGCAAAAGAAGATTGCCGAAGCCTGCTTGCGCATCCCCGTCTATTTCATGTATTGCTTTGTATGCATTTTTATGTGCTCTGGTCAGTTGTATAAAAGAACGGATAGCCGAAAAAAAATTCGCTTTTTGCGGTGGCCATTTGCCGACATAGTAGGAGTTATACACTATCGCCGTCGGCTCGTTCATGGTCAGCCAAAATTTTACGTCATTTTTTAGCGCCCGAACGATGCAACTCGAAAATCTGGAAAAATATTCTGGAAATTTTTTATTGTGCAGGCCGCCTTTTTTCGCAAGCCAGACGGGCAGTGTCCAATGCCAAAGCGTAACAAATGGCTCCAGGCCGCGCTCGCGCAACGCTTTTACGACCTCTTTGTAATGACCGATTTCTTTTTCGTCGAATTTTCCCTCTTCCGGTTCGATGCGCGACCACTCGATTGAGAAGCGATGAGCGTTGTGGCCCAATTTTTTGGCGACGTCAAAATCTTCCTTAAAACGACTATAATGTTCGCAGGCCTTGCCCGACAAATAATTTTCTTTCTGCAGGGGGCTTGGTCCTCCGGCTGGCGGATTTAAAATGAAATCCGGCCAATTTTTGGCCGAGGCTTCTTTGACAATCCGGTCGGCATTACTTTTTTCCCACTCCGACCAATCGTTGCGATTGCTGCCTTCTACTTGGTGGGCGGAAGTGGCAGCCCCGAATAGGAATTTACCCATAATTCGATTATAACCCGTGGCTATTATTCACAAGCCCCCCGACGATTTTTGCTACAATTTTTATCATGGTAACCGGAAGGAATCCGCGGGAAAATTTTGCAAGAAAAGGTTTTACGATAATGGAGTTGCTAATAGTTATTGCCATAATCGCCGTTTTGACCATGGCGGTAATTTTATATATTGATCCCATAGAATCGTTACGAGCGTCGCGTGATTCCACAAGACTTAACGACATCGATTCTTTGCGGAAGGCGATTACTTTTTACGTTGCCGATTTGCAAAATCCGGAAATGGGGACATCGACAGTGTGTTATATTGGAAACTCAATTGGTCCGAGCCTCGCCGGTTGTCAGCAATATTTCCAAACAGCAACTGCTGTCGCTACGAATACCAGTATCGATCTTAACGGAGCGGGCTGGGTACCAATAGATTTCCGCCAGATAAGCACCGGTTTGCCGCTTGATCGCTTGCCGGTGGACCCCAAGGGCGTCAACGACCCCGATTATTTCTATTCATACATAGTAGCAACCAATTCTACGTTTAAGCTGGCGGCAAAAATGGAAAGTAAATTATACGGCTTTGGCGGAGCAAGAGACGTTGTTTCGACAGATGGCGGAATTTCTACCACCACGTATGAAACGGGAACAGACATTGCTTTATAGTTAAAGATCGCCAAAAACCGCGCCTAATGACCGCCTTGCTGCGGTCGTTTTTCTTGGAAAAGAGGCAGGGGGACGGCAGTGCGATCGCTTAAAATCAGACAGAGTTGATTTTAGGCCAGCGCGACTTGGAATAAGATTCTATTTCGCTAAGTTTGAGGGCCGTGGAAATATTTCCGGTTCTTATGTAAAAAAGTTCGTTGTTGTCGGCTTTGAAATATACCGGGCGTGGGCTGGGCAGGGCCTGAACCACGCAAACATCTTGTCCGTCGATTTCTTTAAATTGCAACTTGATCAAATTACGGAATTCCGGACCAATCATACTGTTGAAAGCTTGCGTGAAATGATTTTCAAATCCGTCGGCATCCTTTCTCTGCAGCGTCTGGTAGTCGCTCGCAAGCCCCAACGGCTTCCGCGTGTCGTTCACGCCTATTACCAGATACCCGCCGTGAGAATTAAGAAACGCGGCCAAGGCTTTCATCGCTGATTTTTCCACGTCGCGGCTCGGTTGGCCTGTTTTGTAGTCAAACTTTAAAGAAGATTTAAATTCCAACCCGCCATGTTCTTTTTCCTTCAGCAGTTTATAGAGATCCGGTTCTTTGCCGAAAGAGATTTCTGATAAATTTTCTTGCTTGAACACGGTGGCAATTTTTTCTGGACGCGATATGCCGTTCATAACAAGAGAGGCGTTGCCACTTTCAACCAAGAGAGACCCGTAATGGAAAATTTTCCCCAAGTGGCCGTATATGGTTTTTGTTTTGGGTTGATCCTCGAGCGGCAGAACCGCCTCTTTTTTGAAAAATACTCCGCTTGCATGCCTTAATGATGCCTGACCGATAGTATAGTGGTCGTAGTGCCAAGAAAGGAAAGCGTAAACCGTAAGCGCGAACTGGGCGCCAGCCAAAAAAATCATTTTCGCTGTTTGATAAGAGAGCAGATCGGAAAAAGAAAGCTGGGTATATAATTCGTACTTGGCGTTGCCGAAAAGAGTTGCTACGAAATAAAGAAAAAAAGCCGCTGTTTCGATAATTGCGAATTTCCAGATCAGAATCATGGGGCTTTTTCTAATCGTTGCATTCATAGTTAGAGCCTACCACCGCCGTTCTTGGGTGGCAAGAAAAACGAGCTCGAAAGAGAGGGATTGATTGGCTGGCAGCCCCTGATTATAATAAAACCTATGACACAAAAAACTTTTTTGTTTGCAGGAGTTTTTGGGTTTGCAATTTTTGCTCTTTTTGTCGCGGCGCAAGTTTACGCAGCTGCTCCGGTTTTGAGCCAGACTAACGTTACCGTTGGACTGGGGCAGACGGCTACGATATCATCCGCGAATACAAGCGTTTATTTGCTTTCGAATTCCGATCCCACGAGAGCGTCTGTGTCAGCCAACGGAACGCAGGTTTCTGTTACCGGCAACCAATTGGGCTCGACAGCGGCATCAATTTGCACAGTCGGTACGGCAAACGAATGTACGACTCTCTATGTAACCGTGCAAGTGGCAAGCGTACAGCCGCTTACCTTAAGCCAAACAACGCTTTCATTGTCTATTGGCCAAAATCAGGCCATAACTGTTTTAGGCGGAAACGGAAGTTATTTTTTGTCTGGCAATTCCAGCACAAGCGTAGTTTCTGCAACCCTATCTTCAAGCACGTTGACGCTCTCCGGCTTATCGGCTGGAGGCGCCACTGTGACAGTTTGTGATACCGCGAACAGCTGCGGATCGACAAGTGTTACGGTTTCCACCGCCGCCAATTCTTCGACGGCGCAGACAAATCAATATGTGAATTTCAATCCCTCCTCGCCTGCGGTTGTTGTCGGCCAGACGACTGTGGTATCTCTTTCGTCTTCCTATAGCACAACAGCCTTTTTTCTTAACTACAATTCCGATCCAAACGTTTTGCAGGCAAGCATAACCAGCAACACTCTTTCGTTATACGGTCTTAAAGCCGGTTCTGCTACGATAACGGTTTGCGTTGCCGGAGAGGGATGCAATCAGTTGGTCGTTGCCGTAACAGGTGCGGGTACGGCTTCGCAAAACACTACGCAAACAACTACGCAAGCGCAGCAAACAATAACGCAAACACAAACACAAACAACAACGCAGCAAGCTTCTTCGGCCGACCTGGGCGCTCTCCTTGCGCAGATTCAGGCAATGCAAAGTCAGCTGGCGCAAATTGCTACCCAGATTCAGTCAATGGCAAGCACCTTGTCGCAGCTTGCATCAAGGGTTGTTGCACAACTTAAACAGACTAGCGCCGCTGGCGGAAGCACGACATTCTCCGGCACATTCACACAATATCTTGGTATTGGTTCCGAGGGTGCGGAGGTAACAGCTCTGCAAAAATTGCTTGCGAAGCTCGGTTTTTATTCCGGCTCGGTTACCGGTTATTATGGTTCCCTTACCGAAGCGGCAGTTAAGGCGTATCAGTCCGCGCGTGGTATCGACGCAGTTGGTTTTGTCGGTCCGGGCACGAGAGCGGCTTTGAATGCCGAAAAATAAGCAAGAAGCACCACTCTCAGCCCAAAGTTATTTCCGTCTCGTTTCTAATCGGTTTAGGGAATTGTATGAAAGCTTGGTATCAACTCGGAGTCTTCCGGATTTCGTGGTAAAATAAATAGAAATATCGCTATGTTTTTCGTCTCTCTCTCTCTCTTCATAAAATTCCTTATGAGCCGCAACCCCATGTTTTATTTCGCATTGGTCACATTTGTAGCGGGAATCGTTAGTGCGATATATTTTTTCACTGAATGGCTGCGACGCGGCCGCCACCGTTTTTTTATATTGTATTGGGCTTTGGGTTTGCTTCTTTTATATTGGTTCCAAATACCGGTGATAATCGGTCTTGCGGGAAAGAAAATTGTATACGCGAGCTTCAATCAATTGTTCTTGGTCAGTACGCCGATGACCCTGCTTGGATATCTGCTGATTTATCTCGGCATAAGATCGGTCGCGCAGCTGCCGCTTTCCAAGAAATCGTATACACTTCTTATTCTTTGGTTTATCGCTTCGATCATTTTTTACGCAGGCCAATACTGGGGTGCGACAGCGCCGACGCGTTTATGGCTTTTGGCGCCGATAGCGTTTTTCTTTTTACCGGTGCAAATTCTGAATCTCCACGCCATCATTGCGGCATACCGCAGAAAGGAGCTATTTGTGGCGGCAAGCGCCAAGGCTGGATTTATCGCACTTTCGACACAAGTGTTTACGGCGCTTTCTAGATACTCGTTCTTCGTGTACAAGGTCTTTGTTTATCCGCCGGAGTTCGCCATAGTGCTCATCAGATTTTCAGCTTTTTATATTTTTACCCAAATGTTAGGAATTTTATTCCTGATTATCGGTTTTCTGCTTATTTATAGCGGCTTGGCGCGAACGGGAAAATTGGCCTAGGCCGGCGAAAGCATCTCTTGAACAGCATGGCCTTCGATCGGCCTTGGTTGTTGGCGAACAGGTAGTTTCGTTTAATGTGCATAGATGCGGTGAATTTCGTAAACATAAGGTTGAGCTTGTTTGAAATTTTTGTTATTCTGATAATAAATTTATGTCCAGCGACCTGTCCAAATATTGCCTGGCTGTTTATCCGGCAATTTTCATTGTCATGACGGCGGTCGTAATCTGCGGCATGCCGAACATGGATCCCGTGCACAGCATGGCGCAGCGATGCAGCACGTCGAACTTCTCGAGCGCGCTTCCGCTGCAGAATCAAAACAGGATATTTCTCGGTCTTTTGTTTCTTGCCCTTGCGTCGTTCGTTTTTGTGCGCTCAAAAGCAATTAATAATTTTATTCAGATAAAATACAACGCGGCACCGTCAGAAATTTTTACGATTCGCACGTCTCTTTCTAAAATTTTTAATCACTTAGCCGAAGAATTTCGCAGAGGAATCATCAACTCCAAGATCTACGCCCCTGTTTTTTCTTTCTAGCAGCCGCTTGGTTTCGCTTTGTTTTAAGCAACCGCACGGCGACCGCATTTTTGCGTATTATAAAACCTAATCATTCAAAATTATGGAAGAACAAACTATAGAAAAAAAGTCCAAACAACCGAGCAATTTCATGCTCCCCGTTTCGATTCTTGTAGCCGGAGTTCTGGTTGCCGGTTCCGTCATCTATTCTGCCGGCAAGAACAATCTCGCCGCAAAGAATGCCAGCGGAAATTCAGGTACGCAAATACAGCAAACCGAGCAGCCGACGGCGCAAGCCCCGGACATCTCAAAAGTGAAAATTTCAGGGAACCCATTCGTGGGAAATCCGAATGCGCCGGTCACGGTGGCCTATTGGCTCGATTACCAGTGTCCTTTTTGCCGCAGATTCGAAACGCAATCCATGCCGCAGGTCTACGAAGAATATGTGAAAACCGGCAAGGTAAAACTCGTTTACAAAGATTTTCAATTCCTAGGACAGGATTCGCAAACACTTGGCGAGTTCGCCCGCGCCGTCTGGGAAGTTGCGCCGGACAAATTCTACTCTTGGCACAAAACAATGTACGAGAATCAAGGCACGGAGAATACCGGCTGGGCAACGCAAGACGTCATCATGCGCCTTACGACGCAAGAGATCGGTGCAAGCGACGCCGCGAAGGCACTCGCCCTCGTGCAAAGCAAAGGAGATCAATATCAACAGTTGATTGACGCCGACAAGGCGGAAGGATCATCTTTCGGCGTGAGCGGCACACCGTCATTCATCATTGGCAAACAGCTTTTGGTCGGGGCTCAGCCGTATTCGGTAATTAAACAGTTGATTGATCTGGCAGACAAGTAGCCATGGTGATACTCCGCGCGCTCAAAATCGTTTTCCGGAATAAGGTATACGCATTTCTTGCCGGATTGATAGCACTGTTAGTTTTTTCTTTGGCGGCTTGGCTGCCGAACTTGCGTGTTTTATTCTCTATCGAACTTAATCGTGCCGTATCGATCGGTGATAAACTTGCTTTTCCGTTGCGTCTGGCCGAATCAATCGCCACAAACTTCACAAAATTTTCCGCCTCATATACCGTCGCTACGGCCATCCTCTTCGGAATCAATCTTGCAATGACTGTTTATTTTTTCAAGAAAAGACAGGAAGACTTGAAGCGGGTCGGCACGGCAACCACATTCGCTGGTTTTCTAAGCGGCATGTTTGGCGTTGGTTGCGCCGCTTGCGGGTCGGTGATTTTGAGCTCCATGGGCGCAGGAGGGGCGCTCGCGTTTTTGCCGCTCCACGGCGGAGAGTTCGGCATAGCAGGGGTTTTGCTATTGGCTGTTTCAATCCTGCTGGTGGCCAAAAAAATCGCTAAGACGTCGACGTGTGATGTATGATAGTAAATATCAACTAAATCATCTCTTAATAACGACGTGATCAAAAAAATAATCGCTTCCGACAAAAACTACTATCAATGCAAAGAGTGCGGCTTTCAGTATGTGGAGAAAAAATTGGCAGACAAATGTGAGGCGTGGTGTAAAAAGAGCCATAGCTGCAACATTGAAATTACCGCGCATGCTGTAAAAAAAGGCAAAAACGACGAAGAAATCCGTTTGGCAAAAATCGAAGAAGGTGCAGCGAATAAAAACCGCACCTCCGTCTTGAAGACAATATTCGGACAACCTTTATATATTCTTTCGGCTATTGATGGCGCTCTTGCAATCGGGCTTCTTTATTGGTGGTTGCTTTCTAAAACTACAACCTGGGTCGTTTTCTATGGAATGTACCGGAATGTGCCGCTTTATTTCTGGCCATATGTGCTCCTTACGTTTTTGAGCATGATTCTTTTCGGTATGAGCTTGGCCGTTTCTATTTACTCGTGGAAGCATTCCAAGTTGCGCAACGTAAAAGGTCAAAGCGGCAATGTTTTCGGCGCAACTTTCGGCGCGCTTGCCGCTGCCTGTCCTATATGCGGCTCATTCCTGCTTTCGGCAATCGGCATAGCCGGCGGAGTCGCCATCTTGCCGTTCAAGGGTCTTGAACTAAAACTCTTGAGCGCCGGATTTTTCGGCGTGGCGCTTTTCCTTTCCACAAAAAAGCTGTCCGAAGCCGCGGCGTGCGAGGCTTGTAAGGTGGACGAGGAGCCGTCAGACAGCTCAAAGGAGTCGGATTCGCTGTTTTCATATCAGACGCTTCTTGCGATCTTCTTTTTGATTTTTCTTTTTGCTTCACCTCTTTGGAAAAGGGAGCTTATAGCGGCAAGCGTTGCCGCAAAAGACGGAACACTTCTTATGAATAACATTAGCCGCATTCAGAGCGCCCAAAACGGCAATGCGCTTTACAACGAAATAGTTGCCCAGGTGCTTCCTCAACAAGGATTTCAAACAAAAATTATTTTTGGCGACGCAATTGTCAAATTGGTTCAAAACGGCATCATTGATGCCGCAAAGTTCAGGGAAATATATAAAAATCGCGGAATAAACGAAAAAGAACTAATTGTCCTCGCAGAACCTTCTTACGGGCCGATTAAAATAGACGCCAACAATGCCGGTATTATGATCAATCTTCTCTGGCCGCTTGGGCTTTCAAATAAAACCAGATTTAACGAGAAAAGCCCGGTCAAAGGAGAGTCGCTCTTTAATTTCGCGTCGACCGGAGGCTGGACGCTTGGCAAAGAAGATAACGGCGGAAAATACTTCAATAAATACGAGATTGTAAAACTTACGCCCGAACAGGAAGGGATTGCTTTAGATGTCGCGCAAAACACCTATCGTCCGTGTTGCGGAAACTCCAGCTTCTTTCAAGACTGCAACCATGGCTCAGCGCTTCTGGGCTTGATCGAGCTTGGCGCATCTCAGGGGCTTTCCAGGGGCGAACTCTACAGGGTTGCTTTGCAGTTCAACTCATTTTGGTTTTCGCAGACCTATATTCAAACGGCGCTATACTACAAATTGGAAAAAAATACCGATTGGAAAAATATCGATCCCGAAGAAATTATGGGCTTTAACTATTCGAGCGGCCCCGGATGGGCAAAAAACATCGCTCAGCCGTTTAAGGAAATCGTAGCCAAAAACCCAGGTCTTATGCCGCAAAAGCAAAGAGGAGCCGGTTGTGGCGTATAAAGTTAATGAGTTATGAACGCTAATGTATCCCATCTGGCCGGAGGAATGCTTGAGTGGGAGAAAAATGGTTATGAAATAATTAAAAAATATAATGAATGAATTAGAAAAAAAACCGCAAAGTTCTGGAACCGAACCATCCAAACAGGAGCTCTATCAGCTTAAAAGGTTGCAAAAAGAGGAGAAGCTTAAAATTGCGCACCGCAAACGCTTGGCTAAGAAAGCGGTGAATGTCGTTTTGATAATTTTAATCGCGGGAGGAGCAATTTTTGGACTCGGTTGGTTTGTGTTAACTCGTCCCAGTTTACCGCCGACAAACGCTCAAGGTCATACCGAGGATATGCCCCAATCGCACGTCAGCTACCAGCCGATACCGGACAGTATGCAGCGACACATGCTTGAGCACGCCGATGGCAGAGGCAAGCCCGGCATAATCATCCAATACAACTGCAAAAAATATTCTTGCGAGCCGGATTTAATTCAAAAACTCACCGATCTGGCAAAGCAATATCCGGATAATGTGTATCTCGCGCCGAATGATTACGATGCAAAAATTGTACTGACAAAACTGGGCCAGCAGGAAATATTGGAGAGTTTCGATGAAGATAAAATCAAAAAATTTATAGAATACTAGCTCGCCCTGTCGAACGAGCCCGATCAATTTAAGAACCGGATAGTCATTATGAATAAAACAACTTTAGTCTTCGTTACCGGATTAATCATTCTTGCAGGAGGATATTTCTGGTTGCGGAACGGCGCGAACCGGTCCGAAAATAGCGCCCCGTCTCTTGCGGTTCCCGCGCCAGGTTTCGAATCGACGCCGGAGAAAACGGTTGCTACAGAAGGACAATCTCAGACAAAAGAAATAACGATTGCCGGCTCGGAATTTTCTTTCTCGCCCGCGAAAATTTCGGTAAAGACCGGAGAAAAAATCGCAGTGCGTTTTCAAAACGCCGGTAAAACAATCCATAACCTGGAATTCGGTTTTCGAGGCATTACGACGCGCACGATAGATAGCGGGCAAAGCGATATGATTGAATTTACCGCCCCGATCGCCGGAGTCTACGCTTTCTTTTGTTCTGTTCCTGGTCATCGCGAGCGCGGCATGGAAGGAAGGTTAATGGTTCAATAAGATTGGCTGCGGATTTTCCAATTCTAGATTAAACGACTAGCATGGCCAATCCGGAAGAATTTGAAAGATCAACGCTGCGGCTGTTTTGTATGTGGTCGTTGTTTTATGATTCAGCGATAAGCCGATTGCTTTATTTCGACCCTGTTTATAAAAAAGCTATTGAAACTCTTGAAAAATTCGGCGACAAACTTTTATGCCGAAAGAGCAGATTTTTGGATATTGCTTGCGGCACAGGAGAAATGATTTTCCGCTTGGCCAAAAAATATCCGCATAGCGAATTTAGCGGCGCGGATTTTTCAAAAGACATGTTGCAAAAAGCGCTTGTCAAGACAGCCGGTGTTAATAATATAAAAATTATTCAAGCTAACGCAAGGAGCTTGCCGCTCCCTGAAAATTTTTTCGATATACTTCTCTGTTCCGATGCCCTGCATCATTTCTCCGAACCAGAACAAGTATTGAGAGAAATCAGTCGAGTAACCAAAAAGGGCGGGTTATTTCTTCTTCTCGACCCGGCAGTTGACAGTATTGTCTCGAAATTTATTTTTAAAATTTTTGTGGAAATTTGGGACAGACCGAAGAAATATTATTCGCGAAAAGAGATCACAAAATTTCTCAATGGGGCCGGATTTCGCATAAAAGCAATTTTTAGTTATCATTTTACCGACTTTTTCGTTTGTTATAAAACATAGTTAATACCAAAGACGCGTTTGTTAAAACACCATTATTGTTTTCAGATCAGGCAAATACCCCGCGCGTCTGTTTCGTCGAGTTAAGGATGAGCAAGGCCGGGTTATTTTCGCTTATCCACAAATCTGACTGCTTGACATATGGGGTATGGGGGTATAGGATATAGTTAAGGTCGGAAACCGCAACATTATCAATTAAAAAACAAAATCTCGTTCATGTTGGATCAAAAACTCAAAAAAAGGTCGATTCATCGCGCAAAAATAATCAGAGGTCAAATTGACGGCCTCATTCAAGCCATTGAAAGGGAAGTGTACTGCTCCACGTTATTAGAGCGGTCGCTATCTATTCAAAGGTCGCTTAAAAGCCTCGACGCTTATATGTTAGAAAATCATCTGCGGACCCACGTAAGATATCAAATGAATCGCAAAGAAGGAATAAACAAAGCCGTGCAGGAACTTGTCAAAGTTTATACGCTATCGAATAAATAATCATAAAAAACAATGCTTAATCTGCTCAAAAAAAAGTGCCCGACTTGCAAAATGGAACTCGAAAAAAACAAAAAATATCCCGAGGGCTGGGGAAAGGAGTTTTGTTCGGAAGGCTGCCGGGAGGAATACCGTAAAAAAATAGTAAAAGAACAATCCACTAAATCACACGGCTGCTGCCACTAAGAGCAATACATGAAAAACAAAACTACTGGCGCAGTCTTGTTGGTTGGGGCAATACTATATTTTCTTTTTACCACCTTTGTTGCCGGCCACGGCTTTCATCCGCTTAACACGCTGATCACAATCTTTCTCTTGGTTTTTGGATTTATAACCATCTTCAAAACCAAAGAAGAAACGGCATCTTCTCAACCCCAAATCACTGAAACGACGCAGGAGGAGGCTCCGACGTTGCAACCAAGCCAAAAACTAAAAATCTTTTTTGTTAGTTTGGCATTCGGATTGCTCACCGCCATTATTATTGCCCTTACTTATTTAGCTACTTCTGCCGGAGAGACATTAACAACCATCCTTTCTTTTGCCGGGGGTGTATCAAATATTGTTTTGCCGTGCACCTTACCGCTCGTATTTATTATTGTCCCGCTTTCGATGGGAAAGGGGTATAAAAAGGGACTTATGATGGCAATTCTTTTCAGCATCGGTCTTGTCGTGATGCTTGCGATTTACGGAGGGACAATAGCTCTTGTCGGAAAATATCTTGGACTAGATCAGGCGACGAAATATCTTTATATTGTTGCCGGCATCGCCGCCCTTATTTTCGGCTTGGCTGAACTTGCGCTGATATCCTTCGAAATGCCGTCGTATTCAAAAGTGCCGGCCTTTATTCAGCGACAACCCGACTACGCAAAATCTCTTTTCCTTGGTTTATTTCTTGGAAACGCAGGCATAGGTTGTCCGAATCCGGTTACGTACCTGATTTTGGCCGCCGCGGCCGGCACCGGGAGCGTGGCGGTAGGTGCTTGGTACATGGCGGTTAACGGTCTGGGCAGGGCGCTGCCGCTCATTTTTCTTTCGGTGCTAGGTATTCTCGGAGTAAACGCAACGAATGGCATACTGAAGAAAAAGGTTGCGGTTGACAGGATAACTGGATGGGCGCTTGTGGTCATATCATCGTTTATTATCCTCAACGGAGTTTTCGGGCACCTTTGGTACGAGGGTTCGATTTTCCATGAAGGCCTAAACATGCTCTTTGGGAAAATTGGAAGTAGGGTTACGGAAGCAAACATCGCGATTCAACAGTTCGAAACCGCGGTTCCGTTCGTCTGGTTGGGAGCGTGGATCAATCTTCTTTTGCCGCCAATCGTGCTTACCTGGTATTTTTTCAAGAAAAATGGCGCAATGTCGAAAAAAATGTTCTGGATCTTGCTCTTAGTGTTTATATTTTGGGGATTATTAACCATGCCCATCGGGGTCAAGATGGGATAAGTAGAAAATACAATGACTCAAACAAAAAAATATTCAATCGGTGGAATGAATTGCGGAAGCTGCGCCGTATCGATCGAAATGCTACTTAAAAATCAACCAGGCGTGAAGTCGGCAAAAGTAAATTTTGAAAACAAAGAGGCAATTATCGAATTTGACGACGCCGCGTTTAATTTCAAAAAAATCGAAAAAATAATCAAGCAGATGGGCTATGTTTTAGGCGAAAAATAAAATAATCATGATCAATATTCAGTTCGTTACAGTGCCCGGGTGCCATGAATGCGCCAAAGCGAAAAAAATTTTTGAGGAACTAAAACCAAGATACCCCGAAATGCAAATTACGGAAATTAACGCTACCTCTGCCGAAGGAATCGCGCTGGTTCAAAAATATGGCATTTTTTCCAGCCCCGGCGTTGTTGTTAATGGTGAATTGTTTTCCACCGGGGCGCTGAACAAAAACGAGTTTATAAAAAAATTGGATGCATTGAAATAACCATGAGTTTGTTTTCAGTCGGTCTCGTACTAGATACAATCGGAAAAGTGTTTATCGGGCTCGCGGTACTAATGGTACATCGCCACATATTTAAAGAGGGCAAGATAGACACGGATGTGCTTGTGGCAATACGAAAAGAATTGGTTTTAACATTTACTGGCATCCTCCTTATCATCGTGGGCGCAATACTGCAATTAATTTTCGTCAATTTTTCTGGATAAAAAGTCGAAAAAAAAATAATTTAAAAAAAACAAATAAAAATTATGAGTAAGGTTTTACTGGTTATAGGTTGGATCGCCTTCCTGTGCGGCACGCTTCTTTACTTTGTTGCCTGGGCGGCAATTACAGGAGGCGGCAATATGTGGGGAATCACTCCACAGTTCTGGTTCTACGACTCCATAGCCGCGGTGCTCATAGGTATTTTCTTGCTTCTGGCGTCGCAGTGGAAGAAACAATAAGTCCAGTGTTAGAAGTCGCGCCCGCGCCAAACGCGCAGATTCGAAAGCCACGACGCGGCCGTTTCTAACAGGATAAACCAGAGAATTTTAACCCAATGACATACGATCTTATTATTATTGGCGCTGGCGCTGCTGGTTATGGAGCTGCTATCTATGGCGGAAGATATCGCCTGAAAGTTCTTGTTATCAGTAAAGAATTTGGCGGAGAAACGGCTAGCGCCGGCACCATCGAAAATTATCCCGGAATTCCATCAATCGGCGGTTTTGAATTGATGGAGGCCATGAAAAAGCAAGCAGAAAATCTCGGCGTCGAGACACTTGAAGCGGAGGTTACTGATATAAAAAGAAAAGAACACTGCTTCGAAGTTTTTATAAGTAATACCGCCTATCAAACACATGAAATTATTTTTGCCCTTGGCGCAGAACGGCGCCGATTGGGATTTCCCAACGAAAAAGAACTTACTGGGCGCGGCGTGCACTACTGTGTTACTTGCGACGCGCCGCTTTATAAAGATAAAACGATCGCCATGGTCGGAGGAGGAGATGCCTCGGTCAAAGGAGCGGTGTTCGCGGCCGAATATGCAAACAAAATATTTCTTATCGTCCGCGGCAAAGAGGTTGTTGCCGAACCAATTAATCTTGAGCGAATGAAAAAACTTGGTGACAAGATAGAACTGCTCTTGGACACGGAAGTCAAAGGGTTGGTTGGTCAAAAAAAATTAGAAAAATTAAGGCTTTCCCGCCAGTTTAAAAACTCGGAAGAATTGATCGTTGACGGACTTTTTGTTGAAATCGGGGCGATTCCAAATGTTTCGCTTGCGAAATCTCTTGGCGTGGAATTGGATGAACGTGGATATATAAACGTAGACAACATGATGAAAACAAATATAGACGGAGTATTTGCAGCAGGAGACGCGACAAATCATTTCGGATCTTTTAAGCAAGACATAACCGCGGCCGCAATGGGCGCTGTAGCCGCGACATCAGCTTATAACGATCATAAAATTCATGGAGACCTTTGTCTGACGCACGCCCAACCATCACAGCAAATAAATCAGAAGGTCGAAAAATAATTAATTTAAATCGAGAATAAACGATATGAAAAAATCATCGCTTATGCATGGAACGGCCTACGTAACCGGCTGGCTAAGCATATTCGCGCTTATTGGTGCATGGGTAGCGGGAGAAGACGGAACGGCGCTTGGATTTTCAGGGCAACACCTCTATAACGATACGATAGCGCTTGCGCTTATTACCATCGCTGCTCTTCTCTGTGCCACGCTTTATTGGCACCAAGAACAAAAATCTTAAAGGTCGAAGAAATAAAATTATTAAACATTCGTACTATCTATGCTTTCGCTCAAAAGATATGGCTGGCTCTGCGTGCTTGGACTGGAAGCGTTTTATGCGCTTTGTCTGGTCTACGGCCTGTTTCTTGCCGGAAGAGCCGCCGAACTCCACCATTCATTGTTTGAACTTTTACCAGGGTTTACGTGGGGAAACATTGGCAGTGTGATTCTGGGGGCAATTGAACTGTTTGTGTTTGCCTGGATTTTCGCTTGGTATATCGTCTGGATGCATAACACAAGCATGGTTAAATCGGAAAAATAATAAAAATAGTTTGATAGACTTGGATAGCATTACAATTGGTTAGTTGTCGGGTTGCTTAATTTTTGCCAACCATGCACAATCATAACGACAAAAATAATTCTTCAATACTGCTAATGATGATTTTCTGCTCCACGCTGTTAATAGTTTTGTTTTTTGCGGGAGGAGCGCTATTCTCCGCCAGCTACTTGTGGCCCATCGTTGTGATTGGTTTTATTCTGGTTCATTTTTGGATTGTGTTGCGAGGATACCGCTTACAAGACAATAAACGCGATGATCATGCCGCAAACGAATCGCAAAGCTAAACCAACATCGACCCATGGAGAAGCCGATTTACCTGTTGACATTATTGGTTCTGCTCGCCGCGCCGATTCAACTTATCTTAGCCGAAGAAAATGCCAGCAATGCCGTCGAGTCAAAAACAAGTCTGGGTGACTTAATTGACGCCAAGAACAAGGAGCTTCAAAAGATTAAAGAAGAGATGCAGGCAGCGAAAAAAAACCTCGATAATACCGTGGCAGAGCGGAAGGGATTACAAACCGAACTGCGCAACATCGATACAAATATAAAAACAATGGAACTTGGCATTCGCGCCGCACAAACAGAAGGCCAAAAATTGGGACTCGAAATACAATCGTTATCATCAGAAATTAAAAACATAAACGGCATGATCGATTCCAAATTAGAAGCATTGCCGAAAATATTACGCGCCTATCATAGGGAGAGCGAGACGAACCCTCTGTTTATTTTGCTGCAAAAAGGTACAATTTCCGAGGCTTTCGCCGAAACGGTTTCCTTAAGCAATTTGCAGGCGCAAATAGCAACAACTATCGACGAGTCCCGCGATCTCAAGGATGAACTTGAAAAAAAACAAACCGACGTTTCCGTGAAGCAGGGGGAAATTGAACTGAAAAAACAGGATATTGCGGCCAAAAAAGCGATTGCGAAGGAAGAGGAGGGGCGCAAACAGACGCTTCTTGCGGAAACGAAAAACAAGGAATCGCTCTATCAGAAAAACTTCGATGATCTTGCAAAGAAGGCAATGGAATTCGAGGCGGAAATAGAAAGGATAGAGTCCGCTTTGAGAAAGAACATCGATCTTTCGAAATTGCCGCCGCCAAAACCGGGCTTACTTGCGAATCCTGTTCCGGAAGCAAGATTGACGCAGGGTTACGGTCGGACGGAATTCGCTGTTAGGAATTATAAGAGTAAGTGGCATAATGGGATTGATCTCGGCGCACCAGTAGGTACGCCGGTTTATGCGGCCGAAGACGGAGAAGTTGTTGCCTTAGGAAATACTGACAAATACTGTCCACGCGGAGCTTACGGAAAATATGTCGTTATCAAGCACGACAATGGTCTTAGCACCTTTTATTCGCATTTTTCCGCTTTTGTCGTAAGCGTAGGCCAGAAGATCGGCCGCGGAGAATTAATCGGATATGTAGGCAATACCGGATGGTCTACCGGGCCGCACACGCAGGTTACGGTTTACGCCTCGGATACGTATGCGATCACTCAATCAAAATCATGCGGACCTTTGCCGGTTGGTGGAGACGTAAACCCCCTAGATTATATTTCTTTGTAGAACAAAACAAGCTTTTTTGAATGTATCAATTCTGCTGGCAACAAAAAGATACTAGTTGGATCAATTGTAACCAATAAATCATGCTTAATAATCGAACGAGGTCGTTTTTATACGGAGCACTTGCAAGCACAACCTTGCTCGGAATGTATTTTACCGTACTTACTCTCGTCTCTGGTTGGAGTTTCGCGCGAAGCCAATTCGCCACTTTTTGGTATTTCATTGTAAGTCTTGCTGTCGGATTCGGTGTTCAGATCGGACTATATGTTCATTTGAAAAACATTATTCATGGCAAAGATGGCAACGGTAAAATATTGGGCGTGACAGGCACGACTTCTACTGCCGCGATGATTTCCTGTTGCACCCACTACCTGGCCAACATCCTCCCTTTTCTTGGGGTAATCGGAGCTGTAACGTTTGTTGCTCAATATCAAGTAAGGTTATTTTGGGTGGGGCTGGCATTCAACCTCGGCGGCATTGTGTATATGGTCAATAAAATAAATAAATTTTCCGCCAGAAGCGAATCGGCCTTGAGCGGAAAACAACCAACGTGAAATACACCCGGCTCATAATTGTCGGCTTGGCATTCGTGTTTTTGATATACGTTGTTTTTGTCATTTTCAGAAACGCCGCAAATAAAAAAGGATTGATTACGAATACAAATCCGATGCAAACAAATCAGGAGCAGACAAAAAGTCGGCGGTGGGAGACGAAAACCGACGATCAAGGCGGGGTTGCGATCGCAGTCACTCCGCTCGACATTTCGCCGCAGTCGAAAGAATGGAAATTCGGTATTTCCATGAACACCCATTCGGTGGAATTAGATCAGGATCTTGTAAAATTGGCAGTTCTTGTTGATGGTCGTGGCAACGAATATAAACCCATCAAGTGGGATGGGCCAGTTGGCGGACACCACAGAGAAGGAACACTTGTATTTAATCCGATAACGCCAGCTCCAAAATCGATTGAATTAAAAATAACCGGAATAATCGACGTGGTGCGAACTTTTAGCTGGCAAATAAATTAAAAACTGAATTTTTAACAAAGATGGCAAATAACAAAACAATCGCGCAAAAACTTCTTCTATCGGCAGGCATAAACATAAACGGCGACAATCCATGGGATATGCGTGTTTACAATGAGAAAACTTTTGACCGTGTATTTCGCGATGGTTCTTTGGGATTGGGTGAGGCATACATGGATGGTTGGTGGGACTGTGAAAAATTGGACGAATTTTTTTATCGGATACTACACTCTCGTTTGGATGAAAAAGTAAAAAGAAATTGGCCGTTGCTTTGGCGAGCGGCGATGTCCAAAATTTTCAATCAGCAATCCAAGAACAGGGCTTTTGCCATAGGAGAAAAACATTACGACACGGGCAATGATTTATTTGTCCAAATGCTCGGGAAATCTATGGCCTACTCTTGCGGTTACTGGAGCGACAACCAGCCGGCCGATAATTTAGACGAAGCCCAAGAGGCTAAGTTCGATTTAATTTGCAAAAAGATCGGCCTGAAGAAGGGCATGTCAATACTTGATATTGGTTGCGGTTGGGGAACTTTTATGAAATACGCCGCCCTAAAGTACGGTGTTCGCGCCGTAGGCATCACTGTTTCCAGAGAACAGGCGGAGATGGCCAAAGATTTATGCAAGGGCCTGCCAATCGATGTTAGACTGAAAGATTATCGCGACATTGACGAAAAGTTTGATCGTATCGTTTCGGTGGGAATGATTGAGCATGTCGGCTATAAAAATTATAAAACATATATGCGAGTGGTTCGTCGCAACCTGAAAGACGGCGGGTTGTTTTTGTTGCATACTATCGGCAAAGAACAATCAACAACAACGACAGATCCGTGGATAGCAAAATACATTTTCCCCAATAGTCATTTGCCGTCTATTAAGCAAATAGGTGCGGCCACAGAAAATATTTTTGTCATGGAAGATTGGCATAATTTTAGCGCCGACTACGACAAAACTTTAATGGCGTGGCACGCCAATTTTGAAAAGGCGTGGCCAAAATTGAAAAGCAATTACAACGAAAAGTTTTACAGAATGTGGAAATATTATTTATTGTCGTGTGCCGGCGCGTTTAGAGCGCGCAAAATCCAGCTTTGGCAAATAGTCTTTTCTAAAGACGGCGTGATAGGCGGCTGGAATAGCGTGCGTTAAACATATCAACAACTATGCAATATATCTGGTTAATTTGGAGTTTGATGCTGATTGTGATTTGGCTTGTGATCTATGCTTCGCTCGGTTCACGAGATAAACGAAAAGAGATGTTTAACGTCAGTTTGTGGACATCGCTTTTGGGGTTTACCGAACCTATTTTTGTGCCGGCATATTGGTCTCCGCCGTCGTTATTTAATCTTGCTTTGAAAACAGGATTTGATATAGAGAGTTTAATTTTTTCGTTTGGCATAGGCGGAATTGCCGTTGTGCTTTACGAACGAATTTTCCGTATAAGACACGAGATGATGCCATCTGCGGAACACAATCTTTTGCGCCACCGCTATCATGTTTGGGCTATTATTTCCGCCCCGATAATCTTCTCCGTTTTATTGTTTACAACAAAATTAAACCCTATTTATTCTGCAGAGATTGCAATGGCCTCTGGCGGGTTGTTTACTTGGTACTGTCGGCCAGATCTCAAGAAAAAAATGTTTATAAGCGCGCTGCTTTTTCTTGGCCTATATCTTTTCTACTTTCTCACGCTTATCGCAACAGCTCCGGGTTATGTTGAAAACGTATGGAACCTAAAAGCCGTTTCCGGGGTTTTGATTTTCGGGATTCCGCTTGAAGAATTGCTCTTTGCGACAAGCTTCGGATTTTTATGGTCGAGTATTCGTGAACACTTTTTATGGACAAAGATAAAGAAATAAATAGCAGTGAATATCTAGCCTTGTTTTTTTCTTTTTGGATAACGGAGTTTGTCGTTCGATTTGTCATTTTTGGTTCATTTTTAAACGGCGTCTTTCCCGGCATAACCATTAACGGCTTCCGTGTCCATCACTATATTACAGGTTTTGCTCTTTTGTTTGTTTCAATTATATTAGCCCTGTTTCACAAAAGAAAAATTTTTTATCCGCTGCTCGGAATTTCTTCGGCGCTTATCATGGACGAATTTTCTTATTGGACCATTTTAAAAGTTGATTATTGGAATCCATTAAATATTATTGCCCCGTTTTCCGCGGGAATCGGTCTCTTGTTTTTGCTGAAACTTAAGACAAATTTCTATTCTCTGCCAAGCATAAAGCGGGCAAAAATACATTTTTATTTTGTAACCTCAGAACTTGTTTTAATTATTTTATTGTTATCTCACCACACTCTTACGGCACAGGCGCAAGAACACTACTCTCTAAAAACACCGAAATCGTTTTCTCAAAGCATTCAAATCTTTAAGTCAGGACTTAAAAACCACCTGCTTGCTAACATCCTGTTCGCCACGAGAAAAGATTAGCTGTGAAAACAACAGCGAAACAATTAATTTTGTCTTGCGAAAAGATAGGTTGGGCGCTGGTTTTGTGGTTAGGCTGGCACAGGTCCCGATTCATGAAACCGGCCGGTTTTGTTGCCAGAAATTGCGCCGTTCACAGTATTTCTTGACAAATAGGGGATGGGGGTATACCCTATACATAAAGGGCTGAGCAGCGAACAATCGATTTTTATATAGTTTATGACTCAAAAAATACAAATTAACATTGAGGGAATGACTTGCGTGAGCTGTGCGCGAAACATCGAGGGCTTTGTCATGACCATCCCTGGAGTAAAATCGTCAGAAGTCAGCTTCCCGTTGGAAAAAGCTTTTGTTGAATTGGACGCTAGCGTTACCGCAGGTTCGGAGTTGGCTCAAAAAATTACGGCACAGCTCGGCTACAAGGCTTTTGTTGAAACAGAAGAGTCTGCGGCAGATAAAGAGACAAAAGTTCACCAGGAAGAAATAAGGCGCCAAAGAAACTACACTATCGTTTCTTGGCTCATAGCCATTCCGGTGATGCTGGGCACATTTCGTGAGTACTGGATTTTGAGTTCGTTTGTCCCGGAATTTTTTGCCAACAGCTATTTTCTATGGCTCTTAACCACGCCATTAATGTTTGGTCCGGGTTGGCAATTCTTCATCGGTACGTGGCGTGGGTTAAGGCATGGTTTCACGGATATGAATCTTTTGGTTGCAACCGGTACTGGCGCGGCATATCTCTTGGGGGTCACGAATACTCTGTTTCCCAAAGCTGGGTTCGGCGGGCCGGAAGTGGCGTTTTTCGAAACAGCCGCGCTTCTAATAGCCTTCTTGGTTTTAGGACGCTATCTGGAAGCCTTGACGCGTGGCAGAGCTTCAGAGGCTATTAAAAAACTAATGGGGCTAAAGGTAAAAAATGCCAGAGTGATGAGAAACGGAAAAGAAGAAATCATTCCCATCGATTCCATTGCGGTTGGCGATCTCGTTGTGGTCAAGCCGGGCGAAAAGATTCCCGTTGATGGTGTTATGCGCGAGGGATATTCGGCCATTGACGAATCAATGATTACCGGCGAAAGCGTTCCGGTTGATAAAAAAACCGGCGATTCTGTCATCGGGGCTACTATCAACAAAAGCGGCTTGATAAAATTCGAAGCAGTCAAGATTGGGAAAGACACAATGCTTTCCCAAATCATAACTTTCATCGAAGAAGCGCAACTCGCCAAGCCGAAAATTCAGAAATTGGCGGATAAGGTATCGGCAAATTTTATCCTTATCGTTCATATTCTCGCACTGCTTGTTTTTCTCTTCTGGTTTTTCGTCGGCTACGATTACTTTTTTACCGCCGGAAGCAAATTTTTGCTTTCGAACATTGTGCTGTCATCCGTTCCTATATCGGTATTTGCTGTGCTCTTAAGCATCACGGTTCTTATAATTTCCTGCCCGTGCGCCGTGGGATTGGCAACGCCAAGCGCCATAATGGCCGGTACGGCGAACGGCGCCAATAACGGAATCTTGATCCGCGGAGGAGATGCCCTGGAACGGGCATCAAAAATTGATACGGTTGTCCTCGATAAAACCGGCACGCTCACCAAGGGTCGTCCATCCCTCACGGATGTTCACAGCACTTCGGATCTAACCGAAACCGAAATTTTACGGCTAGCTGCATCAGCGGAAAAAGGATCGGAGCATCCGTTAGGCGAAGCGATTGTTGAAGCGGCGAAAGAAAAAAAGCTGGTTTTTGAAACCGTTTCTGATTTTAAAGCGATTCCCGGCCAGGGAATCGAGGCTCTGCTTGGCACAAAACAAATCTACTTTGGCAATAGAAGGTTGATGAAAGATAAAAATATTCCTTTGCCAGGGGTCAATTTTACGGTAGAAAAACTTGAAGAAGAGGGCAAAACAATAATGCTCTTGGCCGTCAACGGGAAGATCAAGGGATTTATCGGGGTGGCCGATACTCTCAAAGAAAACTCAGCTCAAGCGGTGAAAAAATTAAAAGAACTTGGTATGCGTGTCATCATGCTCACTGGCGATAATCCGAGAACAGCGCGCGCCATCGCAGAAAAAGTTGGCATTTCCGAATTTTTGGCAGAAGTTCTTCCCGGGCATAAGGCGGATGAGATTAAAAAATTACAGAAAGGCGGCAAAATTGTCGCTATGGTTGGCGACGGCATCAATGATGCACCGGCCTTGATGCAGGCCGACGCGGGAATTGCTATCGGATCTGGATCTGATATTGCCAAAGAGGCCGGACAGATAGTGTTGATAAAAGACGACATTCAGGACGTTATACACGCTTTTGATTTAAGTAAGGCAACCATGAGAAAAATCAAAGAGAACCTTTTTTGGGCTTTTATATATAACGCGCTCGGCGTTCCCATCGCTGCCGGAATTCTCTACCCGGGTTTTAAACTTCTGGTAAGCCCGGAATTGGCAGCGTTGTTTATGGCTTTAAGCTCTGTATCGGTAACTCTGAATACGTTAAGGCTTAAAAGGTGGCGGCCGAAAACAACATAATAGTTTATCTTGCCATGAAAATCATAAATTCAATTGTTGTGTCTCTGCTCATTACCGGCTTCTTCGTTGTTGGCGCCATACTAAAACAAAACAGCGTAAAACTAGATATTTATCTGGGAGCAATCTGGGTTTTTATCCTTTCGCTCATTGTTACTTTTTCTTTGTTACACGCTTCCGTGAAAAATGATAATAAAGATTATAACGGACATCACCGATCGGAATAGAAAATGACAAAAATAGTATAAAGGCCGGGAAAAATATAAAATTAAATTAATATGAAAAAAATTATTATTGTCGCAGCGGTCATACTAGCGGTTGGTGGCGTGGTTGGGTATTACGTCAAAAATTCAGCCAACCCTCCTTATGAATTGGCAACGGTTCGAAGAGGCGACATCACCCAAGAGGTTTTTGCGAGCGGCAAGGTTGAAGCCCCAACTAGCATAGACTTGCATTTCAAAACTAACGGCAAGATGACAGTTCTTCGAGCGAAAGTTGGGAAAAAAGTTGAAGCGGGTCAAGTTTTGGCAAAACAAGAAACCGGCACGCTTGATGCGGAATTGGCAGCCATGCAGGCAAGTATTGACGTTGCGAAAGCAAGACTGGCCCAACAACAAGCAGGAGCCTCGCAAGAAGACATTGCGGTTGCCGAAACAGCGGTAACAAGCGCGAAACAAACAGTAATCGATGCCAGGCAAAATTTTATCGACAAACTTCAAGATGCGTACACGAAAGCCGATGATGCCGTAAGAGCGAAGGCAGATCAAATGTTTACTAATCCATTATCGGTTAATCCGAAACTGATTTTCCTTATGGCTGATTCAGGATTACAAAACGATATTGAATGGAGCAGGCTGCTTATCGAAGGAAATATTTTTTCGCGTTGGAAGCCCTATATTTACCAGCTCTCAATTGGCAGCAATCTCTCCGAATATGCCAGCACAACAAGGAAATATCTCGATGACATTAATATATTTTTGGATAAACTTGCGCTCGCGATCAATAATCCAAACAGCGTCTATGTGATAAACGGGATATCTTCTGCCATACCTTCCGGTTGGAAAACCGATATCTCGGCCGCAAGAATAAATGTAAACGCCGCTATTTCCGGTATTAGCTCGGCCGAAGAAAAATTAAAGATTTCCGAGTCCGCCTTAAAGACCACCCAAGATCAACTGACTCTTTTAAAGGCCCCGCTGCGTTCTACAGATGCAGCAGTATTTGAAGCGCAAATCAGGCAAGCCGAAGCCCAAATGCAACAAGTCGAAGCGCAGATAGAAGAAATGGAAATCATCACTCCTATCTCCGGAATTGTTACGGCAACAAACGGTAATGTCGGCGAAATAATCGATCCGAGTGTAATAGTTATCTCAATAATCTCCGACGGAGCCCTTCAGGTTAAAGTAAATCTTTCGGAGGACAATGTTGCTGGTGTTAAAGTCGGTCAGTCCGTACGGATTACCGCTGACGCCCTTCAAAGCGAATGGCAGGGCACCGTAGCCGAAATAGACCCCGCTGGCACGGTTATTAACGGCAGCGTTTACTACAAAACCACGATAATCTTCAATGGCCCCATTGATCAAGCGAGGGCCGGGATGACTTCCGACGTTTGGATTAAAACCGGATCAGCAACCGGCGCACTTATTGTTCCGGCAAGCGCCGTTCAAAAAAATGGCTCGACAAACTTCGTCCAGGTTTATAGGAATAAAAAAATAACAAATCAAAATGTAGCAATCGGCTTAAAAAGCGCAAATGGAATGGTTGAAATATTGTCGGGCCTTTCGGAAGGAGAAGAGATTGTAATTGGCGGTAAATAATATATGAACACCAACGATTTTAAAACAGCCGCCTTCATCGCCTATAAATCAATTCTGCGTGGACACAAGTCCACGCTCGTTTTGATGGTTCTCATTTTGTCCTTGTCGTTCATCAATATGATGTTTATCTCTGGAATTTTGAAAGGTTTGTCGGAGTTATTCCCGCAGGTAATTATAGAAAATTTGAGTTCTTATATAACCATAAGCTCTCAAGAGTCGCCGCGGGTTAAAGAATTCATTCCTAACCAATCCGCCCTTCGTGCAGAGATAGCCACAATTCCGGGAATTGTGGCTACGACTAGGCGGTACGTACTCGCCGGCTCTCTTGCGTTTGATAAAGATCAAAGCGGGCAGTATAAGCGACTTTCCTCAAGTATCATGGGCGTTGATTCAAGGGAAGACGCAAAAATGATGGGCATCGATGAGCTTATAAAAGACGGCTCATTTCTGTCTAACAACGATACCGACAAGATTATTTTAAGTTCCGCCTTGGCAGGCGGTTATGGAAATCTTGCTCCTAGCGACCTTGGGGGCGCGCGGGTTGGAGACAAAATTCTCGTAACATACGGAAACAGCGTTATGCGGACATATAAAGTGAAGGGAATTTACTCCGATCTTATGGGAATCTATGAAAACTTTATAACCTCCAAGGAAGCCGAATCGGTACTCGGCGTAAGCGACAGCGCCTCGCAAATTTTGGTGTCTGTTGATCCGGGTCGAACGACACTGGAAAATTATCGCGCACAAATCAAAGCGATTGCTCCAAATCTGAAGATTCAAACTTACGAAGACTTTTTGGGTGCTTTCGGCGGTTTTTTAAATGCGTTGAATTTGATTGCGGTTATCGTAAGCGTTATTTCTATTGCCGTAGCATCGGTTACAATTTTTGTTCTAATCTATGTAAACGCGCTTAACAAGCGCAGACAAATAGGAATTCTACGGGCTATCGGCATCAAAAGAACAATAATTATTTTCTCCTATGTGTTTCAAGCCTTGTTTTATGTGATCGCCAGTCTTGCGATCGGCTCTTTTGTGACCTTTGCGGTTCTCTATCCATTATTCTTGCGCTATCCCATTGACGTTGAATTCGGTGCAATTAGCTTATACTTTACAGCCGGATGGATTATCTTCGGAGTTACGAGTTTAATTGCAACTGGTTTGTTGTCCGGGTATCTGCCGTCGCGCCTCGTTGCCAGAAAAGACATTCTCGCCGCTATTTGGGGATAAATTTTTGTACATAATCATGATCCAAGTAGAAAATCTCAAAAAAACATATCCCGGAAAAGTTCCCACGCCGGCACTGCGGGGCGTTTCCTTTGAAATTAACGAAGGGGAATTTGTGGCGATTATGGGCAGGAGCGGTTCAGGTAAATCGACGCTGCTTCATCAGCTTGGTCTTATTGACACTCCCACAGAAGGGAAAATACACATAGGAAACTCTGATGTTACCGCGCTTTCTGACGCCGAAAAAACAACATTCCGGCTTCAGCAGCTAGGGTATATATTTCAGGAATACGCATTAATTACAGAGTTAACCGCACAGGAAAACGTTTGGTTGCCGGCATTGGCGTACGGCAAAGAGCCGGAACACTGCTGGGAGCACGCATCAAAGCTCTTAGATCTGGTTGAGCTCGGCCATCGCCTCGATCATTATCCGAACGAAATATCCGGCGGTGAACAGCAGAGAGTCGCCATTGCGCGCTCTCTGGTTAACTATCCGAAAGTTCTTTTTGCCGACGAGCCGACCGCTAATCTTGATTCCGCATCGGCAAAAACGGTTTTGGAACTTTTCAGAAAACTGAATAAAGAATTGAAACAAACGATTGTGATGGTGACTCATGAGCCGGACGACAAACAATATGTTGACAGGATTATTTGGTTATCCGACGGTTTGATCGAAAAAATTGAAAAGGTCGAAAAAAAGTAAGAAATAAATTAAACAAAACACCATGACTCAAAACCTGGGTAAATTGGATAGAATTTTGCGGTTCGCGCTTGCCTTTTGGTGGCTTGGTCCGTGGGCGCCGCAGTACGATGCGGACTGGATTAATCTCGGCATAGCCATCGTTGGATGGATTGCTCTGATCGAGAGTTTTTCGGGGTGGTGTTGGCTGCATAAATTGTTTGGCATAGACAACAGAAATCAGTAATCTTCGTCGCCCTATCGCAAGGATTAGTAAACCGTTCATGTTTTTTCACTCTTCCGTGCGCAATTATATCTTGGCGGCGAAAGAAAGGGGACAAAGGTCGGCAAAAAAAACAAAACAAATAAAAAATTATTTATTAACCATGGATACCTACGAAAAAATACTTTTAGCAAGCTTGGGACTCCTGGGTTTTTCGGCAAAGGAGGTTCAAAAAGCATTCAAAACCATTGCCGGGAAAAAGCCGTCAAAAAAAGAATTGAAAAAAACGCTCAGCGCCCTTATAAAAGAGGGGCAGTCAAGACAAAAAGGCGCGGAGAAAAAGGCGCGCGAGTTGGTTAAAAAAGTTTTGAAAGAGCTTGATATTCCTACGCGAAGCGAGCTCAAGTCGTTCGAAAGAAAACTCTCAAACCACGGCAAAAATTAAAGATGTTTGCAAAAGTTTAAAGAAGTTAAAGATATTATGTCGATAAAAAAAGTGTTTGTCTTGTGCGGTCATCCAAATGCCGATTCGTTTTCTGGAGCAATGGCCTCTGCT
Organism: uncultured Candidatus Saccharibacteria bacterium; assembly: GCA_964467765.1. GTDB lineage: Bacteria > Patescibacteriota > Minisyncoccia > UBA6257 > 2-01-FULL-56-20 > JBBUGM01. The sequence continues at coordinate 44,509 of CAYXSS010000004.1, forward strand.
TACGCGGAAGGCGCAGCTGAAGCAGGGTACGAAGTGCGAAGGATGAATGTTGGAGAGTTGCGTTTTGATCCTGTTCTGCATAGCGGTTATAAAACAACACAGAAATTGGAACCGGACCTTATTGTGTTCCAGGAAAACGTGAAATGGGCGGATCATCTGGTATTTGTTTATCCCAGCTGGTGGAATGCCATGCCTGCCATTCTCAAGGGATTATTTGATCGTGCCTGGCTTCCGGGATTCGCTTTTAATTTTGACAAGGAAACAAAAAAACCGATACAGCGTCTCAGCGGAAAAACGGCGCGTTTCTTTGTTATTGCCGGCGCCCACTCGCCGAACGAGGGATATTGGTGTAAGTGCAGAGACTGTCAACACGGTATTGAACACTCCGTAACCATGCTCGCTGGAATTAAAAACACCGTTACGATTTTCAGCGAAGCCGAAGTCGTTACAGACCAAAAACGGCATGCTTGGCTTAAAAGTGTTCGGTTATTGGGGAGGCGCGGGGCTTAAAAATCATAAAAAACCATGCAAAATAATTTTTCCGAAAAATTTGACGTTATTATTGTGGGTTCAGGGCCGGCTGGCGGAGAGTGCGCGAGAGAGCTTGCTAAAAGAGGGCGAAAAATTCTACTGATCGAGAAATCGACCGGCATTGGCCGGCCAAATTTCTCAAGTGGTGGTACGCCCCTGGAGACATTTCAAGAGTTTGGCCTTCCGCTTGGCGTCGGGCGCGGATCGTGGTCAAAAATTCTCATTGCCGCGCATGGCGGCGCGAAAACCTGGAATTACGGGAAGAGCCGCGGTTATGTTTTTGCCTTTGACGAATTAAAACAATTTCTCGTTGGCGAAGCTGTTAAATATGGAGGAAAAGTAATGATAAGCACCGCGGCCGAAGAACCGGTAATTGAAGACGGTTTTGTCGTCGGCGTCAAATGCAAAGGCGTATTCGGAGAAGGAGTAATAAAAGGAGGGGTTATAGTTGACGCTTCCGGCCCGGTCGGCGTTCTGGCTTCAAAAATCGGTTTACGCAAGACAGAGCCAGGGGCGGCCGCCATTGGCATAGAATTTATCGTCGAGAGAGTTCCGGATGAATTTAAAAACGTTTTAGCATTCTATTTTAGCGATGCCTATGTTCCTCATGGATACGGATGGGTATTCCCGTTCGGCGAAAAGCAGCTCAAGGTCGGTATCGCGGTTTACAAGGCAAAAGAGCACGGCATTTCGGAGGCCGATCATGGCACAGCTGACATGATGGTTCTGTTTAAAAAATTTATAAACAAGCTTCCGCAGCTTGGCGACGCAGAACCGGTAGATTTGCATGGAGGAAATATCTATGTCACCGGCGGCATCAAAAAACATTCCTCAAACGGATTTCTAACTATCGGCGACGCCGCCATGCAAATCAATCCTATAGCCGGCGAGGGAATAAGGCACGCGCTTCATTCAGGCCGAATGGCCGCCGCGGTAATCGATAAGCAACTTTCGGAAGAAAATGTCAGTCAAAAAGCTTTGGCTGAATACGACAAACTGTGGGCGGCATACGTGGGGAAAAAATGGCGGCTGAGCTATCTGATAGCCGAAAAACTTTACGGGGACTTGACGGAAAATCAGTGGAAATACATTATGCAAGTTCTTTCCGGCCTTTCCGCCGACGAAGTATTTAAACTGGGATTCGATTTCGATTTTCTGAAAGTGATAAAATTTAAAAACGTCCTAGGTGCGTTAAAAATTAAAGGCCAGCTTTTATCTTACTTGCTTCACAAATAGATGGACCAGACAATAACCACTTTATAAAAACACATGATAGGCGATTTAAATCGCTTGCGGAAAATTCTTACGGTAATTTTCGAGGCAGGCGGCGGGATTTTGGTTGAGAGAATTCGCTTAAAATATCTGGTGCCGTTGTCGTGCCGAATCCATTGCTTTTTTTTGCGCCGTCCTGCGGAGAAATGCCTGGTTCAAATGGGCGGGGGGCTGCAAACTATTTCTCCGGCAATCCTTCGCGAAGTTTTGGAAAAATTGGGACCGACTTTCGTTAAGTTGGGACAGGTGTTAAGTCTCCGTGCTGATTTGGTTGGCGAAGAAATTTCGCAGGAGCTTTCAAAGCTGCAAGACAACGTAACACCGTTCTCTTATGACGACGTCCGTCGAATTATTAAAGAGGAGTTAAAACAGGAACCCGAAATGGTTTTTAAGTCCATCGAAAAGAAGCCGATTGCTGCTGCATCGTTGGCTCAAGTGCACCGAGCTTATCTTAAAGACGGCACAGAGGTGGCGGTTAAGGTGCAAAGGCCCGACATCAGGAAAATCATAGAACAAGACGTTCATATTCTATTTTATCTTGCCCACCTTGCCGAACGTTTTGTTGCAGAACTGCGCCCATTCCAGCCTTTGCGCGTCGTCAAAGAGTTTGCCGACTGGACGCTTCGGGAACTGGATTTCAAAGCCGAAGGCAACAATGCCGAGCGATTTCGTTTTGCGTTTAAAGACAATCCTAACATAAAAATTCCTCTTATTTATTGGAACCATACCTCCACTCGCGTCCTTACGATGGAATTTATTCATGGCGTCAAAGCCGACGATCTGGACGGTATCAGAAAACTTGGCATAAATGCGCGCGAGCTTGCTCTCTACGGCGTCGGATCAAGTTTCCAGGAATTCCTTATCGACGGCTTTTTCCATGCCGACCCTCATCCGGGAAATTTTTTCGCTCTCAAGGGCAATATTCTGTGCTTGCATGATTTTGGCATGGTTGGCTACCTTACCAAGGAACAGCGCAAGGAATTAGTCAGTTGCTTTGTGGCGTTTGTTGGCAAAGATACTGATAATTTTTTCAAACATTTCATGCATCTCGCCATTACCTCCGACAAGAGCGATGTTGCCGGCTTTCAAAAAGACGTATCAAACGCTTTAAGCGAGATTTTTTTCTCTCCAATTCAGCCAAGCGTCGCCTGGGTATTTTTCAGACTCATCAACAAGGGCACCAGAAAGTACATAAGTTTCCCGGCCGATCTTGCCTTATTTGGTAAGGCGATAATCACAACCGAGGCAATGGGATTAAAACTTTACCCAGATTTTAATTTTAATAAAGAACTGCAGCCGTTTGTTGATAAAGCATTGAAATACTATTTAAACCCATTGCGCACGCTTGAGGCCCTCAAAACGGATATTTTTGACTATTTGGAATTTTTAAAAACTCTCCCGGAACAAACCCAAAGCCTTTTGCAAAAGATTGAAAGCGGAGGGATAAGTGTAAAATTTGACGCCGGGGAATTATTGGAATTCAAAAAAGAATTTGATCGGCAAAACGACCTGCGTATTTTGGGAATGGTATTGGTGGCAATTCTCTTGGTTACAGGCGGATTTTTGTACCTTGAAGGGGCGAGGACGATTTTTGGATTGAGATTAAGCACGGCGGGAACGGTAGCATCGGCGACGCTCTTTGTTTGGTTTATCATAAAACTAGGTAAGGGGCCAAAGTAAAGCCATTATGAACGGAACATTTGCGAGCAACAATGAAATACCAGGGGTCGGCGCCGTTCGCTTGCTCGGCATCGCAGGCATAGTAGGAGCTTCTTCGCTGCTTGCGGCATTAACCGCCATGCATTTTCTTCGGCCGGAATTTAATTACGTTGCTGAATATGTGAGCAATTATGCCAACGGCCCCTATGGTTTTCTTTTTGCGTTATCGCTTCTCGTGCATGGTATAGGAAACGCAGCTATGGCGGTCGGCCTTGGTTATATTCTAAGCGACAGATGGGGCAAGACGGGAGCAGTACTTTTTGGGCTTGCTGCGGTTGGTATTATATTAGGAGGTCTTTTTTCTACCGATCCGGGCGGTTCGACGCGGACTGTTTTCGGCACCATCCATGCCGCCGCCGCCCTTGTTGCATTTCCAATTGAAATTTTAGCCTTGTTATTTTTGAGACGCTCTTTTTCTCTGACTTCCCGCTGGAAATCATTTACCAGCACAACCGACGTTGTCGCCGCAATCAGTGCTGCAGGATTCTTGATGGTGCTCGCGCTTCTTAACTTTTGGACCTTGCCGGGGCTGGTAGAGCGAGCCGTTAGTACGCCGCTTCTTGTTTGGGAGTTTTTTGTTGGCTTTCGTCTTGCTAGATATTCGTAATCATATCGACTTTTTATGAAAAATTTTTTAACCTATCAATTTTTGATTCGTTCGGGCCTTGCAATTGTATTTTTTGCTAATTCTCTAAAGGCTTTTTTTGCTCCGAAAGAATTCATCGAGATCGTCGAGCGCGCATTCTTTGCCGGTGCTTTGCCGGTATCCGCAGAAACGTTTGTGGTGATAATAGGAATCAACGATGTCTTGGTGGCAATTCTGTTATTGTGGGGCATTAGAACGCGGCTGGTTGCAATATGGGCGGTGCTTTGGATTATCGGCGCAACGGTAACACAGGCCGCGTTATTGGAAGCCCTGGAAGAGGTTGGTTTTTTAGCTATGGCGGTCGCGCTAATATATGATAGGCAAATGAACACCTAATGAATCACGATCATAGCAACACAAACGGTATGCCGGCTCGTAACCAACGCCCGGAAGAAAAACCAGCCATACCCGTAAATGACAAGGGGGAGACGGTTTACACCTGTCCCATGCATCCGGAAGTTCGGCAGTCAAAGCCCGGAAGATGCCCCGGATGCGGCATGGAGCTTATTAAAGAGAAAAGAGGCAAAGAGACAGCCAAAGAACACGGAACGCATGATGTTTCAAAAATGAGCCACAAAGATCATGAGGCAGCCATGACAGATCCGAGAGTCGCAAAAAAAATGGAAGCGGATATGCGCCGAAGATTTTGGATTTCGTTTGTCCTGCTTGTACCGATTTTTCTTTATTCTCCGGTTGCCACCGATTATTTTAAATTGGAACTTCCATCGCCGATTTCGGTGAACCTGCTTCTATTTCTCCTCACTACGCCGATAGTTTTTTGGACCGGCTCAATATTTATTACCGGTACTTATTGGTCGCTCAAGGCGCGTAAACTTAATATGGCGGTTTTGGTTGCAACCGGCGTTTTGGCCGCTTATCTATTCAGCGTTCTCCTCACTTTTGCTCAACCAAACGCCAGAACTTTCTATGAGGCAGCAGCGGCTTTGGTTACGTTCGTATTGTTTGGCCACTGGATGGAAATGCGTTCGCGGCGAGGTACGTCGGAAGCCTTGAGAGCATTATTTGATCTTGTGCCGCCGCAAGCAACGGTGATCCGCGACAGCAAAGAAATTGTCATCCCCAGCGTAGAAGTTATAAAAGGAGATATTGTGGTAATTCGTCCAGGCAATAAAATTCCCGTAGACGGAGAGGTTATCGATGGCGAAACCTACATTGATGAAGCGTTGGTAACCGGTGAATCCCTGCCGGTTCATAAAAAACTCGGCAGCCAGGTGGTTGGCGGCTCCATCAACCAACGAGGTTCGATTAAATTTAAGGCGGTGAAAGTCGGCGGGGAGACGGTGCTCGCGCAGATTATCAAAATGGTGGAAACCGCGCAGAATTCTAAGGCACCCGGTCAAAGAATCGCCGATAAGGCCGCAGGAATTCTTGTTGTCGTTGCCATTGGTTCGGGATTGTCGGCTTTCATGGGTTGGTATTTTGCAGCCGGCATCGGCATGATTGGTGCGCTTACTTTTGCTGTTTCCACCGTCGTCATTGCCTGTCCCGACGCGTTGGGACTTGCCACGCCAACGGCCGTTGCGGTTGGCACCGGTCTTGGTGCCAAACACAACATTCTTATTAAAGACGCAACGACTCTCGAAAAAACTTCTAAAATCAACGCAATGATTTTGGATAAAACAGGAACGCTTACCAAGGGCGAGCCGGCGGTAACGGATATAATTTCATTCATCGAAACGAAGAGTCAAAACGTGCAAGCCGAGATTCTTCGTGTCGCCGCGTCAATTGAAAAACACTCCGAACATCCGTTGGCCAAAACCATCGTGGACAAAGCATCAAAGGACAGCCTGGAACTTCTTAATGTTTCTAAGTTTGAAGCGGTCGCCGGTCACGGAGTAAAGGGTTTTATTGTCGGTCTTGCGGCCGGTTTGGGAAAAAAGTCTTCTCACCCGCTCGACACAGCGATTCAAAAAGAAGCAGAAGCCCTGCACGCGAATAAACCGGATGTCGCGGAATTTAAAGTAGAACCCGGCTTTGGATTACAGGGAAAAGTAAACAGTGAAGGCCGCCCCTCGCAAGGCGAGCCCAGTTCCGAAGGAGCTGGGCACCTGGTACTTTTGGGAAACCAGCGGCTTATGGAAGAACGTGGGATATTGGTAAATTACGATGCGCGGCAGAAATTGGAGCAGCTGCAAAATGACGGAAAAACCGCTATGTTTTTGGCTCTCGACAACGAAGTAATCGGAGCTATCGCAGTTGCCGATACAATCAGGGAGAATTCCAAACGAGCGATTGCAGAACTTCGTAAAAACGGCATAGAAATTATTATGATTACCGGCGACAATCAGCGCACCGCCGAAGCAATTTCCAAACAGCTTGGCATTGACCGCGTGTTTGCGGATGTTTTGCCCGCCGATAAAGCAAAATGGGTTAAAAAACTTCAGGACGAAGGCAAATTCGTAGCCATGGTTGGCGACGGTATCAATGATGCGCCGGCGCTGGCGCAGGCGGACATTGGCATTGCCATTGGCGCCGGCACGGACGTTGCCATTGAAACAGGAAACATTGTACTAATGAAATCCGATCCGTACGATATCGTAGCGGCAATTCGCTTAAGCAGGGCGACGGTCGTAAAAATGAAACAGAACCTTTTTTGGGCGGCGATTTACAACGTGCTTTCAATCCCGGTTGCCGCAGGCGTATTCTATAACTCCCTTGGCTGGTCGTTGCGCCCGGAAGTTTCAGCGCTCCTTATGTCCGCATCTTCGATTATTGTTGCGACAAATGCGGTTTTACTGAAGCGCGTTGAACCGCGCCTGCGTTTATAACCTTACAACACACTTGAAGACGTGGCCGGTCTATTGTAAATTAAACCGATACGAGGTATGATGGATTTATTAAATTGAAGTAAAATAACATGGAGAAAAAAACAGCAATTGTTATTATGATAACTGCTCTTGTGGCCGGAGGTTTGTTGGGCTACTTTGCCAAAGGGTCGCGAACTTCATTAAGTACCAATTATTTGCGCGAAACGGCCAACCTTATGAAAACCGACGGTTCAAGCATGATGGAGCACGGACAAATGATGATGTCTGCTGGTCAGATGATGCGGCAAAAAGGCGAAAAGTATAAGGATCAAGAAATGATACAAGAAAGTCAGAAGTTGCAGCAACATGGTCAAATGTTGCAAGATGAAGGCACGACCATGATGGCCAGCGGCAATAGCATGATGCAAACCATGGGGCAACAATAACAAAGAAAGGCCGCTTTATGTTAACGAAACCATTAACAATTTTGATTATCCCAAGCCTACTTGCCGTTGGTTTGTTTGGAATATTCGGGATAAATATGACAAATTACAACGGTCAGCATTCTTGCCCCGTTTCCGCGTTGTCGAGCGACAACTGTTCGTCTTCCGATGGTCCGCTCGCCGAAATATTTCATCACGTTTCGGTGTTGCAGAATTTTGCACAAAGCGTTGTTGGCACTAATGCTCCGTTTTTAACCCTTTCCGTTATTTTGATTATTGTGCTTTGGTTTTTCAGACTGACAGCGCCAAAAGAACCGCTGGCGAAAATTTTTTCTCATAAAAGATACTATCGCGACAAGGCAGAGCTTCGCCAGCCAAAACAACGGCTTTTGCGCTGGCTTGTTTTGTGTGAAAAAAGAGATCCGCATGCACTGCGATGGGTGCATGACTATTCCTGATCCACCAGGGATATTTAGGGATTTTGCCTTAAATTCATGCACCCGCCAAAAGGTCTTGGCGGGTGTTTTGGTTAGCGGTTCGATAAATTCACCTTAAACAAAACAAAACATTATGGAATTATTACTAAGCGCATCGTTAATAGCGGCATTCATCGCCGGAGTGGCGGCGCTCTTTGCGCCGTGCTGCATCACCGTGCTTTTGCCTGCGTATTTCGCATCTATTTTTCGGGAGCGATATAAGGTATTTCTGATGACTTTCGTTTTTTTCTTGGGATTGCTTGCTGTTTTTCTGCCGATAGGTCTTGGCGTCGCGGCGCTCGGTCAGTTCTTCAGCCAATACCACAACGCCATTTTTGGAATCGGCGGCGTATTTTTGATTCTCTTGGGGCTTATCCTCCTTACCGGCAAGCATTTCTCAATGCCGTTTCGGGTTAGTCCGACCCTGAAAAAACATAACGTGATTTCGGTTTTTGTCCTCGGCATTTTTTCTGGAATCGCTGTTGGTTGTTGCGCGCCGGTATTAGCTGGAGTTTTGGCCTTAGCAGTTCTTCCCGGATCAATAGTCTGGGGCGGAATTTATACCTTGAGCTATGTACTCGGCATGGTTGCCCCGCTGTTCTTTTTGTCTCTTGTTATGGATAAAACCGGCATTACCCGGAAACTTAGCGGCTCGCTTCAGAGGCGTATCGAGTATTCGGTTGGAAGCAAAAAGTTCAACATCGCGGTTTCCGAAGCCATTTCCGGAATTACGTTTTTTACAATGGGAACATTGATTTTTTACTTGGCCCTGACAAACCGACTTTTTGTTCATTCTGGATATCAGGTAACTATCAACGTGTTTCTCACTAAGATTTTGAATTCGGTAAATGGTTTCATAAAGGTCGTACCCGAATATGTCTGGGCGATCATTTTACTGACAGCAATCGCCCTGATCGTGAAAATAGCAATAAATCAATTAAAACAGCCCTCCCTTGCCCAAGAAGCTTCGGAGGACAAAGAACAAGAAGAACCTCGTTAGAAGCCTAGCGCAGAAAAAATGTTAATTTTTTCTGCGCGGCGATAACGGGACATAGCCAATAACAAAATAATAGAATCCTATTTGAAATTGATCCTTGATCATATAAAAGTAGGCCTCTAACGAGATGAAAAAAAATAACATGAAAACAATAGCATCAATTATAGTCGTGGTTTTGATCGTGGGCGTACTGTTCTACTTCGGCGGCAGAAGCAAAACCAGCGCTTTGCCCGCTACGGCAATCGATCCCATGCATGCCGGGACAGCTAATGTTTCTCCCGCCGCGTCGCTGAATAATCTGTTGAACAAACAAACGCCGTCATTCTCTTTCACGGACAAAAACGGCACTGTCTATTCGTCAGAAAATATGCGCGGCAAAAACGTCATTCTTTTCTTTAGCGAAGGATTGATGTGTTATCCGGCGTGCTGGAATCAAATCGTTGCCTTGGCAAAAGACGATCGATTCAGGACGGCAAACACTGCAGTTCTGACCGTGGTGGTTGATTCAAAGGACGATTGGCAAAAAGCAATAGACAAGATGCCGGAACTTGCTCAAGCAACGGTAGTATTTGACGAAGGAGCGGTGGTTTCTAAAAAATTTAACATGCTTGGAATGCCGTCTTCCATGCACCCCGGTTCGCTTCCCGGCCATACCTTTGTTTTAATCGACAAAGAAGGAGTGGTCCAATACGTCTTTGACGATCCGCAAATGGGAATTCGAAACAATCAACTGATCTCCGAAGTCGCGAAATTAAAATAAATTCCAGTTAGAGGTCGCGCTCGCGCCAAAGACGCGAGTTCAAAGGACCGCGGCGCGGCTATTTCTAACTGGACAAAAATCATGGAAGAAGAAACAAAAAACGAGGTGTTCGAGGATATCCGGTCGGTTAAAAAACAACCCAAAACAGATCGCGTGCTTCCTGTAAGCATTTTTATCTCGGCAATAATAATTGCTGGCGCATGGGTGTATGCCGCAGGGCTTAAAAACATTCCTCAACGGCAGACGGCTTCGACACTTTCGCCATCTTTACAAAAAACCCAAGGATCGGAGCTGGAAGAAAAAGTAATACCGTCGGAGGGGGTTGTTTTGCCGGCTACGTGGGGCGATCTTGGCGCAAAACTTGTAAACGTGGGCGCGATTGACGCCGACCAATTCAAAACGATCTACGAACAAAGAGGAAGTTTTACCGACGAATATAAAAACCTGTTGCTTGGGCAGAGCGACGGAAGATTAAAAATTACACAGGATAATGCCGGCTATCTGTTGAATTTGTTTTGGGCTCTCGGCCTGGCGCAAAAAAATCAGATACTTGAATCAGGAGAAATGGTCGACCCGAGATACGGAGGTACTCAAAATTTTGCTTCGACCGGAGGTTGGACAATTGCCAAGGGAAACGCGATGGATCACTACAGCCGTCATGTATTGTTTAGGCTGACGCCGGAACAGCAAGCGCTTGTTGATAAAATCTCGAAAGGCATTTATCGGCCGTGTTGCGGCAATTCAACTCATTTCCCGGACTGCAATCACGGGATGGCGATGTTGGGTCTCTTGGAACTTATGGCTTCGCAAGGCGCAAGCGAAGATGAAATGTGGAGGGCGGCTCTTGCCGCCAACTCTTATTGGTTTCCCGACATCTATCTCACTGTCGCGACTTATATGAAAGACAAGGGGATTGACTGGAAAGATGTAAGTCCGCAAGAAGTGCTTGGGGCCGATTATTCAAGCGCTCCGGGATATGCGAGAATTTCCGCTCAAATCAGCCAGCCCCAGCCGGTGCGCAGCGGAGGCGGTTGCGGAATAGATACCGGACAACCTGTCCAACCGCAACCACAGCGTCGACAAGGCGGATGCGGCATATAATTCCTGTTCATTAAAGATACCTTGAAGAAAAAGCGCCGATCTATTCGGCGGTTTTTCTTCGTTTATCGCGACCCGCGCAGTTATTTATTTTCGTTTTCTTATCCACCCCGATAGGTTTTTCCATTAATAAAAATAATCCTTTATCTATCAATCCGAATAATCCCGATCTAGAGAATAACGCACCTACATATCCCAAGGGAAACGCTAGTCCGGTCGTAATAGCGAGACCAATGCCCAGAATAGCCCCCGCTAACGAGAATGGATCGTTTAGTTGGACAGTTGGAAGATGAGTGCCCGCTATAAGTTTTGCTGTTAAAAGGAAAAGAGCGGTGCCCCACAAAAAACTCCAAATCGTATATTCAAACTCACCAATTTCACTTGCTTTAGTGAAATGTCGATAGGTCCAAACGAAACAAAAGCCCGGTATAATAAA
>CAYXSS010000004.1:55754-63180 GCA_964467765.1 uncultured Candidatus Saccharibacteria bacterium
TTGCTTTAGTGAAATGTCGATAGGTCCAAACGAAACAAAAGCCCGGTATAATAAACAATAAGTATCCGATGATTGACAAGTCCATACTGCCGGACCTGGGCTCGAACCAAGATTTCCGCGTCCAGAGCGCGGCGTCCTACCATTAGACGATCCGGCAATTGTTGTTATTATAGACCGTTTCGGCCTAAAAGTCTACATATTTTGCTATAATTAACAAATGCGCGATATCAAGACGCTCAAGGACCTCGTAGACAAACAGCTCATCCAGCCGCTCGAAAAAGTATCGGTCATTAACCTTGTCGATCTTCTTGTCGAGTATGCTTACAGTTCGAAGGCGTCGGATATCCACATTGAACCAACAAAAGAGGGAACGCGCCTTAGATTTCGAATAGACGGGATTTTACGCGACGTTTTTGACCCCAAGAAAATCAACACCGAACTGCATCAGGAAATTATAAGCCGCATTAAGGTTCTTTCCGGTTTGCGCACGGACGAACACCTTGTTCCGCAAGACGGGCGCTTTAAGGTTATCGTCGAAGGATTCGGTGACGTGGATGTCCGCGTTTCGGTGATGCCGACATATTACGGAGAAAATTCTATTTTGCGCGTGCTGGCCGAAACGCAGTCGTTCAATCTGGAAGACCTTGATTTCCCTCCCAGAGATTTTAAAAAAGTTGAAACGGCGATTGCCAAGCCCTATGGCATGATTTTGGCCAACGGTCCGACCGGTTCGGGAAAAACCACGACGCTCTACACCGTTTTAAAAAGGCTCAATAAGGCCGATGTTTCGATCATCGCGCTCGAGGACCCGATAGAGTATTCCCTGCAAGGAACAAGCCAGGTGCAAATTAACGAACGCGTTGGTTTGACTTTTGCAAGCGGTTTGCGTTCCGTTCTCCGCCAGGATCCGAATATCATTATGGTCGGAGAAATCCGCGACCAAGACACTGCGGGCATTGCGGTCAACGCAGCGCTTACTGGCCACCTGGTTCTATCCACTCTGCATACAAACGACGCCGCAACGACATTTCCCAGACTCCTCGACATGGGCGTTCCTCCGTTTCTTGTCGCCTCTACGATAAACATCGCCATCGGCCAGCGCTTGGTGCGAAGACTTTGCCAAACTTGTAAAGCGAAAAGAATTTTAAAACAGGAAGAGGTTAAAAGCATCGGCGAACTTATTCCGCAGATAGCGACGCAAGGATTAAAAAACTTTTACGAACCTAAAGGTTGTCCGGAGTGTAATGACACCGGCTACCGCGGTCGTCTTGGTATTCGGGAAGTTTTGGAAGTAAACGAATCTCTTCGCCAGCTCATAATGGGCAGGGCCAACGCCGCCGAAATTAAAGAAGCTGCTATTAAAAACGGCATGACGACGATGCTCGACGACGGTTTGGCTAAGGCGCAAAAGGGATTGACATCTTTGGAAGAGCTCTTGCGTATCGTTCACGAATAATCTTGTTATAAACAACGGCTATTGGGGCTGATAAACCAAAAAACAGAATTTCGAATTAAATTATTTTATATGGCTAACGAAAAGACCAAGCCAGCTTCCGGAGAGAATTGGTCCGGAACGAATAAAAATTTGCGGCGTTTCTTAAGGGGACTTTTTACGCGAACCTCAATACAAGACAAAATAAATTTTGCCCGCCACCTTTCCATCGTTATCAAGGCCGGCCTGCCTCTTCTCGAAGGCCTTAAAATTATCCGCAGACAAACTACGTCAAAATCTTTGCTTAAAGCCATCGACCAGGTGATCGTTGATGTTTCGAATGGACAATTTTTGGCTGCCAGTCTTGCCCGCTTTCCGGAAATTTTCGACGATTTTTTCATCAATATCGTGCGCGTCGGAGAAACTAGCGGGACTCTTGCCGCAAATCTTTCCTATGTTGCAGAAGAGCTGCGCAAGCAGTACGAGCTCCGAACGCGAGTGCGCTCGGCGATGATTTACCCGATAATCATCATGTTCGCTACGATTATTCTCATTTCTTTCCTGATATTTTTTGTCTTCCCAAAAATTCTGCCGCTTTTTATCAGCCTGCGCGTTTCGCTTCCTTTGCCGACAAGAATCCTCATTGCCGTTTCTAGTTTTGTTTTGGCAAACTATAATTGGATTATCATCGCCATTGTTCTTCTCTATGTTTGCGTCAAGCTTCTGCTCACGGTAATTCCCATACGCTTTTTCTTGGACAGGATTCTTTTTTATTTGCCGATTTTTTCGGAACTGACCGTCTCTATCAATATGGCGAATTTTTCCCGAGTGCTTTCTGTGCTTCTCCGTGGCGGCATAAAAATAGTCGAGGCTCTGACGATAACATCCCAAACCTTCGACAACCTTGTCTATCGCCGAGCGGTACAGAAAGCGGCGGAAGAAGTGAGGAAGGGCGGGCAACTGGCTCAGTTTCTTTGGTTTGAGAAGAGGGTTTTCCCAACGCTTTTAACCGGGCTTGTAGAAATAGGAGAAAATACCGGCAATCTTACGGAAAACTTGATTTATCTCTCAGATTATTACACCGAAGAAACGGATATTAGTCTGAAAAACCTGACGACGATTCTCGAACCCATGCTTCTGCTTCTTATGGGGCTGATCGTCGGCTTTGTGGCTATTTCCGTTATTACTCCGATCTATAAACTGACCCAAGGTGTCGGCTGATGGATATTCGAAAGATTAGGCGCGCGCGCAAGGGGTTTGCTTTGGTGGAATTACTATTGGTTCTCTCGATAAGCACCATGATTTTTTCTTATTTTTTCAGCGTCGGCTCCGATTTTTATTTGAGCCAATCTCTTGTTGCCGAACGGGAAAGCCTAATCTCCATTTTGCGCAAGGCAAGAACGGAAGCAATGAACAATACCAATCAAACAGATCACGGCGTCTATGTGGGCGCGCAAAATTACACGATTTTTCAGGGATCTTCTTATGCCGGCCGTAATCAGGATTTAGACGAAATCTTTCCTCGCACCGGCAGCGTTGATATTTCCGGCCCGAACGAAGTGGTTTTTACGGCTCTTGAGGGCGCTTCCAATGCCTCGGGAACCATAACGGTATCCAATTCGCGCGGCAGCATCGGCGTTTTGATAAATAGCGAAGGGAGAATATCGCTCTAACCATGCCAAATCCAAATTCCAAATTTCCGTTTTTTTGGCAACGCGGTCAAACTACGCTCGAAATCATAATAGCCGTGACCATTCTTGTTGCCGGCATTACTGCAGCAATACTTACGCTTTCCGGCGGTCAGTCGGCTTCGCTTGATTCCGCTGAAAGCAATATTGCCCTGCGTTTGGCCCAAAGAGAGATAGAAAAAATCAACGCCCAGGCGCGCTATGATTTCGTGAGCATTGCCTCAAGTTCGGCAACAGAAAACGAATTTACTAAAAATATTATCGTTTCAAGCGTTAATACCAGCACTAAACTTGTGACGGTGCGTGTCAGCTGGCAAATTGATCCTCTGCGCGCGCAAAAAGTCGAATTGGTTACGCACGTCACCGATTGGCAATACACGGCCTCATCCGGCGGCGATACTGGCGGAACGGGAACGACAGGCGACTGGTCCAATCCGCGCACTTTGGGCTCGGTAGACCTTGGCGCCGGAAACTCGGCCACAGACCTCGACGTTAAAAATAAAATTATTTACATTACGGCCACGGCGTCGGATTCTAAAAAACCGGACTTTTTTATTGTTGACGCGACTGACGGCCAAAACCCCGTTGTTAACGTGAGTATCAACACCGGACCCGGTCTCAACGCCGTGGATGTCGCTGGTAATTATGCGTATGTGGCGAACAATAAAACATCGAGCCAGCTGCAAATTTTGGACGTTTCCAGCAACTCGACAACGTCGCTTGTTTCTTCGCTGGATCTGTCCAGCGTCTCCGGTTCCGGCGCCGTCGGCAACTCCATATTTTATAACAATTCAAAAATTTATATCGGCACAAAGCAAGCCAACGGTCCCGAATTTCATATTATCGATGTTTCCAATGCGAGTGCTCCTTCGGAATTTGGCAGCTATGAAGTCGGTGCCGACGTAAACAGCATCCGCGTCAGCGGCAATACTGCCTATCTTGCAACCTCCGACGACTCTAACGAGGTTTTAATACTCGATGTTTCCAATCCCGCCTCGATCGGTAAAATTGGATCGTTTAATGCCACGAGCACGTATGACGGGCTTGGTCTGTATTTGGTCGGCAATAAATTATATCTGGGCCGGCAGAGCGGCAACAGCGATGAGTTGCAAGTATTGAATATTGCCAACGCTTCCTCGGTCGTGAGTTTAGGCGTGGCAAATATCGGTTCCAACGTTAATGCCCTCACGATCAGGGACAATCTTGCTTTTCTTGGAACATCGGATTCCAACAACGAATTTCAAGTATGGGATATTTCCAACCCGTCTTCCATAACAAAAATCAGTTCGTTCAACTTTCCGCAAGTGGCCCAAGGAATAGATTTCGAAAACAATCTGGTTTATGTTGCTGTGCGATCAAACGACGCCTTGAGGATTATTACGTCTCAATAAGAAAACAAAATATGAAAGATATCAAAAAGGCGCCCCACTGTTCACGACTTAGACTTCGTAGCGTTGCCGGATTCACTCTCATCGAAATCATTGTTTATATTTCTCTGTTTTCCGTGGTGACGAGCTTTATGATAGTAGTTTTTTACCAGCTGATTGGCGGTGAAACAAGCAATAGGAACAGAATAGACGTGGATACCGAGGCGAATTTTATGATGCAAAAAATAATCTGGGCTGTCACAGGAACTGACGCAATCAACCGGCCAGCCACAAACGCCACCGACACAACGCTTTCCGTAAATAAATATAATTATTCGCAAAACCCCATTGTTTTCGATATCGGTTCGCGCAATTTGCGCATCTCAAAGGCGTCCGGCACGCCAGTGGTTTTAGGATCAAACAGAATTACGGTAAACGAACTCACATTCGAACATTTGCCCGCAATACAAAGCGCGCCGGAGGGCTTAAAAATCACGCTTAAAGTTTCTTCTGCTGATATCAGCCGACCGGCTGCATCTACAACTATTAGCAACACTCTTTATTTGAGATAATTCTAAAAACCATGAAGCGCGGTATATAAAAATTGTGCAAACCGATGACGAAATATAAAAAAAATGGAAATCGTGCCAAAGGGAAACTTCTCGTTTCATATCCTACCCTTCACGATAAAGGCGGCTATATCGCCCTCATATCGACACTTATAATTTCCGCGGTTATTATTCTTCTTGTTGCTTCTATCGGCCAAGTTTCTTTTATCGGCCGCGCCGGAACGGCAGCCGCACACTTCAAAGAAAAAAGCAGAGCGCTCGCCGAGGCTTGTGTTAATACCGCTCTTTTGAAGCTGGCTGCTTCCAGCTCTTATGCCGGAGGCGAGACGATAACTGTTGCCAGCGACACCTGCGACATTCTTTCCATAGTATCAAGTTCCACAAGAATCATTTCTGCGCAGGCCATTTTTCAAAATTCCTATACTAATTACAAAGTGACCATTCCGTCTTCGAGCGTGAGCATAAGCGGATGGGAAGAAGTAAAAACGTTTTAATTTTTAAACATGAAACGAAAAAAATATGAAAAGGTTAAAGCGGCGCATTCGGACTCAATGTTTTATTGTCGCAGCGGTTTTACAATCGCCGAATTGATTATTTCGATAACCATCGTTGCTATTCTTTCTGCGAT
This sequence comes from uncultured Candidatus Saccharibacteria bacterium, assembly GCA_964467765.1. Lineage (GTDB taxonomy): Bacteria > Patescibacteriota > Minisyncoccia > UBA6257 > 2-01-FULL-56-20 > JBBUGM01. The sequence goes on from CAYXSS010000004.1 coordinate 61,439, forward strand.
GGCGGTTTATTTTATCGATCCGGTCAAGCAACTCGCAAAATCGAGAAACACGCAACGCAAAGCGCACGTCAACGTAATTTCGAATGCCATTGCTCAGAATGTTTTCGACAACAGAGGTTCATTTTCCTGTTCTTCCGGCGCGATTCCTACCTCGACAACAAGGATGACCACGAGCACGGGCGGTTATAACATCGGCCCCTGTCTTGTCCCGACGTATCTCGACAGTCTGCCCCTGGATCCCTCGACAAGCGGCGTGCGCTTCAAGAGTCAGGACGATTACGACACCGGTTATTATATTGCAAAAAGCACTACAACGGGCCGTGTTACGATTTCCGCGCCGGCTGCGGAGTTGGGAGAAAGCATCAGCGTGACGCGTTGATTGCGTCCGCCTAAGACAACTGTTCTATCAAGGCAATCTCTAGGGGAACAACCGCAAACGGGCTGTACCGCATTTCCGAATAGGCGACAATCAATGATTTTATAAATTTTATGACCATTGCTGTTTCAACGGCAGAAGCCAGTTTTTTAATGTTTGAAATTTCATCTTCGGTTAGATCAGCGGCAAAAGATTTTTCCAGCCCCGGGTTTAATTTAAGAGAGACGACTTTGCGCAAATAGTGAATCAGGTCTTTCGTAAATTGAACAAGATTGTGGCCTTCTTCTTGCAAGTCGGAAATATATTGAGTTGCTGATTTAAGATCGCGTTTTATGATCAAATCGGCAAGTTGATGCACCTTTTTAAGTCCGACTCGCCCGGTAACGTTTTCTACCGCTTGCAAAGTTATTTTTCCGGCAGCACCTTTTGCGGAGTCAGAGAACGATATCGATGAAATCTGGTCGAGGAGCGATTCTGCGTCGCGCAGACTTCCTTCGCCGGCAGCCGCAACAAGTTCAAGCGCTTGTTCTTCTATTGCTATTTTTTCCGTGGCCGCTATCGAGCGCAACTTTTCCATTGTTTTTGTCTTCGATAGCTTCTTGAAAATAAATCTTTGGGCACGTGACGTGATTGTCGCCGGAAGCTTTTCGTATTCCGTTGTAGCCATGACGATTACGGCATGAGCCGGCGGCTCTTCAAGTGTTTTAAGAAGCGCGTTAAATGCCGGCCCGGTGAGCATGTGTGCTTCGTCTATAATATAAACCTTGTAATCTGCCGAGGCGGGGGAGACGCGGATGCTTTCCTTCAAATTTCTTATTTCATCGATGCCACGATTGGAGGCGGCGTCGATTTCAATCACGTCGAAAGAGGTCTGACTGTCTATTTCTTTGCAATGGCGGCAAGTATTGCATGGTTCGCCGAGCGCCCTGAATTTTTCATCATTGCGCCGCCGTTCGCAATTCAAAAGCTTGGCGATAAGCCTGGCAGTCGTCGTTTTTCCGGTTCCGCGCGGGCCATAGAAAAGGTAAGCATGGCCGATGCGCCCGGCCTTTGCCGCGTTCTTTAAAATATTGCTTACAGCCTCCTGTCCCAAAAGTTCGTCGAACGTTTTTGGGCGGTATTTTCTATACAGTGCCAAAGCCATTATGAGAATTATAATGCATACGGCAAAAAATTTCTAACTTTTCTTTATAGATGACTTGTGTTATAAAATCGTTATCATAAAAAATGGAAGGGTGCGCCGAATGGTAAGGCACCAGTCTTGAAAACTGGGGCCCCGCAAGGGGCTTGTGGGTTCGACTCCCACCCCTTCCGCAAAGACAATTTCTTATCGAGCGAACCCGCGCATTCGAGGTCGAAGCTCGAC
>CAYXSS010000005.1:0-41721 GCA_964467765.1 uncultured Candidatus Saccharibacteria bacterium
CACGATTCATTTTTGTTCGCGAAGCCGTAATCAATACCGATTTTGTGGATTTTGGTTCGGTTGGTATGTGTTGGCGCGCGCGACAAAACTTTAAAGCATGACCGAAGCAACCGCTGGAACCGGCCTAGCCGGCGAACCGCTACGAGTTGTTGACAAATAAGCCATAATTTGCTATATTTATAGCAGTAAATTGCACATTGAAAAGAGGGCTATTTTTTATGAGGTAAGCGCACTGGGCGTAAAAATTTATGCTCAACGCGCTTACCTCATGTCGAGGCGGGCCGCAACAGCGAGGGCGAATCTCGCAAATCAAAAGGAGGTTGTCACCATGACGATTCACATCGTCGCAGACGACGCTCTCGGAACGATTTCCCGCCGCATGTGGGAAGTCCAGCGCCGCCTCTTGGAAGGCACGCTCGACCCCAGTGTAGTCGCGAGGGGCTTGCAGTCCATCGTCGAGGCCACGGAAGTGTCCTCGGCCCTCCCGGTGGTGAAGAGCCCGTTCTTCGTGAGCGAGGAGGTGAAGTCCAACTACGGCTATCCCTCGGGGTATGCCGTGAAGCCGGTCTGCGAACAGCTCGTCACGCTCTCCAAGCACTTCAACGGCTTGGACACGCAGGGCGTCCTCGCATGCTCCAAGGAGCTTCCGGATCTGCCCGCAGGCGCCGAAGGCTGGTTCGCCGTTCCGCGGCCCGAGTTGGTGGCCAAGAGCTACAACGAGGCTGCCCTAAAGGTCCTCGACCTCGTCGGCAAGACCCGCACCTTCTACAACTGCCGCAAGGGGAACCTCGGTCCGAAGTACCTGCGGCTGTCCGAACGCACGGCGGTCGCACTCCAGATGATCGGCGAGAGGCAGAAGGGCGACTTTCTGCTCATCCCGGCGCAGTTCGGCCTGACCCATCGCGGTCGGTCCACGCGAAGGGTGCGTGTGGTCTATGCTCCGAACGAGTTCGGCCTCGGGTCGTTCATCGTCGGGTGCATGATCCTGTCGCATCCCGAGCGGCTCGTTCAGTGGGAGCAGTTGCACATCGACTGCCCCGGTGACGAGTACTCTCCCGACGCCGATGGCGTTTTCTCGCACGCGTCGTGCTTCGACTTCGGCGGCGGCGAAGTCGAGTTCTATACCATCTGGGTTGTCAGCGCCCACAAGCTCTTTGGCTCGGCCTCGGGGTTCGTCTCGCAGTAGCCTCTCGAACACTTGCCTGGCCCGCCGTAGCCAACGGCGCAGGCTGGGACTCTCGAGTCTTTTGGACTCCCCCTCGTCTCTTAATCCTTGTGTTCGCCCCGCCCCTGCTCGTTCCGAGTTTCAGGCGGGCAAGCGCATCCGGGCTATCCACAGCAACATCGTGGATAGCCCGTTTTCTTTTTTTAGAACAGGAGCTTATTCGATACTCTCATATTCTCTTATCGTAAGCTGCGAGTTGATTTGGCGCATTGTTTCAAGCGCCACGGCAACAACGATCAGGAGAGCCGTGCCGGAGATAGTCAAAACTTGCACATTGGTGAAGCGCTGGATAATCAGCGGTAAAACGGCAATTAGACCCAAAAATGCCGCGCCGAAGAAAGTTATGCGGTTGACTATGCCGGAGAAAAATTTACCCGTAGTCTCGCCCGGACGAATGCCCGGGACAAATCCCCCGCTGCGCTGCAAATTTTTGGCAATTTCTTCCGGGTTAAACGTGATGGCTGTGTAGAAATAAGTGAAGACGAAAACCAGAAGGAAATAAAACATGCCGTAGAAAAGCTGGTTGTTTAAAAACCGAGAAACCAGATCGTTCAGTTTGATCGCCGCCGCCGGCGAGATTATCGACGCCGCTTGAGCGATAAATTGCGGGAAAATAAGGACGGAGATGGCAAAAATAAGCGGGATTACGCCGGCCTGGTTTACTTTGAGCGGCAGATAGCTCTGCGCGCCGCCGTACATTTTCATCCCGCGCACCCGCCGCGCATAAGCCACGGGTATTTTCCGTTCACCCTCGTTTAAATAAACAACACCGGCCACAAGCAACACCGCGATAATGATGAAGACAACATAAGTTGTTAGCAGTCCGGGGTTATAAGAAGCCAACGCCAGTCCCACTTCGCTCGGAATGCGCGAGACAATACCGGCAAGAATGATCAGCGATATGCCGTTGCCAACCTTTTTTTCCGTGATCAGCTCGCCAAGCCAGAGGGCTATCATCGAGCCGGCGGTTATGATTAAAACGTCTCGCACCATGCCGAAGAGCGGCGGACGGTCAAACACGTTTTGCGAGATAAGCAGGGTTAAAAAGCCGTAGGCTTGCACAAGGGCCAAGGGTACGGTGAGCAGGCGAGAATATTGATTGAATTTTGCCTGGCCTCTCGCCCCATCCTCGTAGTACATTTCTTTGAATTTGGGGAAAATCATCGTAAGAAGTTGCATGATGATCGTGGCGGTGATGTATGGGCCGACGCCCAACATGACAAGCGAGAGCCGCGAGAGTCCGCCACCGGAGAAGAAGTTCAAAAATCCTAAAAATTGGTTGGAGCCGAAATAAGCCTGGAGCCGCGCCGGATCGATATCCGGAATCGGTATTGCCGCAAGTACGCGGTAAGCGACGAGGAGCGATGCGACAAAAATTATTTTGTTGCGCAGATCGGGAATGCGAAAAATTTGAAAGAAGCGCCGCATAATTTTACTATATCATTTTTCCACCGCGCCGCCGGCCTTGATAATTTTTTCTTTCGCGCTTTTCGATACTTTTAGGCCGCGAATTGCAACGGGAAACGATATTTCTCCTTTGCCCAGAATTTTTGAGTCGCCAAGTATTTTTTTGTCTAGAACAACGGCAGCGCCGGCCTGGTTTTTATAGCGATTATTCAAATCAGCAAGATTTATTGCAACCGGTTTTTCCGATTTAGGCTTGTTTAAAAACCCGCGGCGTTTTGGCAGCCTGATGATCAAGTCTCTTTCTGCCGGCCTGATTCTTCTTCCGGCGCGAGATTTTTGCCCCTTGACGCCGCGGCCGGAATAGCTGCCGCGCTTGCCGCCGCGTCCTATTCTTTTTTTTGTCTCGCTCCTAAATTTTAAAAGATTGTGCAGTTGCATGTTGATTTCACTTTGCCGGACTTAATTTTTTAAGCGCCTCTACTGCAGCCATGGCATTGGTAAGCTTGTTTGGCGTACGGCCCAAGCACTTGGCTGTAGCATCCTTTACTCCGGCAAGAGATAAAACATACCTTACGGCGCCGCCGGCGCGCAAACCGTGTCCGGAGGAGGCGGGCTTTATCAAAACCTTCGCCGCGCTATATTTGGCAAATACTTCGTGCGGAATGGTCCTGCCGTCTTTCAAGTTTACGCGCAGCACTCTTTTTTTGGCGACCTCTTTGGCTTTTGCTACCGATTGTGCAACATCGATTCCCTTTGCGATACCGACGCCCACGCGTCCTTTTCCATCACCCAAAATAACAGTAGCCCTAAAACGAAACCTTTTTCCTCCGGCGACAACGCGCGTAACCCTGCGCAGATCAAGAACTTTTTCCCTAAACTCCTCCCTTTTTAAGTTTCTCGGAATGTTTTTGTAAGCCATAGTTATATTTTTAATCCGCCGCTTCTTGCTCCCTCAACAAGGGCTTTTACGCGACCATGGTATTTGTAGTGCCTGCGGTCCGAGACGGCGCTTGTTACGCCTGCCTTCTTGGCTTTTTCCGCCAGCAATTCGCCGGTTTTCCGCGCCCTTTCAATTTTTTTGCCGGATTTAAAACCGTCGCTTGAGGCATGTATAATGGTATGTCCTACGGCGTCATCTATTAACTGCCCGACGACGTGCTTATTGCTTCTGAAAATTGCCAAGCGGGGTTTTTTAGCGGTGCCGAAAACCTTGGCCCTTGTTCGGAAAGTTCTTCTTGCGCGTTTTTTATTTAAAATATTTCTGGATTTCATATGAAGATGAAAACTTGGCCTTAATATTTAATGGTTAAGCCGCGGCTGTTGCGCCTGCCTTTTTGCCAACCTTTCTTCTTATAATTTCTCCGCGATAGCGGAACCCCTTGCCTTTGTATGGCTCCGGTTTTTTAAGAGATCTTATGTTTGCCGCAAACTGTCCTACCGCTTCTTTGTCCAAGCCGGATATTTTGATGGAGCTTTTTTCGATTTCTACTTTGATGTTGTCGGGTATTTTTATTTTGACAGGAGTCGCATAACCCAAGTGAAGCACGACGTTTTTTCCTTCGAGAAGCGCTTTGTAGCCGACCCCCTCTATTTCTAAAACCTTGGAAAATCCCGTTGTCGTTCCCAAGACGGCGTTTTTAATAAGCGCCCATCTGCTTCCCAGCGTAGCGGCGCCCCCTTTGCTGTTTTTTTCCAAGGCCAACGTTATTTTGTTATTTTCCAACAAAATTTTTACTTCCGGGCTTGTTTTTGTTTTTATTTCTCCGCCCGGCCCTTTAACGGTTAAATATTCGCCGTCATTTTTGACAGAAACGCCATCTGGAATCTGAATTGGTTTTTTTGCAAGTCGACTCATGTTACCAGATTTCGAACAAATATTCTCCTCCGACCTTGTTTTTTCTGGCTTCTTTGTTGCTCATGATTCCTTTCGATGTCGAAAAAACTCCGAGGCCGTAATTGTTTTTAACAGGCATTATTTTTTCTCGGCTCGCATAGACGTGTTTGCTCGGCTTGCTTATCAACTTGAAGCCGTTAATTTTTTTATTTGACAATTTTATTTCCAGAAAATTCTTTTTTCCAACCGTCTTTTTTTGCACGTCTTTCAAATACCCGGCATCAAGCAGGATTTTTGCGACGGCAAAATCCATTTTCGAAAAAGAGGTTAGTGTCTGGCCCATTTTGGAAGCGGCCGCGTTTTTGATTTTTGGAAGAAGGTCGTAATACATGAATTGGTTTACCAGCTAGATTTTTTTATTCCCGGGATTTGCTGTAGGGTGGCCATCTCTCTGAAACAAATTCTGCAGATATTGAAATCCCTCATGTAGCCGCGCTTGCGGCCACAGCGAAAACAGCGCCTGACAATGCGCGTGCTGAACTTCGGCTTTTTTTTGCTCCTTGCAATAACGGATTGTTTTGCCATGTCTTTTTATGGTGGTTGCGCGGACTATTTGCCCTTTAAAGGGAGGCCAGTTTTTTTAAATTCCTCGAGCGCTTTTGCCTGGTTGCGGAATTTCGGCACAATGCTTATTCCGAGAGAGAAAGAAACCGGTGACTGGTCCGGACTGATTTCCGGAAAAGCGAATTGATCCTTGAAGCCGATGTTTATGATTCCCTCGCTGTCTAGAGATGTTGGCTTAATGCCCGAGAAATCTTTTACGCGTGGCAATACTATTTTAATCAATCTTTCCAAGAAATCAATCATACGCCCCCTTCTCAGTGTTACCTTCAGTCCGATCGTTTGTCCTTCGCGCGTTTTAAATCCCGCGATCGATTTTTTTGCCCGGCGAACTTGCGGCTTTTGGCCGCTTAACGCAGCTATGTCCTTGATAATCTGTGGTAAAATTTTTTCCTGAAAATTCGGCTGCGTGCTCAAGCGTCCAACACCGGCATCAATCACGGCTTTTTCCAAAAAGCCGTAAACATCCTTTTTTCCCGTTGTTTTTGTTGCCAGCGCCTTCATTGTTTAAAAATTAAATTTCCAGTTTGCATTTTTTACAATATCTTGTTTTTTTTCCGCCGCCCGCGAAGCTTACTCTTGTGGCTTTTTTACAGTTGCCGCAAATTATCATTGCGTTCGACGCGTGTATTGGCCGCGGCAATGAAACTATTTCTCCTTTTTGACCCTGGCGTTTCGGACGCGACTTTTTCTGGTACAGATTCAGACCCTCGATGATTATCATTTCTTCTTCCGGAAGAGATTTTAATACCCTCCCCGTTTTGCCGCGGTCTTTTCCGATAAGTATTTTAACCTGGTCCCCCTTTTTTATGTTCATGTTCAAATTTAGACTATTTCTTCGGCCATTGTCATTAGTTTTTCAAAGCCGAGACTTTTTAGTTCTTTTGGTATGGGTCCGAATATGCGCGTAGCGACCGGTTCTTTTTTGGCGTCGATTAAAACGGCCGCGTTTTCGTCAAATCTTACATACGACCCGTCTTCTCTCCTAATGGGCGCCCTTTGTCGCACCAAAATAGCGCGAACGATATCTTTTTTCTTCACGGCCTTTCTTGGCTCCGCCGCCTGCACGGATGCTACGAAAACATCGCCGATTCTGGCATACCTCCTTCTTGTACCCCCGAAAATTCTAAAACAGCGGATGGTTTTTGCCCCGGAATTGTCTGCTACTTTTAATACCGCTCTTTCTTGGATCATGTGATTTATTTTAATTTACTCACTATGCGCCACCTTTTTTCTTTGGACAGCGGACGCGTTTCTTCAATAATTACCGCATCGCCTGATTTATATTCGTTGTTTTCGTCGTGAGCTTTGAATTTTTTGGAAACTTTATAATACTTTTGGTATTTCGGGTGTTTTTTGAGACCGGCAACCAAAACCACGCGCGTTTTCGCCATTTTATCGCTTACCACAAGACCTTGTAAAACCCTTTTTTTAATTTGATCCTTTTTCATGTTTTGCATTTTCTTCGTTAATAAAGGTCATGATTCTAGCTATGCTTTTCCTGCAGTCTCTCAATTCTTGAACATTTTTTACCTTGCCTGCGGCCAGGTTGAATTTCAAGTCGCGCAAGCGGATTTTTAAATCCTCAAGCATTTTTTTGAGTTCCGCCACGGGCTTCATTTTAATTTCTTGAATATCTTTTCTTTTCATACCTATTTTTTTATAATCTTACTTTTAAACGGTAGTTTGTGGCTTGCAATTCTGAGAGCTTCTTCCGCCGTTTGCCCCTCTACGCCATCAACCTCGAAAATTATTCTTCCTGGTTTTACGGGAAAAACGTAGTGGTCGACGCTGCCTTTTCCGCCACCAAGGGTTTTTTCCGGAGCTTGCTTCGTAACTGGTTTGTCCGGGAACACGCGTATCCAAAGGCGGCCAGCCCTCTTAAAGCGTCCCATGATTGCTTTTCTTGCGGCTTCTATCTGCCGTGAATTGAGCCAAGAAGGCTCGAGGGCCTTTAATCCGAATTGGCCGAAATCCAAATCGGTGCCGCGGGTTTCAAGCAGGCGCCTTCTGGAGCGCCCCTTTTGCCATTTTCTGTGTTTTACTTTTTTAGGAACAAGCATGGTTAAATTTAACTATCTGTTATTTTTTCTGTTTTTGGTTTTGCTCTTTTGTTTTCGTGTCGCGGAAAACCTCTCCTTTGTAGATCCACACTTTTATTCCTATGGTTCCGTAGGTGCAAAAAGCAGTCGCTTGGCCAAAATCTATATTGGACCTCAATGTTTGGAGCGGCAGCGCGCCCTTGCTTAGCCATTCGGTGCGCGCTATTTCCGATCCGTCGAGACGGCCGGACATCATTATTTTTGCTCCCCGGACTTCTTTGTTTTGAATTAGCGACTCGAGATATTTCTTGATCGTTCTCCTGAAGGGCATCCTTTTTTCTATGTCCCATGCTATTTGTTGTGCGGTATATTGCGCGGATATTTCGGTTCGCTTCAGTTCCTCAACGTTGACATTTACCGAGGGAACGGTTTTTGTGTTGCGAACTTTTCTGATCGCGGAAATAATTTCTTTGTTCAAGTCCTCGATTCCTTTGCCGCCGCGGCCAATGATGAGCCCCGGCTTCGCCGCTTTTATGAGAATCTTGATGTTTCCTCCCGTCCTCTCTATCTCAATTCCGGCTATGCCAGCCTGGCCTATCTTCGACTGAATTATTTTTCTTACCGCCTCATCCTCTTCCAAAAACTTTCCGAAATTTTTCGTTTTAGACGGAAACCACCTCGAAGTCCAGTTGAGGTTGATGCCCAGCCTAAAAGATTTTGGATGTATTTTTTGACCCATAATAAGGTTGTCTTATTTCGCTGCCCTCGATTTGCCGCTAAAAAGCTTTTTGAAGAAACCCGGCCTTTTCGGTTTCGGCGTTTCTTTTTCCTCTTCGTGATGTTTTTCCCTTTTCGGCCTTGCCTCCGGCGGCAATTTTGATTTTTTTGGTACAACTATTTTAAACCTCGGCTTTTCGGACTTCGTTTTCTGGCCAAGCACAATGGTAACATGACTCATTTTCTTTTGTATAGGCGTCGCCCTGCCGCGCGCGCGTGGCAGGAAGCGCTTAAGCATCGGTCCTCCGTCAACACGCAGACTTTCAACAAAAAGCTCTCCCTCTTCCAATTTTTTGTTGGTTTTTGCCGAACTTACCGCGGATCGCAAGAGTTTAAGAAGCGGCTTTGCCGGCCGGCGGCGAATCATCAATAACTGCGCTTCGGCTTCGTTTACTGGGAGATCCTTGATAAGGTCGGCAACGACGCGCACTTTCCGCGGAGCGATTCTCAAATAATTTAGCCTGGCAATTTGTTTGTTTGTCGTTTTTGTCATTGTTCTTAAATCATTAGCCCTTCTTGATTTCTTTTGCGGTTGGCGCTTGGGCTGCTGCCGCACCGGATTGTGCCGCCGCTTCCAGCTCCCTTTGCATCTTGCCGCCATGCCTTGTGAATTTCCTTGTCGGCGAAAATTCTCCCAGGCGGTGTCCGACCATGTCTTCGTTTATCTTTACTTCCGTAAATGTTTTTCCGTTATGTATGCCGAAAACATATCCTACCATTTCCGGCGAGACTTCGGATGCGCGAGACCAGGTTTTGATAACCACGCCGTCTTCCGGTTTGGAGCGTTTGATTTTTTTTAATATATCCGAGGCGACGTAAGGCCCCTTTTTGGATGATCTTGACATGGCTATTTTCTTTTTTTGATGATCAGCTTATTGGACCATTTCTTTCGATTGCGAGTTTTTCTGCCGCCAGTGATCTTGCCCCATTTCGTTTTAGGTTTTCTCGTGCCGCGCTGCGTTCGTCCTTCGCCGCCGCCATAAGGGTGGTCGACAGGATTCATAACCTTGCCGCGGACAGTTGGGCGGATGCCAAGCCAGCGCGAACGGCCGGCTTTGCCGATCACGACTAGGTTGTTCTCGGGATTGGAAACTTGTCCCAGGGATGCGAAACAATCCCAAAGAACTCGCCTGATTTCGCCGGAGACGAGTTTTAAATCCGTATAGCCGTCCGCATTTGCCAAGACTTCGGCATAAGATCCTGCCGAACGTGCTAGTTGTCCGCCGGCGCCAGGCCTCAATTCTATGTTGTAAACTTGATAACCGACGGGAACATTTTTAAGTTTCAGGCGGTTGCCTGTTCGTAATGGCGCCGCATCGTCTGTGATAATCTTATCCCCAGCTTTGATTCCGTGCGGAGCCAAAATGTAGCGTTCTTCGCCGTCGTTATATCTTACGAGAGCGATAAATGCGGTGCGATACGGATCATATTCCAATGTTTTAATCGTCGCCTCTTTGCCAAGCTCGAGCTGCTTGAAATCGACGAGGCGGTATAATTTTTTGTTGCCACCACCCTGATGGCGCATGGTAATTCTCCCGGCGCTGTTTCTCCCCGCGCGGCTAGGGAGTCTTATTAAAAGAGATTTCTTTGGTTTGGATCCGGAAAGGGAACCATAGTCAACCACTGTCATATGACGCCTTGATGGAGTTGTGGGATTATGTTGCTTCATAAATTTGCTTGAGAAATTATAAAATTGATAATTGAAAATTTTACTGCAAGTCTATTTTTTGGCCTCCTTTTATGGTCACCACGGCCTTTTTATGGCCAGAAAGTTTTCCTTTAGCCGCGCCGAATTTTTTATGTTTCGGATGAAGATTTACGATATTTACCGAAACGGGATCCACCTTGTAAATCAATCTTATTGCCTTTTTTATTTCCGGCTTCGTCGCCTTCTGTGAGACTACAAAAACGTATTTCCCGCTTGCTCCCAGGGCAGTAGATTTTTCCGTAATCAATGGTTTTTTGATAATAAAATTTGTCATAAAAGTTAATTTTCTATTATCGGTTAGATTTTGCGTTGACGGGAATAGAACCTACGGCATCCTTCTCGATAAAAACATTCTTATAATTCATGGTGTCATATAAATTAAGAGATGACGCAGTTGTGGCTTTTGTCTTTGGCAAGTTTGCGGATGCTCTGAAAACAGATTTTTTACCCGCTGTGGCGACAAGCAGGGTGTCGTATTTTTTTTGACCCTTGCTCATTTTGTTGATTTTGCGCAAGTAGCCGGCCAAAGTTTTTGTTTTTGGCGTTTCTGGTTCCAGTGAATCGAAAATTTTAACTCCGCCCTCTTTAATTTTTCTTGAGAGAACGCTCTGAAGTGCCAACCTCTTCATTTTTTTATTAATTTTTTGGCTATAATCACGTTCTTTTGATGGGCCGTGAGATTTCCCCCCGCCAGTCCAGAGTGGTGATCGTATCGATCCGTGCCTTGCGCGGCCAGTGCCCTTCTGCTGCCAGGGTTTTTTGCCGCCGCCTCTTACTTCGGCACGAGTTTTGGCATGGGCCCATGGCCGGCGGCGGTTGGCGAGTTGCGCGCGCAAAACCTGCGCCACAAGCGCTGGGCGCCATTTTGCCGCAAAAATAGAATCTGGCAAATCTGTTTTGCCGACAACTTCATTTTTTAGATTGTAGATTTCGGTTTGCATAAAAACTTTTATTTTGACGCCGCGCCTTTTATTTTCGACACCTCGACAATGCTGCCTATGTGTCCCGGTACCGCACCCTTAAGAAACAGAAGATTGTTTTCCTTGTCGACTTTTGCGACGCGGAGGCCCTTGAGCGTCACTCGTTCCGCTCCCATGTGTCCGGCCATTTTTCTTCCGGGGAAAATTCTCTGAGGCGCCGTTGCGCCGATAGATCCTGGCGCGCGGAACCTGTTTTTTTGGCCGTGAGTTTTCGGTCCGCCGCCGAAGCCATGACGCTTCACAACACCCTGAAAACCCCTTCCCTTCGATATGCCGCTTATGCGCACCGTATCTCCTTCGGAAAATGCCGCAACGCCTACCTCGTCGCCAGGCTTGAATTGGCCGATTTCGAAAGTCGCAGGCCATTTGCTCCTAAACTCTTTTTTGTGCCCGGCGAATGACACCTGCACGGCTTCATAGCCGTTTTTTTCCTTGCTGCGCAGAGCGGTCACTTTATTCGGATTTGTTTTAAGCACGGTAACGGGAACGACTTTATCGCCTTGCCAAATCTGCGTCATTTTCAGTTTTTTCCCCAGAATGAACATATGATTAACAAAAAACGCCCCAAGGACATTCCCGGGCGCTTCGCACGGTTTATCCTTGTGAAACCCCTACGTTTTATTTATTAAAAACATCGGTAGGGACCATTAAAGAGATCTTTCGTATGATATAGCAAATTTGCCGAACCCGTCAAGAGCAAGGCACTCGTTAAAAAGTCGAAACAATTGTTGACACAAAAAGGGCGCGATATAAGGTTATATTAGCCGTTTGAACTGTCGAAGAGCGAAGGAGACGCTTGAAAGGAAGAAAAGTTTTTGCAATTGCGATATTTTTTTGTATTGTTTCTTTCGTCCGGCAAACACATTCTGAAAATAACGCAAGCCAGAATAATTATTCAGAAATCGTCAAACTTTCCCGCAAGATAAAGAAATTTGAAAGACAAAAGTGGCATATCAACCCCGTTTCGTTCGCCACAAGAATCCCGAAATCCGCCGCGCGTAATCATTATTTTATTGCCGCGCAGGACAAGCTGAAACTGGAAAGCAATTACGCGAGCATGGATTTTTTTGAGATAACGGAAAAAGGACCCAAATCCAGATTGATTGACGAGCTTAACAAAAAATTTGCCGGCAAAGACGTTTTTGTATCGGAAGCCGCCTTGTCTTTAGATCGAGAGGTTCCCGCTGTATTGTCCGAGGTATCTATTGAACGGCAAATCGATGTGATATTGCACGAGGATTTCCACGACATAGCGAATTTGCCCTGGGAATTGCGTTCCATTGAAGAAAGTTTTGCGGATGCGTATGCCTCCTCCGCTTCATACGTGATGGCGAAAGAGTTGTTTCGAGATGAGCAACTTTTTGGCAATGTCCGCGATTTTATCGAGAAACAAAATTCCAAATACGAGGCCATCAATTCCTGCTACGATAAATTCGATGCAATCTATAAGTCTAATAAGACAAAAGAAGAAAAAATAAGCCTTCGCGGATCGATCCCCGGCCTGTCTTGCAGCGGAGATGAGTTACAAATCGTAAACAACGCCTTTCTTTCCGCAAAACATACGTATACAAAATATTATTTCTACGGCCGGAAAATTATAGCCAAATTCGGAATCGATAAGTTCTTAAAAGCCTACATGAAAACGGCGAGAAATACGCGTTTGCAAGCGGTGCCATCAGAGGCAGAATGGATAGAGAAATTTGAAAAGAATCTGAAGCAAAAAAAATAAAAGAGCGCCATCCGGCGCCATTTTATTTTTTTCGATATATGCAAAACCTAAACCATTTTTATCTCGACATCCACTCCAGCGGGAAGATTTAAGTTGGAAAGCGACTCGATTATTTTTTGCGTGGGATTAAGTATTTCAACCAGGCGTTTGTGCACGCGAAGCTCGAATTGCTCGCGCGAATCTTTGTCTATAAATGGCGAGCGGTTGACCGTATAGCGCTTGATTTCCGTTGGCAGCGGAATCGGGCCTGCGATTTTGGCGTCGTTGCGCTCGGCGGCTTCGATGATTTGCCGCGCCGAAGTGTCGATCAGTTTGTGGTCGTAGGACTTAATTCTCAAGCGTAATTTTTGCGGAACCTCCGCCTCTTTCTTTTTTACCATATGATTCGCTTTATTTTGTTAGTTTTCATCTTCCGACGACCCCTGCTTAAAAACCCTTTTCATTTCTTGTTCCAATTTTTCTTTTTCTGTAATCAAATCTTTTAATTCCTGGCCCTCGGCATAATTTTTGATCCTCTTAAACTCCAGCTTTCTGATTTTTTGCTCGATTGCTTCAAGTCCCCTGAATTTTTTAGCAACGAAAAGTTCTGTCTCGTCGTGTTTGACACTGGTAAATCGCTGCCCCCTTTCCGGGCCGCCGCTTACCATAATTTACTTATTGATTTTCGTCACAACTCCCGCTCCAACAGTTTTGCCGCCCTCGCGGATGGCAAATCTTTGTTTTTCCTCAAGCGCAACCGGGGAAATAAGTTTGATCGAAAGTTTCACCGTATCTCCGGGCATAACCATTTCCATCCCCTGCGGCAATGTAACTTCGCCCGTAACGTCGGTGGTGCGGATATAGAACTGCGGCTTGTAGCCGGCGAAAAACGGCGAGTGTCTACCGCCTTCTTCTTTGGAGAGCACGTAGACCTCGCTTTCGAATTCCGTGTGGGGAGTAACCGATCCCGGTTTGGCAATGACCTGGCCGCGTTCCACGTCTTCTTTCTTGAGGCCGCGGAGCAGCGCGCCGATATTGTCCCCGGCCATGCCTTCATCCAAAAGCTTGTTGAACATTTCAATACCGGTTATAACCGTTTTCTGCGTAGGCTTAAGGCCTATGACCTCAACTTCTTCGTTTACCTTGATCTTTCCTCGCTCAACACGGCCAGTGACAACCGTGCCGCGTCCTTCTATCGAGAAAACGTCTTCGATTGGCATAAGGAACGGTTTGTCGAGATCTCTTACCGGCTCGGGAATATATTCATCAAGAGCCTTAACAAGATCCAAAATCGGTTTGGCATCAGGATCGTCGGCAGACTTCGCATTCAGGGCTTTCAGTGCCGATCCGCGGATGATCGGCGTCTGATCTCCCGGGAATTCGTATTTTTTCAAAAGTTCTCTTACTTCCGACTCAACGAGGTCAATTAGCTCCGGGTCGTCAACCTGATCAACCTTGTTGAGGAATACAATTATCGCCGGCACGCCAACTTGGCGAGCAAGCAAAATGTGCTCGCGTGTTTGCGGCATGGGACCGTCGGCGGCGGAAACGACGAGAATCGCTCCGTCCATCTGCGCGGCGCCCGTGATCATGTTTTTGATATAGTCGGCATGACCGGGAGCGTCGATGTGCGCATAGTGCCGTTTTTCCGATTCGTATTCGGAGTGGTGCAAGGCAATCGTGATGCCGCGCGCCTTTTCTTCGGGAGCGTTGTCGATCTGATCGACACTTTCGGCTTTTTTAGCTAACCCTTTTTTAAAAAGGACGTTTGTAATGGCCGCAGTGAGCGTTGTCTTGCCGTGGTCAACGTGGCCGATAGTTCCCACGTTCAAGTGCGGCTTACCCCTTGTAAACTTTTCTTTTTCCGCCATGGTTTATGTATTTTTAATAATTTTTATTTTTTAAATATTAGCAAACTTTTCGACCGGTTGGCAAAGCAACATAAACAAGCGCCACGATAATCTATCTTAAAACAGTCGTCGCGGCTTGTCAATAGTTCGGCTTTTATTCGTCGCCTCCTTCCATAAGGGTAATATTGTACAAAACTATTATTTTTGTCAAATTCGACGCTAAAAACCCGCCCAATAGCGGCGGGTTTATTGTCTGTTTTTCTTTGTTAGATATCTTCTTAAACTTGGATTTTCAGGGTATTTGCGGTAAAGGCGCTCAAAGACTTGGTCGGCAGAAAAACCCAAAATTTTGCCGTCCGATGCGCGATCTTTTTCTTTTATTTTCTCGTCTGTCAAAACGCGGAAGACAAGGAACCAAATATCGTCGGCGAAGGGATTGTTGTTTCCGCTTGCAGCGTCGTGGATAAGCTTCAGTCCGTCCTTGCGCGCAGGAAATCCCATTGCCCGGCCGCCTAGATAGAGCGGGTCGAACCAACGCTTTTTGCCCAGTTCGTAGCCGGCGAGGCCGAGGGGATATTTGGCGTCCTGATATTTGGATTTTTCGTAGAGCTCTTTCATGCGCAGGGCGGAGGAAAGTGCCGCGCCGCGCTCGCTGTTCGATTTTTGCAGGATTCCCTTGATGCCGAAAAGCGATTCTTCCACAAAAAAATAATCGACACCCAGGCGCGGATCGGAAAACTCCTTGTTGGCTAATCTTATTTCCGTTTTGACAACAGCTTGATCTATGAAGGCTATGATTTCCGCATAGCCAAGATCGTCCAGTTTCGTCTCATCATTTTTTTTCTCGAGGCGAAATATCTCATAAAGATTCAGTGCTTGGCGCCAATAACAAAGCGGACCGTCCGGATCTAGCTTTATGCATTCCTGGAATTTTTCCTTTGCCAGCTTGTGGTTGCCACTGTAAAAGTAATAAGTTCCCTCCTCCAGAAGCTTATATTCCTTGTCCTTTTCGTCCCGGTCGTTATTCTTTTTTCCCGCGTGAAGAAATGGCGGCAGCGTTACTATCAGAACGAAAAGCACGAGAGCCGCTTTAAAATTCTTCAAGCAACCCTCCTTATTAGTTGTGCAACAGCTTTAAGGATTATACAGTTTAATCTATTTTTTTGCAAGAAGAACCTTATCTCTTTTTACCATCGATGATCAGCTGCGCTATGTTTCCTGGGACTATTTCGTATTTATCGAATTCCATTGTAAAACTCCCGCGCCCCTGTGTCATTGAGCGGAGCTCCGTCGCATAACCGAACATTTCGGCAAGCGGTACTGTGGCATCAATGACTTTAACTCCTGTGCGGTCGGAGAGCTCCTCGATTTTTGCACGTTTGGAATTAAGATTGCCGGTGACCTCGCCTAAAAATTCCTGCGGCACTATGACCTGGATTTTCATGATCGGTTCAAGAAGCACCGGCTTGGCGCGCTTGGCCGCTTCCTGGAGGGCAATCGAGCCGGCAATTTTGAATGCCGCCTCCGATGAATCGACCTCATGGAACGATCCGTCGTAGAGCGTGACTTCGATATCCGTCATCTGATAGTGTGCCAAAATTCCCTTGTCCAGCGCTTCCTTCACGCCTTTTTCGGTTGGCGCGATAAATTCCTGCGGAATGACTCCGCCCTTGATGGCATCGACGAAAACAAATCCCTTGCCGCGCGCGAGCGATTTAGCCTTAAGCCAGACATGGCCATATTGTCCTCTTCCTCCGGACTGCCTGATATATTTTCCTTCGGCTTCCGCTTCGCCTGTAATCGTTTCCTTATAGGCAACCTGCGGCCTGCCTACGGATGCCTCAACTTTAAATTCCCTTTTCATGCGATCAACGATGATTTCGAGGTGTAATTCTCCCATGCCGGAGATAATTGTTTCGCCCGTGTCCGGGTCGCCGGCAACCCTAAACGTCGGATCCTCTTCGGCCAAGCGATGCAGAGCAGTGCCCATTTTTTCCTGGTCGGCCTTGGTTTTTGGTTCAATACGGATGCCGATAACCGGTTCCGGAAAAGTAATTTTCTCAAGGATTATCGGTGCATTTGGGTCGCAGAGCGTGTCCCCTGTCGTAGTATTTTTGAGTCCGACAATGGCGGCAATATCTCCGGCGTAAACCTCTTCGACTTCCTCTCTATGGTTGGCATGCATCCGGACTATGCGGCCGATTCTCTCTTGTCCGCCCTTGGTGGAGTTTAAGATATACGATCCGCGCCTAAGCACTCCGGAATAATTTCTGAAATACGTTAATGTGCCGACGAAAGGATCCGTTGCTATTTTGAAAGCCAAGGCTGAAAATTGCTGATCATCGTTTGCTTCGCGCGTAACCGGAGCCGAACTTCTCGGATCGATTCCTTTTACCGGAGGTAAATCTATTGGCGACGGAAGATAGTCTACAACCGCATCCAAAACCAATTGAACGCCTTTATTTTTCAGGGCCGATCCGCAAAAAACCGGGACGATTTTATTTTCCAAAACCGCGCGGCGCAGGACGCGTTTCAAATCGGCAAGCGGCGGTTTTTTCCCTTCGAGGTACTGCGACATCAGCGCGTCGTCATTCTCCACGATTTTTTCCAAAAGATCGTGGCGCCGCTTCTTTATTTCATCTTTGAGGCCGTCCGGAACAGGCACCTCGACGATTTTTTCGCCGTGGTCGCCGTGAAATTCGAAGGCTTTTTCTAGAAGCAGATCGACTACGCCGCTGAAAGCGCCTTCCAGTCCGATGGGGATTTGAAGAGGAACTGCATTCGCGGTCAATCTTTCCAAGATTGATTGATAACTTTTTTCGAAACTGGCGCCAAGCCTGTCTAGTTTATTTATAAAACAAATGCGGGGTACCTTATATTCGTCGGCATAGCGCCAGTTTGTCTCCGACTGGGGCTCAACACCAGCTACTCCGTCAAACACCACGACAGCGCCGTCTAGAACGCGCAAGGAGCGTTTGACTTCAACGGTGAAATCTATGTGTCCAGGAGTGTCGATAAGATTGATGCGGTGCTCGAATTTTTTATCTCCGCGGGTATAGGTTGGCACCCAAAAAGCAGTTGTCGCTGCCGACGTTATCGTGATTCCCCGCTCGCGTTCCTGCTCCATCCAGTCCATGACCGTGTCCCCGGTGTGCACCTCGCCTATTTTGTGAGAAATGCCGGTATAAAAAAGCACCCGCTCGGAAACTGTCGTTTTGCCGGCGTCGATATGGGCTATTATTCCTATATTGCGAACTTTTTCTATTGGATATTGTCGAGGCATAACAAATTAGAGTCCAGAGTTTAAAATCTAGAAAATAACAAAAGGGATGTTTATTTTGCGAAGTGGGCGAATGCTCTATTCGCTTCGGCCATTCTATGTGTATCAAGTTTCTTTTTGATGGCCGCGCCCTCGTTTTTGGAAGCGGCAATCAGCTCCTCCGCTAATTTTTCCGACATTGGTTTGCCGCGACGGCTGCGGGCAGCGCCGATTATCCAACGTAAAGCGAGCATAAACTTCCTTTCCGGCCGGACTTCGCGCGGAATTTGGTAGTTTGCTCCTCCAATACGGCGCGAGGCGACCTCAAGCATGGGCGAGGCATTTTCAACAGCCTTTTCAAAAATTTTCACAGGATCTTCTTTCGTCGTCTTATGAATTTTATCGAAGGCGTCATAAACGACTTTTTCGGCAATAGTTTTTTTGCCGTTTTTCATCACGTAGTTAATGAAGCGCCCGATGTCTATGCGATCGTTTTTTACGTCTCCCTCGCGATATTTTTTGTAAACCCTTTTTTTGCGCATTGATACTTATTTTGCGTTCGCAATTTATGCTTTCGGCGTTTTCGCTCCGTATTTCGATCTTTGCTGTTTTCTCCCTTCAACGCCGGTGGTATCGAGTACTCCGCGGACAACGTGATAGCGGACTCCGGGAAGGTCTTTTACGCGCCCGCCGCGGATCATGACTATCGAGTGTTCCTGCAAGCTGTGGCCTTCGCCCGGAATATAAGCCGTCACTTCCATGCCGTTTGTAAGGCGTACCCTGCAGACCTTGCGCAGCGCAGAGTTCGGTTTCTTCGGTGTGGTAGTGAAAACCTTGATGCAAACGCCGCGCTTAAAAGGCGAGGCGGAATCAACCGGCCTGTTTTTTATGGTGTTGAAATAATAAGAGAGGGCGGGCGATTTTGTTTTCGACCTCGCCTTCTTACGCCCCTTTTTAATTAATTGCCTTAGTGTTGGCATATAAAGATAATAACAATAAAAAATGATACACGAACGGCCGTTTGATGTCAAAAAATGGCCGAGGATCCGGCAAAGAAAGAAAAAAGATAGTGTACAAGCGGAATTATTAACTGAAAACCGAATAAAATGAAAAGGAATACCAAAATCATGCCGTAGCGTTCCAGCCAAACGAAGGCCCTAAGCGTAGAATCGTTTTTTGGCATCAGCGCAAAGAGCACCCTCGAGCCGTCTAGTGGCGGAATGGGTACAAGGTTGAAAATCGAAAGCAGTATATTGAGATAAATTATTATGCCGAAAAGCGTTGCCAAAAAGTCAGACAGCAAACCGGCCGCAGCAAACGTTCTGATTAAAGTTCCGAAAACGGCGGCGATTAAAAGATTTGAGACTGGTCCGGCAGCGGCGATTTTACCTCCGGCAGCCGCGGGATTTTTCAGATTATAGGAATTGTATGGCACGGGTTTCGCCCAGCCGAAAACAACCGCTCCGCCGGAAGAAAAATACAGGAGGAGCGGCAAAATAAAAGAGCCGAACGGATCGAGGTGTTTCAAGGGATTAAAAGTAAGCCTACCCGCAAGGCGCGCTGTTGGATCTCCTAGATACTCCGCCACATAACCGTGCGAAACCTCGTGAATTATCACGGAGAAAATCAAAACAACAAGCTGAAAAAATAAAAGTTCCATTTTAAATCAAGTCTAGCACCAAAAAGAAATTAGCACACTGTTGATTTGTGATCGTTGATATGCCATAATCGGCATAGTTCATTTGGAGTAAAGATTCGTGAGGAAAACCGGTTTCAGGCCAAGCGTGTTGGTGTTTGATATGGGTAACGTGCTTATAAGGTACGTTGATTTCGGTCCCGATTCAAAAATTACTTCAAAATGCAGTCGTGGTTGGAATGCCGTGCGCGAATTGCGAGACGGCGAAGTTCGGCATCGCTATGAACGCGGAGAACTATCTACGGAGGAAGTTTTCGGGGAGTTCGTGGATAAGGCCGGTTACGCCGATTCCAGAAAATCGTTCGAAACAGATTTTTGTGAAGATCTGAAAATGTCCTTGGACAAAGAGGTCTATGACATTGTAAATGCCATCAAACAGAAATACGACGTTGACTTGCTGCTTCTCTCGAATCTGAACCCGCTTCATTATGAATACGTCCAAAAGTTTTGGCCAGGAGTATTTTCAAGCATGCGAAAATGTTTCTTTTCGTTCGAGATTGGGACAAGAAAACCGGAGGAAGAGGCGTTTCGCAAGGTTTTGGATTTTCTTAATTTGAAAATCGGATACACCTGCCTTTTTATTGACGACGCGCAGAAAAATCTGGATACGGCAAAGAAGCTGGGGTTCTCTGTTATTCTTCACAGGAATTCCGAAGAACTTAAAAAAGAGCTTAAAGGATACAATATTGAGGTATAATTATGGGCGCCATTGCGGCGCCAAGTTTTTTGTAAATAACAGCGAAATTATTTAAAATAAATATGGCTGCTCTCGCGACGAAACTAATATCGCGAGCGGCTTCTGCCGGCTGCCGAATACGCCTCCGTAATTAAAAGAATAAAACGCGAGCCTTCTCTGCCTGCAGGACTTGCCCACGTAGTGAAACGGATATCACGCATGGCTTCGGACCATGAATTCCGGGTTCGAATCCTGGCGTGGGCGCGCAAGTTGGGCGATGAATCTCGATTCGAGGGTTCGAATCTATCCGGATGTGCACAAGCGGAAATAGAATCAATGATGCTGTTTCCGTTACAAAGCCGGATTCGAACGCCAGAGAGAATTTTTTCAATAGAAAAAATCTTCGAGGCGGTGCCCAGGCCATGCATGAGCGACAGCGAGTGCGTGAGTCGCGGGCGAATTCCTCCGGAGGCGCGGCTAGTTGGCGCACGACAAATTGGAAGAAAGGTTGCAACCAGATTATTGCTTGGTCATAATCAAAGAAAAATATTTCCGCCCATAGCTCAACCGGCAGAGCAGCTCCCTCTTAAGGAGAAGGTTCCAGGTTCGAAGCCTGGTGGGCGGACAGGGTTAAAATAAAACAATGAAAAACGAAAAAATCAACAATTCGGAGAAGCCGGAAGAGCGCAAGGAGGAATTTGAAAAATGGAAAAGAGGCCTCGAGGCGCGCGCGGAAGAATTCGCCGCCGCTCAAGAAGTGCGCCACGAAAAAGAACTAATGAACGACCCGATTTCCCAAATGCATTTCGAGAGAAAAGACAAGGAAATAATCGAGGATATGAGAAAAAAAGGCTGGCGGATTGTCGATGTGCTTACGAATGAAGCCAGCGTCAACGCCGAAGATGTGCCGGAAAATGAAGAAGTTAGGATAATAGGCATGGAAAATCGCTTTCTCGTTTTCAAAAGACAAAAAAAATTCTGACCTGCGCCTTACGACTTGCTACCCCGAAATCGGCTTCCCGAGTACAATAAGCCGCCACAGGGCGGCGGGTTAAGAGTTGATAATTTAACTAAACATGCCGGTAGCCGTGCGAGAAATCGCGCGGTTTTTTTGTTTAATTCTTCCGGATTTTTCTCTGTTGCGAAGCGAAATATGCTATACTATGCCAAACGGCAATGACAAAGCTACCACTCGTGACTCCCCTATCGGGAATCCGCGGCATCGGTCCGGGATTTTTGAAACGTCTGGAAAAACTCGGCATAACGACAATCAAAGAGCTTCTTTGGCACTTCCCGGCGCGCTACGAAGATTTTTCCAAAATATATAAAATTTCCGAACTTGAGCCCGGCCAGCATGCGACGATTCAGGGAGCGATCGAAGATGTCGGATTGCGGAGAACATGGAAAAAACACATCACCATCGTCGAAGCAACGATTGCCGACGAGTCCGGCTCGATCAAGGCCATCTGGTTCAATCAGCCATATCTTTTGAATTCTTTAAAACCCGGGAGAGTCGCTAACTTTGCCGGCAAAATTTCCGTTTCCGACGACGGTGAAATTTATTTAAGCCACCCGGCATACGAACTCCTTGCAAGCAACAGAAGACAGGAAACGAGACACACGGCGCGCCTTGTCCCGATCTATCCGGAAACAAAAGGCCTGACTTCAAAGGGAATCCGTTATTTGATACAGCCGATCCTTAAAAACATCGAAAAAATTCCGGAATGGCTTAGCGAAGAAATTTTAAAAAAATACGGATTCCCAGATATTAATAGGGCGCTAAAAGATATTCATTTCCCGGACGAGGTTGAAGAAGCGGCAAAAGCGAGGCGCCGGTTTGAATTCGAAGACCTCTTTCTTTTGCAGCTTCATATGCTGAAACAAAAACTTAGGTTGGCGGAAGAAAAGGCCAGGCCGCTTAGCGTTGACATCGAGTGGTTAAAAGATAAAATCGAAAACCTTCCGTTCGAGCTTACCGTCACGCAGAAAAAATCCTTCTGGGAAATTATCAAAGATTTGGAAAAACAAACGCCGATGAACAGGCTTCTTCAGGGAGATGTGGGTTCCGGCAAAACAGTCGTGGCGGTTATGGCAGCATTGGTTGCGGCCAAAAACAGCCTGGAGGCGGCTTTTATGGCCCCAACGGAGGTTCTTGCTCGCCAACACTTCGAAACACTAAAAAGCCTTTTTCGAAGCGTGAGTCGCAACGATCAGCCGCTCGTAGCCCTTATTACCGGAAGCGAAGCTAAAATACTTTATGATACGGATACGGAAGAAAATATCAAAAAAGAAAATCTTAAAGAAAAAATCAGAAACGGCGAAGTAAAAATAGTCATTGGTACGCATGCTTTGATTGAAGACACGGTGCAATTCAAACACCTGGGGCTTGTTATCGTCGACGAACAGCATCGTTTCGGCGTTCGCCAAAGGCAAGCTCTCGCCCGCCGCGAAGGCGAATTTTCCATTCTGCCACATTTCCTTTCTATGAGCGCCACGCCGATCCCGAGGACTCTTATGATGACTGTTTTCGGAGATCTGGATATTTCCACGATAACCGAGCTGCCGACCGGAAGAAAAAATATAGCGACCAAAGTCGTATCTCCAACGGAGCGGCCGCAGGCTTACGAATTTATAAAAAGCGAAGTTAAAAACGGTAGACAGGTGTTCGTCGTCTGCCCGAGAATCGATCCTAGGAGCGCCACGCAAGCCAGCAGTGGTCATTCAGACAATTTAAAAATCAGCGCTCGCCAGTCTGCTCTTTGGGACGTAAAATCAGTCAAGGAAGAGTTTGAAAAGCTTTCCGAGAAAATATTCCGCGACTTGAGAGTTGCCATGCTTCACGGCAAAATGAAGCCGGCAGAGAAAGAAAAAATAATGAATGATTTTAGGCGAGGCGAAACTGATATTCTTGTCTCGACCTCCGTGGTCGAAGTCGGCGTTGATGTTCCGAACGCCACAATCATGATGATTGAAGGAGCCGATCGTTTCGGTTTAGCCCAGCTTTATCAGCTGCGAGGCCGCGTCGGGCGCGGAGAATATCAGTCATATTGCCTCCTTTTTACAGATTCCGTGGCGCAAAGCACAAAAGATCGTCTTAGGGCGGTTATCGAGGCAAAAAACGGTTTTGAACTGGCCGAACGTGATCTCAAATTGCGCGGACCGGGAGAATTCTTGGGAGAAGCGCAAGCCGGCATGCCCGATATTGCCATGAAAGCGCTGCAAGATATAGAACTTGTAACTATGAGCCGCGAGGCGGCAAAAGAAGCCGTAGAGAAAGATAGTTCGCTCGGTTTGCAACCTGAACTTAAAAACAAACTTAAAGAATTCGAAGAATCTTGGCACTTCGAATAATAGCCAACAGCGCTTAAAGCTTTCTATTTCAATTCGTAGGCTAGCGTCACGAAAATTTTTATTTCTTGAGCACCCGGTTCAAGAGACGGCTGAACAGTATCAGATTTTACGGCGGCGCCAAAAGTTTGGGCTGCGTAAGGGATCGGTATTATTTGCGGCGATTCGCTCACGCTGATCGCCCGACCCAAGCTTGCACCGGCCTCCGCGGCCATTTGCAAGGCCTTTGCTTTTGCCTTGGCAATTGCGTCTTTTCTCGCAACCGAGAGAAACTTCTCCTGATCCTCGATTGAGAAATTAACTCCGCCGATCTGGTTGATGCCAAGAGGAGTAAGACCGCCGATAATTTTCGCCGTTTTGCTGAAATCCCTTACTTTTATTTCGACGGTTTGTGTCAGCGTGTATCCCACGATGAAACTGCGATTTATATTCCGGTCGTAACGATAGTCCGGCTGGAGGTTGTAGGAAACGGTTTTGATATCTTTTTCGTCTATACCCTGGGCCTTTACAAACTGCACCGCGGCAGACATTTTTTCATTATTGGTTTGCGACAGTTCGTCGGGATTTTTCCCCTGCGATATTACCGAAAACGAAACCGTTGCCAAGTCCGGCGCCGCCGTTGTTTTTCCTTCGGCGGAAACGATAACCGTCCTGGCTGCCGGAAGCGACGCGCCATAATTTCGCAAGGCGGGAATGGCGACAAATACAAGTCCAAAAACCGATACAGCAACCAGGATATCCAAAACCAGCCAAAAATAAAATTTTGCTTTTTCTATTTTCTCCATTTTTAGTGTAGTTTTGAAACGACCTTTAATATTTTTTCAAACTCTCTTCGTTTCAAGCTGGCACCTCCGACAAGGGCCCCGTCAATACTTCCAAGTTTTAAGAAGTTTGCGGCATTTTTGCCCGTAACCGATCCGCCGTATAGAACCCCAGGGTTTGAAACAGAGAATTTATTATCAAGAATTTTCTTAATAAAGTTCGCCATCGAGGCCGAATCCTCCGGCTTGTCGGCGCGGCCCGTGCCGATAGCCCATACCGGTTCGTAAGCAATGATAATTTTAAACCCCATGTTTTTTATTTTCAAACCAGCCATTCCTTTCAAGTCTTTGTTTAATTGGTTTTCTACGAAATGTTTGGCCGCAGAAAGTCCCCTACGGCGGATTGCAGAAGGTTCTCCTACGCAAAGAATAACCGAAAGGCCTGCGCGGAGCGACGCCAAAACTTTTTTATTAATCATCTCGTCTGTTTCTCTGAGCCAGCGGCGCCGTTCGGAGTGGCCGATAATTGCGTATTGTACCCCGAATGATTTAAGCATTGCGGGAGACACTTCTCCCGTGTATGCCCCCTTTTCTTCCCAGAAGCAGTTTTGGGCGCCAAGCCGTGCTTTTGCTGTTTGATTTTTAACGCTTGGTATGTACGGAAACGGCGGACAGATAACGGCATCGATGTTTTTTGGAATGCGCAAATTGCGCCAGCGCCGCAAATCGGGAACATTCATTTTCCAATTGGCCACGATAAGCTTCATTAAATAAATTTTAGCATAAAAAAACAGCCCATGCGGTTATTGCATGGGCTCCAATATATTTCTTTCTCCGTCTGGTTCGCCTCGAGAGATTTCTTTGCGTTTATCGAAAACCTTGCTGCCGGGGCTTTTTTCTGCCCACCAGCGTTTTTGGCCTTCGGTATAAGCAATGGCGTAGGGTTCGTTTTCTATGAACTTATTCGGCCCGGGCGTGATGACGCCTGATACCTCGGAGCCGTCGGCCATTATGAAGCGAACTCTTTTGCCAAAGGCTTCCGCACTGAGAACGTTTTGGAATTCCGGTTTCGGTCTGTAGTATTCCGTTGTTTTGTTGATAAGATATTCTTTGGCAACGTACTTTACGCCCCTGGTCATCGCTTCCTCGCCGCCTGTTCCATTGTCGAATTCTATGCGCAGGCTATAGCCGTTGCCCATTTCTCCTCTGTATTTGGGTATTGAACAGCCGTCATTGTCTGGACATTTTTCCCATAAGTTGAGCGGTTCGCCTGAACGGGCGACTTCCGGCTTGTTTTCCTTTTTGGCAGGAGTTTTCCGCCGCGTTTCCGATTTTTCCTTAAAGATTTTTCCGATTACGTCGCCGTTTTTCTGGATATCGGTGAGATCGCTTACTATGAGTTGATCAACAAAGTCCGGCAGATTGAATCCGGGCTCGTTCTCTTTGTCGGAATCTATGACAACAACGGCAACCGGACTATGAGACGGAAAGAAAATCTTGAGCGCCGGTTTGCTTTCTTTTTTGCCGTTGATGATGCGATAACCCTCGATGTAGTCGCCGAGATTATCTCCCGGTTTGCTTACGGTCTGAATTTGGTACGAGAAAAGCTCCAACCCGCCCCTCCAGGATTTCCAAACGAATTCGTTGGGGTCGTCGGGATGCTCGGTGTTTATGTCTTTCTTATAAAAATCGGTGTCGCGAGACCAAAGAACGTGATCGATGAGCTTCAAAACGCCGTTCTTTTTTGCCGCCTCTATTTTGTCGTCAGTAAAAGGGAAGGTTTCCGTAAGGTGCTGCGGCATGGCGATTTTGCGGATATCGTATCTGCCGTCTTTCTCTTCCGCCATAAACGAAGACTGGTTCATCAAATTTTGGAAAAGATCGTGCAGGCCGGCAGTGCGGTAAATTTGCCGCCTCGTCCTTACGATGGTCTCCTGTCGTTCGAGGTATTCTTTCTGGCCGTCGAACGTTTCCATTATCTGGGCGTCTTCTTTATTTAAGGGGTTCAGGGCGTTGTCCAACCTTTTCAGCTGATCATCGGATTCTTGTTCCAAATCTTTCCAGCTTACAAGGCCGTATCGGACATAAAGCGTGCCATTTTTATTTTCAAGAAAATAATACTTGTTTGCACCCGCTTCGCAGACTAAATCTACCTGCGTTTGGTTGTCTCCGCTTGCGCGAGATCTTTTTTCGCACTCGGAGATGAAAGTCGGACCGCAGCCGGCAAGGATAATGCTCAAAAAGAGCGCTGGCACAAAGAGAAGTCGTTTCACCTGATGCCCCCTTTCTGTTTAAGTTCTAACTCTGATTTTACAAAACTCCAGAATTTAGTCGAGTCCGTTAAAAGTTTCCGCAATTCTTCCGGATGCTCGCGGAAATGCCTTTCTATGGCTGCCCGCTCCCGTTCGTTGAATGTTCTCATATAGAGATCAAGTAAGAACGGGGGTAGGTTGGCTTGTATGACGACTTCGTCGCCGCTCTTTTCGACTTCGGCCATGGACTCCTCGGCGATTTTCCGGATGCGTTCCTTGTTGGCTTCAAGCCAGCGCATGGTCGGCACTCGGCCGCCAAGGCTTGTTGGGTCGTAGTATTTTGCCATCATCATGCGAAAGACGACATTGTTGTCGCGCAGCTTCTTGTTCATGGCCAGCCAAAACATTTCATCGGAATAGAATTCCGGCAGGGCCAGCCGCCCGAACCTGATAAATTCTTCCTTAATCGGCTGTAGTTTCTCCAGCTCTTCGTTCCAGGCTTTTGCGTCTACGATTAAGTTTCCGGTGGCGTCGTCGAATTTGACCATTCTTGCCCGTGCCGCGTCGAAGTCGTAGTTGAAATAAATCTTGGCAAATTTTCTCGGCAAGGCGGCGTAGCCGTGGAAAAAGAAATCAATCTGGTCTTCCGAGTGGAACATCATAAAAGACGCTAAGAGTTCGGCATCGAAAGATTCCGCCAGAGGAAAGTTTTCTAAATTGGAATTGACGTGGACGAATTCGTGCTTCATCACCTGCGGTTCGTTTTTGATGAAATCAATTTGCAGCGTCTGCGGATTAATGTAGACCAGTCCGGTATTGAGCCAGGTAACGCCGAAGATTCCCCTGAGTCTTACGTTATAACCCAGGTGAAGCTCCGTGGGGACGAAATCGGATTCTTTATTGTCGTACAACAATCCGTAATATTCCCTCCAGGTAATTTCATAGCCGGGAATTTTTTCGTCCAAACGCGCGCGCATGCCGGCCTTTTTTTCTTTGCCAACTCTTTTTTCCAGTCCAATATCGATGGAGTCGTCTATGATCGGACCCCAAAATTCCGAATCGCTTTTGACGGATTTAATTCCGTTTTCGAACACATAGTCCGCGACAACATCGACTTGGCGTCTGGTTAAGACAATCTCATCGCCGCATAGGGTGGTTACCTTGAATTTTCCTTTGTTCGGACCCTCTTTGATTTCGATGTAATGATCGAGTATTACCGTAAGATGCCGGCGCTTTTTCGATACGCTCGAAGTGCTTTTGACGTTGGGATATTCCTTGCGGAAGCTGTCTTCTCCCGGGATGAGAATTTGGATGGCATTCGGGTCGCCTTGGAAGCATTTCCAAGTACGGTTCATCTCGCGCAGATATGCCTGCATTTGGCCGATAGCAGTTTTCTCCCTGTCTATGTTTTCCAAAAACCACGGCAGTTCTTTTTCTTTGGCGAAAGCGTTTAGCGAAACGAGAAGAAGCAGGATGGACAAGGTTTTCAAGTTCTTCACTTGGCATTCCTCTCTGTCAAATAACCTATGTTTTATTGTATTTTAAGACAGGCATCTGTCAAAGTCTTGTTTTTTACACATAAAAACAGGCGTCTTTGAGTGGATTTACGGTTGAAATTTTTCTCGACCCATCGCTGTGGCTCGTCAGAATTGACCCGGGGTGGTTTGCCGCGAGCGAACAAAATCTCCCTGCCGGGAGATTTTGTGAGTCGAGTGCCCGCACTGAGTGAGCCTTCGACTTGGCCTGATCCAAGTCGAAGCGAGTCGAAGTGGACCCACCGGGAATTGAACCCGGACCTCGCCCATGCGAAGGGCGCGTAATGCCGTTTTACTATGGGCCCGATTAATTTTTACTTTGGAAAAACACGCAATAATTCCAGGACAAACAGGACGATTTCAATAATGATAAGTATAATTACGACAATTTCAAGAGTGTTGGCTCTTTGCGAGGCGATAAAATTCAAGAGTGTTGTATTATTTTCGGAAAGAAAATCTATTTTTTCGTTTAAGACGTCGAACCTGTCCCTTAATTCGTATTCGCTTCTCAAACCAAGATAAAGTTTTTCTATCTCAGCTCGTTCCCAGGTTTCGTCCGGTTTGTCGAACAAAGAGAGGCTGCTCACGGTGTTTTGTTTTACCGAAAGGACGTTGCCGACTTGTTTTAAAAGGATTTTTTTATCGAAACGCGTCTTGCCCGAAGATTTGAGGTTTTCGACAACCTTCCCCAATTCTGATAGCCGCCCGTCAATTTCGTCTTCATAACGATCCAGAGCGACAGATTGTGCCGAAACATAGGAGACAATTTTTATTTTTTCCAGGTCTATGGAATTAACATATAATTCTTCGAAGCTCGCTTTTTCTTTGCCTGGACCAACGAAAACATTGAGCGTATCGAAAAAATCGTAGCTTTCCTTGCGACTTGATACAAACGGCGCTATTTCTTTTTCAAACTGGCGTTGTAGTTTCGGTTTTACGTTCCAAAATGTTACCGTGCCGAATTTGGTGAGTACGGCGTATTCTTCTTCAAGCAGTTGAACAATAAGAGGGTGGTCTCTGTTTAGATACTTGTATTTCTTAATCGCCTCTTGCAGTTTTTTTAGGTCGGTTTTTTCGCCGAGATATCGCGTTTCGACAAAAAATTTTTTTGTTTTGTGTTTTTCTTTTGGCATCTTTGTTTAATTGTACAGTGAGCCTGCCAGAATTACGACTCCAGTTTTAATGATAAAACCTTGGAGGCACCGTCGTCATTGATGGTTACGCCGTAGAGTACGTTAGCCGCTTCCATGGTAGCGCGGTTATGCGTGACTACTATAAACTGCGTGTGCCTGGAAAATTCTTTGAGCATTTCCGCGAAGCGCCTGGCGTTTCTGTCGTCGAGGGCCGCGTCTATTTCATCGAGAACCAAAAACGGCGGCGGGCTTACGGAGATCATGGCAAAAAGCGCCGCAATGCCCACAAGGCTCCTTTCGCCGCCGGAAAGAACCTCGAGAGAGTTGATTTTTTTTCGTGGCAGCTTGATATCAATCAAAACGCCACCTTGCTCCTCTTCGGATTCGTCTTCCTCTTCTCCGGCTTTTTCCTCGCCTTCTTCGTTAGTTTCCGTTTTTTTATCCATTTCCGGCTCCTTGCTTCTCGTTTCTGTTTTCAATCGCGCCTGTCCTCCGCCGAACATTAAATCAAAAAACTTGTTGAACTCTTGGTTTATTTTTGCGAGGGATTTCTGAAACTCAACCGTGATTTTTTCATTTAATTCTTTGATCAAACTTTCCAGATCATAAACCGCTTTTTTGAGGTCTTCCGATTCCTTTTTCAGAAATTCATAGCGCGATTCTGTGTCTTTGGCTTCTTTCATGAGTGCTTCGTCTATGTCCCCGATGCTAGCAAGGTCGCCTCTTAATTTGAATATTCTGTTGTTGGCTTGTACGAGGTCGATTTTTTGACCAATTTGTTTCCAGTTTTCAAATTCGCCGACCTTCCTGCCGGCTTGTTCGATTTGCCGCAGGAGTTCGCTTTTGCGTAGCCCCAGGCGCTCTTTTTCAAAAAGCAGCTCCCGGTGTTTGATTTGCCATTTTTCGATTTTAATTTTTGCCGCTTCAACTTCGGCAACAGCAGACTTAAAAAGCCGATAAAAGTCTTCCTGTCCCTTCTCAAGATTTTTTTCGCTATTTTTTAGTTCGGTGATTGTCGCATCGACAGCCGTTAATTCTTGGCGAATTTTCTTAAGTTGATTCTCGATTTCACCGGAGATTTTGCCGGAAGCGCTTTCTTCGCCGAAAAGGAATTTCTCTATTCTATCTATTGCTAATTTTACAGCCGATCGAAGCGCATTTTCGTTTTCAAGTGCGGAAACAAGACTATCTTTAAGAGTTTTTAATAAGATAACGGCTTCGCCCAGCGGCCTGGCAACGCTTTCTTTCGCGCCAGTTTCAATTTTTCCCTCTAGTTTTCCCAGGTCTTTTCCGAACTGGTTTTTCTTTTCGACGAGATCATAAATTTGCACCCTGACTTTGGTCAACAATTCTTTTTCTTTCGGCTGTTTGGTCTCTACGGCGGCGCGTTTTTCTTCCAGGTCCGCCTTCTCTTTTTCCAGTAATTCGTATTCGGCTTTTTCTTCGGAAATTTTTTTCTCGATTTCACCAAGCTGATTTTTTAATTCAAAAAACTGGCTGCCGAAAAAATCGTTTTCCAATCCTTTTAGTTCTTCGGCCAGCTCTCCTCTTTTTTCCCAGCGCGATGTTTGGCGTTTAAGAGAGCGAAGGTGTGGCAGTATTTCCTCAATGAGCGTGGTCGCCTTATCCAAGTTGATGCGGCTATTTTTCAAGCGTCTTTCGGCGTCAATTTTTTTCAGCTGGTATTCTCGGAGCCCCAACATTTCTTCGATCATTTCCCGCCGTTCTAGCGGAGTTGCCCGCATGAAAACGTCGCTATTTCCCTGCGTGACAACAACAAGCCCCCTGCTTCCTAGCCGAGCTTTGGCCAAAAAATCTACGAGATCGCGCAGCAAAATCTCGGATTTATTCAAAAAATATCTGCTTGATCCGTCGCGCGAGATTTGCCGCTCGATTGAAACCTCGGCGAATTCCACCGGAAAAAAGCGGTTTTTATTTTCGAAGTGCAATCCGGCTTGGGCCATTCCCATTCTTGGCCGCTTGGGTGTGCCGGCAAAAATCAGATCTTCTATTTTTGCGCCGCGGAGATTTCTTGCTTCTCTTTCACCAAGGAGCCACCTGATGCTATCAACAACATTCGATTTTCCCGATCCATTCGGACCGACAATCGCCGTAATTCCGGCTGGGAACTCAAAAACAACTCTTCCGGCGAAGGATTTGAATCCGTTAAGCTCCAGGCGTTTGAGGAAATGCGGCATCTGAAATTAAAGCCTCGATTTTCCAAGCGCTTCTTTGGCTGCTTCCAGTTCTCCCTCCTGTTTTGAAGCACCGGATCCTTCGGCAATAAGTTTTTCGCCGAAATAAACTCCTATCTTAAAAAATCTTTTGTGGGCCGGACCGGATTCTTCAAGGACTTTGTACGTCGGCGTTATTTTGAGTTTTTCCTGTACGATTTCCTGCAGCTTGCTTTTGGCGTCTTTATAGCTTTTAGTTTGCATTATTTCCGACAGTCCGGGCATGATGAATTTTTTTATAAATGACGTTGCTTCTTCAAAACTACGATCAATATAAATAGAGCCGATAATCGCCTCCATTGTATTCGCCAAGATCACGTCGCGCGCCTTGCCTTCGTCGCGCCTCTCGCCGCGCGACATCAGGACGAAATTTTCCAAACCGATTTCTTTCGCAACCTTAGCCAGGTTTTGGTAATTGACGAGCGCGGCTCGCAAGACCGTCATTTGTCCTTCCGGGTAATCGGGAAATTTGCTGAAAAGAAGTTCGCTTACCGCAAGCTCCAAGACGGCATCACCCAAAAACTCCAAACGTTCATTGTTCGGCAGGTGCCAGCGTGGATTTTCGTTCAGGTACGATCTGTGCGTTAGGGCCTCTAACAACAAATCGTTATTTTTAAATTTTGTGCCTATTTTTTTTGAAAAATCGGCCGCGTTTGGTAGTTGCCCGATTCGCATGATTCTTATTTCTTTTTTGTTTTTTTATCTTCTTTTGCTTCCGTCTGTGGATTGCCGCGATCGCCTATTTCCCGATAAACCGTGCCCAGTACGCCGTTAATGAAGCGGGCGGAGTTCGGCCCGCCGTAATTTTTGGCAAGCTCTATCGCTTCGTTAATGGCTACTTTTGCCGGAACTTCGTTAGGGTTGGCGTATAAAAGCTCGTAAAGCCCGACACGAAGAATATTTCTGTCGATGATGGCGATTTTTTCGAGCGGCCATTCCGGTGCTGCTTTGGCAATTACGTTATCTATATCGGCAAGATGCTCTGCCATCCCTTTCATAATTTTCCAACCGAATTCCGGTTCGTCTACGCCGGGGGCAAACTCGTTCATGTTGCGATCAAGTATGGCAGTAAGATCGTGTTTGCGACGATAAAAATCCCATTCGTAAAGGGATTGAAGAATTACGGTTCTCAGTAAGTGCCTTGTAGCCATAATGGTTTAATTTTCAAACACAATTTTCAATTTTCAAAAAACGAAACAGCCAAAATTTATTATTTGCCGCATTGTTTGCACACTCGGTGTGCCTCTTTTGGTCCGCCACAGTTTTTACAAGCAAAAATCCGCGCTTTTTTAAGCGCCATATGTGACCTGCGCCTTCCGGACTTTCCCTTGGCATGATGTTTTACCGGTACGCCACCCATACAACCATTTTAACAAACGAATCTGTTCGTGGCAAATATAGGCTTCAAGATCCGGCGTCTTTTAGTATTTTGAGTATTTGCGCTTGGCGCAAAGAGTTTAATTTAGGGAATTTGTCTAAAATAAGTCGTTTGTCGGAATTGTTGTCGGGAACATTTTTAAGAATTTCTTCCAATTCGTTCGCCATCCGGTTAGAGCCAACTTCTTCTACGATATACCCGTTATTTCTTAAAAAACGCTCGATAATTAGCAAATCCGGGGAGTCCGGATTCATAACAGCCTTGTATGTTGTGCAGGTTTCCAAATTCCTGTTCTTGCGTAATAAAATCGGTAAACCTCTTTCAACGCCAGCCCTAACAAACCCGGCAAATTCATCGTCAGAAATGTTTTCAAAAATAACTTTTTTTCCGACAACGGATAGAATACCCAATTCTTTGCCGTTTTTATCTTTAATCAAAATTTTCATTGTTTGTTTTTCGGAATTTCTTTTGCTTGTTCGTTTTTCAAATTTTTTATAATTTTTTTTACCATCTCGCTCCTTGTTTTTGCCGATTTAAAAGCGTCGTAATTCTGATCCGTCAGCTTTACCCAATTATCTACCAGATAAAAATCTCCCGGGCTCAGTTTTTCCGGTTTTGAAAGATATGCCGCAACGATTTCAGCCCAATATTCTCTGGCATCCTGAAGGGCTCTCGTCCTTTTGCCCATTATTATTTCTTCCGGCTTTTCATCCGGCGCATTCCCAAAAATTTTGATCTTCTGAAAACCTTCCAGCCTTTCAAGTTTCTCCACGTACCAGGATTGATATTTGTCTTCTTCTAAAAATCTATCGAATATTTTTAGCAACAGGGTTATTCTTTTCTCGCGGCTTGCGGAGGCGTGGCAAATAGGATCATTTTTATGGCCGAATTCGTGATACAGGTCCTCCAGTAAGTCCGATGTTGCCTCTGACCTGGAGTCTTTGTAGAAAGTGATTTTTGCTCCGCCCCTGCTGCAGCTTGTCAGTATTATGGCTTTGGCATTTTTGTATCGCTCGTCGATGTTTTCTTCCTGCACGCTCTTTTCGCTATTTTTTATAAAAAGCAGTCCATCCTCGCCCCAGTTTTTTGGGAGGGTGTTTAATAATCCCCGAATTGTATCCGATGATATTTCCCCGTCTTTGCTTACCAAATTATCTATCTGCGAATGTTTTTCATTGGTTTCTTCAGTAGGAAGAAAATCATAGGGAACGGAGGAAAGGCCACGTTCT
The DNA here is from genome assembly GCA_964467765.1 of uncultured Candidatus Saccharibacteria bacterium. Classification (GTDB taxonomy): domain Bacteria; phylum Patescibacteriota; class Minisyncoccia; order UBA6257; family 2-01-FULL-56-20; genus JBBUGM01. The sequence continues at coordinate 33,654 of CAYXSS010000005.1, forward strand.
CCTATTCGCGACTCCAGTTGTTTCTCCAGTGATTTTAATTTTTTTTGCTCCTTTTCCTCTTTTTTGTTTGAGGATTTTTCTGCAAGCGTTACGGGTTCGTGCCAGATTTGAGCTTCCAACGGCTTGGCCGTTTCTCCGACAGCGGCTCCCATGGCCGCAAAAAGAGCGGCTGACCTCAAAGCCTTGAGAAGCTTGGAGCCTTTTTCGCTTTCCGCGGCCGAGAATTTGTTTTCGCCGCCAGATTCAATCATTGTTTTTTACATTATACATTATTTTTTTAATTGGGTCAAATGAACTTCTGTGTGCCGGGCTTGGGCCATGTTTTTTTACGGCGGAGATGTGCTGGCGCGTCCCATAGCCTTTGTGCACATCAAAACCATAGGACGGATATTTTTTAGCCAGCTTGAGCATCAATTTGTCGCGGTAAACCTTGGCGACTATGGAAGCAATTTTTATGGCTGTAAATTTTTCATCTCCGCCAACAATCGTTTTTGAATTCTTCGGCTGTTCGCCGTTGCCGAGGAAAAGGCCGCCATCCAAGAAAACGCTACAATTTTCAATTTTCAACCCGCAATTTTTAACCAGACGTTTTGTTGCGCGCAAGGCGGCGAGATTGGCGGCACCAGTAATGTTATTTTTTTCTATTTGTCGCGGGTATACTCTGGCAATGGCATAAGAAATTTCCTGACGATTTTTAAAAAACCCTAACCACTCCTCCCGAAGCCTTGGAGTTAATTTTTTGGAATCGCGCAGATTTCCCAATTCGGCATTTCTTATTTTTATTTTTCTTGGCATGGAAACCGCGGCCACGACCACCGGTCCGGCCAAGGCGCCTCGCCCGACCTCGTCTATCCCGACAATCCAGAGGCGAGATTGTTTTGTCATAATAATCGTGCCCTATTATTTTCAGTTCTCTTCTCGCAATCTTTTGTAAATGGCAGCTTCCACTCCTTGTTTTGGTTTGCCGTATTTCAGGCGCGAATATTCTTTATACATTTGAGCCAGCTCCTTATTTCCGGAATTCCAAGAGGTGGTTAATATTTTTATATTGAAAGGCTTCGATGTTTCTCCGTTGATTAGAATTTTTGCATAAGCATTAAGGTTATCGATGTTAATCAGATCGTTTTGCGAGAAAGTCGGCTCGAATTGCTTGACGAGAAATTCCGCGTCTTGGGGTCCGACTCGGAAAACAACCTGTGAGCCGACGTTGCCGAAGATGGAGTCGCGTATTTTTTCCGTAAGCTGGGCGATAAATTGGTGGGCGACGGTCAAGTTCAGTCTGTATTTTCTGGCCTCGGAAAGAATGGTGGATATGGAATCGGTTGTAAAATTCTGAAACTCGTCTATATAAAGATAAAAATCACGCCTCCTCTCTATTTCCGGCGTGTCAACTCGCGAGAGAGCAGCCATCAGAAGTTTGCCAGTGAAAATCATACCCAAAAGATTGGCATTTATATCGCCTAAGCGCCCCTTGGAAAGGTTAATCAAAATGATTTTGCCTTCGTCCATTGCCTGACGGAAATTGAACGCCGATTTGACTTGGCCAATGATCGGACGCACATAATCGTTGGCAATGAAGTTGTTGAATTTCGACGTGATATAGGGCGTCATGTTGGCAAGGGAAGCTTCGCCGCCGGCTTTTACCGCTTCTTTTTCCCAAAATTCAAGCACTACCGGATTGGTTATGCGCGAAAGTTTTGCCCTGCGCCACTCGTGATCGGTAAAAACGCGCGGTACTTCAACAAGAGTTGCCGGTTCGTTTTGCATATCTTCCATAAGAAGCAGCAGGGCGTTTCTCATGTATTGTTCAAACATCGGCCCCATGGTTTCCGCAAGGAAAAGTTTGTTGAAGATGCTCTGCATTTCGTTGACGATGAAGGTTTTCTCTTCTGGCCTGTCCGGGTTGTAGTCAAGCATGTTTAGTCCCAGTGGCCGCTCTAAATCTCCGGGGTCGAAATAGATCAAATCCTCTAACCGGTTTTTTGGAATAAATCCCATTACGTTTTGAATTAAATCTCCGTGTGGATCGATGATGGCTACGCCCCTGCCGCTTTCCACATCCTCGATAAACATGTTGCCGAGGAGTGTAGATTTTCCGGTTCCGGTTTGACCAATGACATACAAGTGCCTTCTTCGATCTTCGTCCGTGATGTAAACCCGTCTTTTTTGGCCGCGGAAAACGCTTTCTCCGACAAGAAGGCCGGAGGTGGGGAGATTGGCCGGCGGAGCCGCTTCTTTGGATTTAAGCCATTTAAGGTTCGGCGTTTCCGATGTTGATATCGGAAAATGGTAGAAGCTGGCAATTTCTTCCGCCCCCAAAACCATGGACTGTTTGGGTGAAAATTCTCTGTAAATGAATTGGCGCACAAGACCGGAAGAATTTCTCGGTTTTATTGTCTTAAACTCGTTCCTTTTGGGGCTGCCGAACTGTGAAAAGCCGGCGGCAAGGCCATCAAGGATTATGTCGGCACGGAATTTAGAGCCGGCCGACGCCAAAAGCCGGACGTTAACAAGAAATAATCTCTTGGAAACTTTAGACTCCAGGGCTTTAACGGCATCTTCATCAACAACTTTTTCCTGTTTTGCTTTTTCGTCCTTTTCCGGCTGCAGTGCGTGCTTGACGTCGGAAATTTTTATCGGCAGCTTGTGTTTAAAAATATCTTCTAATGATTCGCCTTTCTTCAGCCAGGAAATATAACCCAAAATTCTTTTTTTAACGTCGCTGTCCGCCGGTCGCAATAAAATTTGCATCGCCGCGCCCTCGCCTACTTCATTGACCCTGGAAAAACCTCCGACAACGGAAGAAAAAGAATCAATCCCAAGTTCAACATATGTTTTGATCGGCAGTGCATAGTCTTCTTTCTCTGATAAATAAGCGGCCGACGTCGTTCCATAAGCATTGAAAATGTTAAAGTCGTCAGTTTGCGGCTCGACGCTGGCATTGCTCCAGACAGCCTGAATCTGCTTTACCGCCGTGTCTGACAAAAACTTAGGCACGGCAACATAAAAATGTATTTCCTCGCCGACATGCGGCACAGCCAGCTCGAAAACAACCGGCTTTTTGAAAGAAGCCAGGGCATTAAGCAGCTGCTCGAAGTGATTGATCTCTTCTTTGAAATCTTTTTGCGGCGCATCCGGTCGGCGCGGTTCTTGCGGCAGCTTTACCAGGAAAAGCACTATATCGAGAAGGGCATAAAGGCGCTTTCGTAAAAGGAATCTGCCGATAAAAAAAATCAAAACGCCAAAAACAGTTCCTATAAAAATTCCCAGTGCAAAATAAAAACTCATTTTAGTACGCCGCGCCTTTTAAGTTCCGGAGCGAGTAATTTTACCAAAGAGTCGTGAAAAGCATCCTGAATAAAGTCCGGCGATTTTTTCGATTCTTTTATTGCTTGCGCGATGCCGTGATGGAAGGCGAAGTCGAGAAGATACTCTACCTCCAGTCGTTCCTCGGCTGAAGCTTCGTCAATGTAGCTTGGCAAAAAACCAGAAGGTTTCGGTTTGCTCGCTATGATTTTATCGCTGGCCGGCTTCGTTTGCGGCGACAAGGGAACGGCAAGCATCGCTTTTTTTAGAAGCTCCTCCTCCCCGACATTTTTCGACTCTTTACGATCACGACTGGTTGCGATTTCTTTGGCAAGAAACTTCATGTCTGCCTCAAGAGCAGAATGTTCAAAAGAAGGCGTTTGTTCTGGCATAAAATTATTATAACAAGACGCAAAAAACCGGACTTGTCGGCCTGGTGTAATGTGGCGTCTGTTTTGCCTGATCGATGGCGGGGATAATAAAATACCCCACGAGCGTGAGCCGGGGGTATTTTATAATTTTGCAACCTCAACTTCGCTATAGTGTTGCCTGTGGCCCTTTTTCTTGCGAAATCTTGTCTTGGAATGATATTTGAAAACGATTTTTTTTATGTCGCGCGCATTGTGCACAACTCTTGCCTCAATTTTTACGCCAGAAATGTACGGCGAGCCTATTTCGACATTGTCACCATTTGCCAGAAGCAAGACCTTGTCGAAAGAAAAAGTGGCGCCAGGAGCGGTATTTAATTTTTCAACTTTTATTTTGGCCCCGGGAAACACTTTATATTGTTTTCCGCCGGTTTCTATAATTGCAAAATTTGCCATGTTTAATCTAGTTAACACCAATAATAGCAGCAAAGCTCATAAAAATCAACACAGCAAGAAAAATCGTGCTCGTGGCCACAGACCACCCCAAAAACCTATCACGTTTTATAAGCTCCATGGTAACAACGAAATTAACGGCTATTACCACAATCGATGTAATTCCGGCTCCGACAAGAGAATTTACACCCCCAATCTGCGTAATGCCGACAAGGTTATTGAAATGCAAAATCAGCGGCTGGCGCGCGTCTTTCAGGGCAAAGTACGACCAAATTGTTGCTGCCAAAACAAAAACCAGACCGATACCGAAAAAAGAAGATAAAATTTTTAATTCTTTCGTCTTGATCATTTGTCGCCTCTTAAAATTTTTGCCGCTCTCGCCGGATCAACCACGTTGATTTCAACTCCTGTACCAAGCTCAAAACCGCCGAAAGGAGTAATTTTAGGATTAATTTCTACGTGCCAATGGTAATAGTCGTATTTGCCGCCTTTAAGCGGGGCGGTGTGGATGAAAAAGTTAAGGTCAGGGTCGCGGAGGTTGCGTCGAATACGTTTTAGAGCTCTTTGAAGCATCTCGGCAACGGAACGTAATTCATTTAAAGGGGTTTTTTGAAATTCTGCCGTGTGTTTTTTTGGAAAAACCCTCACTTCGAAAGGAACCCTCGAAACAAACGGCGCGAGAGATATTGCTCTTTCGTTTTGGTCTATTACCCTCTTTTTTTCTTTAGCGTCAAAAGCTAGCATGACGCAATGGACGCAGCGGCGATGTTTTACAAAATATTTTTCGGAACCGTTCAAAGAGTGTGAAATATCGGGCGGAATGATGGGTAGGGTCAAAACCTGATAATGCGGATGAAAAACCGAAGCGCCGGCTTTTTTGCCCCAATTGAAAAACACCGATGTATATAGGTTGCACCCGTCTTTGGCCAAATCTTTTAATCTTTTTTGCATAATAAGAAAAACTTCCGTGGCCCGGTTTAAATCCAGATCGGCAAAGTTTTTGGCGTGCTCTCTTGTGATCACAAGATCGTGTGCGCCAGAGCCGGTTTTGACGAAGTGGGGCCCTAACTTCGCAGGAATCGAGCAGCCGCTCGCATGGCTTACGGCGGGATATTTATTTTCTGCGACAACAACGCGCCATTTTTTTTCGTTCGGCGAGCTTAAAAGCGGCGGCCAGTGCAACGAATTGGCTATGTTTTGCGACTCGAAAGGACAACTTGTTTTAGACGAAGGTTTGCGTGCACTTCCTTTTTCAAGAATGGCGTGAGGTCTTTTTACCCTTTCCGGCGCCAGAATTATCCAATCGCCGGAAACGGGGTCTTGTCTAAGCTCGGACATAAAATTTAGAATTTAAAAACCAAAATTTAAAACCGCATGTTTATATGACCCGTCGCTTAATTTTATATTTTTATTTTGTGTTTGGAAATATTCTATTCCAGTAATACCAATCCAAGACATCTTTGGCGATCGGCACAGTGTTAAGGCTTCCCTCGAGCGAATTTTCCACCAGGATCAGGATGGCAATTTGCGGATTATCCGTCGGAGCATAGCCAACGAAAAAGGCGTTTTCGCCCTGTTTGCTTCTTACCTCCGCGGTTCCGGTTTTTGCGGCAATGCGGAAACCGAGGTCGTTTAAAAGACGCGCGGTTCCCATGGGTGAAGTTACCGTTCTTTCCATGCCTTTCTGAACTTCTTTGATCTCCGGCAATAAATTCGAAAGATCAGCGGCTATTTCATGGCCCCTCTCTAAATTTATCATTGGGCGAAAAATTTTTCCGCCATTGGCGATCGCCGCAATATAACTTATAAGTTGAATCGGCGTCAGAAGCAAATCTCCCTGGCCTATGGAAACGTTGTAGGTGTCTCCCAGTCTCCAAGGTTGTCCCGTCGTTTTCTCTTTCCACGTCGGAGAAGGCAAAAAGCCTTCGGATTCTCCGGGAAGGTCCACGCCTGTTTTATTTCCGAGCAGAAATTTTTCCCACCATGAGCGGAGACGGTTGATTCCCAGGCCGCTTACGTATCCACCGCCGTTTAGAATTTCCGGATCAACGCCGTTCGGGGCTCCTCCGCCGGCAATATAGAAATAAACGTTTGAAGATTGCGCCAAAGCGTCATAGACGTCTACCCTCCCCTGATAACGCCAATCCTTATATTTTGTCGGCGTCTCCGGATCGTAAGGATTTGGTATGTCGATATATCCCGGAGAAAAAAGCTTTCTTTTGGTATCAATGACCTTTTCTTTCAGCGCGGCAACGGCGACAAGCGGCTTGATGGTCGAGCCCGGCGTATACATTCCGCTTACCGCTCGGTCGAAAAGCGGCTTGTCTTTTGAAGTTAAAACGAAAGTTTTTGCTTCGTTGTTTCCCGAACCGGAGAGAAGATTACTGTTAAAGCCGGGAAAATTGACGAGGGCCAAAATTTCACCGTTTCTTGGATTGAGAGCAATGCCCACGCCGATTTTTTTCCCCAACGAATTCAATCCTTGTAGCAGGCGCGAATAAAAATATTCTTGGAATCCTCCGTCAACGGTTAGTTTAAGAGATTCCCCGATTTTTGGCTCGGCCTCTATTTTCTCGTTAAGCACCTTGCCTTTTGCATTGCGCAATCCTTTTGTAATCCCAGCTTGTCCTTGAAGTTTGCCATCATAATACATTTCTACGCCGGATTTACCGACAAGATCATTGGCGCCAATAAGCGGATTGATTTTGAGGTCGTTGGCGCTTGCTCGGCCGACGTAGCCGGTAGCGGAAGAAAAAATGTTGCCTTCGCGGTAAATTCTTTTGAACGTTTTTTCTACGGACATCGTCGGCAAACCCAAAGATTCAAGAGCGACTATTTGGCCATGCGTCAGATCGTCCACGAGCACAACTGGCAGAATAAAATCGCTCCCGGCACTTTCTTTTATAAGCAGCCAGACGTTTTCCGGTTCGACATATAAAATATTTTTTATTTCTTGAAGTGTTTTGTCCTGTAATTCCGAATTACGCAAGAACTCTTTTGTGTTCAAAACAGCGGAGAAAACAACCTCGTTTTCCGTAAGTTGCGTTCCGTTGCGGTCGTAAATTATTCCGCGCGGAGCTGGCCTTCTTTGGATTTGCGTTTCGTTCGCTTCCGCCCGCGTTTTATAAGATTCTCCCAGGAAAAGGTTTAGGTATAAAACCCGCAATGCAAATACGGCGCCTACGGACAGCACTAATGCGCCAACAATAAAAAACGGCCAGTTGCCGATGGGCACCTCGACTACGTCAAGATCTCGCGACCACTTCTCGCCCAGCGATTCTTCCAGTGTTAAGTCTTTGTTTTTTTTATTTTTGCTTATGGAAAATCTTGGCACACATTATTTATACAAGGCCTTTCAAATAACCGCCAGGCTTTATTTTGTGTCTTGACAAAACCGCGCCGGTTTCCTATTTTAGAACCGACCTCGGCATTGATATCGCAAAATATCAAAAATAATTCTCGTCGCTATGAGCCACCAAAACGGCTCTTTTTCTTTTCCTCATGCCCCATGACACTTTTACTACTTATTGACTTAATCGCACGGACTATGTTAACTTCTGAATAGAACCTCTGGCTTCACAACACAAGGAGAAATCGATGATTATTGCAATAATTTGCATTGTTGCGCTTGCACTCTTTCTCGATGGCTTGTCTCTCGCTCCGGGTCGCGGTCATGATTGCACCAATGATCGGGATTGCATCGTCTGTCGCGTAAATGCCATGTACCCATAATAGCCCTTTAGGGCTATTTTCTTTCACCCTACGACCCATGACATCTCTTATATTTTTTTCTGCTACCGCAAGGACAGGGATCGTTTCTGCCTATTTTTCCGCCAGCAAAATTTGCCGCGGAACTCCGCTGAATAGGAGCCGAATTCGGCCGAATATCCGCATTCTTCTGCGTACCGTCCGTGTTTACTCGCGCCAGTTTGAAAATATTC
>CAYXSS010000005.1:41821-44684 GCA_964467765.1 uncultured Candidatus Saccharibacteria bacterium
ATCCGCATTCTTCTGCGTACCGTCCGTGTTTACTCGCGCCAGTTTGAAAATATTCATGAACAGCCATCCGTTCCAATTATTCCAAAAATCGGCATAGAGATGGCGCGACTCTTCTCGATATTCGACAAGCGGATCCTTTTGCCCGTAGGCGCGCAAGCCAACGGACGTCGAAAGCGCTTCCAGTTCTTCGAGGTGGCTCATCCATAAAGAGTCGAGTATTCCGAGAAGTCGGAGTTTTGTTTGCTGGTCGTCGGCAATTTCTTTGCTCCTTTTTGCCAACAGGTCTTTAATTTCTTCCGCGTTTAACCTCCCGAATTTTTCATTTTGGTTTTTGATTTTTGTATCAATTAGTCCGGCGTCTTCAAGTATTTTATTTAAATCGGGACCTTCGTTTTCCCTCGGCAAGCCGCGCGGATTTTCAAGTTGCCGGCTGATTTTTTCCAGATGTTCGGAAGAAGCGCGAAAAACAATCGCGGCGACGTCTTCTTTGGTCATGGCGCTTAAAATTTCCAGGCGTCTTTTATAAACCGCCGATCGCTGGCGATTCAAAACATCGTCGTATTCCAGAAGGTGTTTTCGCAGATCGAAATTGTATCCTTCTATTTTTTGCTGCGCCTGTTCGACGACTTTTGAAATAAGTCCCAGTTCTATCGGTTGGTCTTCGGGAAGGTTGAAACGGTCCATCACGCCTTTTACCCGTTCGCCGCCGAAAATTCTCAAGAGGTCATCTTCGAGGGATAAAAAGAATTTTGATGATCCCGGATCGCCCTGCCTGCCGGAGCGGCCGCGAAGCTGGTTGTCTATTCTTCTTGCCTCGTGCCGCTCCGTGCCGACAACATGAAGTCCGCCTGCGGCTCTTACTTTTTCGGCTTCTTCCTGCTGCGGCGGGTTGCCGCCGAGAATGATATCCACCCCCCGGCCGGCCAAATTCGTTGCCACGGTCACAGCACCGAGTTTCCCGGCTTGGGCAATGATCGCGCCCTCGCGCTCATTGTTTTTGGCGTTTAAAACCTCGTGTTTTACGGCCGCCTTGGACAAAAGACCGGAAAGCAACTCGTTTTTTTCGATGGATGTCGTGCCGACAAGAATTGGCTGGCCCTGCTTGTGGCGCTCCTCGATTTCTTTTACCACGGCTTCCCATTTCGACCGCTGCGTTTTATAGATGAGGTCGTTTAAATCATCTCTTGCCATCGGCTTATTTGTCGGAATAGAGACAACATCAAGGTTATAAACCTTATGGAATTCTTCGGCCGAGGTTTGCGCCGTGCCCGTCATGCCCGAAATTTTTTTATACATCCGGAAATAGTTTTGAATGGATATCTTGGCATACGTTTTTGATTCTTCTTTGACGAAAACGCCCTCCTTCGCTTCAATTGCCTGGTGCAGGCCGCCCTGGAATCGCCTGCCTTGCAGGAGCCGGCCGGTAAACTCATCGACAATAATCACTTCGCTGCCTTTTACTACATAATCCTTGTCGCGGTGGAAAAGAGCCTTTGCCTTCAGGCTTTCTTCGAGGTAGTGAACGAGTTGGAAATTTTCCGGCGCGTAAAGGTTTTTGATGCCAAGAATTTTTTCTACTTTTTCTATGCCGGCATCCGTGATGCTTGCCGCCCTTTTTTTTTCATCAGTTTCATAATCGATATCGGCGGCGAGATTTGCCGCAACGCGGGCGAAGGCTTTGTAAAAATCACTCGATTTTTCATCTGGCGCGGCAATGATGAGAGGGGTGCGCGCTTCATCGATTAAGATGCTATCTACTTCGTCCACGATGGCATAATTGTGTCCGCGCTGGACCATTTCCTCTAGCCGATAGACAAGGTTATCGCGCAAATAATCGAAACCGAACTCGTGATTTGTACCATATGTAACATCGGCCAAGTATGCTTCGTGGCGCGTGATTGGGCGTAGAAATTCCTGCTGCACCAAAAAACCACCGGTTGCGTCCAGCTCTGCGTCAAGAAGTTTAGACTCCCCCGCTTCCGGTTTCCAGTCCGGATCGTAAAGAAAGGCGCCGTTTGGTACGAGACAGGAAACGCTAAGCCCCAACGCCCGATAAATTTGTCCCATCCAAATCGCATCGCGCCTTGCCAAGTATTCGTTTACTGTTACGACGTGAGCTCCTTTGCCAGCAAGCGCATTCAAGTATGCCGCAGGGACAGCCGCCAATGTTTTTCCTTCGCCGGTTGCCATTTCGGCAACGCCGCCGCGGTGGAGAACGATGCCGCCCATAAGTTGTACATCGTAAGGCCTTTGCCCCAGTGTTCTTTTGGCGGCTTCTCGTACTAAAGCGAATGCCTGCGGTAAAACACTGTCAAGCGATACGCCTTCTGCTACTCGCGACCTCAGCTTCGCGCTTTCGTTTTTTAATTCCGCTTCAGAAAATTTCTGCAATTCAGCCTCGAAAGAGCTAATCTCGCGTACTCCATCTTCGAGTGACGCAAGAGCGCGTTTGCCGAAAAATTGTTTAATAAAGCCGATCATAGATTAAAGAATAATGCCGTTTTATAAAAAACTGAAGCAGCGCCGTATAAGCGCTGCCAATGTTTTAATTTTTCTCCAATAAACCGTAAGCGATAAATCCAGACATTTCCTCGTCATCGACACGGTCGCGGCCTTTTACAGCTTTTTCGCCGAGGATGCTTATAAGTTCGGTGCCGTCAACCAAGTCTTTGAATTCCTCTGGCCTTAAAAGGCGAATTACGCGGCCGTCCTTTAGATGCCATCTGACATTTCCTAAATCGCTCATTTAACATCCCCATAAGAATAATCTGGTTTTACTTTAACCAGTGTATGCCATTTGTCAACCTGGTTATTGCCCCGATTTATCATATTTTTCATATGACAGCGCGCGATTAGCTCAGTG
>CAYXSS010000006.1:0-37313 GCA_964467765.1 uncultured Candidatus Saccharibacteria bacterium
GCGGGTTCTCGCCCGATTTGTTTATGCGTATATTCTCGGCCTCTTCGGAAAGAGGCCTTTGTTTATCTAAAAGTTTAAAAAACGTTTGGCAAGCGGCAAGTAATGATAAAAATGACCAAAATCAAGAAAAATAATTCCGGCGAGAGGCATGTCGGTGTTTTGCTAGAGGCGATACAGACGAATTTTAAAGTCTTTGGCGAAAAAAAGTTATTGCACAAGTGACAAAATTCCAAAAAATCGGACCCGTTGAGGTAAAAAAAACCGGACTGAAGCTTTTGGTTTTGGCAATGGCCGCGTTTTTGTCTCTAGGGCCGTTTTCTTTCGACCCTAAATTTTTGTTTAATTTTTCTTCGCCGATCGTCGTGGGCTTGCCGCGGGCGCAGGCGATCAGCTGCGGTTTCGGATCAGATTTGGGAAACGGCACTTGTCAAGGGACGATCACCGCCACATCCACAACATCTTGGACGGTTCCTTCCGACTGGAACAATTCTTCAAACACGATTGAAGTCATCGGCGGCGGCGGCGGCGGCGTTAATGCCACGGCAAACGGCGCCTCCGGCGGCGGCGGCGGCGGCGGCGCCTACGCGAAAATATGGCAGTGGTCCACTTCGACAACGGGCGGTTCGGTTATCGTTCAAATAGGACAAAGCGGCGCCAACGGTTCCACTCCCGCCTCCGGCACGATAACTTTTTTCAATTGGAACGGCAGCGGTTCGACTTCAACCTGCAGTTCTAATATGTCCGTCTGCGGCGCTTCCGGCCAAGGCGGTTCCGGAACGACGGGGGGCCAAGGCGGTTCAGTAAATGTGGCCTCGAGCACTGGTTTTATATTGAACGCCGGCGGAGGAGGCGGCAACGGATCTTCTACTGCTAATCGTGGTGGTGGTGGTGGTGGCGGAGCCGGCGGTCCATTTGGCATCGGAGGCAACGGAGGGTCGTCAGCGGTTGGAGGAGGCGGCGGCGGAGGAGGCGGCAACGGCGGCGGCAAAAATGGCGGCAATGCGACTTCGACCGGCGGCGCTTCAGGCGGAGCTGCCGGCTGTTGCGGCGGCACGGGCGGAGCATCAAGCACGGCGGCTGCCGGCAGCAACGGTTCGACCGGAGGCGGCGGAGGCGGAGCCTCAACCGGTTCTGACGCGAGCATCACCAGCTTCAAAGGCGGCAACGGTTCCCAAGGAGGCGACTGGTCAGGCGCCGGATCCGGAGGCGCTCCCGGAGGAGGCGGCGGCGATACGAGAACGTCCGGCGGCAGCCGGACAGGCGGCGCAGGCGGATCTGTAGTTGACGGAACCGGAGCCGGAGGAGCCGGCGGCGGAGCGGGAAAGACAACGGCCGGCAGCGGGTCGCGCGGCGCCTCCGGCATTATTGTCATCAGCTATACCCCTTCGACGATTACGCTGGCAAATACGACGACGACGCTTCCGGATGCATTCACGGTTGGGCCGACCGCATCGGATACGGTCGGCGTTGTATATGCTGTTACGAGCACCATCTTTACATTCAAAAGCGACCTTAGCACTTCTTCAATCACAAATGTAACGACAACGCTCGCGACTACCACCGGAATTTACCAGGTGCTTCTCACAAGCTACAATCGCTCGACCGTCTACGGTTCAAGCACCAATCCTTCTTCGGCGACGACGACCGTGGGCATACAGCTTTCAACCTCGATCAGCGTGACGACAGCCTCGACAACCTATCTTCTTCTTGTAAGTCCGTTGTCTACAAGTACCATACCGACAAGCACTTTGGGCGTTGATTCCTCCGGCAGAGTAGGCGCAAGCATCGTCGTTACCTCCACGATCGTCGGATTTATTGATAACGTTCCTTTGCAGAAATCTGGCATAGTTTCTACCTCAACCATTGCCACAATAGACGATCTCTCTCCGGCTGACGTGACAAGTCCTTCGGCTTCTGCCGGCGACAAGCAGGTTTCTTTGAGCTGGACAATTCCTGGAGATGCCGATTTTTCCTCGACGACGGTTCTGCGCGCGACCGCCTCCATTACTGATAGGCCGGCGCACGGCGTGAAATACAAATCCGGAGATACGGCCGGCAGCGCAACCGTAGCCTGTGTCGCTTCCTCGACGGTCTCGAGTTGCACGGATACAGGGCTCACGAACGGCACTGATTACTACTACATGATTTTCACGCAGGACGCTTATGCCAACTATTCATCGGGCACCGCGCCGTCCGGCAACCCTGCGAGGCCGTCTGCCGCCAAGCCCAAAATTTCCGCCGCCTCAAGCCAGACTTTCACCGTCGGCACGACCAACTCCATCTCCGCGATAACCGTCACTTCCACCGCCGCTTCGCAGATTACGGCCGCAAGCGGCATTCGCATAACGCTTTCGACCTCCAGTGGCGCGCCCGTTCTCTTTTGGGATACGTCGCAGACCACAATCACAACTTCGTCTCCGAGCAGCGGACTCGTGTCGTCGACTGTTTCTTATACCGACAGTTCATCTACCTTGCTTTTGACGGTTCTCACGGATTTTGCCAACGCCTCCTCCGTTACTTTCTCCGGCCTGAAATACATCGCCTCCTCAACGGTAAACAAGGCGACGACGACGCGCGATCTCCGCTGGCAGGGGCAGTACTCCGAGGCCGCGCGCGACGCTTCTTCGACAATAACGATCATCGGCGCATTGGATGTCGGGCAGCACTCTGCCGGTCAGGTCGTTGGCCAGTTCGCCGCCTCCGATACCTACGCCAACGCGCCGCTTTTTGCCTTCCAGCTTAAACCGACGGGCGAGGATGCTTCCTCGACGGTCGATATCCAGCTTTCCTCGATCACCGGAGTTGCCGCTTCAGATATAAACGCAGCAAAAATTTATTGGGATAAAAACGCGAACGGCACCGTTGATTCCGGCGATCCGGTTGCATGGGATAGCGGTTCGGTTTCTGTTTCCGGCGCGACGGGCGACATCCTCTTTAGCACTCCGAGCTCGACGCCCAACGGCACAAGCACGCGATTAATACTCTTGGCCACGACGACAAACCTTTTGGCGGGGGATACGATAACGTTCGGGCTTGCCGCATCGAACGTGACGGCCACGGGAACCACAGCCGGGGTCGCACTTTCGCCGACATCGGCGACAGCGCCTTCGAATGTTGCCCATACAGTTTCTGCCGCCTCGCGCACGCAAAGATCGTTCAGGTGGCAGGACGACGATGGTTTGAGCGTCAATTCCAATACCAACATGGCCGGGGCAGATACTATTATTACCGGTGTCAAAATCGGTCAGCGGCTAACATTGCGCGCGCAGCTTGATAACGACGGAGGAGGGGACTCCGGAGTCGCTTATAGACTGCAATATCAGGCCAATGGCACCTCCAGCACCTGGTCGGATATTGCCTCCGGCAACGCCATCCGTCCCGCGATGGGCCTTGCCGGTTCGAACGGGGACGCCATCACCTCCGCCGTCGCCGCGTCCAACAATCGGACATTTGCGAACGGCATCTGGACTTCGGGCGAGAGCGTGTCGAATTCGGAGACGCTGCTAAATAATCGCTATACGGAACTTGGTTTCGTGATCGACACGGCGAGTGCTGCTACGGGAACCACATATTATTTCCGCGTCATCAACAACGGCACTGGTAATCCGATTGATGGCTATCCCGTGAATGTCGGCCTCTCAACAATAATTAACGACGCCTCAAACACCATTCAATATTCCAAACAGAATTTAAACAGCCTTCCGACAGGCACATCATCACTTAAATATTTTTTTGATGATTTGGATTATACGAATGTCGCCTCCGATGACACCGCTTCTTCGACGATTACTGCCACCTCCACCAATTTTCCGATGTTTATGTTCCGCATAAAAACCGCGACGACGACGCATCCGATAAAAACCACTTGGAAGGGCCAGCAGACCAATTCCACGACAACACTCATAGAAATCTATCGCTTCGGCTCGACAAACGCCTGGATTCCGATCGGTTCAACTTCTTCCAATCCGGTAAGCAGCGACTTTTCTTTCTCGGGGCGAACAGCCACGAGCGTTACCGAGTATTATCAGGCCGACGGAGCGAATTGGTGGTCATACATTCGCGTGCGGCAGAATGCCGTATCGAGCACCGCAAGCTTACGTACTAATTTAATCGATATTTCGTACCAGCCGGCAGGAGACTCCGGATCCAATCAGACATTTACCGTAAACGACGCGGCGACTTCAATTTCGCAGTTGCGCATCAAGGCGGCTTCAACAACGCCGGTTATTACTCCTGCGAACGGCATCCGAATCGTTATACCTGATTCCGTGAACATGCTTTGGGCGACGTCAACGACCAGTGCCACCTTGGGCGGCAGCGCTTCCGGCAATGTTTCTTCGACCGTTTCGTACCCGAATAGTAAAACTCTGCTTTTGAACGTGACATCGAGCTTTGCGTCAAACGACGACCTCACCGTTTCCGGTTTAAGCTTTACGAATTTCACCACCTCTTCGGCCGCGGCGTCGCTTGCGTTCTTCTACGGCGGTTCGACAAGCACCAATCCGGATTACGTTGACACGAAAACAAAAACAATTAAAGGACAGTATGTTTTGGGCGCGCATGCCGCAGGACAGCAGCCGAACAAATGGGACACGAACGGCAATTCCGTAACGGATACGCTTCTTAATTTCCAAATTGCGCCCGTTGGCGAGAGCGCAACCAACACGCAGCTTGTAATCAACCTCACGGACATTCAGGGAATCGTTTCCGCCGATGTCACTTCGAGCCAGCTTTTTATGGACTTGAACAACAATGGCGCGATTGACGCCGGTGAGCCGCAGGTTGGCTCGACGGGCACGGTTTCGATTTCGGGCTCGAGCGGCACGATAACTTTCTCCGGCTCGTTTGTCGTTACTTCGACGCGCAACATGATTTTGAGGTCAACCGTAAACGATCTCCAGCCGGGAGACGGCGCCAACTTCTTCGTTTCTTCCGACGGTTTTACGGCAAGCGGTCAGACAAGCCAGCTTGCGCTTGCCGCCTCCGGAACTTCGCAGAGCGCGCGGCACAATAAGCCTTCTGCCCACGGCGGCGGCGGAGGCGCTTTCGGCGGAGCGCCGCCTTGGGCGGCGAATGTAGGAGGCGGAGGGCAGGGCAGCGGTGGAGGGGAAGCGCCTGGCGGAGGAGGGTCGCCGCCGCCCAATCAGGGAGGAGGTTCGGGTGGCGGAGGAGGAGAGGCGCCGTAAGAGATTGTCCTGCACTAGCCAGCCGCGCTTCCGAGAGCTTCTTCAAGTTTGGCGCGGCAGTCCAAATTGTTTATTATATAATCAACTTTAATCCGGTTTTATTTATGGATGAACAGCCCAGAAAAGTTAAAACAGTCCTTGTTGTCATTTTCGCCGCACTGTTTTTTGCGTCTTCGGCGGCGGCTTATTATTTTTACAATAAATATAATTTAATCAAAAGTTCTATTCCGAAGAGCACCGACGAAGAAGTAAACGAGCTTCTATCTCGCGTCGGCAGATTGGCTGCCTTGCCCGATGAACGTCCGACAATCGCCACTGTGACCGATGCCAATGTTCTGCGAAGCCGGCCTTTTTTTGCCAACGCCAAAACCGGCGACAAAGTTCTTATTTTTCCCATCGCGCAAAAGGCGATACTTTACGATCCGACGGCCGACAAAATCGTCGAGGCCGGACCGTTTACTGTTCAGGATTTGACTGGCGGGGGACAGAAAGAAGAAATTTTGGCACCCACTTCGACCACCTCAAAGATAAAGCGTTAGTGCGCGATTTACTGTTTTACTTCGATATGCTAATATTATTTTTATAGTTCAAATAAAGGTCAAAAATATCCGTTAAAACATAAAAATTATGATGGGTTTAATAGGATCTAGAAAAAGGTGGATTTCCGCAGTCCTGGTCGTCATTCTGGCTGTTATTGTTTGGAATTGGGCCTTTCCAAGATTTCCGCGTCCGAGCGGATCAACGTGGCAGGCCGTGTTTCTTTCCAATGACCAGGTTTATTTCGGCAAACTTCGCAGCTACAGCAGGGAATATGCGATTCTCGAAAAAATTTTCTACTTGCGAGTTGCCCAGCCATTGCAGCAGGGAGCGGCCAGCCAGCCAGCCCTGAACCTCATAAAACTCGGAGGAGAATTGCACGGTCCGCAGGATAAGATGTTTGTGCCAAAAGATAAAATCCTTTTCTGGGAAGACTTGCGAGCTGATTCTCAGGTCGTTCAGGCAATAAATAATTTCTTGTCCCAACAGAAGTAATCGGTGGTTTCTTATGTTTACAAACCCCGCGCCATTTGGCGCGGGGTTTGTCGTAGTGGCGGATAGTGGTAAATTAAAAGGATATAGATACACATGAAATATTTGTTTTTGTTCTTGGCTTTTGTTTTGGCAGTTCCTTTCTTTGCCTTCTCCGATTCGGCAAGCTCCACTAATTTTAAGATCGAGAGCGGAGTTCTCAATTCCGGCGGAGGGAATGTTTCCTCCTCCGGCTTTGGCATAGAGCAAAGCGTTGGTGAGCCAAGCACGGGAATTTCTTCAAGCACGTCGTTTATCTTGCGCGGCGGATTTTTACAGTTTATTTCTCCCGCTGCGCCTTCGCCAGCTCCTTCTCCGGCGCCGTCTCCCGCGCCATCTCCGGCGCCAAGTTCCTTGCCGGGCGGACTTTCATCCGGAGCCGGCTTTGCTCCGGGAAAACTTCCGAAATTCAAACTGCCGACGGGGGCGGTTTGCAGCGCTGATTTTAGCGGAGACGGAAAAGTAAATATTGTCGACTTGTCGGTAATTCTTTTCTATTACAATACGAACGCAGACAACTGCTTCGACCTGGACCAAAACGGACGCGTGGACTTCCCCGACGTTTCAATCATGATGTTTTATTGGACCGGGTAGGGCAAAAAATATGAAACACAAAACAGGAAACATAAAACGAATAATTTTCTTTTCCGCTGTTTTATTTTTTGCTTTATTTGCACGCGCCTCCGCTTCGTCACGCGTATATTTTGAAGCGCCAAAAGAGGTTTCGTTTGGTTCAGAATTTTCGGTTAAGATTTTTATAGATTCAGAAGAGAAGGTTAACGCCTATTTGTTCGAGGTTGGCTATCCCGTCGGCCTGGAATTTTCCGGTTATGACGCAAACGGGTCGATTGTGGATATTTGGCAGCAATTACCGAAGGCAGGTAGCGGAAAAATCAGTTTCGGCGGCGGAAGCGTAAGGTCGTTTTTCGGCGGAAAAGGAAAAATCGTCGAGTTGGGGTTTAGGGCGCGTAAAGACGGAAGGACGCGGTTTGATTTTACGAAGGCTGAATTTTTTCTCGCCGACGGCAAAGGAACAATGGTGCTGCCACAAACGGAATCAGCAACGGTTGCCGTGCTCAAGCCCGGCGAATTACCGGCCGAGACAGCCATAGAGACATCTTTATCGGCGGACAAAACGCCGCCGGAGATATTGGAAATTGCTCTATTCGCCGACCCATTCGATAAAAACCGCAAGCTTTTGGGGTTTTTGGCAAAGGACGATATTTCCGGAATAAAAGAAACAAAAATCAGGGTTAGGTCGGGAATATTTTGGAACGACTGGGTTTCGGCGGGGAGTCCGATCGGTATGCCGGCAGGAGTCTGGGCAATAGACTTTGTGGCCGCCGACAACAACGGCAATGTTGCGGAGAAAATTATTTATGACTGGCAAGCATTCGCCGTTTTCCTTGCGAAATATTTATTGGGAATCGTAGCCCTTATCTTCGCTACGTTCGGCGTAAGAAAAATAATCAAAAATCGGAAAAAAGTTCTGTTATAATCAATTCAATGCCCAAGGGTTCCGCCTTCTCCTCCCTCGCCCTCTTTGCCGTTCTTCTCCTCACCCTCGACGACGGGAAAGAGTATGCAGTTTTGGTTTCGATAAGGTAGAATAATAGTTAATGAGGCAGAAAAATATGAAACTTTCTTTACCCAAACTTCTATATTCTTACGATTCTCTCGAGCCCCATATCGACGCGCGGACGATGGAGATTCACTACACGAAGCATCACCAGGGCTATGTGGATAAATTGAACGCCGCCCTGGAAAAATATCCATCCCTCGTTAATGGCATGGGAAAATCGGAGATGGAAATTCTCGAGTCTTTTCTGAAAGATTTGAATTCCGTTCCGGACGATATCCGCTCCGCTGTTCGAAATCAAGGCGGCGGGCATTATAACCACTCTTTATTCTGGAAGATGATGGCGCCGGCAAGCGCTGGCGGAGGGGGGGAGCCGGAGGGAGAATTGGCCGCAGCCGTTAAAAAATCTTTCGGCGACTTTAAAAAGCTCAAAGAAGAATTTTCCAAAGCGGCGGCTGGAGTTTTCGGCAGCGGCTGGGCATGGCTCGCGGTAAACGGAAAATTAAAAACTCAAAATGAAAAATTAACGATTGTCACCACCCCGAGTCAAGATAATCCGGTTTCGCAGGGATTGCGTCCGATCCTCGGATTGGATGTTTGGGAACACGCCTATTACCTGAAATATCAGAATCGCAGGCCGGAATATATTGATGCTTGGTTTAATGTTGTAAACTGGGGTTACGCCTCTGCACTTTTCGAAGGCGGCAAGAATTGAAGATTGTTCGAATTTTCCGGGAGTCGGATTTAATTATGAAATTTAACGGCCCTGATAATACCTGTTTTGCTATAATAAATTTGATGCTCCGGCCGCGCAAATTCGGACTTTTTTTCGTTGCTTTGTTTTCAACGGTTTTCCTTTTTGTTGTTTTTTCAACAAAAGCACAAGCAGCCGCTTCGCTGTATGTTGATCCGCCGGGCGGTACGTTTTCGATCGGAAGCACTTTTACCGTATCGCTTTACGTGAACACGGACGGCCAAGCGATAAACGCAGTGGAGGCAAATCTGGAATTTCCGCCGGACAAATTGCAGGTTGTTTCTCCAACTACCGGCAAATCGTTTATTCAGGTTTGGATTGCGCAGCCGGCTTATTCCAATGCCGAGGGAAAAATAAGATTCCAGGGAACGGTTCCTACTCCGGGAATAAATACAAACGCCGGTTTGGTTTCCACGGTGACGTTCAGAGTCAAGAGCGTTGGAACCGCGGCTTTGAAAATTCTCGATACGTCGCGCGTGCTTTTAAACGACGGGCGCGGCACCGACATTTTGGGCCAGACCACGGATGGCATTTACAATCTTACCTTTCCGCCGCCGGCCGGGCCGATTGTGACTTCCCGCACGCATCCGGATCAGGAGAAGTGGTATTCGAATAACAATTTTATTTTAGAGTGGGTGGCGCCGGAAGATGCGGAAGGCTACAGTTATATTTTAAGTTCGGAACCGACAGCCGAATCGGACGATATTTCAGAAGGCTTGAAAACAAGAGTCGGTTACAGCAACCTGGGGGATGGCATGTATTTTTTCAACATCAAAGCTTTGCGGCAGGGAGTCTGGGGAGGGGTAACGACTTATGTGGCCAAGATTGATAAAACACCCCCGGCTAAATTTTCCATAAACGTTTCTCCTGGAGAGCGCACGTCGAACAATAGGCCAATTTTCGATTTTAAGACGACGGACGAGACGTCGGGAATTGATCACTATGAGATAAAATTCATCGCTTTGGATCTGCCCTTGGCCAAGACGGCCCAAAGCGAGACGCCGTTTTTCATAGAAGCTCTGCCGCCTTATTCGCAGCAACTCGCGGACGGGCGTTATCAGGTTGTCGTGCGGGCCTACGATGCAGCAGGAAATTATTACCAAGCCGAGAAAAGAATTACCATCGCCAGGCCGTTTCTTGAAATAGTTTCTTCGGAAGGTTTGCGCGTAAACGGGTTTTTCACCTTGCCGTGGATTTATGCGACGCCATTGCTTTTGGCGGCTCTCTGGGGATTGGCTTATTTTGCAAGACGCGTTTGGATTTGGCACAGAATTGCCGAGGAGCAGCTTATGCACGGACCGCATAAGACGCCTGAAATATCCAAGAGGATCGAATGGCTAAAAAAGAAACTGAAAGAATATGGTTCGCCGCGGTCCGGCGGAGGAAACGGCAAAAACTTGCTGGCTATGGGTATTTTGGCACTCATTTTTTCTCTTGCCATATTTAACAACTCCGGAGTTTTTGCGCAGACAAAAGCGCCGCTCGAAAGAAAATCTTTGGAAATAAGCAATGTCGAGATTGAGCCGCCGGTCGTTACTCTTTTTCCTAAGGCTGCCTCGAACGACGAAATAGTCTACATTGGCGGCCGTGCCGGCGCGCCTCTGTCCAAGGTGCTAATTTACCTCCAAAACATCGAGAGCGGTGGCACGATAAGTTACATTACGACCACGGACAAAGACGGCGCCTGGTTTTATTCTTTGCCCAAATTTCTCAATGCGGGAAATTACGTCCTTTGGACGCAATTGCAGGTAGGGGAGGAATTCAGCCCGCCCAGTTCGCGGCTGGATCTTAGGGTTGAGCGGACGGCGATTCAGGTAGGAGATCAGCGGTTAAGCTTCGAGGATCTCTATTTTATCCTCTTTATCATTTTCTTAATAGCTTTTTCCGTTTTGCTGGTTTGGGTTTTGTATCATTTTTATCACGGCCGCAAAAAACATCGCCGCTTCGACCAGGCTGTAGCGTCTGCCGAAGAATCTCTGCGGCGTGGATTCGCCGTATTGCGCAAGGACATAGAAGAAGAACTAGCCCTTATTCACAAAGCAAAACTGAACAAGGAGCTTTCCGCCGAGGAGCGTTTGCGCGAAGAAAAATTATTGCGCGACCTGGAAGAAGTTGGCCGGCATGTTGGCCAGGAGGTTTGGCACATAAGGAACTCCGAGGGATAAGACGGCGCGATATAATTGCGATCAGGCGACGGTTTTAGCCTTTTCTCCTTCGGCTTGGGTTTTTTTAAGAACGAGCCTGCCGTTTTCTATTGCGCCATCGATAAGCTTTATTCGTTTGCCAATTCTAACAGTCCAGGTTCCTGGTTCGGGATTTAGTGCGCGGATTTTGCGGCTTACCGCCAGAGCTTTTTCGCGACCACCGGCGATGGCCGCTTGCAAATCTTTTTCGTCTATAAAAGCGTCTTCCGTCGTAAATTTTTTCGTATAAGTTGCGAGTGATTCGTCTTGCGGCACCGGCTTGATTTTATCCGATAAGAACTTCGGCAATGTTTCAAGAAGCAATTCCCCGCCCAGTTCGGCAAGTTTTAAGTGCAGTTTATTGTAATCATCGTCGTCGTTGATTGCGATTTCTCGCGCCGCAATAATTGCACCGCGGTCCATTTTTTCGTCCAAAAGATAGAGAGTTGCGCCGGTTTTCTCCTCGCCGCCCAGAATGGCGCTTTGTATCGGCGAAGAACCGCGACATTTCGGCAGGAGCGATGGATGGACGCCGATTACGCCGCGCGGGAAAAGATCGATGACTTCCCTGGGTATTATTTTGGCGTAAGCCGCAACTATGCCGAACTCCGGCTTAAGATTTATAATTTGAGTTTTGAATTCCGCGTCAAGAGTTTCTGGCTGAAGAACGCAAACGCCGTGTTTTTGCGCAACAACTTTTGTCGGGGGAGGCGTGGTTATTTTTTTTCTGCCAACAGGACGGTCTGGATTACAGATGACTGCGAGAGGAACATAGCCGCCGGCAATAATTTTTTCGAGCACGCGGACAGCGAATTCCGGAGTACCGAAAAAAACGAACTTGGCGCCATTCATGATTCTTTGTTGGTTAAGCGGTGAATATTTTTCGCTTTGTCGGCGAAAAGTTTTCCTTCCAAATGGTCTACTTCATGTTGAAATACCCTTGCCAGAAGTCCCCAGGCTTTGATTTTTATTTGTTTGCCATTTTTATCCTGTCCGGCAAGTGTTATTTTTTCCGGCCGTTCCACGTCCCCGTAGATTCCGGGAATGCTTAAACATCCCTCTTCAAACGAAACTTTTTCGCCGCCGTATTTTTCTATTTTTGGGTTAAAGATGGTATAAAATTTAGTTTCGGACTGGCTTATTGGCACTTCGGCAACGAATACGCGCAAATTAATGCCAACTTGGTTTGCCGAAAGTCCCAGTCCGTTTGCCTCGCGCATGGCGCGCCTCATGCGCAAGACAAGTTCGCTTATCTCTTTTTTATTTGATTTGACAAAATCAAACTCCGCAGTTTTCCGGCGTAAAAAATTTTCGTCTTTTTTGTTTTCTGTTGTGACTATTTTCATCTTAATGAAGGGAAGAGCGTATTTTTCTTTCTGCGTTTTATTTTTGGTATCGCTGCTTCAGTGCGTTTTTGTTTGCCCCTGCGCAGCCATTCCCGAGCCTCTTTTTCGTTCGAGGTGAGCACCCTCATGAAATACGCACCCTTTTTTTCGACATTCTTGCGGTTTGCGATATCGGCTGCCAACCACTCTAATTTTGCCGGATTTCCCTCTTTGGAGAGTTTCATGTAAAGCGACTTATGTTTTTCGTCGCCCAAATCCTTGCTGATTTTGAGTCCAACAAACTGATGTCTCGTGCGCAGTCGCGACTTTCTGGCCCGTTCGCGCAGTTTTTTCAGGTAATCTTTGGAAATTGCCATAAGATTAATTTTAAAATATCGTTTCTGTATGCGCCACAGAGTTTTTGTTGCCATAAATCTGGACGATAAAACCCTGGATTCGATACAAAATTTGCTTAAAGAGTGCCGCAAAAGCTTGCCCCGAGCAATAGAAAAACAAATTCGTTTCCTACCCAGGGAAAATTGGCATATAACAATATCTTTTTTGGGTTATCAGGAAGAAGAAAGCATCGAAAGAATAAAATTCGCTCTTCGAGAAGTGGCACAAAAACTCCCAGCGTTTTCCGTGCAGTTAGAAAAATTGATTTGGGGACCTCCCGGTAGCGCGCCGAGAATGGTCTGGATTTTGGGAACAAAACAGTCGTCGCTCGAGATCGGCAAGACAAAAACTCTGTTCGAGGACGAGCTTGATAAAAACGCCGTTCCTTTCGACCGCGAAACCAGGGAATTCAATGCCCACGTCACCCTTGCCAGGTGCGACCTTCGCTTGCCGCAGCCGCGCCCGCGGATAGAAAAAGACGCTAATTTGCCGTTCAGGGCGAAAAGCATTGATTTGATGGAATCACACCTGTCTCGAGACGGAGCGAGATACACGGTTTTGCAGCGTTTCAGTTTGCACAATGAACAATAATCGGGAGTTTGCTAAAATTTACTAGTATGCCGATGAGCAGAAAAAGAAAAGTTTTGACGGGAGCATTGGTTATTGTTTGCGTCGCCGCGCTTTTTCTGGGCGGCCTTTTTGCCGGCTGGAAAATCGGCAGAAAATTTCCGGAAAATATTACTGTCAGCGGCGTTACGAATTTCGGAGAGGGAAAGCCGGCAGGGGTGGACTTTGGAACTTTTTGGCAGGCTTGGAAAGAAATAGACAGTACATATCTCAATTCTCAATCCGTTGACAGCAAGCACAGAATGTATGGGGCAATCAAGGGACTAATCGGATCTCTCGGCGATCCCTATTCGGAATTTTTTAATCCCGAGGACGGTGCCAAGTTCGGAGAAGATATTCAAGGCAGTTTTGGCGGAGTGGGTGCAGAGCTTGGCGCAAAAAGCAGCCAAATTGTCGTGGTTTCCCCGTTAAAAGGCAGTCCTGCGAGTCGTGCAGGAATCGAACCCGGTGACAAAATTTTAGCCGTTAATTCTTCTTCCACCACGGGCATTTCCATAGACCAGGCCGTGAAGTGGATCCGTGGTCCGATAGGGACGAAAGTTGTTTTGACGATTATGCGCGACAAATGGGACAAACCGAAGGACATAACGATAGTGCGCGAAACCATAACCATACCGACACTAGACTTGGATATTAAAGACAAGGTGGCAATCGTCAAGCTTTACAGCTTTAACGCCAATGCCGTGCCGCTTTTCTACGAAGCATCGCTTAAAATTTTAAATAGTGGCGCCAAGGGAATGATACTTGACTTGCGCAACGATCCAGGAGGATTTCTTGAGGCCGCTGTTGATCTTGCCGGTTGGTTTTTGCCCAAAGGTTCCTTGGTTGTAACGCAGGACGGCAGGAACGGAAAAATGGATTTCAGGGCAGTAGGGAACGGAGTTTTTAAAGATACCCCATTGATTATTCTTGTTAATAAAGGTTCGGCTTCCGCCTCTGAAATTTTGGCCGGGGCGATAAAGGTTTATCGAGACAATGTAAAACTCGTCGGCGAACAGACTTTTGGTAAGGGAACCGTCCAGGAATTAAGGGATTTACGCGACGGTTCGTCCTTAAAGCTGACGATCGCTCACTGGGTTTTGCCCAACGGCAGAGTTTTGGAAGGACAAGGCCTCGATCCGGATATAAAAATTGACCTGACCGACCAAGATATCGAAAAAGGCAGAGATTCGCAACTGGAAAAAGCCAAGGAGATATTGATGTCGGAAATCAGATAAACAACCAACCCATGAGAGTCATTTTGCTTCAAGACGTGCGTGGCTTGGGCAAACAGCGCGAGATTAAAGACGTAAGCGACGGCTACGCGCGCAATTTCTTGTTTCCCAACGAGCTTGCCGAGCTGGCAACGCCGTCAGCGCTTGAAAAGATTGAAAAATTCAAAGCCGAATTCGATAAAAACGAGAAAGAATTAATGAAGCGGCTCGAGGAGATTTCTAGGAAAATCAAAGAGACAAGGCTGGAATTTAAACTGAAAACCGACAAGTCCGGAGCCGTTTTTGGTTCGGTGACGAAGGAAAACATTTTAAACGCCATGCGCGACGCGGGCCTTGTAAGAAGAGAGCGCGTTCTAATCGAACTCGACCGGCCGATTAAAGAACTCGGCGAACACAGAGCCGCCGTTGATTTGAAGAAAGGTATTAAAGCTGAGCTAAAGATTATTGTACGGCCACAAACGTAGCCTTTCTTCGGTTGCCGTCAAAGCGGATTTTATTCTTTGCGTAGAATTTAACTACGCCGTTTTTTGCGGCATAAAGCGTATCGTCTCCCGCCCGGCGAACGTTTATTCCTGCAACATAATGCGTGCCGCGTTGACGAACAATAATCTGGCCAACGGAAACTTTCTGGCCGTTTTGTATTTTTACGCCCAGACGCTTGGCAATCGAGTCGCGTCCAAGCTTTGTTGAACCTAGCGCTTTTGTATGTGCCATTTGAAAAGCTTAAAACGTAAACCTCAAAATGTAAAATTCCATATCTTGGCCACCGTTTTAATTAGCTACTATCGTATGCTAAAATTTATACAACGTCAAGGCCCATGTCCAACCAAAACAGACTCATTTTAGACATTGAAACTATAGGGGAGGATTTCGATTCTTTAGACAGGGATACGCAGGGGGCGCTTACAAGGTGGATAAAAAAAGAGTCGGAAAACGAAGAGGATTACAAGGCTGCACTAGAAGACCTGAAGAGCGGCCTCGGTTTTTCGCCGCTTACGGGACAGATTATCGCTTTGGGTGTTTTGGATTATCACAAAAACGAAGGCGTTGTTTATTTTCAGGCACCCGGCGAGAAAATAAGGGAGTTTTCGGAAGAGGGGATAACATTCAAGCAGGCCACAGAAGAAGAAATGCTCAAAAAGTTTTGGGAAGGCGCGCAGAAATATCAATATTTCATAACCTTCAACGGCAGGGGATTCGACGCGCCATTTCTTATGATCCGTTCGGCTATTTATGGCATCCGCCCGACAAAAGATATTATGCGCGGCCGCTATATGTCGCAACAGAGTTATGACGCCGTTCATATTGACCTGCAAGACCTTCTTACTTTTTACGGTGCCATGCGGAGGAAAGGCGGATTGCATTTATGGTCAAGAGCTTTTGGCATAGAAAGTCCTAAGACGGGTGGTATAACGGGCGATGACGTCGGACGACTTTTTAAAGAGAAAAAATTTGTTGAAATCGCGAAATATAACGTAAAGGATCTGCGTGCGACAAGAGCCTTGTATGAAAAATGGGAATCATGTCTCAATTTTTAGCTATAATTTAAAATGAAAGAATGGTTTTATAATCATAAAAAGGAATTTATTTTTGCTCTGATTATTTTTCTCGTTGCATCATTAAGCTTCGGCCTTGGCTATTTGGCCAACAGAGAATTTAATCGCGCGCCGATAGTAATAGAAAAAGCTCCTATTTCCAGATAGCGCCAAAAAGCATATGGCCGATATCGTCAATAATTTGGTCGCTTGGTCTGTCGGTATTGTAAATAGTTTTGGTTACGGCGGGATATTTCTGACGATGCTTCTGGAGAGTGCCGCCATTCCCATACCATCCGAGGTTATAGTTCCCTTGGGCGGGTTTAATGCTTCCATGAACTCAATGAATTTTTGGCTTGTGGCGATAATTTCAACGGTGGCTAATGTCGCCGGATCGGCCATTCTTTATTGGCTTGGTTTTTTTGGTGGCCGGTCTCTTATAATGCGCTACGGGAAATACGTTTTGATTCACGAAGACGACGTTAAAATGGTTGACGGCTGGATCGCGCGCCACGAGGCCTCTGCGGCTTTTTTTTCTCGTCTCATTCCGGGGAGCCGCACTTTCAGCTCCGTAATGTTCGGTGCAAGCAGAGCAAGATTTTCCGTATTCGTTTGGCTTACGGCTGCAGGATCTTTTCTTTGGAATTTGCCACTCACATATGCCGGATTAGTTTTAGGCAAAAACTGGACCGTGCTGCGCGGATATTTTGAGAAATTCGAAATGGTAATTATTTTTTTAATCCTTATTTTGGCGCTTGCCTTCATTTTGCGGCATAGCAAAAAATTCAAACGGCGGCTTTGAATATTATTTTGGAAACATCGGCACCGGTTATAATTCAGACATGGTTTCATGGAGGCTACCCCAAGCCCGCGGTGGCGCGGAAAACAATCGCAAAAGCCGTGGCTTTATGGTTACAGAGCCTGACCAATTTCTTTTCAGACGAGGATTTGTTATAAATACCCGATTTTTTTAAGCCAGTAATCGTTTTCCCACTCCCAAAGTTTTTTCGCTCCCAAGAATGCCTCAAAGTCGGCTTGCCAGTATGGGAATTCTTTAAGCTCGATGTCTCCTTTGATCCCGGACCATTCGTGGTGGCAACTTTTGGCAAGAGAATTTCCATTGAGCCGAATCTTTTCCCTGCCGCCTTTGACGCGGCGAGTCGCGCCGCACAAATTACACGTCTGAATCTGGTCAATTTTCAAGATCCAGCGCGTTTGCAGGTTGCGGAACTGGTTTTTTAATGCGTCCATATAGGCGGCTGTTTGTAAATTATAATCGCGATAAATTGCTTGCGAGGTTTTGATGTCTAAGACTCCGAATTTGCCGCCGATAAGAGCTAAGGCATCAACCGTTCCGGCATAACGGTGGTCGTAGTGCACTACGCGCCGCTCGACAAGATCTGGCATTACCTGAATGCCGTTTTGTTCGCGGAAGTTTATAAAAGCATCTATCGCCGGATTAACGGATGGCGGGATTTCCGGATTTTTTCCCAAAATTAAACCCTCGACGATTTCATGTATTAAAGTTCCTTCTTCTGCGGATTTTTGCGTAACCCCTTGAGCCGCCTTGAAGCTCTCGGCCTCGGCATAAAAACGCAAAAGCGCCGGTTTTGCCTTGATAGAAACAATTTTTGTTACGCGCGGATACCAAACACCGTCTATGTCATAACCCGATGCCTCTTTGAACGACTCAGTGTCTTTGTAGTAGTCGAACATTCGAATTATTTTAACAGAAATTTTGTGTAATTTACAATATTTCCGGCGCCCATCATGACAAGAACAGCATTGTGAGCCTTGAAATGCGTTTCGCCAAGCACCTGTTTTAAAAATCGTTTCGTTTTTTCAGGATCGGAAAGATGGTATACCGCTTTTTTCGGATATTTTCGCTTGATGGCGGCAGCGAGTGATTTTGAATTATATTTTTTTTCCTGTATTGAGCCCGTCGAAAGGTCGCGACCGGCAACTTTATACGTCGGAATTAAAATTAAAACATCGGCATCGGCGAAAGAATCAATAAACCCCTGCCAAAGTTTTTTGAGACGCAATGCTTGATGCGGTTGATAGGCGCAAATAATCGGGAAGCGTGGGTATTTTTTCCTGAAAGCGAAGAGTGTTGCTTTGATTTCGGCGGGATGATGGGCGTAGTCATCGAAAATTTTTAATTTATAATTTCCAATTTTTAAGCAACCCCGATATTCCATTCTGCGCCAGGAACCTCGGTAGGAGGCTATTGCGGATAAAATTGTTTTGTGGCTTATGCACAGTGCGCGGCCGATCTTGTAAGCGGCGACCGCATTTGAGACATTGTGTTCTCCGGAAATCTTTATTATTTTTCTTATTTTCCCAGCGGTATTGCCACGCAGCGAATACCATAAAATTTTATAATTTTTCTTTTCGGCAATTTTTTGTAAGCGACCTCTTAACACCCAAAGATTTTTCGAATCACGATTTAAAATAAGCACCCCGCCATTTTTTGTGTTGCTGACAAATTTTAAAAAATAATATTTAACATCTGCAAGATTTTTATACGTATCAAGATGTTCGAGATCAATGTTCGTGACGGTCGCTATAGCAGGGGAATAATCAAGAAAAGATTTACCGAACTCATCTGCCTCGAGCACGAGCCACCGCCGATCGCGCCCCTTGCGAAAGTTCTTGTTGCCAAACTCTTTAATGTTGGTACCGATAATCACAGTGGGATCTAAACCGGCCCTTTTAATAATTAGAGAGGCTAGGGCCGTTGTCGTGCTTTTGCCGTGCGCTCCGGCAACGGCAATTGTCTGATAGTTTTTGGTAAGCCGGCCCACGGCCTTGGAATAGGCGAGCGCTGTAATTTTAAGCCTTCGGGCCGCTCTTAATTCCGGATTGTTTGTTTCTGCCGCCTTGGTGTATATTACAAGCCCAACCTTGCGGTTGATAGCCCCCTTTTTGTGGCCTATTTTAACCCTTGCGCCATCTTTGCGGAGTTTTTTTATTATCTCACTTTCGGCCAGGTCCGAACCGGAAACAGCGCAGTTTTGGGCCAAAAACCAGTGAGCAAGAGAGCTCATGCCTATGCCGCCAATTCCTATAAAGTGGACAGCTTGCCGCTTTCCGGTTTCAGGAAAAATCTTGGCAACGGGTGTCATATTTATAAATTATAAAACAAAAAGAGGCTTTCGCCTCTATTTTTTGTCTGTCCTGCTTTTAACATCTTCTTCGATAATCAATTTTGCCCCATAGCGAACAGTGTTGGCGTCTACGGCAAACTGCATATAATTATCTACCACGCTTCGGGCGCGAAGCATGCCAACCGCTTCGCCTTTTACATTGAGAACAGGAGTCCCGCTACACCCGGAAGTATCTTGCGGCAATTTGACAATGGTAATTGTCGACCCACCGGCGTCCAAAAAACCCAATTCTCCTATAAATATCCTGTCAAGCGAAGGCGAGGACGAATCGCTCAAGCTTACGCAGCGCACGACAACAAGCCTCTCGCGCAGATCAGCACCGCTCGCTAATTTTATATTTGGCAACACGGGGCTATTGCCATCAAATATTTTTGTAACATCGGCAAAAGACACCGCAGAAAAAGGAACGGGCTCGTCTATCGATAAAATAGCCAGATCCATCGTTTGTATTTCTCCGACAAGGCGCGCCGTTTTATTTTTATTGTTACCGAGAAAAACGATGACATCCTCTTGGTTTGGGACTATTGTTGAAAAACAATGCCGTGCCGTAACAAAATAACCACGCGTATCGACAAAAAATCCCGTGCACCGGCCAAGACTTCTTTTTGATTTTATCTCTAGCGGAACTATAGAATCCGTTTTTTGCGCAATCCCCCTTAATTCATTTTCGAGAGAGAGCCGTTCTTTGACTGATTTTTCCGAAGGCGACTCTTCCTTTTGGGTAGAGGATTGGGAAATGCTGCTGGTTGATTGACCATTTTTTCGGTTACAGGCTCCTAAAAACAAAATCAACAGCAGTAATCCAAAGGAAATAAATGCCGCGAGATTTTTTGCTTTTTTCAATCAAGCCCCCCGTTCGTCTGAAATTTTCTACTTTAATTCTATCAAATCCACCAAATCCACGACCTCTTTTGTTTTGTTTGTCTTTCTATCGAGACTTACGCATCAACGGGGGATTGGTGTTTTATTTTGGATTGAAAATATCATATCTGTCGCACAATATACCTTTTGCGACAGATAAACATGAAGCAAGCACAAAGAAAACAAAAAAGGAAAACACGAGTGGGCAAACGCCTATCGACTTAATTCTAGAGGGCGTCCCTTAAAAACTTAAACACGGGACACTTCAAAACGATAGCTTATTTAATAAACGATAGCAGCCATTTAAATAATTCAACTATAAGCGCAAGAAACCAAACAATTACATTTCCTATGCCTTTTATAACGCTAGATAGGCGCAGGCCGGTAGCATTAAAAAACCAACTATCTATTCTGTCGTAAATGCGGCCCGGAACCTGTGGGCTGAAATTAAAATTGACGCTTGTGTTTTTTTCTTGGACGCCGCCTATTTGCTTGATTGAATCAACGAAACTTTTTATCGGAGCGGGAATGGGGCCCAAAATTTGCTCTGTATCTGGCGGGCTAAAATCGGCAGCATTTGCCGTCCAAACGAAAAGAAAAAGAAAAACAATTAAAAGAGAAAAAACTCCGAAAATTTTCATTGTTTTAATTATAACAGAAATGAAATTACTTGTCTACAGGTAGCCCATTGGATTCAAATCCCCGCCGAATGGCATCGGTCCGCAAACTTTACTCGGGCCTATGTAAAATGTTTCTTTGGCAAAAACCGTAAAGTGCAAATGCGGGCCAGTGGCATAACCGCTTTGTCCTGAATAGCCTATAACCTGTCCCCTTTTGACCGCATCACCCTTATTGACTGATATTCGCGAAAGATGGGCATAAAGCGTGGTGAGGTTATTGTTATGATTGATGACTATAAATTTTCCATAAGCGCCGCGGTAGCAATATTTATCTTGATCGCCGGTTGCGGCGACAGCGCCATCTTCCGCGGCAAGAATTGGCGTGCCTAAAATAGCCGCGATGTCCACCCCGTTATGCCACTTTCCTTTGTAGCCATATTTGGCAAAATCTGTTGCGCCGTAGTCTTGCGTGATCCCCCCCTTGCTTGTATTTATCGGCGTGGCCAAAACCCCGGATCCGAGAGGCGGCAGGGTCGAGGGGTCTATTTTTGTTCTTAAAATTGCGCCCAAAGCTTCAACTTCGGTTGCGATTTGCTTTTGTAGCTGCGACAGTTCGGTAATTTGTTTTTGGAAAGCATTTTCTTGGTTTTTCGTTTTTGTAAAAAGGTTTTGCCTTTCCGACTTCTGATCCTCAATTATAAACTTGCGCTGCTCAAGGTCGCTTCTATGATAGACGATTTGCTGTTTTTTGCCGTTAGTTTCGGCTATTTTGCGACCATATACATCCTTGAGGGCAACCAGATTTTTTATGTCGGTTGCCAGCTGGCCCTGAAGATCGGCAAGAGACTGTTCTTCGGAGAATCCTTCTGCCAGACTTTCGTGTCCAAGAAAAATATAAAGCACGTTTTTGATTCGATAATCGTTTTTTTGCATTTCAATAATCGATTTGACTATAGCGGCTTTTCTGTCGGTAACGGACGTTTTAATGTCTTCCAGATCGTAATTCAATGATTCGATTTCCAGCGCAAGTTTTTGGATTGAGAGCTCGTCTCCTTTAATGCCCAGGCTTAGTTGGTTAATGTTGCCCGAAAGGATGCCAAGCTCGCGCTGCAGTGTTGTTTTTTTACTTTGTGCGTCTTGCAGGTTTTGTTTGGTTTGTTCGATTTCTTTGTTAATCTCGTCCAGTTTTTTTGTTCTGTCTTCGATTTGCGAAGCCAGCTCTTCTCTTGTGAGAGACTTGGTTGAAGAAGAGGCATTGGAAACAGAGGAGGAAGCGTTGCCGCCCTCGGCGACGGTTTTGTTTTGCAATAAAAGAATTGCAGCCGAAAACAAAACCAGGTAGGTGATTATTATTTTTACGGCCCCCGCCTTCATTTAAACACTGGTTAGGTTTTTTATTTTTCGGATGGCAACCTCAAGCCTTTTTTTGATTTCTTTTGTGTCCAAAATGACGCTTATTTCCAAAGGATCTGGCGATGATTGCAGGCCTGAAAGCGCCACTCTTAGCGGCCAGAGCACCGCTCCCCTGCCTTCTTGGTCCGCGAAAAGCTTTATTTCTTCGATAAAATTTTTCTGGCTTTTTGCGCCTGCGGCAATTTCATAAGTTTTTTCCAAAACCGTCGCTGTTTTTTCGGGACTTGATTTCTGCCAAACAAGCAGCTTCGGGTCATAATCGATAAGTTGGAAAAAGAAAGATATGTCGCGCGAAAATACTTCTAAATTCGTAATTCGTTCCCTTTGGGTCTTTACTATTTTGCCGACCATGGTTTTGTTCGGCGAAAATCCGATTTTCTTTAAAGATGCGAGCAAAAGCTCCGTTATTTTTCCATCGCCCAGCAGGCGCAAGTGTTCTTTTTGCAGCCAATTTAATTTATTGAGGTCAAATATCGCACCGGCCTTTTGCACTCTTTTTAAATCAAATTCTTTTACGAGCTCGTTTTTACCTAAAACTTCTTGGTCGCGTTTGGGATGCCAGCCCAAAAGAGCGAGGAAGTTGACGATCGCCTCAGGAAGATATTTTTCTTTATATTCCGAAAATGATGTTTCTATGGCGCGCTTGGATAGCTTGCTTTTATCCGGTGCAAGAATGAGCGGCAAGTGGGCGTATTCAACATTCCCAAAACCCATGGCTTTAGCAAGCAAGATTTGTTTCGGGGTGTTGGAAAGATGATCTTCGCCGCGAATGACGTGGCTGATCCTCATTTCTTCGTCGTCGACTACTGCGGCAAAGTTATAAAGAGGGCTGATTGTGTTTTTGGCGATAACCATGTCTCCAAAAAGAGAAGCGTCGAATTTAACAGTGCCACGGATGATGTCTTTAAAAACCACTTCGGCCTCGGGGGTTTTGAATCTTATAACCTGCGGTTTTTTGCCGGGCGGAGGCGCTGTCAAGTCCCTGCAATGGCCGCCGTATTTCGGCGGCAGACCCTGGGCAAGCATCGCCTGCCTCTCCGCCTCCAGCTCTTCCTTTGTGCAGTAGCAGTAATAAGCCTTGCCCTCGGAGATAAGCTTTTCGAGGTATGTTTTGTATATTTCCGCCCTTTCGCTTTGTCTGTAAAATTCGTCCCATATGAACCCCAGCCATTCCAGTCCGTCAACAATCTCTTTTTCCCAATTTTTTTTTGAACGTTCTTTGTCGGTGTCTTCGATCCGCAAAATGAATTTGCCGCTGTTTTGCCGCGCGAAAAGCCAATTGAAAAGGGCTGTGCGCGCCGTGCCGATGTGAAATGGGCCCGTTGGGCTGGGGGCGAGCCGGACGCGGACTGGTTTCGGGACGAGTTTTTGTTCGTTTGTCATCAAGATTTTAATTTCCCGGACTAAGATGCCAAGCGCAGAAGCTCTTGCGCTATTATTTCCGCCGCCTGAGGTTTGAAGAATTTTTTTGAGGCAGTGGACATTTTTTCCATAGTTTCCTGGTTTTGCAAAACGGATTTAAGTTGCGCGGTAAATATTGCCGGCAAGAGGTTTTGCTCTTCAATAACCACCGCTCCCCCTCCACGTGCGAATTCGTAGGCGTTTGCTCTCTGGTGGTCGTTGGCCGCTTCCTTGAGTGGAATAAGAATTGCCGGCTTGGCAAAGGCGGCAATTTCAAAAACAGAGCCGCTCCCGGCGCGCGAAACGACAAGATCGGCTGCGGCAAAAGCGTTTTTGAGGTCGTCGCTCAAATAGGCCACAGCCTTATATCTCGATTTTGCCTCAAGCTCAATTGGAACATCTGAGAGCGCTGCAACCGATAATTTTTCCACCTCTTTATAATTTGCTTGGCCAGTTTGGTGTAAAACCTGCGTTTCTTTAATTATGGCGGCAAGGTTTGTGAGGATGAAATTGTTGATTCTTTCCGATCCAAGCGAGCCGCCGATGACAAGCGTAAGCGGGCGCCCGGGATCGAATCCGAAACCCTCCTTGGCCGCCTCTTTGGTTGGTAAATTTTCAAAAATATCTTCGCGCAAGGGCGTTCCGATCCAGACCGTTTTTTTAGGATTGAAATATTTTAGGGCAGATTCGAAGCTGACTGCGATTCTTGAGGCAAATGGCGCGGAGATAAGGTTGTTGAGCCCCGGAGAAGCGTCCGATTCGTGAATAATTATCGGAATTCTATAAAACCATCCGGCCAGAACTACGGGCAGTGCTCCGGTTCCGCCTTTGGAAAAAATTACGTCCGGCATCAGCCAGTAAATTTTCCACAAAGCAACGATAAAACCTAGAAAAAATTTGGGAATATCTAAGATTGTAAGCGGCGAAAGGTATCTCCTTATTTTTCCGGCAGGAACGGAAGCGGTGCGTACGCCGGAATTTTCGAGAAGCGTAGCATAAGAATCATTTGGTCCAAAATAGCGAAGCTCCAGGTCGATTTTTTCTTCTCTGGCGAAGCTCCATAGTTTTTTAACGACGGCAACCAGAGGATAAACGTGTCCCCCGCTCCCGCCGCCAGTAAGTAATAATCGCTTCTTGTCGTTTTTCATTTTACGTGGTTTTTAAAAATAGTTTTATTAAACATAACGAGAAATATTAAGCGCGATTCCCGACATCGTGAGAAATACGGCAAGCGACGTGCCGCCAAAACTCACAAATGGCAGCGGTATGCCGGTCAGAGGGATTATTCCGGAAATTGCCGACATATTGACCAGGGATTGTAGGGCTATGAGCGACCCGAAGCCGACGAGAAGAAATCTCCCGAAATTGTCTCGCACCTCTTTTGCTAGCCAAAAAAGCCGCAAAACCAAAATGGAAAAAAGCGTTACAATAGCCGATGTTCCTAAAAAGCCTAGTTCTTCTCCGATCACTGCAAATATAGAATCGTCTATCGGGGCTGGCAGATAACTTGCTTTGGTTGCCGAACGTCCGTATCCTACACCGCTTAATCCCCCGGAACCTATGGCAATTAGAGCCTGGTTTATTTGATAGCTTTGTCCTTGGGCGTCAGCGTTTGGATTGAGGAACGTTAAAATGCGCGCTCGTCTGTATGGCGTAAGGTAAACAACAGCGGCCAGAATTACGACGCTTAAAACCCCAACCGTTGCCAGATATTTTAATCTTGCGCCGCTTACAAAGTAAACCGCGAGTCCGGAAAGAAGCAGTATGGCCATAGTGCTTGTTGCCGGTTCGAGCAGAAACAAAACAGCGATTATTCCGGAAACCAGAAGAAACGGAAGAAGGCCGGCGGTAAAATTTTTCGTTCGATCGGTTTTTGCGTTGCTCAACCAGGCTGCGAGATAAACTAGAAAAGCAAACTTCATAAATTCGCCGGGCTGGAAACTTATCGGACCAAAGCTTACCCAGCGATTTGCTCCTTTTGCCTGGACTCCGAAATGCGTAAAGACAAGCGAAAGCGCTACAAGACCCAAAAGAAGTATGGGGAAAGCGACTTTTTTCCAGCGCTGGTAATAAATAAAATATCCGATAAGGAGTCCCACGGTTCCGAAAGAAGCGCCGTTCATTAACTGGTGTTTTATATAATAATAGCTATCGTTGAACCTGGTTTTGCCCAACTCGGAAGAGGCGCTGGCGAGGACGGTGAGACCGAAAACCACAAGAATTAATATTACTGCTGCGAGAAATTTATCCGGACCACCGCCTTTTTTTATTGCACGAACTGGCATTTATTTTCTATGTTTTATTGGCTGTCCTGGAAATTTGTTTTTAAAAATACCGTCTTGCACGGCTAGTTTCCCTCTGACGATTGTCGCTTTTATCTCAACAACTCCGCTTGGTGATTTTGCGTTTACGAGAAACATTGTTAAATCGGCGAAGTTGCCATCTTTAATCAAACCGATTTTTGGCAGGTCGAATTTTTTCGCTGGCTCAAGCGTTATTTTTTTAACCGCGTCTCTCAGTGTTATTTCCTTGGTTTTAATTGCCAATTCCAAAAAACGCGTGAACGTAGAAACGGCCCGCTCCGGTTTCAGAGCTGTTCCGGAATAAGGGTAACTTGCCGCATTGGAGGCTATGAAAGCCCTTTTGTTGAAAATCGATTTCTCCGCCAAGTCGTGATTGATATTTTTATAAAAGATACTCGCCCGAAGGTTTGTTGCAAGCATCAATTTCAAAAGCGCTTCCCGATAATCGAATACGCTGTAAATAAAAACCAGGTCTTGCAGAGATCTACCGATAAGAAATTCGTTTCCCGGCGCTTGGGCGACGACGAAATGCTTTGGATTTATTTCTGCCAGGTCCTTGAGTATTTTTGACCGTGTCCATTCGTCCTTGATGTTTCCGTGCATTACCTCCAGACCGCCGTTTTTTGCCCAATCTGGCAGAAAAATATAAAGCGGAAAAACCATCGTTTCCGACGGATAAATATCGAAATTAAAATCAACGTTGCCGGACAAGGAATCTATTTTTTGTATTGCCTTCTCATATTCTTTTTCAAAGCCGGCAACCGGCACGAAATGGCTGATGATGGTTTTTACTCCAGTGTCGCCGGCAAGTCGGATCGTTTCTTCAACCGATTCGACGAGATCTGCTCCGTTTTTGCGCAAATGCGTGGCGTAAACGCCGCCATATTTTTTTACAATCTCGGCAAGGAACTTGATTTCCGAATAAGGAGTTTTTGCGGCATGGACATATCCGAGTCCGGTCGACAGCCCAAGTCCGCCATCCGCAAGGGCCTTTTCAAGTGTTTCGCCGAAAACCTGCAGTTCGTTTTTTGTGAGATCTCTGATTTGTTCGCCAATTATTGCTCGGCGTATCGTTGAGTGTCCTACGAGCGTTCCAAAATTTACCGCCAGAGGCTTTCTTTCGAGCAAAGACAAGAGCTCTCCCATCTGGGTCCAATCAACATTGACCTTGTTTATGTCCCCCCATTTTTGTACGGATTCCAGGCTTCCGTATATGAGTGGCGCGAGAGACGATCCGCACATTCCGCCGATGATTGTCGTCACCCCTTGCCGCAAAAAATCTTCTTGCGCCGGATGTTCGAAAAGGCTTAAATAATGGTCGGAGTCTGTGTTAACATCTATGAAACCAGGGCTCAAATATGCTCCGTTGCCGTCGACAATCTCGTCGGCGGATTTGTTATGGAAATTTCCGATAGCCGAGATTTTGTCGCCATTTATAAAAACATCCCTTTTTTCCAGAAAATCTGTTTCACCGTCTATTAGACGTACGTTTTTTATCAAAAGAGTCATTAGCTTTAATTATAGCCAAAAAGGCCATAATTTTTTTGCATGCCGGCTCGTTTCAGTTTTCTTGGTTGATTCGCTGCTTATCGCTAAAAACTTTAAGTTTCTGCTTGTCAACAACCACTTTTATTGTTCCATTGATGTCGGTTCTGAAGACGTTTGCCCCCGATGCTTCTAGCCGAGAGAGCGCTTCTTTGGTCGGGTGTCCGTAGCGATTGTCTGCTCCTACTTCGATTGCGGCTATTTTTGGAGATACGGCTCGTAAAAACTTTTCGCTCGAGGAGGTTTTTGATCCATGATGAGGCACTTTGAGTATGTCGGCTGCTATGTCGAAATGCTCGGCGACATAGTTCTCGACTTTAAATCCGATATCTGCCGCAAGCAATCCTTTGACACCATCGGCTTTAATAAGCTCTACTATGCCAGTGTCGTTCAATTCCCCGCTTTGCACGAATGAATTGTTCGGCGAAATAATATCTATTTCTTTTTTAAGATAAGTAATTTTGTCGCCGGCGGCCATTGTTATCAGAGGGATTTGCTGTTGATTAATTTTCGAAAGCAGGGCTCGCCATTCGTTGGTACTTTCGTCGCGTCCGTTATAAAGAATGGCGCCAAATCTATAATTGTTCAGCAGATAATTGAATCCGTTGAAATGATCGAGTTGTTGGTGAGAAATTATTGCCAAATCTATGTAGCGGTCGCCGTCAGTCGCGCGATCAAGACTCTGCAGAATTTTTTTAGTTGGGCCGGCATCTGTGAGAATTTTTATTCCATCAAGCGTGAGCAGTGTGGCATCGCCCTGGCCGACATCCAAGAAATAGAAATCAGTTTTGTGCGCCGGTTTCAAAAATATAATTTTCCACCATACGAAAATATCAAGCGAGATTAAAACGATAACCATGGTTAGGCTTAAGCCGTCTATTTTTTCCGCATCATCCATTTTTTGGTTGAAAAATATTTTTACGATTCCCGATAAAAATTAAAATGGCAAGCACTGTGTAATACGCGATTGCTATCGGCCACTTGATTTCCGGCAGGAACTTGATTGGCAGGCGCAGACCAGAGAAGGAGTTTATTATCCATAACTCATAAGAAAGCAAGAGCTCCGTTAATTTTGCCACAAAAAATCCGAGATAGATATAAATCGAACTTAGGGTGGCCAAAAGGAAACCCAAGAACATTGTAATGGGAATGAATTCCAAAATTAGTATGTTGGCAAATATGGCAGTAAGTGAAAATTCTCCGAAGGTTGCAACTATAATCGGCAACACGGCCAACTGAGCCGAAACGGTTACGACGGCATTTTCTTTAAAACCAAGCCAGCCATTTTCTCGAACGTGAAAAAAATTTTTTATAACAGGCGCGAGATAGATGATGCCCAGAAGACTCATAAAAGATAACTGAAAACCGGCGTTATATCTGATGATGGTTGGGTCGAATACTGCCATTGCGGCCGCAGTGATGGCTATGGCGTTGCGCGCGCTATACGCCCTGCCGATCTCTTTTGCCCAAAGGGCCAGAAATCCCATAATTGCCGCGCGAATAACCGATGGTTCTCCCCCGACCATAATAACGAATAGAATAATCGTCGCTGCTGTGAGATAAAAAACATGCCGGCGCGAGAATATGCGCTTCAGTGCGTAAGAAACAGCCAAAACGAGGATGGTAATGTTGTAACCCGACAAAGCGACGAGATGCGTTGTTCCGGAGGCCGACATTGCCTTGCGCAGCTCGTCGCTGAAGTCCGAACGCGAACCAAGAGTGATGCCGCCCAAAAGCGCTGCCTGATCTCTATCGAGGAATTTGTCGAAACTGCCCAGTAAATAATTTTTGAAAGCAATCAATTTTACCTTGAGCCAAAAACCGCGATTTTTTTCTAAGGTTTTTATTTTCGGAAAAACAACAACCGGTTTTTCGACTCGAGATAAGGGTTCTTTTATAACCCCATCAATTGCGAGAACATCCCCGTAACTAATAACAGGAAGAGGTGATGCCAGTATTTCCACTCCTCCGCTTAAAGGCGGCAAAAGTTTAGCGGACACAGTTTGATATTTTTCGAATTGCCGCGGTTCGTCAATGGCAATAGCTGAAAATTTGATTTTCTGATCGAAGGAAACATTTCTCCCCGCATCTTGAAGATTGAGATAGAAATTATAATAAAAAAATCCGAGAAAGATAAAAACTGCGGATAGAAATAAATGCTTCAAAAATTTTGCTTTGCGGATAAAAACCAAGTAGACGGTGCTTAAAAGCAAATAGACGATTATTGTGGCAGTGATATTCCAACCGAAATTTGCTGCGGCAATGCCCAACAGGAAAAATGCCGCTACGCCGAAGGCAATATCTGAAGAATGCATTTCCTTACAGTATCTTTGCCGGGGCGCTAAATATCAAGGCCGGCGTAATTAAAAAAGATTGAAACAGCGGAATTAATTGCTATTTACACCAACTAATCATCGGTGTTTTTTGCGCCACAGCTCGATTTTTTTATGGTTCCCGGAAAGAAGATCTTTCGGGACCGTCCACACCATTTTTTTATTCAATTTGAAAATTTCCGGGCGGGTATAGACAGGATAAGAACCCTTGATCTCTTCCAACGATTCACGCTTACCGAGAAACCCCGGCAAAAAACGGCTTACAGATTCGATTAAGACCAAAGCCGGCAGTTCTCCGCCAGAAAGGATATAGTCCCCTATCGAAATTTCCTCGTCGGCGACATATTTTGCCACTCGCTCGTCAACACCTTCATAGCGGCCGCAAATCAGAATAAGACCCTCGTATCCGGAAAGCCGTTTTGCAACTCTGGCGTCAAGTTTTTTCCCGCGAGGAGAAAATAATATTGTTTTGGTTTTTGATCGAGAATTTTTGATTTTCGATTTTATAAATTTGACAGTTTTCCAAATTGGCCCGATTTGGAAAACCATCCCTGGTCCACCGCCGAACGGCTTGTCGTCGATTTTTTTATGTTTATTTTCGGAAAATTTACGCAAGTCGTAGATTTTTATATCGATGACTCTTTCTTTGCTGGCGCGCTTAATGAGCGATTCGTTGAGATAGGAATCGAAAATTTTAGGGAAAATAGTGACAATATCGAAACGCATTAATTAGCCGGAGTTTGCGTTTTGATTACGACCGATTCGAGAACAAGCCTGTGTTCTTTTTTGTTGTGATGGCAGCGAAACCCCGCCTTATCATTTTCGCTGAGACCATCAAGGCACTTAAGTTCCGCCTGCGCGATCTGGGTGTCGTTGTGCGGAAAGGACAGGTTTTTGCTCCGCACCAGAATATCGGCAGATTTTTTGAGAATATTGTTTTTGTCCAATTCCAATAATTTCGCCACGGCGTCTCTATTTTTTGCAAAAGCGTTTGCCAATGCGCAACATTCCAGTTCTCCCAGTTCCAACTTTTTCTGTTCCTTTTCGAATGAGTGAGTTTCTTGCGCCATGTTTCTGATTGACTACTGTGTTAATGATTCCTCGTCGTTCGCTTCTTCTTCCGCAGCAGCCAAATCTTCTAGAGATAAAACTTCTTCAGTTTCGGCTACGTCCTCATCAGTGACATAAAATGGCCTTTCGCTCTGTTTCGTCTCTGTCGTGTTTTCGCTGCTTTTATCCTCGGCCGATTCCTCCCACGATGCTTGATCGGTTTTATGAACCAACAAGTTATCGCCCATGGTTGGTTTTGCGAGAGGCTCTTTTTCGTTTAAACCGTTTTGTTTATTCAGCGACTCATTGATGGCACGCCTCAAGTCTTCGACATTAACGTCGGGTTTTTTATGGATCGGCGGCGGTGCGGGTCGTTCGCGCAATATCGGAGGAGCTGGACGATTTTGCTGTATGGGCCGCTCTGGTCGATAATTCCGCCTACTTTCTCCATAAGCCCTTTCTTCTTGGACGGGGAATTCGTGCCGTTTTTTGAATCCCTGGACATATTCACCGCCCCTTAATATTTCTCTCGCCGGACGTTCTCCTCGGCGCATGACTTTTTCTTCTACGACTTTTCCGCTCTCCTCCCGCCATTCCTCGGCGATTTTCTTTTCAACGGTAGCCCGAGGAGTTCCATATTTTTCCCGAGACATTTTGACGATATCGTCTTTGCGTGACGTAAGCGGTGGCTGCGGCGGAGGCATTGTTTCTGCCGAGAAGGGCCGCGAAGCAACTCCGTCGATCATGAGCTTGATGTAGATGTTGGCCTTTGCCAGGTTTACCAAGTCTTGCTGATTGAACTCGGGCATAAACTCCTTTTCGAGAAACTCCGCGTCGGCTGCGCCGATGCGGAAACAGATTAGCGTGCCGACGTTTCCGAAAATTGCGTCGCGCACTTTGGTACTTTGTTCGTTTATCAACTGGCCGATGTATTGATGTGACAAAGTCAGGCTTAGGCGATACTTTCTTGCTTCGGAGAGGATGTTGGCAAAAGAATCGGTGGCGAAGTTTTGGAACTCGTCGACGTAAAGAAAAAAATCTTTACGGTCGCGTTCGGGCATGTCTACTCGCGACATGGCTGCAAGCTGCAGGCGCGTGATAAGCATCGATCCCAAAAGTGCAGAATTATCCTCGCCGATTTTCCCTTTGGAAAGATTGGCAATAAAAATCTTGCCCTCGTCCATTATTTTCCTCATGTTGAGAGTCGAATTTGTCTGGCCCATAATGTTGCGCACCAAAGGGTTGGAAACGAATTGTCCGACTTTGTTCTGAATGGCGGCAACGGCCTCCGATTCCAGTCTTTGGCTGTAGCGCGCAAACTCGTTGACCCAAAACGCCTTAATTACCGGATCTTGCAGATTTTCTACAACCTTTTTGCGGTAATTCGGCTCGGAAAGCATTCTCATGATGCCTAGAACGGTTGAACTTGGGAATTCAAGTAGAGAAAGGAGGGTGTTGTTTAAAATATACTCCATTCTTGCCGACCAGACGTCGGGCCAGATTTTTTTAAAAACGCCCATAAGGCCGGAAGCTACGAGGTGCCTGTGTTCCGCGCTGACGCGCTCCATGGGATTAAATGCAATCGGATAGTCGCTGTCAGCCGGGTTGAAGTAGATGACATCCTCCAGGCGCTCTTCCGGCACGAAATCGAGCATACGCTCGGCAAATTCTCCGTGCGGGTCAACGATGCCCACGCCATTGCCGGAGAGAAAATCTGAAACAACCATGTTTTCCAAAAGGGTGGTTTTGCCAACGCCTGTTTTTCCCACGACGTAAACATGCCGACGGCGATCGTCAAGCTTGACGCCGAATTTTTTCTTCTGGTTTCTAAAATTGCAATAGCCGAGTGGCGCAGCTTCTTTTGGATCGACGTCGTTAAGCGTTGGCATTTTATTTATTTTTTTACTGGAAATATCTATTCCAAAATCGGAACTCTAGCCGGAGGTCCGCCTTTGCGCGATTCAACCTTCTCTAGGGCGACAGGCTCCACTCCGCCAATCGGGAAGTGATAAACCGTAGCCAACTCCTCGATGTTCATAATCATTTTTCGCGGACTAAATATCAAATCCCGGTA
Organism: uncultured Candidatus Saccharibacteria bacterium; assembly: GCA_964467765.1. Lineage (GTDB taxonomy): Bacteria > Patescibacteriota > Minisyncoccia > UBA6257 > 2-01-FULL-56-20 > JBBUGM01. The sequence continues at coordinate 32,638 of CAYXSS010000006.1, forward strand.
TCTTTCATAAATCACCCTTTTTCTCCAATGCAGGCGCAGCTTTGTGAAAAGGTAATGAACCGAGCCTGTCATGGTGTTTTTGTCAGGACGGAAGAGATTAAGATTTTGCGTATTAAATTGTCTGAAAAATCCAGTTATCGCCGCCACGTTATCTTTGCGGAAAGCGTCGCGCTTGTCGATGAAAATAAACCTGATCGTCGTTTCAAAACCGAGCTTGGCTATTTTTCTTTCGATGCCTTCGACCATTTCTTTTTGGCCGGGAGTTAAAAGCAGCATCTTAAAATTAAGGCCGCGCTCGTCTTTTTTCTTTTCCACCTCCAAAGAAGGATGCTCGAGCGGCGAGCGGATTATTTCCCTGGCAGTAAGTCCAAAGCCCGGAAACCACGGCTCTTTTTTCTTGGCGGAATCAAGGCCGGTCATTTTGGCGATGTGAGCCTCTCCTTCTTTTTTCCAATCGTCGCCCGTGGGACGGGTGAGAATTTGGATCCAAATTTGTTCATCGGAATTCAGCTTGGACATTGTTTCCAGAAGTCCGGCAACAGGATCAACGCGGCGCTCCTCGATAGATTCTTCGAACATCGGATAAGTTCTTACCGGGAAAAAATTATTATTGCGGAAAATTAACTCGTAACCGTAAAGATCGTAAGTTTTGTTCGGCAAAATATACGGCATTTGCTTTATGTAGTCCTCGACTTCGGTAATTTCGGCCTCCGGATATTGGGCGTAAATCGCAGACTCCATCAAATTTTTAAATTGTTTTGGCAGGCGCAGGTAAAAGTGGCTTTCCCCTGCACGCCCGACGATTTCAAAAGACATCCAGTATTCCACCAATCCTTCCCAGTATTTTTCCGTAAAGCGTAAGCCATAAGAATATGGAGCGTGAGCGGCGGCAAAAATTTGCTCCATGGCTTTCGGAGTTTTCAAAACGTTTTTCGGCACCTTGATTTCCAAGAGAATCCATTTTATACGAATTATGAATCGAAACCGGATATATAAAACCCAAAACTCCCAAAAAATAAAAAAGGCTATAAGAGGAACAGCTATCCACCAAACATCAGCCCAAACGTTTTTAACGTTTGCCCAAAGACCCGCAGCCGCTTGTTCTAAGATTTGGGTTATCTGCATCTTAATTAAATTTTACATTATTGCCGTCGCAACCTGCGAAATCATAGCTTTGTGTCTCATTCCGCCGGGTTCATGGTTAATTTTCTTATTTTCTAAGTTGGCGCAGCAAAACACGGCTTTTTCGCCACAGACAAAATTATTTAGAAATTATTTCTCTGCAAAATTAGGATTCGCGCAAGCGATATTTTCCGTCAGGTAGCTTTTCAAAGTAGTTTCTGTTCTGCAGATTTATACTAACGGTGTTCGGCTTGAAAAATCTTTCCTTACCGACATGCGCGATGACATCTTTCTTTTGCATCGGACCGTTTTTCTTCAGGACCCTTTTGATTACGTCGACGGCAACACCCGGTTCGTAGCCATGTTCGCGGAGGCCGTAAATACCCCTGCCGACCAAAACAAAACGGTCGTCTTTTATTAATTCGTTGTGCACGGTTGCAGAAAGAGCGAGCTGGGCGGAAAAACCAGCGTCGTTTATTTGTTTGGTAATTTCCTCGAAATGCATCGGTTGCTGTTTTTTCTTCAAAATCAAGTAAGCGCGGTCGCGGGCTGTTGCCGGTTTAATCTCCGGCCAAGCAACGAGACCCGTATCGCCATAGATGTTTTTATGGATCAGCTTGGAAAGGTGCAAAAAATTGTCGGCGATTGCACGATCAACATGTTTAGACCTGAGGAAATTCTTAAAATAATTTTCATAAAGGCCCGAAAGAATTTCTTTTTTGTTACGATTCAAATAATTCAGCCAGTCGCTTACAAAAGCCGAAGCTTTTTGCAGGTCGTTTTTTCCGAGGTAGTAAAAAGAGTAAAAGTAATTATCTCCGGAATATTCTGCAAAAATACCGCTGGCGACAGAAAACAGGTCAAGGTGATTGGTTGTCAGTCCTTTCGCGTGCTTGCCAAGTTTTTTTAGAAGTTCTTCTTTTTTGAGTACTCCGCCGCCGGTTTTGAGCTCGTTTTCGACATAAGACAAGAGTTTGCTTGCGTCACGGTCGTTTTTAATTTTTTCCCCGAGAATTTCGAGAGCGGATTCTTCAATTTGCCTTACGCGTTCCCTTGTCAGTCCGAGGCTGTCGCCGATAGCGGCAAGCGTTTTGCTCTCGCCGGATTTATTAATGCCAAAGCGGCCGGAAATAACCCCTTCTTGCTTGGGAGAAAGGTTTTTAAGCAGGTTGTTTATGAGTTTTGTCGCGGAAAACATTGATTTTGTGCCGTTTCTGGCGCTTTATTTATTATCCCTATTTTACTACCCCGTCCCCATGTTTGTCAAGAGGGCGCGCCTTTTTGAATTGCGGCTACCACCTGCGCGTTTCCTTTCCGCCGAAAATTACAAGGAGCGGGCTTGCAACGAAAATCGAAGAATAAACTCCAGTGGTCGTGCCCACCAGGAGCGTGATTATAAAATATCGTAGCCCTTCCGGTCCGGCGAAGAGAAGCGCAAGGAGAACGAGAATCAGGGTCAGAGACGTGTTGATTGATCTGGCCAGCGTTTGATTGACGCTTGTGTTTACGATTTCCTCAAAAGTTGATTTGCCGCGGCTTATAATCAAGTTTTCTCTGATGCGGTCGAAAACCACAATCGTGTCGTGGACGGAGAATCCCATAACCACGAGGAGCGCTACGACAAAATTCGTATCGATTTCTACCTTGCCCAGGTATCCGAGAAGCGCGAGAAGGCCAGCAGGAATGGCGACATCATGAAAAAGAGTGATAAGCGTTGCCCAGCCGTATTTCCAGGAACTCACCGGGCGTGAAGCTTTTCTGAATGCGAAAGCGATATAAAGAGAAATCCCTACGAGCACGAGAATGATGGCGGTTATGGCATTGCGGCGCAATTCGCCGCCGACCGACGGCCCAATCGACTGGAAACTAACTTCTTCAAAATTGGAAAATTTTTCTTTGAGTTTCGTTAAAAACTTTTGATGGTCTTGCTCTTTGATTTCTTTCGTGCGCGCTAGAAAGACGTTGCTTTGTTGATCAAGGTTGATTTTCGCATCATTTAATCCCAAATCTTCGGCAAATATTTTTGCCATGCGATCAGTGGAGTTTTCTCCGAAAATTTTGAATTGCCAAAGCGTGCCCCCGGCGAAATCTATTCCCTCTTTGAAACCGAACAGTATTACCCCCAAAACCGCGGAACCGACGAGAAGCGCCGAAAGTGTGAGATATATTTTTTTGTTCTGGACAATTTTAAGCATTTTTTTTATCCGTTGATTTAACGTGTTTTTTCATAAAAATGCGAATGAAGAGTCTCGTGGTGGTTATGGCGCTGAACATGCTGATAAGCGTTCCCAGAAAAAGCGAAACGGCAAATCCCTGAACGAAGCTCGAGGTCAGATAATAAAGTATTGCCGCGGAAATCATGGTCGAAGTGTTGGAATCTCTTATTGACGGCCAAGCCCGCCGGAAACCCTCTTCTACGGCCGATGCCCACGGCAGACCGCGCTTGACTTCTTCTTTGATGCGCTCAAAGGTCAGGATGTTCGCGTCCACAGCCATGCCGATTGTAAGCACAAATCCAGCTATGCCGGCCAAGGTCATGGTGATCGGAATCAGTTTAAAGATGGAGAGCGTAATAAATATATAAATTATAAGGGCCAGGGCGGCAAAAAAGCCGAACTTCCGATAGTAAATGATCATGAAAATTGCCACAAGAAGCGTGCCAACCACTCCGGCCCATAGCACTTTACGTAGCGAGCCCGCGCCAAGGCTGGCGCTCAGTGTTTGTTGATTTATGAGCGTTACCGGTGCCGGAAGCGCGCCGGCATTGAAGCGGTCGGCAAGAATTTTTGCTTCGTCGAAAGTAAACTTGCCGGTGATGACCGCGCGGCCGCCGATGATTTTTTGCTGGACGACCGGCGCCGATATTAAGACGTTGTCCAAAAATATGCCAATTGGCTTGCCAACGTTTCGTTCCGTCATCTGTTCGAACATCTGCGCCCCCGTATCATTGAAAGAAAGCGAGACTTGCGGTTGCTGCGTTGTGTTGTCCAGTATCACTTGCGCGCCCGTTATAAAGCGGCCCGTAAGATTCGTTTGATTGTAAGAGGTGCTGGTGCCGACTTGTTCCGCTTCGCGGAAATCCAAAAACGGCGTGAGTCCGATAAGCTGTATCGCTTGGCCGATATCTTTGACGCCGGCGAGCTCAACGACGAGCTCCGGATTTTCCGTTCCGGCTTTGGCGACAAAAACTTGCGGCTCGCCCACGCCGAAGAGATTGACCCTCCGTTCGATTACGTCGCGCACGCCGTTCAAGACCGATTCTCTGTCGGAAGAGGAAATTTTGCTCAAATCGACCTGGTAAACCAAATGCGATCCGCCGGCAAGGTCGAGTCCTAATTTCCACGGCCTGAATTTCTCGCCGGTTTTAGGGTAAGCAAAAAATCCGGCAAAAATAGCGAGTAATATAATGATCACTAGTGCTGCAACTGGATTGCGGCGCATAGGAAATATTCTATCAGAAAGTTGTTAAAAGTAAAATATCGTGATAATATTTCTATAATATCCGCCCATAGCTCAGTCTGGTAGAGCAGCTCCCTTTTAAGGAGAGGGTCCCA
>CAYXSS010000006.1:37413-42049 GCA_964467765.1 uncultured Candidatus Saccharibacteria bacterium
TATCCGCCCATAGCTCAGTCTGGTAGAGCAGCTCCCTTTTAAGGAGAGGGTCCCAGGTTCGAATCCTGGTGGGCGGACAAAATAAAATTCCGTCCAGATCGTGTCTGGACGGATACAGCCTTACTTGGCCTCAAGAGAAACGCTGCCATCGGGGTTCTTGGTGTTCCAGATTGCGACGTCTCGGCATGGCGGAGGCGGCGGATCGATTTTACCGAAAGCTTCTTTGGGCACGAAGGCCACCCTACTATCTTTTTCGTTGTCCCACGACCGGTAAGTAAGCAGAATCCGGCCACTATCCTCGCAGGCAATCTTATAATTACCAGCCTTAACATCGCCTGGCTCCCGCAACTCTATGTTTCGCAAGCTATCCGCAATTATAAAACCGGCGATTGCCAATAGAACGGCGATAAGAAGGATCACCATGCCAATATCATAGCCCCCTTTCAAAAAATTCACGGCCAAAGCCACGAAGACCATTGCTAGGGCCACCAAAGCGATTAGGCCGAGAAAAGCGAACGACATAATGATAACGCTCCTTTCTAGCCACCGAGACCAGAAATAGCACCTCGATGATCTGCTGACATTCTAGCAGAAACTACGAATTCTGTCAAAAGGTAGCCAGCTTTTAATTCTTTTGCTCCGGCGGTTCGTCATCTGGCTGGACGTATGCCGACCTTATTCCATTTATTTTTCGGAGTTCTTCGAGTTCTAAATCTGAGATATCGGCTTCCATGGATAGAAAGGTTTCGTTCCCGAACGTAAAACTTCCAATATCAGTAAAACCTTTATTTTTTAATGCCCCCATAACTCTTTCTTTGTCTCCGTTGTAACAGGATATGCGAATTTTCAATTTTGCGCTCCGAAAACTTCTCAGAATATTTTAACACAACAAAAATATCGATCCAATAATAAGTTTTGATTAATCCCCACCCAATTCTTCTAAAATCTTTTTTGCTTCGCCGCTCAACTTCTTTGGAGCCTTAACTGTGAAATTGACGAGCAAATCTCCCCGGCCGTGGCCGCCGAGGCGCGGCATGCCTTCGCCGGGAATGCGCAAATTTTCTTTGAGATTGAAATGCGCCGGAATTTCCAATTTTATTTTTCCGCCGCTTATCGTCGGTACCTCGATTTTCCTGCCTAAAAGCAAATCCATGATTTTTAAATCATATTTGACCGCAAGATCGTTCCCGTACCGCTCAAAAACATGATGCGGCTTGATTTTGATTCGTACATAAAGATCTCCTGCGGGAGCCCCGCGCTCGCCGGCTTCCCCCACGCCGGAGATTTTTATAAGCTGTCCGTCTTCCACGCCCGGAAGAATTTCGGTTTTTATTTCTTTTTCTGCCGCTATCCTGCCGCTTCCGCCGCAAGTTTTACAAGTTTTATTCGGTATTTGTCCGGTTCCGCGGCAGTTGGCGCAAGTTTTAACCTGCGAAAAATTGCCGAAGAAAGTTTTTTTCTGTTCGCGGATTTCGCCTTGTCCTCCGCAGACGGAGCAGGTTGAAAAACCTGCCGAAGCATCTGCTCCTTTTCCGCCGCATGTTTCGCAGCGGATGGAGGTTTTGAACTTAATTGTTCTCGTTGTGCCGCGGAAGGCTTCTTCCATGGTTAAATTTTCCACGGTTTCGAGATCCGAACCTTTCTCGTAAGTCCGTCTTTTCGGCCGCACTCCGATTCCTTCAAAAATACTTTCGAAAATGTCCCCGAGGTCTCCCATCTCGTGAAATCCTTCGCTTGCATCGTTCTGTCCCCAGCGCGGCGCACCGAAACCGAAATCCCAGCCGAAACCATCGCCAGGAAAATCACCCCAATTCGGTCCGCTTCCGGCGGCGCCGAAAGGTTCGGCGGTACCGAAGCGGTCGTAATTTGCCCTACGCATTTTATTGGAAAGTATCTGGTAGGCCTCGTTTATTTCCTTAAATTTTTTTTCATCGCCGCTTGCTTTGTCCGGATGATACTGGTGGGCAAGCTTGCGGTAGGCTTTTTTAATTTCTTCGTCGGAGGCGCTTTTATTTACCCCCAAAATTTTATAGTAATCCTTCATGTTTTGTTTTATGTTTCAAGCCGCGCGTTTGGTGACGACTACCACTCGATCACTTCGTGCGTACGCGTTTCGCCAACGATGTGGACGAAGTTGGATGCCAAAAGTATCTGGTAAATAATGAAAGTCAGAATTCCAACGAGCCAGTAAAATATCGTTCCTATGCCGCGCACGGCAAAAAATATCGTAAGGCCCCAAACGGCCAAAAACAAATTGCCGAAGCGGTTCAGTAAATTTTTGAGAGAGGCGACGATAAATTTATAAATAACCTTGCCCATGGGATCGTTGGAATTGACCTCAATATTAAAGTTTTTGCTGATGCCTTCGGAAATTTGTCTTGCAGCCTCGTTTAATTGTTTATCGCGTTCGCTGGCCGGCAGGGCCGAAAAAAGGTTGTTACCTTGTAACTGCGACTTGGCCAGCCCTCTGGAAAACTCCAAAAAACTGGAGTTGAGATTTATGTCCGGATAAAAATTATTTATGAACGCCGAAAGCCAATCATTGAACCCTTGAAATGTTTTTTCGGAAACGAAAATATTTTCCGGCTTCCACTGCGGCGTATAAAGAAGAATTAAAAGCAAGATAATCGCCGTCGTAAGTTTGGCAAGAAGGGGTTTTGCCGACTTGAAAAATCTGACGCTCAGGTTGTTTTCCAGTTCTTGGCTGCCGGAGAATTCTCCCCAAAAATTAAATCCTATGATTATCGCCGCCGTGGCCCCAAGGACTTTTAGGTCATAGCCCCAAAAGAAAAAAATTATACCTGCGGCTTCGAGAACCATAACCAAGAATCTTCTCCAAAGATTTTTGCTGAAAAAAAGCTGCAGAACGGAGAATATAAAAAAAACAGCTATCGTTCCGATAAGCTCGCCAAAAGAAGCGCGGCCGTCGAGATAGTTGCGATAAGCGTAGCCGAACAAAACGGCTGAACCGACAGTTAAAAGGTCAAGGATGATCTGTTTGTAAAATCCGGGTTTAAGTTTCGAAGATTCCGGATTAACCTGTTTCACCAGGTTGAGTGGTGTTATCCTGCCGTCCATCTTGTTTATTATACATTGACTGGCCTATTTTTTGCAGTTCGGCGGAGAGGCTCGTGAGCGCCGATTTGATCGCTTCGGCGTCATCGCCGTCTTTAACATTTTTAAGCTCCGTTATTTTGGTTTCTACTGACGACTTGATGTCCGCCGGAATTTTTTCGCCCAAATCTTTAAGCGATTTCTCGGCGGCATAAATTGCCGCATCCGCCTGATTCCTTGCTTCGACAAGATCTCTTTTTTTCACATCTTCCGAGGCGTGCTCGGCAGCTTCTTTTTTAAGGCGTTCAATTTCTTCTTTTGAAAGACTGGTTGAGGCTTCTATGCGTACGGACTGCGTTTTCCCGCTTGCCTTGTCTTTTGCGGAAACATTTAATATGCCGTTGGCGTCTATGTCGAATATTACTTCTATCTGCGGGATGCCGCGAGGCGCCGGAGGAAGGCCGTCGAGAATGAAACGCGCCAAAGTTTTGTTGTCCGCGGCCATCGGGCGCTCGCCTTGGAGGACGTGGATTTCAACCGATGTTTGATTGTCCGCGGCCGTGGAAAAAACCTGCGATTTAGAGGTAGGAACAGTTGTGTTTTTCTGGATCATTGGCGTGGCAATTGCGCCGAGGGTCTCAAGGCTTAAGGTAAGAGGCGTTACGTCGAGAAGCAATATGTCTTTTACGTCACCTTGCAATATTCCCGCCTGCACGGCTGCCCCCAAAGCTACGACCTCGTCCGGGTTTATTCCTTTATGAGCCTCCTTGCCAAAAAGTTTTTTGACGGCTTCCTGAATGGCTGGCATTCTTGTCTGCCCTCCGACCAAAACAACCTCGTTGATTTCTCCGAGTTTAAATCCGGCTCCTTTTGGCGGAGCCGCGGTGACGGCTTCTCTGGTGAGTTCGATGGATTTATTTATGAAGTCTTGAACCAAGCTTTCCAGTTTGGCCCTGGTGAGTTTCATGAGCATGTGCCTTGGGCCGGAAGCATCGGAAGTTATGTATGGCAAATTGATTTCCGTCTCGAGCGAGGTTGATAGTTCATGTTTTGCCCTCTCGGCTGCCTCTTTTAGCCTCTGTAATGCCAACGGGTCTTTGGAAAGATCCACTCCCTCCTGTTTTTTATATTCCCCAACGAGGTATTCGTTTATTTTTTTATCAAGATCGTCGCCGCCGAGATGGGTATCGCCGCCGGTGGCTTTTACTTCGACCGTATCATCCCCTACCTCCAATACGGAAACGTCGAAAGTTCCCCCGCCGAAGTCGTAGACGACTATTTTTTCGTTTTTTTGCTTGTTAAGTCCGTAAGCCAATGCGGCAGCAGTCGGTTCGTTCAAAATCCTTCGCACTTTGAAGCCTGCGATTTCGCCGGCGTTTTTTGTTGCTTGTCGCTGCGAATCATCGAAATACGCCGGCACGGTTATTACCGCTTCTTCCACTTTTTCGCCCAACTTCAGTTCGGCGTCCGATTTAAGCTTGCCCAAAACCATCGCCGATATTTCTTCCGGTTTGTACCAGCGATCCCCCATTTTTACTTCCACGCCACCGGCCGAGCCGCGATTTAAATCGAAAGGCAGCCA
>CAYXSS010000007.1:0-39734 GCA_964467765.1 uncultured Candidatus Saccharibacteria bacterium
GGTGGACCTACGGGGAATTGAACCCCGACCTCTTCCATGCCATGGAAGCGTAATGCCGTTTTACTATAGGCCCATGGTTATTTTTCCGTCAGCAATAATTTTAGTTATTACATTTCGATTTTTAAATTTCTTAAGTCTTTTTTCTATTTTCCTGGCAATGAAAATGTTATCGAATTCTTGTGCAAAAGCCAATTTCAACGGCCTGATATTCCTTAACGATCGCGTTTTGCCAGCCATGTGTTCTCGCAGTCTTACATCTAAATTTCCGGTACTACCCACGTAATACTTTCTGTTTTTTGCTTCCAAAATATAAACGTATGCACGCATGCAATGTCGACCTTCCCGATGGCCATCGGGACTCAATGCCGTTTTACTATAGGCCCGGCGGGATTGATGATAAAATCAATTTATAGTATAAACAAAACGCAGTTTTTTAAAAGTCGCCCCCATAGCTCAACGGACAGAGCAGTCCCGTCCTAAGGGAAAGATGTGGGTTCAATTCCTACTGGGGGTACGCAATTTAAATTTTTCAAATCCGCGGGAACAAAATCGGCAGCGTTTGAATTTTTAAAACATCGCCTTGCCAAAGAAAACTCCTCGTTATTTTTTCCGCCGTCTCTGGCAAAAACGGAGTAATCATGGCCGAGACATTATCCAAAATCACAAGCAAATCGAAAACGGCTTCCTGCCGATTTTTTCCGGAAGAAGACCATGGTGCGGTTTTGTTGGCGTGTTCGTCGCCGAAGGCGATGAGTTCCCAAACCGAAGCCAAAGCTTCGTGCATTTGAAATTCTTCGATCTTTCTGTGCGCGATTTTTTTTAGTGTTTTTATTTTCTCTTCGACTTCCCGCACCGGCTTGTGTCGTAAAAATCCTTCGAGGCCCGCGCTTTGCGCTACTTTCAACACGCGTGCTACAAAATTTCCCAAGCCATTTGCCAAATCTCCGTTATAGCGGTCAATAAATTTCTTCTCACTGAAATCACCGTCCGCTCCGGTAGAAATTTCGCGTAACAGATAGTAACGCAGCGGGTCGCTGCCGTATTTTTCCACAAGCGCAAAAGGATCAACAACGTTGCCCAAAGTTTTCGACATCTTTTTCCCTTCCACCGTAATAAATCCGTGCGCCAAAATGCTTTTTGGCAATTCGAGCCCGGCAGAAAGAAGCATCGCCGGCCAGATAACGGCATGGAAGCGAAGAATGTCTTTACCGATCAAGTGCACATCCGCCGGCCACCACTCAGAAAAACGCCGCGCACCTTCTGCTGGCTTGCCGCTTTCGTCAAGGTTTCCAAAGCCGATTGCGGAAAGATAATTGGTCAGCGCGTCGCACCAAACGTAGATCGTCTGCGACGGATCTCCGGGCACGGGAATCCCCCACTCCAAATCCTTGCGCGGCCGGGAAAAGCTTATATCTTCCAAACCCTCTTTAATGAAAGACAAAACTTCGTTTTTTCTGCCCTCGGGAAGTATTTTTAGTTTGCCGCTTTTTATCGCTTTTTGAATCTTGTCGGCATATTTCGACAAGCGGAAAAAATAATTTTCTTCTTCGACAATTTCCGGCTCTTTGCCATGATCCGCGCATTTGCCATCAAGCAAATCTTTCTCCGTAACAAAAGCTTCGTGACCGATGCAATAAAGTCCTTTGTAAGTTTTTTTATAAAGATCTCCCGCCTCGGAGATTCTGCGCCACATAAGCTCCACGCCCGGCCAGTGTCTTCGTTTGTCGCTGGTGCGGATAAAATCGTCGGCCGACAAATTGAGAATGTTTTTGAGCTCGATGAATTTTTCTGCCATGTCGTCCACGAATTTCTTCGTTTCCTTTCCGGCATCCTTCGCGGCGCGGACTATTTTTGCTCCATGTTCATCGGTGCCAGTTAAAAAAAATACTTTGTCTCCCTTAAGCCGGCGGTGGCGCGCCAAAACATCGGCCTCGATGCTGGTTAGGGCATGTCCGATATGAGGCGGCGCGTTTACGTAATATATCGGGGTTGTTACATAAAACTTTCCAGAGCTCATTCAAAAAGTATACTCCAAAACAAAGGAGGCGGCATCATGCCTCTGGCAAATTTAAAAACAGTTCGGCCACAATTATTCGACCAGTCTCGGAGCAGCTCTTTTTTTACTGGACCACTCGCCAATAACTTCTTCAAAAACGGCGGCGGCAGGAACGGCAATCAACACTCCCAAAAATCCCAAGGCCTCGGCGCCGATAAACAAGGAAACAATAACTATAACCGGGTGGAGGCCGATAATTTTTCTTGTGAGAATCGGCACGAGAATGTGAGACTCAAATTGATGCAGCCCCAAGAATGCTATCAAGGTATAAATGGCAAGCGTCGTCGAAGTCGATAACGCGAAGAGCACAGCCACCGCGCCGGAGATAATCGGACCGACGAATGGCACAATCTCAAAAAGTGCGGCAAACACGGCTAAAAGAAAAGCGGATTTAACCCCAAGAAGCGTAAGCGCCGCCCAAACAAGAACTCCCATGATAACGCTTAAAATTATCTGCGACTGAAACCAAAATCCTATTCTCTTCCTCGCGCGCTCGTATACACGCAACCCTTCTTTTTCATAATCTGCCGGCAAGACAACCTTGAGGAATCTTTCCACGCCGTCTTTACTCAGGCTCAAATAAAAGGCGGTGATAAACACGGCCGCCGCGAGTCCCACGCCGCCCAGAGTCTCTGAAAAAAAACCCAAAGGAGAAACACTGCCGCTGAAAAAAGCCGCGGAAATCTTTTTCACAAACGCCTCAAATGACTTGGAAGACTGTATATACGACAGCGGCGCTATGCTACCCAGCGTCGAAGTTCCTAAGTTGGAAAAAATGGAATTCAATTCGACAATGAGGCGCGGAACTACCGCGTAAATAACAAGAATTAAAATCAGTATGGTAAGAAGAAAAATCAAAACTACACCCAAGGTCCGCGGTACGCCCTTGCTTTCAAAAAAATCGACAACAACCTCCAAACCCGAGGAAATAACGATTGCCAAAAAGAGGCCGAGTAAAACCTGCCGTCCGGAAAAAAGGATGATAACAAACACGGAAAACAAGAGAACTCTCCATAAAGTAGCCCATGATATTTCCATGACGCGTCCGTCCATATTGATTGATTAAATACTATTCTGTTCTTGTTTTTGTTTTTGTTTAAAACTTTAATATCCGCTCAAACTCTCCTTTGTTTTTGTATGGTCCAATAACAGCCAAATTCAGCCCTTTGTCCTTAAAAATGTACTTGGCCACGGCGGAAACATCTTCGGCTTTGACGCCCTGAATTTTATCAACAATGTTATTCGGCTTCAGGGGCTTGCCGGTTAGTATCTCCTGTGAACCATAGAACGATGCAAGCTCGTCGGAGGTTTCTAGCTCCAAAATCAAATTGCCAACGATATGGTCTTTCGATTTTTGCAGCTCTTTGGGAGGTATGGCTTCCTTTGCCGCGCGTCCAAGTTCGTCAATTATTGCTTTGATGACCCCTGTTATTTTCTGGTGATCCACGCCGGCAGAGATGGCAAAATAGCCATGATCAAGATATAAATCCGGGCTAGCGGAGATGTAGTAAGCCGCTCCCATTTCTTCCCGCACGCGCTTGAAAAGCCTGGAACTCATGCCGCCGCCCAATAAATCGGCCAAAACCTGCAAGGCATAGCGCCTTTTATCGAAAAGATCGAAAGCTCTGACTCCCAAAACAAGGTGTGTCTGGTCCGATTCTTTGAACTTAATCGCAGCATTTGGAGCTTTTTGGCTCTCTTTCGCTGTGAATTTGGCTATGCGCCTGCCAGCCTTAAGCCCGGCAAAATTATGCCTTATCTGATTTTCCAGCTTTTTAACATTAAAATTTCCGGCAACAACCACAAGCGTCTTTGGGGCAATATAATGCCTGTTTCTGTAATCAATGAAGTCCTGGCGCGAGAGTTTTCTGATGATTTCCTTTTTGCCGGCAACATCCCATCCCGCAGGCTGATCGCCGTAGAGAAGCGAAATAAACAAATCTCCCACTTTTCTCGCCGGCGTATCCTCGTACATATTAATCTCCTCGATCACCACGCCTCGCTCTTTTTCTATTTCTTCGGGGTTAAAAAGCGGGTTTAAATACAAATCGGAAACAATGTCCACGATCTTCGGCAACTTACCGTGTTCCGCTTTGGCCCAATAGCCGGTGTATTCGTAGGATGTGAAAGCGTTGAATTGCGCACCGAGAGCCGCCAGTTCTTCGGCAATCTGGCCCGGCTTAGGCCGATTTACCGTTCCCTTGAAAGTCATATGTTCGAGGAAATGGGAGAGGCCGTTTATTTTTTTCGTTTCATACTCTGCGCCGGCTTCCACCAAAATCAAAGCCGTTGCCGCCATACTCCCCGGCTGCGGAATAAGCAGCAAGCGCAAACCGTTTGGAAGTTTTGTTTTTCTAAATTCTGTCATTATTTAATGATCGCATTAGGTTGTGATAGTGGCAATGTCATCTTCAAATTTTGCCGCCAAGCTGACGACTGCCTCGCCGTATGTCCAAAGGTAACCACGCCAACGGCCACCGGCATAATACTTGGCGGCGGCACACCGTTCTTGCGATGTTTTCGAATAATAAATGCCCAGGCAGCCTCTCAAAGAGTCCTTAAGATACAATGCGGCGGCGGCAAAGGCGTCGGCGTTATTCCATGGGGATGGAACGTCATTACCTGTAATTTTCGCTATGCTGTCGCTATAAAGTTTCCAGGTTAAAGGAATAAATTGCGCCGCCCCAACAGCCCCGCCGTAAACCCCGTCCCGGTTCGGACAGGAAACCGTCACAACGTCCGGATTGATGTTTAGCCGGCTTGTCAGTTCAAGAAAAACCTGTTGATTTGACGGGCTCATTGCCGTTTTGTAATTGCACTTGCCGATGTTCTGGCCAAGTTCCGACTCGCGGTCCAGAACAGCCAAAATCAAAGCCGGCCTTACGCCCGTAGCCCCCCCCGCCAGTTTTGCGTATTTGTAAGCGTCTTCGAAACTAAGTTCTCCTCCGCCCAAAAGTTTAAATATTCTTTTTCTTACATCGGCCGCCGTCTGCTTGGTCTGTTTTAGAAGCGTTTGATATTTACTCTCCTGGCCCTTGGTTACTTCGAGTAATCTGTTTTTGTCGGATTTGGTGGAATCTATTTCCTCTTTTTGGCTTTGTCTGAAATTTTTTGCGCTTTCGGCATCAGCTTTGGCGAGCGACAGCTCTTCTCTCTGATTATTTAGTTGATTGCGCAAATCCTGCATCTCCAAAACAGCGAGACGCAAATTATTTTGCAAAAGAACTATTCCCTGGATATTACCGAAGAAATCCGAAAGTTTCGGGTTGCTTAAAAAAACCGTGAGCAACGGAGTTCCATCGTTTTCATAAAGACCCTGCAGCAAACGTCCCATGGCAAGTCGGCGAGCAGAAATTGTCTCCTCTGTAATGACTATTTTTGATTTGGTTTCTCCTATCTTCTTGTCGAACTCGCGCAAGGTGAGGTTGATTGCCTGAATTTGCAGATTAAGTTTTGCGATTTTGTCGTTAAGCCGCGATATTTCTTCTTTGAGCGTTTTTCCCTGTTTTTGATAGCTCGTCACCTGGTCTTCGTAGTTGCCTATTTGTTTTTCCAGTTCCTGCAGCTGCGCCTCAAGCACGCGCCTTTCTTCGTCGCTTGATTGGCCTGAGGCGCGATTAATAACCGTTGGCGCGGCAACGGAACCGAAAAACAAAATTACCATGGCAAAAACAGAAACGGCAATTTTTAAAAATCCTTCGAGCGGAAAACGAAATTTTGGAGAATAATTAAGATTTAGTCGCCGTTCCACAGAAACGAAAGCATTTCTGGCCACAGGCCTGATCGATTTTCTTGCACCGAAAAAAATATCCCCGAGCACCCTTGGACTTAAAAAAACTTTATTTTTTTTGTCTGGATCCATTTGTCCAAAAACAAACCAAAACGCGCGGTATTTCACCTGCGCTTTTACTTAATTATATAACGCATCGGCGGAGGTGTAGTTACCGCCGAGATAACGCACAATCAAAAGCCCTTGGCTCGGATTGCTATTTTTTCTCGACTTCTTTCCTCTCTCCTTCCTTTTCAACTTTTTGCGCCTCTCTTTCAGCCTTCTTCTCTTCTGTTTCAACTTTGACGGCAGTAAGGTCGGCTGGCGGTGCTTCAACGACTTCCTCTGCCCGCGGCTCGGCTACCGTTGCAACAACCGTTTCGGCGTCAATCAAAACCTTAACTCCTTTGGGAATTTTTATGTCCTTAACATAAATGCTTTTGTTTAAATCATCCAGCACGGAAAGATCAACGTCGAGCCGATGCGGCAGGTCGGCAGGAAACGCTTCAACTTCGATTTCCAAAACGCTCTTATTCAAAATGCCGCCCTTGTCTTTAACTGCCGGCGCCACGCCCAAAAATTCCACCGGTACCTTGGTTTTTATTTTCTCGTCCATGCGTACTTCATAAAAATCCACGTGGGAAACCTCGCCGCTTAAATAATCTCTTACGGCATCATAAATTAGCGCCGGGCGCTTCTTGCCGTCGAGCACCAAATTGACCACGGTGTTGGTTCCCGCCTCTTTGAAAACTTTTAAGAAATCCTTCGCGGTAACAGCAAGGTGCGTATTTTTTATTCCGTGGCCATAAAGCTCGGCAGGAATCAAGCCCTCGCGCCTTAAAGCTTTAACCGCCTTACCGAGTTTTTGCCTTTGTTGGATAACTAAATCCATGGGCTTTAATATAGCAACAAATAAAAACAACGGCAAGGGCAGCCGCGGCGCAAACGGAACAAACCGCTACTTTCCGAATTTTTCGGCCACTTTCACGGCAAGTTCCGCCAGAAGCTTTCTTGCTTTTTTCTTTTCTTCTTTTTGGCGACGCGTGGCGTTGGGCAAAAGTTTGCCGCCGCCCACGTGATCGGAGTGGTGCAAAATTGAAATGCACCTGAAACCCATCTTCTTGCCGGCAGAAAATATCACGCCGGATTCGAGATCGACGCCGACAAAACCTCCTTTTTTCCACTCCTTGATCATCTCGTCGGTCTGTCCGACCATGGTTGAGACGGTTTTAATGATGCCGCTCCGGTAAGAAATTTTTCTCTGGCGTAGGTAGCTTTTGAGCCAATTTTCTATTTCTTCGCTCGGATAAACGATTCTGTCTTCTTTGCCCAAAAGATGAAAGCTTGCACCGTCGGAGCGATAGGCGGCGGAGGGAATAAAAATTTCTCCAACCTTGAGACCGTCTTTGAGTCCGCCGAAGTGGCCGACTAGGATAACCAGCTTGGCGCCGATTTTCGCGTGCTGGATGGCCTGGTCCAAACTGAACGCTCCGCCATAGGCATGACTTATGGCAATTTTCAGACCGTCGCGTTCGCCGATCCATGTGTGCGGCAGGCTATGCGGCCTTATGTTCTCCAAGTACGGCTCGAACTGCGATTTTAAAAATTCCGGAACCGACCAAAATCCCTCTTCGGTTATGCTTTTGAAAATTCCCCACAAAATCAAAACGTCCGGCCGGTTTTCTTTCTCGGCCCTCCACCATTTCTGCCAAAGACGTCTTGGCAATTCTCTGTACATTTATTTTTATCCTATCATTGCCAGGTTCGACGATCAATAAAAAACCCCGACCGCGGTCGGGGCATTATTTATCTTTAAGAGACTTATAATATTCTCTCGCTTTGGATCGGACAACCTTTCCCAGCGGATCAACCCAGCTACTGAAAATTTTATCGTCGACTTCTATAATCTCCTTCGGCAACCAAAGAGTTTCCGCTCTGTTTTTTACGCGCCGCGATAGTTCGTCGCTGGATAATCCATCGGATGGCGCAACCAGATACACCGGAATTTCTCCTTTCTTTCTGTCGGACACGAAAATCACCACCGCCCGCCTGGCACCCAGACTGCAGACAAATTCTTCGAGCGGCGAGGGCGCGACCTTCTCTCCGTTTACCTTGCCAACATCTCCCAGCCTGTCGGCAATATGAAGACCGTCTATTCCGAGCCAGCCCAAATCGCCGGTGTAGAACCATCCGCAGTTCAGGACATTTGCAGTCTCTGCCGGTTTTTCAAAATATCCTTTCATAACTTGAGGGCCGGAGGCGACGATCTCTCCTGTTTCGCCGAATGCGACTTCTTCTTTTGTTTCCGGATCGATAATTTTAATGCGCGTATGCGGAAGCGGGAAGCCAACGCCCACTTCGGGACTCTGATTGCTCGGCGTTGCCGCAGAAAGGACCGGCGAAGTTTCGGATAGACCGTATCCTTCGCAAATAATCGCGCCTGTCGCTTCTTCGAAGTCTTTTTTGAGTTTTCGATCCAGCCGTCCGGCGCCGGAAATGCAAATCTTGATTTTCGATTCGCCTCTTCTTTCCGCAAGACGATTTTTAAGAACTTCGAACATTGCACTCACGCCGGGAAAAACGGTAACGCCTTCGTCTACTATTTGGTCGGCAATTCCCTTCGCTTTGTCTTTCGAAAAAACCGGCACAAGGACCAATCTGCCACGCAAGCCAAGAAGCGTTATATTCATGGCGGCGGTAAGACCGTAAGCGTGGAAAAACGGCAAAGCGGCCGAGACGGTTTCTCCTTCCACAAGACAGTCTTTAAAATGTTCTAGGCACTGGCTCACGTTTTCAAGCAAATTCCGATGTGTAAGCATGGAGCCTTTCGGCTTGCCCTCTGTGCCCGTCGTGTACTGCAGGTGGGCAACTTCGTCCGGCTTGGCAAACATCGCCCTGGCCGGCACCTTCGCGACGAAGCGCGGATAAAATTCGCTTAAACGGTAAATGTTTTTTTCCGCCGGAAGCCGTACGTATTTCCCGTCGAACATGGCGTAAATCCAATAGCGCCTGCTCGCCCAATCAGGCAGAAAATCGCCGGGGCTGGTAAAGACAATCGGGGTATTTTTCAGATCATCCCGCATCTGCAACAGTATCGGGTAGAAGAAATCAGCCGCAAAAATCACCGCCGGCTTGGCGTCCAAAATTTGCTCTTTGATCTTATCGGTCAGTTTAATTTTCCTTACCGGCTTGGTTTTCAACTCTGTAACGATAGATGTAAATCCTATTGGCGTGGGCCAAGCTCCCGCGACCATCGCCCCATATTCGGCGAAAATCGCCTGCGGAATGTTGGGCATCATAATGCCAATTCGTTCGCCGGTTTTTCCACCGGTGAACTTTGTGCAAATTTTGGCGAAATGAAGCACCTGTCGCCAAAGTTCCAAATAAGTAAAATCGTTTCTGAGCCAGCTTACCGCTCCGAAAAAAGGCAAAACCGGCGCGTAAGTGACGGCAATCTTCTTGGGCACGCTTTCGACATTTCGGAGAAGAACAACGGGAATGTTAAACGATTTCGCTCCGGCAAAATCGGAAACCACAATCCCTCCGGTTGCTTAAATTTTCAAGATCTGCGATCAGGATACAACAAATCAGGAAGAATTTGCAAGGCCACAACTACCAACTGTTTATTTTTCCGATTCAAAAAGATCAACCAGGTTTTTATAATTCTCGGCGATTTGAAGCGACGCCTCTTCGCGCGTCAATTTCTCGGTCGCAAAATCCAAAAGGGGCCTTTGCCAGACAGTGCGTCCCACGGCAAGCCCGACGACACCTTGAATTTTTGCCGCAACAGAAATCCATTTGCGCACCAGTTTTTCACCTTCGCCGCGCCCCAAAACGATCACGCCGGTCTCTTTCTTGGCGCCACGCAGAGCCGCTTCGACTACCAAACCGAACTGCTTGCCGTCCGCAAGCCCTTCCAACTTCCAAATGTCCGGCTCAACGCCGGAGGCACGCAATTCCTTAACCCCCTCGAGCATCACATTGCCACGCATTTTTTTTTCATATTCACCGACACCTAATTTATTTTGCTCCGCGGTAGGCGCGGCAAGCAGTTCGAATAAAAATCCGTAGCCCGAGGTTGCACAAAAGTCGGCGAGGATTTTGAGGCGCGCGATTTGCCTTTCGTTTGCGTCTTTATCCCCGCCCCGATTGTAGCGCACTAAAACTTTAACGTATTCCGGTTTTATTCTATTTATGTGCTCGCGGAAATCTTTGCCGTATTCAAAATCAAATTCATCCTGGCCCGATTTCTCCACGGTTAAAATTCTCCTGATACCCGAAGCGCGAGCTTCTTCGTGAATCTCTGCGCCTAATTCCTCGTCAACAAGGATTGCTCCTTCTTCCTTTTTTATGCCGAGACGCAAAGACTCTAAAAATCCTTCGTAAATAAGGTGTTTATAATCCTTCAGCTTTGCCGCTTGTTCTTTTGTCAACAAACCGTGCTCGAAACCGAAAAGCTTGGCAAAGGAAGCTCGGTGGTCGAAGGGCAATATGTAAAGGTTGCGCATAAACTATATTTCAAAGTATCCCTGCAAAACATATTTCCTCGAATACTCGTCAAGCTTATCCCTGCCGAAGTATTCGATGAAAATCTTGTTCCAAAGGGCTTCCTGATGATGATATAGGTATTTGACCATTTCTTTTTCTTTCACCAGGCTCATCACGGTATCCACCAAATCGAAACTCACCAACACCTCGACGCCGCTTTCGTCTCTGAAATAGTCGCCCACCCAGTCAATGTCTCGCCAAAACGATAATTCTTTACCAAAATGATCAAGTTCGTTTCCGATGCTTGCCAGATGCTCTTCCGCGTGCCGCCAATGCATCGCTTCCGGATTAATATGCGGCACGAAAAGTCGCCAGTCGTTTTCATCATCTTTCGATAAATAGCGCTGGACGACGAGCCAAAGCGATTTCTCGCCTTCTGCTGGAATCTTCCTCTCCACGACGTCGCCGCGCAAAAGCGAAGTGAAATTTGCCGTAAAAGTCTTTTCATTCTCCGCTATGTCGCGAAAAATTCCGGAGTAAAAAGGTATCTCGTTCAGATAATGCAGAACGAGCGAGAACATCCTCAAAACTTCCCCGGAGATTCCAAGAAGTGCCGGTATGATAAAAACAACTCCCAATTCTTTCAGGTGACTAATATTGTGATGTTTTTTTAACAGAAACTGCCTGGTTGTAACGTTCCATTTCTCGTCCAGCGCCAAAATCTTAACCGGCCTTTCTTCAAAATCCGCTGGCGTCAGTTTTTCATATTGTTTGAAAAAAACATTATTCAACCAATCGCTTCCTTCTACAAAACGCAAGGCGCTCATTATCTCCCAAATATTTTCCTTTGCCAACATTTCCTTGGCGGAACCGTATTTTAAGAATTCCATGACTTTCTTCGGCGGCTCCTTTAGTAAAAATTCGTAAGCCCGATCTATTTTCATGAAAAAGCCCTTGGGGTTTTTTGCCGCGCGCAATGCCGCGTCGGCAACCGCTTGGCAATCGACTGTTTTCATAGAATTGGGGTTTCCGAGCGCACCGAATAAATGATTGTCGTCAGACTCGATTTTGGAGATCAATGCGTCGTAAACTTCCTTGGCGGTTGCTTCGCGCGAAACTCCAAGCGTGGAAAGCCGGTCTCGCATAAGCGATTCGTTTTCCGAAACTATTTTTTCAAAAACCTTTTTCTTCCCGGAAATCGCGCTCAAACGGGCCTCGAGACGGATCATCGTGGCCTTATCGGCGCGAAGAATTTTTGCTGTCTTTTCTGTAGGCATCTAAAACAAAATCGCTATTGCTAGCCATTATGACGAGCTTTCCGACGAATTTCTTTTTACCCGCGAACCTTCCAATATGTCTAGCATGGTTTTTTTGGTTTCTTCAAGTTCAGAAATCCTTCGTTTAAGCTCGTCGGCACCAACCCTAATCTGTCCAATCAAAGACGAACGCTCTTCTATGGCTGCGGCAATGACATAAGAAGCAACTGAAATAACGGCCATAAAAATTTGCAAATCCGAGAGGTTATAGCTCAAACTTTTCATCGTGAAGGGGCCGGAGCCGGAAACCGTCGCCCAGGTCGCGGCAATGGAAGTGATGAAAATAAAACCTATCGCCCCGCCCACGCTAAATCTGGTAGCGGCCCAAATAAGAGGGAGAAAAACAAGATAAATAAAAACAAAGTTCTCGTGGCTTGTTGCAAAAAACACGCCGAAAGCAATAGCAAACCAAACTACAAATAAAATTAAAAATTCCCAAAACCTCCAAGCGCTGATGCGCAATCTTGGACGAGAAAACCAAAAAAGAATAAGCGGAGCGACAACAAGCGCGCCGAGCATATCACCCACCCACCAGGCAAACCAAGTCGCAAAATAACTCGCGGAGGACACGATTCCTCCCAAAAAAATACTGGTAACGCCAATCGTTGCGCTTATCGCGGAACTCAAAAACGCTCCGAAGAGAGAGAAATTTAAAACATCGGCGATCCTGTAAAATCCGTTGCGAAAGCCGAGTCGCTTGAGCAAATACGCCCCAGCGACGGCCTCAAGAGTATTGCCGGCACCTATGCCTGCGGCAACCGCAAGCGGCGCGCCGGTAAATTTATTGACCAAAAAAGCCGCAAGAAACACGGCCGGCCAAACCCGGAAACCCGATAAGAGAACTGCGGCAATGGCAATGCCCGTCGGAGGCCAAACCAAAGTGGCAAAACCGCTTACGGGCGAAAAGGATAGGCCGAATTTTGCCGTAAAAAAGTAGGCGGCGAAGACGACGGTTAGTTTTATGGCGAACAATATTTTTTCAGGAATCTTGAATCTCATTTTCGTGAAGGATTCGATATATCTATTTTAAATTTTTGTGACTATAATTTTCAACTTGCTCCAGCGCGCAGATGAAAAACTTTTTTTTGTCAGCGTCCCTTCTGTTGCTCCAATGTTTTCCACAACAGAGGTAGCATTTGCCGTCGCCAGCCTGATGGCATAAACAATATCGCTCGGTTTAACAACGCAAGTTCCTTTGCAAGCAACTTTTCTCCTCATAAGCCCCGCGGCAAAACCGGAGCCGAAGGCGTCGCCAGCCCCAGTTCGGTCAATAAGTTTTTTCTCCCGGAAAATTCCCGCGCGATAAACATATTTACCGTCAGAAACCGTCACGCCGCCGCGCCCGCTCGTCACAGCAAGTATCCCGGGCGTAAGCGCATCAAGTTTTTTGAAAACTTCTCTTTCTTTGCGCCAAGGAATACCGGTGACAAGCGCCGCTTCTTCGTCGTTCAAAACCAAAAATGACAAATCTTTTATGGCGCGGATAACATCGTTTCTCTTGTGGCGAAGGTGGTGTCCGCTGGGATTGAAAGCGACGGCAATATTATTCCTTTGCGCAAAACGGAGCAGCGGGAAAAACATGCGGTGTGATTCGCCAGCCAAAGACATGTACCACCAGCGGCTCTTTAGGCTGTTCAGTCGCAAATCTCCCATGGCGAAAGAATCGGATGCGCCATGATAAGCAAGGATTGTCCGTTCGCCACTTTCCAAAAGAAGCGTGGAGTAGGCGGTAGGCATGGTAGAATGCTTTTTTAAAAACCTTGTCTCAACTTTTTCCCGTTTTAGCTGATTTATTATTTCTTCTCCATTCAGATCGCTACCGATTTTTGCGGCACAAGCTACCCGGAATCCTTGCCGCGAAAAGGTAACGGCTGCGTTCGCCGAATTCCCGCCGATCGTAAAATGAACTCTTGCCACCTCCAATTTTTCGCCCAACGGCAAAACATAAGCTCGCCGCGAAGGAGTTTTCGGCCAAGCAGCGGTTTTCGCATTAATCTCCAAAAAATTATCGCGCGTCGTCGAGCCAATGGTAACAAAGTCAAACATTGTCTTTATTATAACAAAAATACCGGATAGTCCGGATTATTTTGCTTTTTGTTTTACGGACGATAATAGAATATCTACTTGGCAAGAGACTTTTTTCGCAAATTTTTCCTCAACCTCGAATTGCTTTTAAGGTGTTTGAAAAACTCGACTTGCCGGAGACGGCGCACCGCCTCTTTTTTTGTCTTATATGTTCCGAATTTTCTGCCGGTTGTCTCCGATAAAACAACGTACTTGCCGGCTAAGTGCTTAATCATTCACTATCACTATCGAAACCCCCGGCTATTTTTGGACAAAATGGCGCAAACATTATTTTTTTCTGCGCAAAACTTTTTTAACGGCGTGCTTTATATCCTTTACTCCCATGCCATATTTTTCGATAAGAGCCGCCGGCGGTCCGGATTCACCGTAAGCGTCATGAAGCCCGACAAATTCCATAGGCCGAGGAACGTGCTTCGCCAGAACCTCGGCAACGGCGCCACCGAGCCCGCCGTGGATTTGATGCTCTTCGGCAGTAACAACCGCGCCGCACTTTTTGGCAAGCTCTATAATTTTTTGCTCGTCGATCGGTTTGATGGTATGGCAATTCAAAACTATCACGCCGATTTTTTCTTTTTCCAGTTCGCGCGCGGCAAGAAGCGCGTTGTACAAAACTCCGCCACAGCCAACTATTAAAACATCGGCGCCGCGAGCTCGCCCTGAGCTTGTCGAACGTGATTGCCAAAAAATTTCCGCCTTGCCCGGAACAAACGGCGTCATGTCCGTAGTCATTATCGGCGTCTTCTCGCGCTGAAAGCGGAGATAAACCGGTCCCCACGTTTGCGCAGCTGCCATCGTCGCCTTGCGCCCCTCGATCGCGTCGGCTGGCACGATTACCTTCATGTTCGGCAATGCGCGCATCATGGCGATATCTTCGGTCGCCTGGTGCGTGGCGCCGTCGGGCCCCACGGAAATTCCCGCATGATGCCCGGCGATTTTCACGTTTGAATCATTGTAAGCAATGGTCGTCCTGATCTGCTCCCAATTCCTACCCGGAGAAAAAGTGGCATAAGAAGAAATAAAAGGAATTTTGCCGGAAACGCCTAAACCGGCTGCAATCGTCGCCATATTCTGCTCGGCAACACCGCATTCGAAAAACCGCTCGGGAAATTTTTTGGCGAAAAGATGCGTGTAGGTTGACTCTGTAAGATCAGCGCAGAGCGCGACGATGTTTGAATTTTCTTCACCAGCCAAAAGCAAACCGTCTCCGTAGCCGGCGCGCGTCGGTTTCTGCTCGACATCTTCAGTAAAGATTTTTTCCGACAATTTTGCGTCGGGATTGAGCATGTTTCTATCGCGATAAGCCGACTTTCTTTTCCAGGCGCCCGACTCGGGCACGCAATTCTGTGTAATCTTCGTTTACAGTAATCACATTTCCTTTGATGTCTTTTAAATCGTCGCGCATCAATTTCAATACCTCGCCGACACTGGCGAAACCGGCGTTCGTATCGCGGCGCAAGATGCCCAAGTCCTCGTCAACTTTATCGAACCTTTTGTCGGCGCGATCGAATCTATCGGAAACCGACACAAACTCTCTCTGGCTCATTCGCGCCAATTTATCAATCGTCATCTTCGATTGAATTTTCTTTTCCATAAATTAAGCATAACAATGATTTGCGGCGCGTCAAATCATCTGATTCCCGTATCGACGTCGATATTAAACGTCGTCGTCTCGCCGGCTTTGATTGTTACCTTCGCCGGCAGATCTTTGCTATTGTAACCGATTCCCGACTTGACTGATTTCACCGTATAAATTCCTGGTACAAGCGAAACACGATAGCTACCGCTTGAATCGGCATGAAAACTTGTAACGGTTTTTCCATCAGCGGTTTCCACGACAAATTCCCGCGAGGCGTAAGTTTCCGCCGACGGCTGGCACTCCGGCTTCGGCGGATAGGTTTCGACGGGACAGATGGGGCCGATCGCAACGCGGCCGGAGAGAGTACCAATGGCATCGGAAGCACCCACGGAAGAAAATAGTTTTGGTGCGTCGATTTCGAAACTTGCTTGTCCGAAAAACAATGCCGGATCGGCAGATGAACGAAACTTGATCTCGCCGCGTAGTTTGCTTCCGTCCGATGACCAACCAACCAGGCGCGAAAACATGGTAAATTGGCCTTTGGCTTTCTTTTCTTTAAGACCAGCAACTATCTTTTGCGGAGCCAAGCTTACAATGCTTACTTCTCTTTTTTCTCCATTAGATAAATTGGCGACTAACACAAAAACATTGGCTTCCCCGTCAAAAATTATCGGCCCTTGTACAAACTCATACCAAATCGGCCCCTTAGCATCGCTCTCCAAGGCAGCGGACCATTTTCCATCAGGAGAAACCATCACCGTTCCAACAATGGCCTTAAGGCAAATTTGCTTGTTTTCTGTTGCAGTAAACTCTGTTGAAGTTGGAACCCAAATCAACCTCTCGTCTTCCTTGCACTGCACAAAACTTGCTGGTCGCTGTGCCGTTTCGCTTGACGATGCTGAAACAGACTCTTCGGTCGAGGTCGCCGCGGAAAGCGTAACTTCGGCTTTTTTTGTTTGTATCTTTTTAAGATACAAGGCTCCGCCCGCCGCGACAACCGCGATAGCAATTATCAAAACTACGAAAATCAGGGCAAAGCCGTGCGCAGAAAACCGATTCTTGCGAAAATGATTTTTATAATTCATTTTTGCCGCGAACCACTCGCGAGCTACTGATAAATGTTAAAAGTGAAAGTTTTCAAAACGTCATCGAAAAGCCTGCTTTTCGCGCTTTCGGTAAAAACAAGGAAGTGATTTCCTGGTTTTGCTATGACCAGTTTATAGATTGCTTGATCATTTCCCGGGCCGGTAAATTCCACGGCCGGTTTGCCGGCGAAGGTTATGTTCTTCTTGGAAACAACGTACAAATCACCGATGAACCGCTGATAATTTTCGTTTGCCCAACTTTCGAGCGGAAAATCTTTGTCGAAAACCATAAAAGTCAAAACGGCTGTTTTACCGGAGAAAATTTCATTTTGTTTTTCGGCAATGTTTACGGCACCGCTTTCGGAATCCGCCGGCACGAAAATTTTGCTTTCTTTGTCGGCGAAAAGATAGGGTATGCGATCGGGCGGATATTTAAAACCGTAAAGGTATCTGGTGTTAGCATATGTTTTCCAATTTGCGGCGCCCGTCCCTGATTGCCCCGAACCTGTTTGCGTCGAGCTTGTCGTGGTCGAACCGGAAATTCCGCTTGAAGTCGCGTTTGCAGAAGGATTTTGCGGCCCGTTTGCGGGTGGACTTTCTGATACATTAACCGGCAACTGCGCGACCGGCGACCAAAATTTGCGCGAAAACAAAAACACTATCGCAACGGCAGAAACAACTGTAACCATAAAAATCACGGTTGGTTTTTTAGCCATTTTTGAAAATTTACCGAATTATTTCTTGGTTGGCGTTCTTGGGTATAATTCCTGATCAATGGTTCTTGAAAAACATTTTTTGCCGGCTCCGTGGCTCCAGTTTTCTCCCGCAGTCCCGACCGGACGATACGGCGCAACAGCGCTTTTTTCTTCCGACGGCAGATTGAAATTGGCGCAAAGCTCGAACGATAACTTTCCCGTTTGCCTGTATTCATAGGGCTCTTTGGTCTGAGGGTCCTGCTGAGGAATGAAACCGGAAATATCGTCTCGCAAATCGCTCAATGCCACCGGCAAAATCCCTTTCTGCTGCCAGAAATTTACGATCCGCCATTGAATTTCCTCGAGGTTGCTTATTTTTTGAGAATCAAAACGCAAAAGTCGGTTGCGGAATGGCGAACCAGCGATAAAAAATCCGGCAACAACGACGGCTGTGACCGCGACTATTATAAACCAGGAAAATATTTTTGCCGCAGCGGAAAATTCTTGCGGACTCCTTTTTAAATTATAAAGATAATACCAAAAAACAGCCGCTCCTACGGAAAAAACGGCAACAACCTTGATAACGAACGGGACCGTCAAATCGCCCTGAAGAAAGTTATAAATCAGGGTGACAAGGTCGCCGATAAGAAGTGCTGCTGAAAGAAAAACAGTGAGATACAAAAGCCACTTGCGGATCTTGATGCTGCTTTTTTCGGGACTCACGCGCATTTCTCTGTAAAGAAAACGGCCGAGCCAAATATAGACTGGGAAAATCACAACGATCATGGACAAGGACCACCTTACCGCTGCTCCTGCTTCATAATATGGATTCAACGGATCGGGGAAACGCGATTCGATTATGTTGAAAAGTATGTTCAGTATCGCATAGACACTGAAATAAAGCGCGGCTGTTGCCAAAAGATAGACAAAAACGTCTCGTGGCGAACTTTTTATGTAATTGGGTTCGTTATTCATGATCGCTTATTTCAATTTATAATGCTCCGCCAAAATCCTCTGGCGCTCTTCGCGCAATTCTTTAAGAGCTTTCTCTGCCTCTCCTTCCTTGAAAGGCTTCGAGTGCCAAGTGTAATCTCGTTCCATAAAACTTATACCTTTGCCGGCAATGGTATGAGCTATTATGCAGGTCGGCTTTTCATAAATCGCGTGCGCTTCGGCCACGGCACCGATAATCTGGTGCATGTCGTGTCCGCTAATCTCGACGACATGCCAGTTGAAGGCTTCGTATTTAGTCCACAATGGTTCAAGCGGCATGACGTCTTCCGTCATGCCGTCGATTTGAATATTGTTGCGGTCGATAATCACCGTGAGGTTGTTAAGTTTTGATTTCATTTTTCCGGCGAACATCACCGCTTCCCAAGTGTTGCCTTCTTCATGTTCACCATCTGAGGTTAAACAATAAGTCCGCGACTTTCTGCCATCAAGTCTCGCGGCAAGCGCCATGCCTACGCCCTGCGAAATACCGGATCCGAGCGGACCGGAAGTGGTCTCGATTCCGGGAAGAACCGTGCGGTGAGGGTGGCCCTGCAGCCGCGTATTGATTTCACGGAGCGTTTTCAGCTCTTCGATGGGAAAATATCCGGCGTGAGCAAGAGCGGAGTATTGCACCGGACAAATATGCCCGTTAGAGAGCACGAGCCGGTCGCGCCCCGGCCAATTCGGCCGCTTAGGGTCGTGCCGCAAGATATGAAAATACATAGCGGCGAAAATATCGGCCATACCCAACGGCCCGCCGATGTGCCCGGATTTGGCGCCGGAGACGTACTTAATTACATCCTGCCGCAACTGGTTGGCAATCAATTCGAGTTCTTTTATTTTTTTTTCGTGGATTTCACCGAGCATAAAAAATTTCAATTATTAATTTACCATTTTTTTTAGATTCTCGTAGGCTTTTTTCGGATTGGCGCTGCCGAAAATGTAGCTGGCGGAGACAAAAACATTTGCGCCTGCGGCAGCGGCAAGCTTCCCTGTTTCCAAATTTATGCCCCCGTCAACTTCAATTTTAGCACTCGGAGCAAAATTTCTCAAAAATTTTATTTTCCGCAAAACGGTCGGTAAAAACTTTTGCCCGGCAAGTCCGGGATTGACCGCTAAAACTTGGAAGCTGGAAAAGTGTTTCAGATACGGCCATAGCTCCGCCGTTGTCGTATGCGGCTCGCTTGCAAGCATCACCCCTCTTCTTTTGTTTCCTAAAAAATTCACGATCGAACGCGCAGTGTTTTCGGATATTGTTTCTTTGTGGATGATAAACCGCTCCGCGCCTGCGGCGAGCCAATCACTCAAATATTTTTCCGGATTTTCAACCATAAAGTGCACCTCCAGTTTAAATTTCGGCCGCAGGTTAGCCCAAAAAGTCGGATCGTTCCAGGTTTTATTGAAAGTAAACCTGCCGTCCGCAATATCAAGGTGAAGCCAGTCGCCATTTTTCAAAAATCCGGATGCGGCTTCAAGTTTTTCTTTTACGCACCCATTGTCTTTCGCGTGGCAATTAATAGCGGGAATAATTTCCATAGGAAAATTTGACCGGCGAATTTATCCTTCTGCCAAATCTGCTATTTTTTTGAGTCGCCTTACATACCTTTCTTCGTTGCCAAAAGGAGTGGCGAAAAAAATTTTAACTATTTGCCTTGCTTCATCCTCTTCCAAAAAATCTGCTGCCAGGCTTAAAACGTTTGCATCGTCATCGTGCCTCGCGGCATAAGCCTGATCCGCGGAAGTTACAAGCGCCGAACGAACGCGCGGAAACTTGTTGGCAACGATATCTACGCCCACGCCCGAGCCGCAGATCAAGACCCCCCTTCTTTCTTCCGGGTCTGCGTCAATTTCTTTGGCCACCGATTCGGCGAAATCAGGATAATCGTCGCTTTCAACATATTGCGCGTTGCCCTTATCGATAACTTCGTATCCTTCGTCCTTGAGAAAACTTTTAATTATTTCCTTGAGACGGAAACCCCTGTGGTCGGCTCCGATAAAAATGAGCATCGAAAAAAATATTTGTAATCAGAGATTTTTATGACGCTGGCTATCCGTTAATTGATTGACTTGGTTTATTATCGAACCCCAAAGCAAATTTTTCTTGACGCTCTGCCCGAGCCGAAAAGAGGCAAAACCATAAAACACCGCGTACATTAAAAAGACGGCTATGGCGAAAGTCATGGCTAAGAAAAGAAACGCGTGCCCGCCGTTGCCGTTCGAGTAGCTGCTCCTTTTTTTCCTTTTATTCTTCTCCTTGGCCATATAATAATTATAACCGAATCAGCCGTCTTTGCGTTTCTCGAATAAAAACCAGCCGATAATCAATTGGCTGGTTCGCTTCGTATTCGTAAGAACTATTGGGTGCTCGGCCGTTGATTTTTTGCCCGCAGAGCTCTTAACCACCTGTCCGTCAATTTATCGAGCAATATGGTTTTTTCAATATTCTTTTTTATTGACGACGAATACTCAACATAAAAACGGGCGTAAACAAAAAATGCTCCGAATATGAAAATCAGCGTGAGGACAAAAAGCGTATGTCTGAAATTTTTTTCCATCCCGTGCCGCGACCCTATGCCAGCTGAACAATTCGCTCGACGTGTTTTATTAATGTCGCGACATACCCGGCTTCGTTGTCGTACCAGGAAAGAACTTTTACCAAATTGCCATCAACGACTTTCGTGAAGTTCAGATCGACTATCGCGCCATACGGCTCGCCGATAACATCCGAGGAAACAATCTGGTCTTCGGAAACTTTGAGTATCCCCTGCCAGCGCGGTTCTTTCGCGGCCTTGCGGAAAATATCATTAATCTCATCCGGCGTTACTTTTCGCTTGGCAACAAATGTGACGTCGGCAATGGAACCAGTCAAAACGGGCACGCGGATGGCTATTCCGTCGAATTTTCCGGCGAGATTTTTTATGGCTCGCGTCACGGCAATCGCCGCACCGGTTGTCGAGGGCACTATATTCTGCGCCGCTGCCCTGCCACGCCTGAAGTCGCTGCTGCGTTCGCGGAGCGGCCCGTCAACCAAATTTTGCGTAGCCGTATAACCATGCGCGGTGTTCAAAATAGCTTTATCGATGCCGGGATTCTCGGACATTACCTGAATTACCGGTGAAGCGGCATTTGTCGTGCAAGAACCGTTCGATGTCAAAACAACTTTTTTCAATTCGCCTTCGTTTACTCCTACAAGTACGGTTTTTCCCTCGGTACCGTCGGCATCTTTCGCCGGAGCCGTTATGACGGCTCTCTTCGCCCCGGCCGCAATATGCACTTTGGCTTTTTCGTAAGATTCGAAAATTCCCGTGGACTCGACGGCAACGTCTATTTTCATTTCTTTCCAAGGTAAAACTGCCGGGTCTTTTATCTGCAAAACCCTTATTTCTTTTCCGTCAACTACCAAAGCCCCGTCTTTTGCTTCAACGGTTTTTCCGTAACGGCCGTAAACGGTGTCGTATTTCAAAAGGTAGGCAAGGTTTTGGATATCGCCCAGATCGTTTATGGCAACGATGTCAAATTCGGAATTGCCGAATCCCTGCCTAAAAAATAATCTGCCAATCCTACCGAAACCGTTTATGGCAATACGCGCTCGTTTCATGATTTCAATTATAACAAAACCGCCACAACCAATAAGCACGAGGAAAACGCAAGGGCACGTTCTTGCTTCGCAAGAAGCATTAATATGCAAACTTGTCTCCGATTTTGATTCCCAGTCTTGCTGCCGCACCAGCCGCAATTTCAAAAACCTTATCTACCGGTTGCGGCGGGTAGTAAATTTTGAGTTGCCAAGATTTTTTCCCGGGCTCTGGCAAAACATTCTCGCTTATTCCTACTATCTCGTTTCCGCCGATCCAAATTATGTCGATAGGAAATTTCATGTCCTTCATCCAAAAACCGTAGCTTCCTCGAGAATCGAAAAGAAAAAGCATTCCTTCTTCTTCGCCGATACCGTCGCGGCCGGAAAGCCCCAGCATTCTTTCTCCAACTGTTTTCGCGATTTCTGCTGAAAAACTCCTCTCGCCAAGAGAAGCCTTAACTGTCAGCAATTTCGGATTTTTGTTGCCATAAAAAAACAGTTTCATAAGCATAAAAGATGCCAAGATCAATATCGCCGCCAAGCCGCCCCAAAATGCGTACAAAAACACTTGTTTCATATAAATAATGATAAACCCCGAGCTTCTATTTGCAAAAAATTCGGAAACATGGTAAAAGGTTATGTAGAACCAGAATCAACGAAAAAGGCGGGGTGATGTTATGAACGATGCTGCAAACCACGAAACCAGGGGGTCTCCGGAATTCAAGATCAGACTTATTGGCTCGAGCGGCATTTCGCTCGGCTCGCTTGGAAAATCCATTCTTGTCCACTTGTGCTTCGTACTTGTCTTGGCCGCGGCATACATTGTTCCCGTGGACAGGGTTATAAAAACAACTCCATTAATTAAGTCGGTAGATGTTTCAACCGACTTCCAGGGAATAATCTATACTCCCGGCAAAGGAGAAATGGGCGGCGGCGGAGGCGGAGGAGATCGTGACAAGCTTGATGCTTCTTTGGGCAAGTTGCCAAAGAAATCGGACAAGCAGCTTGCTCCCCCGGCTGCCGTTATCCGTAATCTCGATCCGAAATTGGCTGTTGAGCCAACCGTGGTCATGCCAAACGTCCCCGTGCCGGAGCCGAACACGACTGTTTTGGGTGATCCAAAAGGAGTACTTGGACCACCTTCCAACGGAACCGGTTCCGGCGGCGGCATCGGCAGCGGATCTGGCGGCGGCGTTGGCTCCGGTGAAGGCCCAGGCGTCGGACCGGGCAGGGGCGGCGGATTCGGCGGCGGAGTTTTCCGCGTTGGCGGAGGAGTTTCCGCTCCAGTTTGCAAGCAATGTCCCGACCCGGAATATTCCGAAGAGGCGCGTAAGGCCAAGGTCCAAGGAACCGTTGTCCTCGGCGTCATCATCGGGCCTGATGGCAAACCGTATGACATTCAAGTCAAAAATAGCCTAGGAATGAATTTGGACGAAAAAGCCATAGATGCGGTAAGAAGCTGGAGATTCGAACCGGCAAAAATGAAAGGCAAGCCAGTTCCGGTGAAGATTAACGTCGAGGTCAATTTCCGACTTTATTGATATTATGTCGCTCCATTTCGGAGCGGCTATTTTTTTGCGTAGATAATGCCGAAAAGCACTATGCCGGCGGCGACAGAAACATTCAAAGATTCTTTGCCGCACCGCCTGCGGCGAGGATGCGCGGCGTCACGCAAAAAAGATCTACGCATGGGAATTTCCAAAATTTTATCGGCCAGCGAAAGAATGCGTCCCGGGAGACCATTAACTTCGTTGCCTAAAACAAGCGCAATTTTCGATTTTACTTTTTTAGTTCTTAATTTGTAATATGGCACCGATTTCTTAGATTGTTCAACCGCAAAAATTTTATACCCTTCGCTTTGTAAGTTTTTCAGCAAAACAGTTGCCATTTTTTTATAAACCCATGAAACAGATCCTTCCGCGCCCAAGGACACTTTTCCGAATTGGCTGCGAACTTTTCCCAGTCTATCGATGGGCCGCGGCGTGATGCCGCAAAGATAAATTTTTCGTACGCCAGCGGCGTCTGCCGTGCGAAAAATCGATCCGACGTTATGCAAGCTGCGAATGTTGTACAGAACTAAAATTATTTCCATTGCTTAGAATAATAACTCAAACTCTCGGAGAACGGATGTGCCGCCTATTTGGCGGCACGAAAAAAATTAGTCTTCCCAGTCGTAATCTTTGAGCTTGACCCCTTCGTCAAACCTTCCCTGCTCGTCGGAAATAATTCCTGTTGCCTCGAGTGGAATCGTTTCATATTTTTCCACAGTTCCCATTTTGTGCAGGCAATAAACCCGGACCATAAATCGGCTTTTCTCGCCCCTAAAAGGCTTGCCCACGATTCTGTACCATTTGGTAGTCAAAAGGTCTCCTTCTTCTATTTCCACCTCCACAATCAGCCCCGGTTTGATTTTTTCGTATGGTATTTTGCTTACGCAATTGCTTCCGGGAATGGCGTACAAACCGGATGGCGGCTCCGCCTTGGCCATTCCTGCGATTTGTTTCGTCTTCGATTCGAGCTGCAAATTCTTGCTCTGCATCTTGGCTTGGGCAAGTTTTGCCGAAAGGGCTTTGTAAATTTTTCCCACCATTTCTCTTGCGGTAAGGGGCAAGTTATCTCCCTCGGAACTTTTGACGTCGGGATGATTTTCCAAAAATTTTTCAAACTGATCTTCCAGTTCATCAATGTCTTTCGGAGAAGAAATTTCGCCGGCCATCGCCCTGCTTAAGCACTTAAGCAGGCCCCTCAAAGACCCGCGGAGTTGTTCGGAAAGTTTTTCTTCGCTCGCGTTCGTTTCGAACATTTCCAATAATTCCCCGAGGACTTGGTTGAATTCGCCGCCAAACCTTCTTCCGGCCAATATCCAAAAAACGCTTCTTAGGTCATCCTCGGAAAGCCGCATATTTTTTTCTGCAAGTTCGTGACAAAGAAAATCTTTGGTCTCGACGAGATCAAAATCTCCTTTTCTCGCGGAATCGACGCATCCGAAAAATTCATCGCGAAATTTCGCCGCCTCATCCGAGAAAATATGCATTAGCGCGCGGTACTTTTGCGAATCAAGCACGCCAGCATCTTCGGACGCCGTCTCGCGCTCCATAAATTTTCTCCCCCGAATTCTGGCTTCATTTTAGCCTAAAAAACTGCTGGTGGCAAGCAAAACAGTGGGCGCATCCAGCAACAAATAAAAAGCGCCCCGATCTGTCGGGACGCAAAGAGGTTTATTTTTCGGCAACGGAAATTTTCGCCAGAGGACAAATGCCGCGCTTCTTCGTAGCCATCCATTCTCTTGCAAGGCTTACCGATTTGTTGTCCGTATCCAAAAACCAGCCAATTCCGGCTACGGCTGCGGGAATCACCGCAGCCAGGAGAATCAAGCCCAAGATCCAAAGAGTCAAATGTAGCGTGGCCGAGGTATATCTGTAAAGCAGCAGCAGATAAAGCATCGGCAAAATCCAAACGGCCGGAGGAATTCCTATTTTTCCCATCTTTACGTCTTTGTAATTAGGAAAGTTAAAATAATTTCCTCTAACGCCTGCGCGCAAATTTTTCATACTCGGCACAATAAGTCGTCCGAAGAGAAAAAACGGCAGGAACAAAAGCAATGTGCGGAAAAATTCTAAAAGCAGAAAAAACGGCCAGCCGACGTAGAGCATCCACGAGAATTTTGCGAAATACCGGCAAATACTTATCCTCTCGCCGTAAAATTCTCCATCCTCGCATTTTATAGGATAGGACAAACGGAAATGCCACGACTCTGGATCGAGAATATAATTGCCTTCGGCGTCTTTCCTGATCCGCGCCAGAAAAAAAACAATGGTCGTCGTAATAACGTAGAGAGCCAAGAGTGCGCCAGCTAATTTAAAGAAAAGCAGGAAATAGTGCAGCATGGAATCCTCTTTTTCTTGTCAAAATCCTGAGTTTAGGATAATACGGAAATAAAAAATGTCAACCCCGGGCTTGCTTTCCTCGATTCGGCAAAGCTAACACCGGTGGTATTGGCCCGAGCTAAAACAAAAAAACCGTCTTTCAATTTTTATCGAAAGACGGCTCGGTGACTATTGCCCTTCCTCTTGCCTGCGGTCGTACTCTTCAACCAGTTCTTCGATGTACTCCATGCGTTCTTTCCCTGCTTCGTTGTTCATGCAATAGACAAACAAATCTTCCTCTATGTAAATCGGGGCGCCCGCGCGCATGGCAAGAATGATTGCCTCCGTCACCGGCGCATCAATTTTTTTTATCTCTCCTTTGAGATTTTCCAGGTAAAGATCGGAACAAAATCTTTCGCCATCGAGTTTGGTAATAACAACTTTTTTCACAAACGCATCAAGAAAAGCAAGGAGTTCCAGAAAAAATCCATGCGATGATTTTACTCCGGGAGAATTCTCCGTTTTCCCGTTCAGCTCATCGAATGCCCTGGCCATCTGGCGTGAAGTCCAATAATCGATATTCATCGGAATCGCTCCGCCGCTCGCCTTGTCTCTTAAAATTACATTGCAAAATTTCACCATCTGTACTCCGTCTTCACAATCTTCCGACGGGCCGATAACGGCAACAAACTCGCCGACGGCAAGCTCGATCAGCACGACCGTTCTCCTTTTGGCCTTCTGCAGCCATTATACGAAAATTTCAAAAAAATTACAAAACTGCGGCACTCTCAACCGTGTAACCCCCTATCGCCGTGCGGCGCAGAGAATAAACCGTTGCCGGAACTCCCAGACGGCGTCCAACCTCTTCGGCAACGGAACGGGCATAGACGCCGGAGGCGCAATGTAGCTCCGCTGCTAAAATATTTTTTCCGTCTTTTTTTTCTTGCCCGAGAAATTTCAGGAAATAAATTTTCATTTTGCGAATTTTCGGTTCGACTTGTTCGCCGCGGCGAGCAAGCTTGTACATCGGCACGCCGCGAACTTTCAGTGCCGAATAAACCGGAACAGGGAGTTCGACTTCTCCTTCGAGGCTTTTAAAAACTTCTTTGATTTTTTCCGTTGCCACATCGCCAACTTCTTTTTCGTCCAAAATTTTTCCGGCCATGTCTCCGCTTGCAGTCCGCCGCCCCAAAAGAATTTCCATTCTATAAATTTTTGGCAGGCCGGCAAGTTCTCGCAACCTTTTGGTGGCGCTACCGGTCGCCACAAGTAAAATCCCGGAGGCAAGAGGATCAAGCGTTCCGGCGTGCCCCATTTTTAAAAGACCCAACCTTTTCCGCAGTATGCGGATAACATCGAAAGAAGAGATACCGACGGGCTTGTCGATCAATAAAATCTCTCCGGACGTATCCGTCGGCATGTTAGCTATTTCTTGTCCGTCCCTTCCAGCTGTTTTTCGTATTCCAAAAAAAATCTTTTTTCTTCCTCCGTTAGTCCGGAAATCTCTTTTGCTTGCGAAACCGTTCCTCCGGCGGCAGCGCCTTCAAAATCTTCCGAATTTCCGTCTCTAAGATTTTTAAGCAGCCATCTGGCAATCGCTCTCCGCGGCTCCAGATAGTTTTGTATAAATCTGGCAAGCCTTCTTATTTTTGTCTCGTCTTCTTCATAACGGAGCAAACCGAACAAATCATCGAAAAATTTTCCGTCGATCTCTTTAAGAATATTCTCGCCATTAAAAAGGAGTTTCGTTCTTCGGCCATCCTTCCTCGACAAATATGCGCCGTCATAGTCGTAGTTGTCGGCGATATATTTGTTTTTAAGAATTTCTCCTATTGTTTCGTCAATGTCGGAGACGATCAAATAAATGTCGCCGGCGGCATCAATGGTTTTTTCTTTCCCGAAATATTTTTCCAGCAGCCCGGCAATTCGCATTGTTTCCTTGTATAGCTTGTTTTGTTTTTCGCCTTCGAACTGTTCCATTTGTATTTATTTTAACGTACTTCAAAATCCTGGGCATTGTTATCCGTGTCTTGAGGCCAACCTTGAGAAATTTTTCTGGAAAGAACCTGTGCCGCGCCGGGATTTTCCGGATAAGGAGAAGCTTCAACGAAGGGGTTGGTCTGCCCCGATCCCCAGGCAACTGCATCGATCACTAATCCCGCGGCGTCAAAAAGCGCGATACTGGAATTGTCGGTAAGCGTTGCCGTGCTTGAAACATTTGCGGAAACAGCAAAGTAAAAATCGTTTTCCGAATTTGCCCAGATAAAAGATTCTTGCGGACCGATCGAACTTCCCACTGGGAAAACCCTGATTGAGGATTCCGTCCCGCTCTGCGTACGCTTGCGCAGTTTCCAGCCGCCAATATCAAATGTTAATCCGGTTGGATTGTAGATTCTAATAAAATCGTTGTCTGCTTTGCCGCTGCCGCCAGTTGTCTGAATTTGGTTTATGATCAAATGATTTATAACAGATTGCCCACCTTCGGAAGAAGACGCGGTGGATTGAGTTGTCTGCGTTGAGGTTTGGCTTGCCCCATTATTCTGCGCAATTCCGCCATCCGACTGCGATTGCTGATTCATCGTCTGTAAATTTTTTGCGGAAAATGCGTTGGAGTTTAACACGCCGGGCGTGCCTCCGGGAGCAAAGCTCGAATACCAGCCAAGATTAAGAGAGCTTCTCTCCATCGTTTGCTTGGTGGTATTATCACCTGCCGGCCAACCTGCGGAAGCATCAATCTCATCCGAAGCGAAACAATCCTTGTCAAAAATCGCTAAATGCATACCCGAGTTTACGAGCGTGCCGGAATAAATTTTATTTGCCGCTACGCCGGACACCGCATCGTCGCTTTGCCGTTCTAAAAGATAAAAAACGCCGGGCGCCAAACCGTCTCCCGCCGCAAATTTGATTTTGAATTTTCCCGCCTCATCTATTATTTGCCAACCGGTCAAATCAATTACGGCATCGGAATTATTTTTCAACTCAATCCATTCACGGTTGGCAGCTTCCGATGCCGACTCGCCGTCTTTTTGCGGAGAACCCATCCAGGCGATTTCATTGAGTAAAACTTTGCGCGAAAAAGATGTGGCCGAAAAAAACTGGCATTGCGGATTAATTACGGTTGAAGCGTTTTTGGCTTCCGTACTGCTTGCCTGATCTCCGCCTGCGTTATCTGATTTGTCGCTATTAATATTTTCTTCGTCTTTATTGTTTCCGGCATTTATAACAAGCTGTTGGCCTTGTCTTGCTGGCAGAAAATCTTTTTTGGTATTATCTGCGGCTTGCCAGATCCTGTTTTTTTCTTTTTCCTTGCCCGACAAGGCAATTTCCAAGATCGGCTCTTGTTCGCTCGCGCCGAAAATATCTCCCAGTGTTTTAACCACTAGCCCGCCGGATCTGCCTAAAAAATCGCCCGATCCCGGAACAGAGGCAAAATAGAATCCTGCAAGAAAAGCAATAAAAACTCCGCCGAAAACGGCAAATTTTTGCATTGGAATTTAACTACAAGCTATCAGAAGCAAGCATTAGGCGTCAAACGATAAACAAAAACCCCGGATTTTTCCTGGGGTTTTACAATAACCCTATGATTCCTCAAAGGCGTCGGGTGAGACTCCGTTTATCTTTTTTTTAAGACTTTCCAGCTCTTTTTCGCGAGAAGCCTCGTCCACTCCGTGAGTTTCCAGCTCGGCAGTAACATCAATTTTCCCTGCTTTTTGGTTAAACTGCCTCTCTGCGGCTTTTTTTTGAGCATTTCGAGCCCTTTCCGAAACTCCCTCGCGAGCCACAGCTTCGGATTCCTTAAATTTTTCCGCGCCTGACCTGCGCAAAGATTCAAAACTTCCCATAATTTTCAAAACATAAAGAATATTTCGCCTCTTTAAGTCCATTATATCACAAAATATTTTTTTTTGTCAATGCGACAAGCCAAAAAATCACATTCCGCAAGAGTTATCCCCAAGACTGCGGTTGCGTACCGATGGTAAAATTAAGTTAACAACAAAAAGTCTCCAACTTCATGCTCTTCAAGAAAAATCCGTTCACAGAAGTCAGGAAGCGCGACGGCAGAGTTGTGCCCTTCGATGAAACAAGGATTATTAACGCCATCTCGCGCGCAATGCAGGCAACGGGCGAGGGCAATCCAAAAGACGACGCCGAAAAAGTAGCCGAGCAGGTTGTAAACGAGCTCGGCAAGCGCTATCCGGCAGATCACATTCCGACAATCGAAGAGATACAGGACATTGCCGAAGAAGAATTGATTGTCATGGATTTTCCCAAGACGGCGAAAGCGTACATTTTGTACCGCCAGAACAGATCCGAAATCCGCGAAAGAAAAAAAGATGTTCCGGAAAATATAAAACGATTGGTTGAGGACAGTAAAAAATATTTTAAGAACGATCTTGCCGAATTTATTTATTACCGCAGCTATTCGCGCTGGCTGGAAGAAGAGGGCCGGAGAGAAACGTGGATCGAAACCGTCGACCGTTATATAAACTTTATGAAAGAAAATCTCGGCGGCAAACTTTCCGAATCGGAATACGAAGAACTTCGTCAAGCTATTTTAAAACAAGAAGTGATGCCTTCAATGCGTCTCATGTGGAGTGCCGGCAAAGCCGCACGAGCAACAAACGTTTCGGCATATAATTGTTCTTATATTGCGCCGACAAAAATCCGTGATTTCGCCGAGATCATGTACCTTTCCATGTGCGGCGCCGGCGTTGGGTTTTCCGTTGAATCGCAAACGGCGCAAAAGCTTCCGCAGATCAGACAGCAAACGCGCAAGAAGCTCCCGACTCTTACAATCGAAGACAGCAAAATCGGGTGGTGTGAAGCTCTAACGGCAGGATTGGAATCCTGGTTTGGCGGCAAAGATATCGAATTCGATTATTCGAAGCTGCGTCCGGCCGGCGCTCGACTAAAAACGATGGGTGGCAGAAGCTCCGGTCCGGAACCTCTCCGGGCGCTGTTAGATTTTTCGCGCAAAAAAATACTTGCCAAACAGGGCAAACGCCTTTCGAACATCGATGTCCACGACATCATCTGTAAAATCGGCGAAATAGTCGTTGCCGGTGGCGTGCGTAGAAGCGCTCTCATATCTCTTTCCGACCTCGACGATCAGGAAATGAGAAACGCGAAAATAGGCCAGTTTTACGTGAAGGAGCCGCAACGTTCCATGGCCAATAATTCCGCAGCTTACAATGCAAAACCCACGGCCACGCAATTCTTGGACGAATGGCTTTCGCTTGCCAAAAGCGGCACCGGTGAGCGCGGTATTTTCAATCGTGGCGGCATACCGCAGCAAATACCGGAGAGAAGAAAGAAAATGCTAAGAAACGGCAGTCTTGCCACCTGCGGCACGAATCCCTGCGGCGAAATAATCCTCAAATCAAAAGAATTCTGCAACTTAACGGAAGTCGTCGCCCGCAAAGAAGATACGGAAGAATCGCTTTTGCGAAAAGTGCGACTGGCGGCAATGTTAGGAACCTATCAATCAACGCTCACAAACTTTCCGTTTCTCTCTAAAGAGTGGAAAGAAAATTGCGAAGAAGAACGCCTCTTGGGGGTTTCAATCACGGGCCAATGGGATTGCAAAGTGATTAGAGATGCGAAAACGATGGATAAGCTTCGCAATCGCGCAATCGGAACAAACGCCGAATACGCCAAGCGATTTGGCATCAATTCTTCTGCTGCCATCACTTGCGTGAAGCCGTCGGGAACCGTTTCGCAGCTTGTCGATGCTTCCTCCGGCCTCCATCCGCGCCATGCGCAGTATTATATTCGTCGTGTGCGCATCAACGGTTCCGATCCACTCTTCCAAATGCTTAAGGATCAAAAGATTCCGTATTATCCGGAGGTTGGCCAATCGATCGGTTCCGCACACACTTTTGTCTTGGAATTTCCGGTAAAAGCACCCGAGGGTGCGATAAAGAAAAACGACCTTTCGGCAATCGAACAGCTCGAATATTGGAAGTCTGTCAAAGAAAACTACACGGAACACAATCCTTCGGTAACAATTTCTGTCGGCGAGAAGGAGTGGATCGAGGTCGCCAACTGGCTCTACGGCAAATGGAACATTCTGGGAGGGCTCTCTTTCCTGCCGCGCGACGATCACGCCTATCTTCTTGCCCCATACGAAGAAATCAGCAAAGAAAGATACCAGGAAATGGCGCAAAAATTCCCGCCTGTGGATTTCTCGCAAATCATTTTTTATGAAAAAGATGATAATACCGAAGGAGCCAAAGAAGCGGCCTGCGTTGCCGGCGTCTGCGAAATAGACGAAACGATCGGGGCAATTCATTAAAACCAGACAAGCGGCATTAACAAAACTGCCCCCGTTGCCGGAAGCAGTTTTTTAACGGAACTATTTTTTTTTATTTTTTTACTAAAGCGCCCAAATGACGAAAGTGAAAACCTTATTGCCCTCTCCAAAATCTCGCTCAAAAAGTGATGGGCTGCCATCGGCGGATCGGCGGATTTCCCTACCCCAGGCCGACGGATCGGAAAGGTCGATGTTCTGGCTTCCTCGTGCAGTTGTTTGCCCAACGGTTGTCGACGTATCAAGATGCGCATAGATCAAATCCAGCTCGTCGTAATCGTGCTGGTTTGGACGAAGATTGCTTAGCTGGTTATAGGTCATCCCATCCGGGTCGTTGGTGTAGTCCAGACAAGATCCAAGATTCGGGTTGTTGAAGCTTTCATCTTGGTGAGCCAGGCCAAGCGTGTGGCCGGCTTCCTGGCAAACAACGAATTCTCTCCAAGCTGGAGTGTTATACTTGGCCGTGCTGAAGTAGGTGTCGTTCAGCTTCACTGTTCCTTGCGTAATGTTGGAACCGCTCACCCAGATTTGAGCAACGCCGAGCCAGCCTGTCGCGCCATATTTACTGTTGCAAACCTCCACGCGGCCGGAAGCGGGCTTGCAGCTTTTTGGGTTTGTGCTCCCCGAAACCACGACTGTATCCAAAACGCCGGAAATACTCCAATCGTTTGAGGCTAAACCCAGATACGGACCCCAAACGCTCGAAACATCGCTGCCAAGCTTGAGCGAGAACGGATTGGACGTGCGTGCCCAATGGTACCCTCCCCAAGAATGGCTCGCGCTAGCAACAAAAGCATAAGCGCCGAAAGAAACGATGCCGACTGCCGCAACAATCGACGCGCGACGAATTTTTGTTTTCATCTTTTTTGTTCTATATAAATTATTTTTTCATTTCCCGGTTCGACCATAGCCTAGAATATATTGTTTGTAATGATAACACATTGCACCGTAAAGCAAATAGCCACGTTTACAACGAAAGCAATAGGTGTTGGGGCTAAGGCGAATTCTGAAGCCAGCGATGGCAAGCCTGAATAAATGGCAGACGAATTTTTACATTGCCAGAACATCCTACAACGACTTCAGAAAAACCTTGATCAACAATCTGAACTACTAAAAAATAACCGCGCCAGAAAGCGCGGCTTTTATTTTTTTAAGAACGCGGATTTAGTCGAAAATTTTTACCAAATATTGGTCGATGTCGCGCTGGCTCATTTCATAAAAGTACATGCTGGCATCGCGGAGTTTTCCGGCCAGTTCCTTTCCTACGAACCGCCAATGCCACGGCTCGAACTGATAATATAAATTGTTTTTTGGATATGAAAGCACGAAACCGAATTTATAAGCATTATCCGTAAGCCAGCGGTAAGCTTTCGACTCTTCGAATTTTACAAAAGCGCTGTTTATTTCCGGCTTTATCTCCGGCGTAGTAAAATCTGCCGTCGTTCCCAGCTGATGCTCCGAGTAACCCTGGTCTGCGGAAAACTGGTTCGCTCCCGAACCATACGTCGACTTATACCCATACTTAATCGATGTCTGTTCATAAAACGAACGGTATGTCGAAACAACTTTCAAATCTATTCCGTCGCGCTTTGCTGATTCGAGCATCGCTTCCAAAAACGGGCGCACGCCGGAAAGTATAAGCTGTGGTTTGTTCTTATCATAAAGAAACTCGGCATTTATCGGGGAAAGATTCGCCGGCGCATAATTTTCGCTCAAAAAATAAACCTTGGAATATTTTTCAAGGAGTTCCGGATCGAGCTTGCTCAATTTTTCGAGCGTGCCAACCGTTCCAGAAATTTCGTTGATTTGCGCCTCAAAAACGCTGGTTTTATTCTGCTCGGCGGCGAGAGCGGCGGCAAGATCGGATTTTTGTTTTTCGAGAAGCGCGACATTTTCTTTGTAGCGCGCAATATGGTCTCTTAAGGATTGGATGGTATCTCCAAGAAGAGCAGCCGATGCCTCGAGAGACTTTATCTGCTGCTTCAGCTCCAGGTAACCGTACACGCCATATCCTACGCCGGCAATTACGGAAAGCCCGACTAATACCACGACCATGCTAAAAATTATCGATTTTTTCGGCACGAAAATATTTTATCACAATCTGTTTCTTTCGCTACTCAAAATAGATAGAATTATATGTATGGCCCGCAGGAGTCGTCTCAAAATTTACACCTCTAGGTGGCATCTTTTGGCAACCTTCGCTTTCATAGCACTGCCGCTGATTTTTTTGCTGTTCTTCTCGAAAATAGCCAACATCCCCGCAGGAAATTTGCTGAAAAATATTTCTGTCTCCATCGGGCGCCTTTTTGTCGCCTATTTCATCTCCGTAGCCTTGGGGTGGTTTTTGGCGGTTTCTTTTTACAGCGGCCGGCGGGCGGCGGTTGCCCTGCCGATTTTCGACGTCCTGCAAAGCTTCCCCACTTCGGCGGCCCTGCCCATCGGAACTTTTATTTTAGGCAAAACAAATTTTACGGTAATAACTTTTCTCGTCCTTGCCGTAATCTGGCCGATAATTTTTTCAATAATAAGTTCCCTGAAGCTCATCAGGAACGATTGGCAGGAAGCCGCAGAGATTGCCGGCCTCAGAGGCTATAAATATATCAAATTTTTTCTCTGGCCGGTAAGCATTCCCGGTCTGATTACGGGCACGGTTATCGGCCTGGGCGACGGCTGGGAGGCGCTTGTTGCCACCGAAATTATCGTAGGCATCAAAAGCGGCCTCGGCGGATTCTTTTCTGCCTTTTCACAAAACTCCGGCATCACCGTACTTGGAATC
Source organism: uncultured Candidatus Saccharibacteria bacterium (assembly GCA_964467765.1). Taxonomy (GTDB): domain Bacteria; phylum Patescibacteriota; class Minisyncoccia; order UBA6257; family 2-01-FULL-56-20; genus JBBUGM01. The sequence goes on from CAYXSS010000007.1 coordinate 34,593, forward strand.
CTAGCTTTTCTGCTTATAATCTTCAGCATAAATAAACTAATTTGGCTGCCGCTTCTGGAGAAAAGCCATGAAAAATTAAGCGAATGAACGCAAATAACATCATCACTCTTAAAAATATCTCGAAAGTTTTCCGCGAACCGGGGAAGAAAAATCTGCTCGCTCTGCGGGACATAAATTTGGAAATAAAAAATGGAGAATTTTTTGTGATCGTCGGCCCTTCCGGATCAGGAAAATCTACGCTTCTCCGCGTCATAAGCGGCTTGGAGAAAAAATATGACGGCCAGCTGCTTTGGCTCCCTGGCGTAAAAAAGGAAGACATTAGCTTCGTTTTCCAAAACTTCGCCATTATGCCGTGGCTCACTGTTGCAGAAAATATCGCTCTCGGCCTCCAGGCCCGCGAGACGCCGCCAGAAGAAGAGAAAAAAATAGTGGCTGCCGAGGTTAAAAGGCTGGGGCTTACAAAATTCGAAAATTCTTATCCGCGCGAACTTTCCGGCGGCATGCGCCAGCGCGTAGGCATCGCAAGAGCCTTGGCAACGTCGCCGCGAGTAATCTTCATGGATGAACCATTTTCTGAACTCGATTCTTTTACGGCAGAAGAATTGCGCCGCGATCTTTTACAAATCTGGATTGAAAAAAAGATGACGATCGTCATGGTCACGCATGTTATTTCCGAAGCCATAGAACTTGCGGATCGCGTTGCCGTCCTCACTGCCAGACCAGCCACGATAGAAAAAATTTTCCCGGTAACACCCGGGCGGCCGCGAAAAAAACGCTCGCCGGAGTTTTTCGCCATGGAAGACAAAATCCGCAAAGCCATAAGGCCTTAAACGCCTCCCCACGAGAGACGCGCCGCCGATTTTCAAGAAATTACAAATGAAAACAAAATTTTTTACCGGCGATGGGGACACCGGCGAAAGCAAAATTTCCGGAAAGACTGTTCCTAAAAGCGTGATCTTAATGGAACTTCTCGGGAATCTCGATGAATTGAATTCTTGGCTTGGGTTTATACGCGTAGAATCGGAAAAATTTCCGCTGCAAAACAACGTCGATGTAACAGATACGATCAAAACGATGCAAGAAAATATCTTTACAATTCAAGCCGAAGTTGCGGCTGTGGCGTTTGACTCGAGCATATCGAAAAACAAAAAAATCGGCAGAGAAAAAACAGCTTTTCTTGAGGGAATAATAAAAAAGATTGACGACATTCTTCCGCGACTTACAAAATTCATCATCCCGGGAGGCACAGATCTCGCTGCCCGTCTAGACGTTGGCCGGACTATCGCGCGCCGAGCAGAACGTTCGGCGAAAAAATATTCTTCGGAAAAAACTCTATCCGCCGAACTCCTTGCCTATCTCAATCGTCTCTCAAGCGCTCTTTTTGCACTCGCGCGCTACGTAAATTACAAATTCGGAATACAAGAAAACCATCCGGGCTACAAATAAATTTCCGCTATTTCTTCTTCTTCGCAAAAAAATCGCTCCGAACTGTTTCGGGGCGATTATGTTTTTCTGAAAAATTCTTTTATGCCGGGGCAAAAGCTCAACGCCTCCATTGCGTCATTGAATTCCGCCATCACAAAGCAATAATTTTCTTCTCCCAACAGAACCTCTGTTGTCCAATAAATGGAATTGTGGATGGCAACCAGGTTTTCAAGCGCCATCGGGTGTATGTTTTTCTCGACGAAATCTCGATCTGCCTCGCTTTTTTCCACCTCCAGGCTCGCCGCGGCAGCAAGCAATTCGTCCCGGGAAACTTTTTTTCTGAAGCTCTCCGGCGCCCGATCGTAAAAATCAACCAAAAACTCCATTAGTCTTTCGCAGCTTTCGCAAAGCAGAAGTATCTGTTCGGCCGCCGCTACGTTTATATTCAACATGCCCTCCGCCTGTCTTATTAAATACGCGAATGCGTTATACTTTCCCTCCAGAACAAGAACGGTTCTAATAAGTTCTCTTTTCTCTCGCTCTAAATTGATACTGGCCGATCTTCTTTCAACAACCTTTTTCATTATCTCTTCGCGAGCCTCGAAAACGGCCCGCACGTCCTGATAAATGGCGAAGTTTCTTGCGGCGACTTCCTCTATCTCGCCTCGCTCCATGGATTTTATCTCCCGGAGATACTGGAAGTTTTATAGCACAAAAACCGATCCTCCGCAAACCTGGACTTTTGTCTCGCCGTCTTACAAGCAGATCGACTAAACTAATTTATGGCGTAAGAAATCGAAACAACCGCAAAAACAAAAATAAGCTGCAAAAAAATTCCCAAAACCGGCCTGCCGGTCAGTCTTTTTTTTGCGTGAATAAATCCGTGCAAGCGTTGAAGCGAGGTAAGCGGTTCTTTCCTTGTTTTGAAATAAACGAGCTGAAGAGCGTCTGGCAGAGTTCCTCCAAAAATACCAATAGCTATATTAACCAAGCGGCTTACATCCGCTGGCCTGAAAATAAAATAGGAAATGGCAGCGCCAAGAAAAAAATCTAGGCCGATTCTTGACAGGTCGAGCAGAAAATTCCTGTCGATCCTCATGTCGTCGTTCAGGCGATTTTTAAAATCTTTTTTGTAAGACTTGAGAAAATAATCCCAATGAGGTATGGCATCGGCCAGAAAATGCGAAACAAATGCCGCCGCAAAAGCAACGGCATTGTTGCCTGGAAAAATTCTAGCCGCAGCCGTACCGAGAATAGCGTGCGTAGCAAGAGTCATCTGTATGATGATTATAACAACACGGTGATTAATTCAGTATCGAGTTTAATTATGTTTTCTTACTCCCGAATTGTGGGCAAAGACCTCATTGAATACCTTAGGGCTCAGCAGCATAAAGCAAATCGGAGCAAAAAGCGCTGGTTTCGCTGGGTACGCTATGGCAAATAAGACAGAGCTGGAAACTGGCTTCCGGTGTCCAAAATGTCCAAAATGGGAATTTCTAGCCCTGACCGAGACGGGTCGGCCGACCCCTTAAACAGCCACAAAGAAACCCTTATGCTGATTGCAAGGTTTCGGTGTTAGACCAGAGAGCACAGCCACGAGAGGCACAGTATCGAGGGCGATGCGAGAGCGTCAGGCCCTTCACCGACCAGCCACAAGCGGGGCTGGGCGAGCGAACACTCTCGTTTTCAAAAAACGAGTTCGTATCTAATTTAATGAGCTCCGAATTGTGAACAATGTTAGAACCACCGTACAGCAACAAAATGAGCATGTCTACATACCCGATTTAAGAAATTTTGCCAACGCATAAACCTCCCCGCCGCACCACTCACTACTTCTTACTCCAGCTTCTTTGACACCTTGTCCCACGCTTGTTTGATCCACGAGGCAACTTTTTTCCAAACCCAAGCAACGTAAACACCGAATCCAATAAGCAAAAGCGGCCAGATGACGCTCCAGCCCCACACAACAATTCCTGCATTTTTCAGGAAGAACAGAACACCGATAATAATTAATGTATAGGCGATTATCATATATAGGGATTTTATTTTACTACAATCTTAATCCATCTAACCAAGGTTACGTTGCCTGTTTTTTTATCAAAAACGCCGAATACTTTTACTTTGCTGCCAGTCTTGATTTGTCCGAGCGGAACATTCTTGCCATTTCTGGTAACCGTTGTTTTGCTACTAATTGTCAGGGTTTTATCTTTACCATCAAACACCTTCGCGTTTTTGCTAGTACTGGAAACGCGGACGATCAAGGTATTTGAGGAAATGGCTACTACCGTGCCCTTCAAAACAAACTTAGCCATACCCACTACTTTAACCGATTTGGTTTTGACTGTTGCTGCAAGAGAAACGTCTGCAGCCGGAAAAACAGCAGAGCCAAAAACAAACATGGCAAGAACTATCGGCAATATTAAAATTTTCTTCTTGGCAACCATTTTATTTGAAAACATAGGTTAAGCTTTGCGAGTATTTACCATTGACATAAAGCTTGAGCGTATAAGTGCCTGTTGGATAATTGCCAATGCCTTTCTCAAAAACGAAGAAAAATGTGGTAATATTATTTTTACTTGGCGAGGCAACTTTTGAGTCCACGTATTTACCGTTCAAATACCGCACATACGAAAGTTTTGTATTTTGTGTAACATTTTTTAGCGAGAGAACCGCATAAACAATTTTGTCGGTTTTGGCATTAAAAATTGTTGTAACTCCAGTAGCATTGCCATTGGCGTCGATGCTTTTGGACATCACGGCTTTTTCAATAAGCGGGGTATAAGGCGGCACTGGCGTCTGGCCAGTGTTTCCGGGAAGCGGAAGAAACGGTTGAACCCCTACTGGCTTATTTCTGACAGAGAAAAAAATCGCGCCAATAATGACCGCTACGACTCCAATTATTAAATATGCAGTTTTTTTACCCATAAATTATTGATTGTCGTTTTGCTCCTCTGGCTGATTTTGTTCCATGCCAGACGTTCCTTCTCGAGTTGAAGTTCCTTTTTCTGAAGTTTCTTTATTGCTCTGTTGTTCGTTTTCTATCTCGACTTCTTCTTGGGCTTGGTGCTCATTTATAATTTCTTGCGATTCCATATCTAACTCATCGGCATCGTCCACTTCTTCAACTTCAGAATTGTTAATGTCTTCGTTCTCTTCGTCTTCACCTTGGGAAATTTCCGCCTCGTGGATATCTGTGTGTTCGTTAATATCCTGATTTTCTTCGTCTCCCGCTTGTTCATCCTCGCCATCCACGACTTCTTTTTGAAGTTTTTGGGCTTCGGGGTCTTTTTTAAGCTCATCCTTACCCTGTTTTACGTCATTATCAAAGTCATTCGCACTTTCTTGTTCGCCTATTTGTGTCTGACCGGTTGCGGTCGTAGAAGGCGATGTCTGCGCAAAAATCGGCTTGGTAACAAAAAGTAGTGCCGCCCCTAATGAAACCAGCGTTGTGAAAATAAATTTTTTTGAGTTGGGCTTTTGTAAAATCATCTTCTTAATAATAACGCTTAAAATTTATGCTTCCAGTTTGGTTATTCACACCACCTGTTCACTACTATTATTTACAAAATTATTTACAAAAAAGTTCTACCTCCGCAATGGACCGTAAAAGTAAATTGGCATAAAATGTGAATGTTTTTAAGGGCTCCGGCGCCAGGACTCGAACCTGGAACCATCTCCTTAACAGGGAGCCGCTCTACCATTGAGCTACGCCGGAAT
>CAYXSS010000008.1:0-20212 GCA_964467765.1 uncultured Candidatus Saccharibacteria bacterium
GCGGAATTCCTGGGCATTTGTTCTGATTATATCAAACCAAACCTACTTTTTTCTCCTTCGCAGAAATGCCGGCACGTCCCAAATGTCGCTTTCTTTTTTTATTTCTTTTTTGATTTCCTGTTGTTTCGGTTTCGCTTCCATCTCTGCCGTTTCTTCATGGCGAACTGCCTCGTGCGCCTTCGGCGCTGGGGCAACCTTGCCAGATTTTTGAGGGTAAACGGCGCTTTTTTCGGCGGCAAACTGATTCTGCCTAGTGTCGCCGTTGGGAAAAAGCTGGCTACGAGAAGCGCCGTTGAAACCGGCGGCCACGAGTGTCACCTTAACTTGCTTGGGACGCAAACTCCTGTCGTGATAAGCGCCGAAAATTATTCGCGCTCCCGGATCCGCCATCTGCGCCACGATTTTTGCCGCTTCGTTTATCTCGGACATTTTAAGATCTCTTCCTCCTGCAATTCCCAATAGGACTGATTTCGCGCCTTCGGCGCTCGTCTCAAGAAGCGGCGAATTCATGGCCGAGTTTACGGCAACTGTCGCTCGCTCCGGCCCGCTGCCGAAACCGACGGCGGCAATGGCCGCGCCGGCGTTCTGAACAACTGTTCTCACGTCGGCAAAATCAATATTGATAATTCCTGGAGCGGCGATGATATCCACCATGCCCCGCAAGGCGCCGCGCAAAACGTCATCGATTGCCTCGAAAGCTTTAAGGATCGGCGTGTCTTTGCTGATTACGGTAAAAATCCTGTCATTAGGAACGACGATCAGCGCGTCAACTTTGTCTTTAATTTTTACGATCCCCTCCTGGGCAATTCTCTCGCGCTGACTTCCTTCGAAAGCGAACGGCCTCGTAACCATGGCGATCGTAAGCGCACCAGTTTGCTGCGCCACTTCCGCCACAACTGGTGCCGCGCCGCATCCCGTCCCGCCGCCAGCGCCGAAAGCGATAAAAATCAAATCCGCGCCACGCAAAGATTCGGCAATTTCCGACCTGTTCTCTTCCGCGGCTTGCCGCCCCAAATCCGGGTTCATTCCCGTTCCCAATCCCCTCGTCAAATTACGGCCGATGTAAATTTTTTGCCGCACGCTGCAATGATCCAAATCCTGATGGTCCGTATTGATGGCTATAAAATCAGCGCCGCGCGGAAAATTTCTGCTGATCCTTTCGACTATATTCCCGCCTCCGCCGCCGACGCCTACAACCTTAACGTTGGCGGCCATATCCAGGCCGCGTGAAACTTTTTGCTTTTTTTGTTTTTTCGCTTTGGCCACGTTTGTATTAATTTTATGCCAAAATTAGTTTGTTTTCTAGGGCAAGAAGTATTTTAGGGCATTTCTGATTTCAAAACGCTGCGGTTCTTTGCGATTCCACCCCTCGCCATCCATGCCCCAAAGAACAAGGCCGGCAGCAGTTGCACATTCGGGATCTTCAAACGCCTCTTTCAAACTTTCATCTTCAAAGTGCCACCCTTCATCAAGTGGCAAACCAATCTGCACAGGAAGTTTTAATTCTTGTCTTGCCAAATCTGTAAGGCCGGCCAATTTCGCTCCGCCACCGACAAGCACGGCCCCTCCCGGCAACTCGCCAGCTTTTCCGATAAGCTTCAATTCATTGTTTACCAATTCGAAAATCTCCGCAAGTCGCACTTCAATAATTTCGGAGACGAAACGCTTAGAGACAAGGCCTTTGGCCTCCGGGAAAAATTTTTTAACGTCGACTTGGTCCCGCACCGGAACATCTTTGGCCAAGGCGTAGCCGCATTTCAATTTGACGTTTTCGGCAACCGCAACAGGAATTTTCAAGCCAACCGTAAGGTCATTCGAAATATTCGCCGCGCCCACGGGAAACTTGGCCGCGCCAAGCAATTTGTTTTCTTCGTAAGCGCACATACCGCTCGTGCCAGCGCCAATATCGATCAAAACCGTTCCCAGTTCTTTTTGCGCGCGGCTCAAAACGGAACGGGCGGAGGCAAGGGGAGAAAAAACAAGGCCGCCGATTTCTCCTCCTGCAAGCTCAACGACCCTTATTAAATTTTTTATATGAGGCGAAAAAGCATCGACGACAAGACTGTTAACTTCCAGGCGGTTTCCGGAAAGACCCAGAGGGTCGGCAATGTCGCCAACGCCGTCGACGATAAACTCGCGCGTGATGTTATGAATAATCGTTCTGTTCGGAGGAAGATTTATGGCTTGGCTGGCTTTGATCGTTTTTTCTATATCGTCCTGGTAAATTTCGTTATCGGCTCGCGAGACGGCAACGATACCCCTCGACTGCTGCAGGCGGACTTGGGTTGTGCCGATATTGATGTAGATATTTTTAACGGCGGGCTTGGAAAGATTTTTTACCTGTGCCAGAATCCGATTTATCGCCTGCGAAGCTTCGGCAAGCTCGACAATCGCGCCCCGGCGCAAGCCAAAAGTCGGCTCCCGGAAAATTCCACGCAGAACAAACTGCCCTTTTTTGTTTTCGGCGACGACGGCCTTTATTGAAGATGTTCCGACGTCAAGGCCGGTAATAAAATTTGATGACACAATGATTAAATTTCTATTTAGCCCTGTTTCCCGCTGATTTTTTATAAAGAAGTTTTGCTTCCTTCTTTTGCATCTCCATCGTATCACGCTTTCCGTCGTGTGTATAGCCCAAAAGGTGCAAAAACCCGTGGGCGGCAAGCGCTTCCCCGCGCCAGCGATTGCCCAGAGCAATATCGTGATTAACGTAAATTTGCCCCAACTGCCTCTTTTTTGTATCCGGATGCGGAAAACTTTTCGGTTCGGGAAAAGCCAGGACGTCGACGATGGTTCTAGTTTTATTTTTTGGCAAACTAACCGCGTTTTTACCGCGCCGGCGGTAATATAGCGATTTAAGTCGCCGCAACTCTTCGTTTTTTAGCAAAAAAACGACCGCAGAAGAATTGCGGACACGAAGTTTTCCCATACATTTTTTTATAAACCGGTTGAGCTCTTTCTCAAGCACGGCCGAATTGCCGGAAAACATGGCGCAAGTATGTTAAAGCAATTTTTTTACCGCTTCACCGACGATTTTTCCGTCGGCACGGCCTTTTAAAATTTTCATAGCCTCGCGCATGGCAGAGCCGAAGTCTTTCTGCCCATCGGCAATAACTTTTTTTACGGCAGCCTCGATTTCTTCCGAAGTTGCCTCCTGCGGCAAGTAGTTTTTCATGACATCGATCTCAAATTCCTCTTTTTCGGCAAGATCGCGGCGGCCGCCTTTAAGAAAAAGTTCCATGGCATCCTTCCTGCGCTTGAGCTCTTTGCGAAGAACTTCAACTGTTTCCTCGTCGGTTAAAACCGGTTCATACCCCTGCCCCTGTTTGACCTTGGCGCGATTGTTCGCTTCCGAAAGCGCCAAGCGCAAAACACCGACTTTTTTGTTGTCGCCGGCTTTCAGGGCAAGCTTTAAATCTTCCTTTATGCGATCGACGAGGGTCATGAAACGGAAAAATTTTAAAATCTAAAGAAATCCCAGTTTCTTTGCTCTTTCTACTTCTTTCTTTTTGCGTTCACGGTGCAATGCCGAAAGACGGATTTTGTTGCGGTTGATTTTCCGTCCTTTAAATCTTCTTCCGCGAACTTCTTTTAAAATTCCGCTGCGCTTGATTTTTTTCGTGAAACGGAAAAGCAGCGCACTGGGAGATTCGCCTTCTCTTTTTCTAACGTCGATGGCCATAATAAAATTTTTTATTTTTTCGACTATTATTTATTTGATCTTCAAAATTTTCTTGCGAATCGCGGCCGTGGATTCTTCGGGCGCGTTGTTTACAACAGACTGCAGCGACCCTCCTTTGTCGCCGGCAAACCGCGGAACCATGTGGACGTGCAGGTGTTCGACGACCTGTCCGGCAACTTTTCCCTGATTAATACCGATGGTGGCGCCCTCCGCTTTGAGCGCGCCCAGAACAATCCCGGAAACCTTAGCTACCGCCGAGAAAAGCGGTTGAAGCTCGATCTCCGGCAAGTCTTCTAATTTTTCGGCGTGGCTTTTCGGAATAACAAGCGTGTGTCCCGGCGATCGCGGGAAAACGTCCAAAAACGCCAAAGCGTGCCGATCTTCATAAATTTTATCTGCCGGCACCTTGCCTTCGATTATCTTGCAAAACAAGCATTCCTTCATAACCTTTACGACTTCAGCCGTTTTTTTATTTCTTCAACAATTTTATCCAAAGAAACGACGTCTTGCAAGGACGTGCGCATATCGCGCATGATGACATTTTTTTCATGTATTTCTTTCTGGCCCAAAATCAAAGCTATGGCAGCTCCTTCTTTGTTGGCGGCTTTTAGCTGCGCCTTCAAGGAATCCTTGGAAAAGGCTCCGGAAGTTGGTATGCCGGCATCAAAAAGTTTCTTGGCCAAACCCAAAATCTTTTTCTTTGCCGCTTCTCCGGCATACGAAAGAAAAACGCGCTTAACCTGCCGAGGCAGCAGCTTTATTTCTTGCGCCTTCATCACGGCAATCATCCTTTCAATTCCCGCGGCGGCGCCAACGGCTGGCGTAAGATTGCCGCCGATCATCTCCGCCAAATAATCATAGCGCCCGCCGCTCGCCAAAGCACCGATCTCTTTGCCTTTATCGGCCACTGATATCTCAAAAACAGTCCGGCTGTAATAATCGAGTCCGCGGACAAGGCGGTTATTTATGTTGTAATCGATTTTCAATTCGTCGAGATGCTCAAGAACGGATTTTAGGTGCGATGAACAGGTGGCGCAAAGCTTGTCTAAAATATTCGGGGCGTTTTCCCTCAACTTGCGGCAATGATCGTCCTTGCAATCAAGAAGGCGCAACGGGTTTGTTTCCAATCTCGCAACGCATTCGGCGCAAAGACTCTTTTGCTTGCCGGCATAAAAAGTCTGCAGCTGTTTTTTATACAGAGGCCGACAGACGCGGCAACCGATGGAATTGATTTCCAAAACGGAATTTTCGATTTTCAAATCTTTAAGCAGAGAGAGAAAAATGAATATAATCTCGGCGTCATAAATCGGGTCATTGGTGCCGCCGATGACATCGAAATCCGCCTGAGTAAACTCTCTGTAGCGCCCCAGCTGCGGACGATCATGCCGGAAAACTGGCCCTAGATTCCACAATTTCTGCGGCTGGCCAAGACGCGAGAGGCCATTTTCCAAATAAGCGCGCATCTTGGAGGCGGTGTATTCCGGACGAAGCGCCAACTGGTCTCCGCCTTTTGTTTTTAAGGTATACATCTCTTTGCTTACCATCTCCGAATCGGCATTGGTTCGCACAAAAAGTTCGGCTAATTCCAAAACAGGAGTTTCGATGCGTCCGAAGCCCCAGAGGCGGGCCAAATCTCTCACTACGGATTCGGTTCTCTCCCAATACGGCTGATCGGCCGGTAAAACATCGCGCATGCCGCGCGGCGCCTTAAGGTGGCGTTTTTCCTGTTCTTTATCTTTTGTTTTTGGTTTTTGTTGTTTTTGCGGCATAAAATTTATGTCGGTTCTGTGTTAAACAATCATCTATACGCGGGGGCGGCGAAAGCGGTGAGTTCCGTAAGCGGCCAAAGGCGAAGCCTTACGACTCCCACAATATCCTTATAATTGAGCGGGCCCCAGCTTCGGGAATCAAAACTGTAAGAACGGTTGTCGCCCAAAACGAAATACTCTCCTTTTTTCAAAACAAATTGATTATTTCCTCCGGTTGAAATTGTTGGCGGCAGATAGTTTTCGTCCAATACATAAGACGCTTTTTCGGGAGCAGAAGAAATTTCCACCTTGCCGTTTCCAATCCGCACCCCTTCCCCGGGCAAGCCGATGATACGCTTGATAAAATAAGTGGACTTGTCGCCGGGAGACCGGAAAACAACCACTTCGCCCCTTTGCGGCGGCCTAAATTGATAGGTTACCTGATCTACCAAAAGATAGTCGCCATCTGAAAAATTTGGGACCATGCTCGAACCGCTCACCAAAAACGGCTGAATTAAAAAACTTCTGATCAAAAAAACCGCTCCAACGGCAACGATGGTTATCTCTAAAACCTCAAGCAGTGAAGAGAAGAATTGGCGCATGGGACGTTAATGGTTAAAATTATAAAGTAAGACAGAGAACGGCGCAAGAACAACCGCCAACCACAAATCGATGTCCAATAAAAACATAAAACTCATAATCGGCATCGGCAATCCCGGTAACGAATACGGAAAAACTTATCATAGCGTCGGCTTGCTTTTTGCGGATTATTTAAAAAATAACGCTTCGGCTGATTTCTCCGCGATAAAGATCATAAAATCCGACGTTTTCATGAACAAGTCCGGCGCCTTCGTCAAAAAAGCCATTAAACAAAGCGGCCTCCGGCCGGAAAATGTGCTCGTCGCGCAGGACGACAGCGACATAGAAATCGGCAAATTCAAATTAAATTTCGGCAGAAGCGCAGGCGGACACAAAGGAATACAATCTATCATCGAAGCTCTCGGAGCAAAAACTTTTTGGCGGCTGCGCATAGGCATCCGCCGCTCTCCGACAGGCATGCCGGCCGCGGCACGAAGAGCGAAGGCGGGAGAATTTGTCCTCAAAAAAATTTCGGCGGCAGATAAAAAAACCCTGGAACGCGTATTTGCCGAAATCCTTACCGTTATAAGCCGAACCGCGTCTTAAAGAGACAAACTGAAAGACATAGAAAAATTAACTTGTCCGCCTTGAGAATTTATCCCGGTAATGGGCAGGTCAACGTTCTTAAACGCCGGATCTTTTTCCAGGGCGTTTTTGAAAGCCAAAAGTTTGTCTTCCGAATTCGTCGCGCCTCTTAAGGTAATCGGCTGTCCCGGCGAAGAAAAATTCAGGTCGTTCATGGTAATACTGTTTGCGGATAAAAGTCCTTGAAGTTTTCGCAATATTTTGCCCTTGGAAAAAATCTGATCCTCGGCCGCTCTGATCATGGCGACCTGGCTGTTGAAATCCTTGGCTTCCGCCTGGAGCGTCTGGCTTTCCTTAAATTGCTCGCCGGAAACGTTGAAAAGCGATTCCGAGCCGATTGACTTATCGCTTTGCGCAAGGAAAAGGTCGGCGAGGAAAAACAAGAGAACAAAGAGGCCCATGGAAAGAGGCATGGCCAGGCGCCAAAGCCTGAGAAAGCTCAAGAGACGTTCTCTTTGGAATTCTTCGCGCGAGTCTATGCCTAAAAGGCTTAATTCCTGGTCGCCGCTGTGACGCTTCCGGCCTCTTAGGGCGCAACCAAGAGCTATGTGCCAGTCGGGAGAAAATGCGCCATCTGTCCGCAGCCGCAACTCCTTCGCCGGAACGGAAAAATTTTCGCTGATAACCTTAAGCGCTTCTTCTTTCATGGCAACAGCGGAAACAACCACGCTCGCTATTTCATCCGGCCAATGCTGTCCGTAAAAATTGAGAACCTGGTGGAGGCTCCGCAAAATTGCCGCACGGAAAGATTCGAGAAGCACTTCGCCTTTCTCGTCCATAAGATCCTTCCAAGGATTGAAATATTCGAAGTACAGTTGGCCGCGCCGCACGATCAAAAAATCAATGCCGGAGCTGTCGATGCTCACCATCACGTATGAGCGGGCGACGTCTATCCCCTCCCCTTGTTCGCGGAAAACCCTGGACAAGGCGAGTGCCCGCGATTCCATGGCCACAACGATAAAGCCGGCATCGAAAAGATCTTTGGTGATTTCGTCCACCGTCGCGCGTTCGATGAAAGCCGAAAGAATCTCCAGGCGCAAAGCGTCCTGGTCGCGGCCAACCAGCTGCCAACCGGAATAAGCCTGCGAAGTTTCCACCGGCGAAACCATTTGCACGTTAAGCTGTATCGCTTTTTCCAAATTTTCTCCTTCGATGAGCGGCAGACTGAAAACCTGGCTGTAAATATTGATTGAGCTTAGCGAAGCAACGACATAAATTTTTTCTTTTGCTTCTTTGGCATTGAAAACTTTTAACTTAAGCTCCTTGAGAGTGGCAACGAATTTGGCGCGATCTTTGATTTTTCCCGATTCCATCACTCCCGGTTCAAGACGCACCGCATTCATCCTCCAAATCTTTTCGTCGAAATAAGCGATGCGCAAGAGAGAGTCGGAAATCTCAAGACCGGCCACGGGCGTCCGCAGCTTCAAAAAAGCCAAAATCTTTTTCAAATATTGCGCAGCAACCTGCCTGATTTTCAAATAATATTGCTTAAGGTAGTCCACTTCTTTATTTAATTATCCTATTTATTGCGCTTCCCAGGAAATAAGCGTAATTGTTCCGTCAACCGGGTCCCGGGAAACTATGACCTTGATAACTTTCTGCCGCATGGAAACGGTGGAGCTGGAGAGAATGGTCACAAGAGTCGTTGTGGGCGTGTCCTGGCTAACCGTAACCGTAGCCGAATCGCCATCGGTGGAAACCTTATAAATTCCGGAAAGGCTTTTGTTGCGATTAAGCCTTGTGAGAGCGTCTTGCGCTCCGGCAGTAGCCACTGCTTGAGCCTTTTCTGCCGCCTGAAAACCTGCGGTTGTATTAATGAACGAATTCGTCAAAAAAGCGATTGCCAAGGCCAAAACCGTGATAATCCCGCCGATAAAAAGCACGAGTGCAATTATCGCCTGCCCCGCCGCCACGGAGAGCACGCCCTTGTTTAATCCTGACCAAGGTTTACCTGTTTCATGTTTCATGTTTTAAGGACTCCAATTGAGAATCACGTCGTCAACGCGCGGAGAAACCGAACTCGAAGCGTTGGAGATAAGGAAAATCTTGTAGCGGAAGTAGCGATTATTGTTGTACTGGGAATAATCAATTTTCAAAGACGTGTTGAGATCCGTCTGATAATAAGTGTTCGAGGTTCCGTCCGTGCCCGCGTAACTCCACGGGCCGCTCGAAGAATTGGAAGAGGCGAATTGGAATCTCACCATTGTGCCGGCAGGCTGGTATCCCTGCCAAATAACGGAATTGAGCTGCACTCCGCCCGCCACCTGCGTGTCGTAAATCGAAGATTCCAGCCAGCCCGTCGTTGAGGACGGCGTCCAGGTCGTTATGACCTTGTAATTGGAAGAGCCGCAAGTGCCGTCGTTGCCGCAGTTGAAATCGATCCAGCCAATAATGTCGTTCCAGGCGTAATTCCTGAAATTACCCGTGGAATCAATGTAGACTCTGTAATTCGACGAACCGCAGCCGCCGTTGTTGTTGCAATCGAAGCTGATCCAGCCGTAAGTGTCGTTCCAGGCCCAGCCGGAAAGATTGCCCACGCCGTCGTTCGATACGCTGTAATTGCTCTGGCCGCAGATGTTGCCGCTTCTCGATGTCGCGCAGTCGAGAGATATGTCTCCGGCCGAAGAGCTGCTGGCATAGCCCTGGACGGTGCTCGACGTAACATAGACCGTACCGGTGCTGTAAAAATTTATCCAGCCGATGACGTCGTTCCAGGCCCAGTGCTCGCTGGAAGTGGAATTAATGTTCGTCGCGGCCGCGGCGCTTTTCGCACCAAAAACAAAAAACACGGAAAGCGAAATTACGCCGAAGGCGAAAATTTTTGCGGAAAAAATACGCGAAGCCGCAATGTTGATTTTATTCCGTCCGTGTTCAATCGCCATTTTAACAGCAAAGAATTTTAAAAACTCCGCCGCCGCAGGGACAGCCGGTACCCGGCGCGCGGCTGCCGCAATCCGCATTAGTAGAACACTCGTCGTAGCCGCAGGAATTTATGTAACCGCAATAGAGGGCGCCATCGACACATCCCAAATACGGATTCGTTTGTCCCGAAGGGCAGCCTCCTCCGCTGGCGGGAAATTTTATTTTAATCGAGCCGGTGGTTGAAGAGTAGTTGATATTCGAGGAAGTGGAAAATCTGGGGTTGGTCGAAGTTATCACGCCGCTTTGGCCGGGACCGCCGGACCAGTCTGTTTGGTCGAAAATGTTTTGGCGATACCTCGCCACGTATTCGACGATGGTATGCGTGGCATTGAGCGGCGCCCATTTATAGACAACTGTAACTTTTTTCGTCGAAGGATCGTAGGATGTGCCATTGGAAGCGATAAGGTCGCTCGTATCGCGATAGACGTCGTCAACATAAAAAAAGCGCTTGAAGGTGGTTGAGGAAACCACTAACGATTCCTCGCCGGAGCTCGAGGCATAAGGAGATGCTCCGACCAGATAAAACTTATTGGCCGAACTTGTCGCAAGACCGGCTATCCTGTGCCAGTCGCCGTCCGACCAGACGCGGACGCGGTCCAAGAGATCGCGCCCCAGCGCCGCTCCGGCCTGTATCCTGCCGGCTTCGGTATTAATTTTAAGCGCCGGCGAAAGAACGGAGAGAGCGGCAACGACGAAAATTATTCCCACGGCGATAGAGACAAGAACCTCGACGAGAGATTGGCCACTCCTATCATGAAACTTGAAACGTAAAACTTGAAACATATTATTATAATTTTCTGATAATTCCCCACAACATCGCACCGATTTTTTCTGCAAGCGTAGCGGCTTTTTCATAATCCTTCTTTCCTAAAAAATTTTCAATAAAAGAGAAGTGCAAGAGGTATTTTGATTCTTTAAGTGATCCGTAAGAAATTTCAATAAAATTTTTATGGACCGCATTTCTGCCGCGGGCGTATCCTTCAATATAATTAAGAATAACAGACAATACAGCTCTGCGCAGCTGGGAAGTAACACCATATCGTTCCTCGTCGGGGAAATTTTTCGTCAAAGCATAAACAAGATGGACGTATTCATCCATTGTTGTTTTTAATTTTTGGTGATAAGTTTTTTCTTGTTTCATGTTTCAGGTTTCACTCTTCATGTTTCATGACTTAGTACGATATCGTTCCTTGGGCGCTGATTGTTATGCCGGAGGTCGCGCTCACCGTCCCCCCGCCGGTGGCCGTGTATGCGTTATAAACGTAGGCGTCGCCGCCGAAAATGTCGGCGGTCAGGCCGCTTGCGGGATACGCAACCGACGGCGTTCCGCTGCAACTCGTATTTCCCGTCCAGACAGCAACGCTGCCGCCGCCGTTGTCGTAATCGACAGGGATAGAGGTGGTTACCGCAGAAATGTCGATTGTGGAACCGGTCGCGCACGTACCTCCGACTTTGGCTCCGCCCGCGTTTCTTATCGCCCATGAGCCGCCGGACGGCAAACTGGCCATGCTGACAGTCGTCGAAGAATAAAAAGCGAAGTTGTCAAAAGTGGACGTGACGCTCCCCGAGGTTGAAGAGGCTTCCAGGCCGAAATATCCGGCCGAGGAAAGAGCGGAGTCTGTTACGGAGAGGGCGGTGCCGCCGTTAATCCAAGACTTGAGAGCCGTTCCGAAAATCGAACCGCGGAACTGGTAAAAGGTGTCGGCGGAAAAAGTGAATGCGGAAGAAGTAAGCGCCGAGTAGGCGTCCGAAATCCTCTTGCCGATCTTGTGCAAGCTCGACTGCGTATCGGCCTCCGCCAGTTGATAGCGGTTGGAGCCGGAATCGGCGCGCACTACTCCGCCGGCGTTGCCAGTCGAGGCGCCGACCGAACTCCATTTGGCCTTGAACTCCACTACGCCGTTCGTGTAGCTGTAGCCCGAAGCATGAAGCTGTGCCGTCGATCCCGAAGAAGGTTTTACGACAAGCTGATTAGAAACAATACTCCAGCTGCCGGAATCAGTCGTCCAATATCCGGCGCTCGTGGTAAACGGCGTGCAACCCGGAGAATCTGTCCAGCCGTACGAACCAAGAGGATCAAAGGCGCTCGCCTTCCAATAGTAAGCCGTGTTTGCGGAAAGCGCCGTCTGCGCCGTGAATGTGCCTTGCGTACCCGAGGTGTAGCAATCGCTGCCGGAAGAACAGGTCGCATTCTGTCCCGACCAGCCCGTCTGCGATGAACTTTGGTCGTTCGTCTGCACGACAGTCGTGCAGGCGCTGTTTGAATAAATCGTAACTTTGTACTGCAGCTTGTCGGATTCGGGATCGGTTGCCGTCATTTTGAAAACCGCCGAGGTGCTCACTCCTTGCGTGCTCGTTGCCGGCGAATCGTTTGTCGGCGCGTTGGGCGGGTTGCCGGTCGGCGCGCGATACTTGCCAAAAATTATATCGCGGTAAACGGGCAGGCTGGAGGTGGAAGCGATGGTGTAAGTTACGCCGTGTGTGTGCGTATTTGGAAGGGCGCTTTCGCTGCAGTCGCTGCTTCGCTTATCCGCGACCCCGTTGCTCGACTTGCCGGAAGTCCAAGTTACGGAACCGCCGTTATTGTGCGTGGAGGTGGAGGTTTGCGCGCCGAATGTCGTGCTGCCTTTCAAAAACTTGCCCGCGTAGGCGCTGCCGGAGGTGGAAACAATGTTCCAGCCGGACGGAAGCGAGGCGTTGTCGAACATGGCGACAAGGCCGTCGGAGGACGAACCCAGAGTTGTCGTAGCCGTAACCTTGCCGAAAACAATAGTAAGAGATGGCACGTCGTTCGTGCTCGAAGCGGTAGAGTTCGTCGTCGAAACAACATGCGTGTGACTTCCATAAGCCATCGTCACCGAAATCAGGTCGGCCAGAGATGCAACCATGCTGTTGGAAGAAGTAGGCGAGGTAATCGTCGAAGAGACAGAGTGAATGTGATAAGCCGCACCTCCGGTCGAGTTGTCGCTTGAGCCGCGCAAGAAGTTGCCGTTCATAGCAGAATAATATGACCAAGCCGAAGGCAGGGAACCTGAAGGAACGTCGAACATTCCTACGGCGCCGGAGGGAATGGTCGTAGTCGCCGCCTTGATAAGCTCCAAATTTTTATAAGGCGGGCTTGTGCTCGCCAGTGTAAGGAGCGGAGCCGACCAATTTTGATGAAAATCACGGCTTTCGCCCGGCTCACTGCCTAAGCCCTGACCGGCATAGCAAAAATTTCCTACCGAGCCGCTGTTGGTTGATGTCGAAAAAGTTAGCGTGTGGCTGTGCATATCCGCTCCAGAAGAAGCGTTGCCGTAAGTGGAGCTTGCCCGCGGAAAGACGTTTAAAAAAGCGTCACCGGCAGAGCAGGAAATGCACGTCCAGCCCGAAGGCACGGAACCGCTCGCCGTATCCCAAAGCAAAATTATCTCTCCCGCGGCCGCTTCGGCTTCTTTGGTTTGAAAGTTTTCGACGGAAGGCCGCGAGAAAAACTTTTCAAGCACAAAAACGGCTACAAATAATCCGAAAAAAACAACCAGTGCGGCTAATTTTTTGAAACTATCTCTGTTTTTCGATTCTTTGTGTTCCATAATTTTTGTTTCTGGTTTCATGCTTCGTGCTTTGTGCCGATGATCATATAACCGCGCAAAGGGAGGCAACATTTTTCTTGAGGCCGGAATAATGTTTGCCTATTTCCTCGCGCAGGAAAAGAATGGCGGCAAGTTCGCCCTTCCATTTCCGGTCGTCGATCGCGGCATCCGCAAGCGCAAGCGCGCGCTCCAGCGCTCCCAGAAATTTATCCCTGTCCTTATTCTCCCAAATTGAAGCGCGGAAAACTTCCGCTCCGATCGCGGCCAGTTGTTCGTTTTTGGAAAATCTTTGCCAGCGGGCTACGTCCATGCCAAAAGAAGGTTTTTAACCACCGTCTCGACCTCGGCGCGAATCTTGCCGTCTTGGATTTCCAGCGAACGGTTTCCGTCCTGCGGCAGAATGTTGAATACCGCCGCGAAATCCATCCTGCCGTCGGAATAAACATTCGCGCCCCAAATATTTTTTCTTTGCGACCCGTCTTCGAGAAGCTCGTCGGCGCAGAAAACGCGGAATTCGCATCCGGCGGCAATAATCTTTCTTTCAATATCTACGGCAAGTTTTGACATTTCTGATTTGCCCATAATTTCCTCGAATTTTTCCTTTAAAAATTTTTTTCTGATTATCATTTTGTTTCAGATTCTATATTTTATGTCACAGATTACCGCGGCCGAAATCATCGAAAAAAATTTTGCCGCTTGCCGAACGGGAAACGTTTTCCGGCGTCGGAACGTTGGCGCCGGTAAGTTCGAAATTTATCGTCGTTGATGTTGAAGGATTGCCGGAAATCGAGGAAAAGGTGATATCGAGAGAAGAACCTTGGGCGATGCTTGTCGAGGCGAAGCGGACGGAATTCGGCAGCGTATACTTGTCCACGGCCGTCGAAGAACCGTAGGAAGTCTTGAAAAGCGCATAAAAAGACGGACCGGATGTGCTGTTCTCCAGATGCACGCCCCAAGCGACGCCCTGTTCCTGATGCATGGAACGGCTTTGCGCGTCGCGAAGAAGCGCGACTATCTGACGCGTGGCGCCGTCCAATTCGGCGCGCTTCCTCGAACCGAAGAGCTGTACCAAAGAAACAACTGAGATCACGGCAATGATGGATACAACAACAACGATTTCAATTAAACTGAAACCGGCCCGGTCGCGAAACGCGAACCGCGAACCGCGCAATATTGCCCCGGAAAAGCGCCGGGGTTTTGCGCTAAGTTTTGAACAATATTTTTCCGTTTTGGGATTCATATTCCGGGTTTTGTTTTTTAGAACTGCGTGGTTAATTGATAGATCGGCACTATGATCGAAAGTGCTATGAATGCCACAAGTCCACCCATGGTGATAAGCAAAATCGGTTCGAGAAGAGAAACCAAGGCTTTGATGCTGTTACTGACGTTGTTGCCGTAAAAACTCGCCAAAGTGGCCAGAACTTCGTCGATGTGGCCTGCTTTTTCGGAAATGGCAATGAGGTTTGTTACCGTTTTCGGAAAAACAATTTCGCGCTTGAAGGCTTCGCCGATGGTAAGGCCCCTCGAGAGGCCCTCGTTCGCAATCCGCCGCAGACTGAAACTGTATTCCGGGAAACCGACCGTGTCGGCGGCGATATTTACGGTCTGCACGATCGGTAATCCAGCTTTCATTAAAGAGCTCATGGTTGAAGCCAGACGCTGAACGGCCAAGTCTTTGTAAATCTGCTTGATGTACGGCGTATTGGCCAAAATTCGACTGAATATTTTTTTGCCTGTCGTTGTTTTATTATAAGCATAAATCACAAAAGCGAGCGCCCCTAAAAGGGAAAGCGAGATGGCAACGATATGCGCGCCGACCCAAAGGCCGACGCCGAAAACGAGCCGCGAAAAAAGCGGAGGCGTGATGCCGGCATCGTTGAAAACGCCGGCGATTTTCGGCAAAGCGAAGGTGACAAGAAAGATGATGATAATGAAGGACATCGAAAGAAGCACGACCGGGTAGAGAAAAGCCGAACGTATGCGGCTGCGCAAATCAGCTTCCGCGACCAGAGATTCAGAAAGCTCTTCGAAAGCGTGCTGTAGGTTTCCGGAGGCTTCTGCCGCTTTGATTATATTAAAAAAAGTTGCGGAAAAATATTCGGGGTGCGCCTCAAATGCTTTATAAAAAGCCTGGCCTCTTGTGAGATTATCTCTAATCTCCAAAAGAAAATTTTTTACGGCTGGCTTGTCGAAATCGGTAATTAAAATATTGATGGCGGAAAGAAGATCGGTGCCGACTCTAAGCATCAAAGCCAGGTATTTCGTTAGAAAAACCTTGTCGGCAATCGTTATTTTCCCGAAGAACCTGCTGACAATACCGGCCCGACCCGCTTCTTTGAGCGGAGTCACCGATACCGGCTTCAGCTCCCTGCCCGCCAAGTAATGAAGAGCCTGGCCGAGATCGATGGCGTCAACGTCTCCTTCCAATATCTTGCCCGTCTTATCGGCAGCTGCGTAATGGTAAAGCATGATCAATGAAAAATGTAAAAATCAAAATGTAAAATTTGCATGTTTATAAAGCGACTGGAGTTTTACGCTTTGAATTTCTCGTTTTCCATTATTCCCTGATGACGCGCAATAATTCTTCGACTGTCGTCAGCGCCAATTCAACTTTTTCCAGGCCGTCCTCAAACATCGTTCTCATTCCCGCTTTGCGCGCCTCGAGCCTCAATGCTTCCAAACTGAAACTCGGACTCAAAATGGCCTTTTTGATTATATCATTGACATTTAAGAGCTCGAAAATTCCCATTCGTCCCCGATAGCCGGTCAGGCCGCAAACCTCACAGCCTTTTCCCCGGTAAATCGTTTTCGGAATTTTTATTTTCACGTCTTCGACTCCGATCTTTTTAAGTTCGTCGCCGATAACTTTGGCGATTTCTTTTCCCGGCTCGTAAGAAATAACGCAATTCTGGCAAATGCGTCGGACGAGGCGTTGGGCGACAATCAAATTCAAAACCGATGCCACGAGAAACGGCGGGATATCCAAGTCAAAAAGACGCGGAATAGCCGTGGGCGCATCGTTGGTGTGAAGCGAGGACAAAAGCAAGTGGCCGGTAAGCGCCGCCTGCACGGCGATGCCTGCGGTTTCCGCATCGCGGACTTCACCGACCATGACGATATTTGGGTCTTGCCTTAAAATGGCGCGGAGTCCAGTGGCAAAAGTTATTCCCGCCTGCGAATTGATCTGCATCTGGTTGACATAACGCATGTTGTATTCGATAGGATCTTCGATGGTAACGATGTTGACTTGGGGCCTATTCAAAATATTAAGAAAGGCGTAGAGGGTCGTTGTTTTTCCCGATCCGGTCGGGCCGCAGGAGAGAACCATGCCGTAAGAACTTTTGAGACTTTCCGAAACTATTTTTGCGCCATCGGGCCTCATTCCCAGCTCTTCGAGAGAAAGTGGTTTTTGCGCGGCCTCTAACAAGCGCATCTCGACTTTCTCTCCGTAATAAGTGGGGATGACGGAAACGCGGACATCGACCACTTGATTGACAATCCTGTGGCGGAAGCGGCCGTCTTGCGGTTTCAAATGTTCGTCGATCTTAAGACCGGCGAGAAGTTTTATTCTTGCCAAAATAGCGGGCTGAATTGCCCGCGGAATCGTCATGACCTCGTAAAGAATGCCGTCGATTCTGTAGCGAATAAGCATGGTGTCTTCCACGATTTCTATGTGGATGTCCGATGCGCGCGAGGCAACCGCGTAAGAAAGAATGTTGTCGACGATGCCGACGATTGGCAAATCGGCCGCAGCCTCTTCCAAATTTTTTGCCTTGCCCGAGAGAGATGCGCGAATATTTTCATCAATAATCCGCTTGAAGTCCTGGCCCAATTCATAGCCGTAAACGGCAAAGCCGCGTTTCAGATCTTCGTCGGTTGCGAGAAACGGAATAACTTTTCTTTTAAGGTATTGGTTCAGATATTCGATGGTGCTCAAATCGGACGGGTCAAGCATGGCCACCTTATACGCGCCATTTGCTTCTTGTCCGAAAATGACGGCCTGCCTTTCGCGAGCGACATTTTCCGGTAAGAGTTTCACCGTCTCTTTATCGAGCGGCGTCGCGGAGAAATCCACACGCTCAACGCCCAAAAGCTTGGCGATGGCGTTGGCTAAATAGTCGGCCTCGGCTACACCTGCGGCAACAAGCGTATCAATAAGATTCTGGTTCTTCCTTTCGGCTTCTTTTTGTAAAGCGTCAAAACGTTCCGCCGTAAGCAGATTTTCGGTAACAAGAAGTTTTTTTAGTTGTTGCGCCGGTAAAGGAAGCGGCATTTGGCAATTTTCGGAAAATTAACAATGTCGACGGCGAAAAAATCTGCAACCGTCGCCACCGTGTCTTTAATCTTAACAAAAGTCGCGGCAAAGCCGGCGCTTGTTGCGCTTCAAAACGCGGACAGACGAAGTAGCTGTGATATAAGGCCTGTTTTTGAAAAAAACGCCGCCAGAACAAGCGCCGAAATAGCTAAGGGCATCCAAAAATAATAAAACGGCGCGCGCCCTTTTTTCATCGCCGCAAATGCGCCGGAAAGAATAACTCCCGCGCCCAAAACAAAAACCAGATAAATCAAAAATCCCGGGTAGCCAGTCAAAAATATCCCCAGCCGCATCAGGCCGAATTCCTCGTTGTAAAAAAATCTTTCTCCGTAAATCTTGTTAAGCCGCTCGGCAAGGCGGGGAATAATTATGGCGGCAAGGATTGCGACAAGTGTCGCCGAAAAAAATTTAGTTCCCGCATAGAAATAAAAATAGCCGAAGTTTTGGTACGGAGGGAGCAGATATTTTGACGCACCGCCGCCCGCCCAAATTTTGTATTGGGCAATACTGTCATAAACGGCCGCGCCCAAAACCGCCGCCGCCAAGAGAATAAAAACGTATTTTGCGAACTTTGGCAGAAAACCGCGGCCGAAGATCTGGACGACAAGCGTCGCGGAAAGAACAAAAATGCCGAAGGTCGCCATGGGCATATCTGTGGACCCCGGTTACATCTTTTGGCTCGCGCCAACTTCGTTACGAGTATAGGAAACGTCTTCGGGCCGATACTTCGATTTCATTCTCGAATTACTCTCGTTGCTTCTCATGGATTTATGGCAAAAAAATCGGCGTGGATAAAGATTGGCTACAACTTTAAATCTATTCCCACTTCATACGCGCCAGAGTCTCTGCCGTTATCGTTGCCGGCGAGATTTTGGTTGCTTGCGCCATACTTGGAGCTCTCGAGATAGGCAGCCAGCTTGAACGTGGAAGATGACGGATTGGCGCGGTAGTAGT
Organism: uncultured Candidatus Saccharibacteria bacterium; assembly: GCA_964467765.1. Classification (GTDB taxonomy): domain Bacteria; phylum Patescibacteriota; class Minisyncoccia; order UBA6257; family 2-01-FULL-56-20; genus JBBUGM01. The sequence continues at coordinate 18,418 of CAYXSS010000008.1, forward strand.
AGGAAGAAGATGCGGCAGCGGAGTTGGAAGGGTCAAGAGGCAGAGCGCCGAGGGGAGAACCGGAAGTAATGGCTGTGAAATTTACCGGGATCCAGCCTGTGTTGTCGACTTTGTTGCTGGTCGACGTGAGCCAGGCGGTAAAAGCGCCCGTACCGGTGATATAGAAAATCGAGTTACAACCGGAAGTGGAAACACTCCCGGCCTTGGAAAGTCCCATGTAGCATGAAGCGTATGTTCCTAATCCCGTGGAAGAGGAAGTGTCGGCAAGGAAAAGGGAGAGGGCGCTTTTAAGGGTGTTCAAGTCTGAAATCCTGTTTGAATCCCTCGCCTGCTTCAGAAGTTCGGCGGGGTTAAGCGTCAAAATGACGACGACGGAGAGTACGGCAATGATGGCAATGACGACCAGAAGCTCGATAAGGGTGAAACCGCGTGCTGCCTTTGTGGCCAAGCGCGCGCTTTGCGGCAATTGCAATTTAAACCAGCGTCCAAGCCTTTCGAAAAACCTGACTGCCGCGGAAATCGAAGAAGCAATCCGGAAGAAAAACGCTTCCAAATTTTTCAAAGCCAATGCCGGTTCGAACTCCGTAAGCGATGTAACAACAAAAAACGCGAACAAAAGGAATAAAATAAAAAATGCCTCTTTTGTGCCCATTTCAATTTATTTATTATTGTAACAAAAACCTACGGGGGGGGGAACAAAATCAAACTGTTAATACTGCCCCGTTCAACTGATCGCCGGTGCGGCAGAAAACGCAAACTGCGCCAGAGGCCGGAGACCGCTGGCGCAGCAAAATAAAACTTTTTTGAAATCGGGCTTTATAACTTTACGTCCGACCCCACTTCATATGCACCGGCGTCGTTGCCGTTATCGTTGCCGGCGAGATTTTGGTTGCTTGCGCCATACTTGGAGCTCTCGAGATAGGCAGCCAGCTTGAACGTGGAAGATGACGGATTGGCGCGGTAGTAGTAGGAAGAAGATGCGGCAGCGGAGTTGGAAGGGTCAAGAGGCAGAGCGCCGAGGGGAGAACCGGAAGTAATGGCTGTGAAATTTACCGGGATCCAGCCTGTGTTGTCGACTTTGTTGCTGGTCGACGTGAGCCAGGCGGTAAAAGCGCCCGTACCGGTGATATAGAAAATCGAGTTACAACCGGAAGTGGAAACACTCCCGGCCTTGGAAAGTCCCATGTAGCATGAAGCGTATGTTCCTAATCCCGTGGAAGAGGAAGTGTCGGCAAGGAAAAGGGAGAGGGCGCTTTTAAGGGTGTTCAAGTCTGAAATCCTGTTTGAATCCCTCGCCTGCTTCAGAAGTTCGGCGGGGTTAAGCGTCAAAATGACGACGACGGAGAGTACGGCAATGATGGCAATGACGACCAGAAGTTCGATGAGGGTGAAACCTTTTTGTTTACGATTCATTTCTTGTTCTTTTGCACTGAATCACGACCTTTCGCTGTCCGGCAAGTGCCCTAAAAAGCAAATGCCAGAACTTTAATCGACAAAATTAATTGTAGCAAACGCGCTAAGCAAAAATGTAGCCGGGTGTGGATAAATCCTACGCCCCCGGCAGACTTAAATCGGGCGGCGGTTCTGTTTCCAATTTCATTCTGGTGCCGTTCGGAGCCGTAAATTCCAAAGAAAGGGCGTGGAGCATAAGGCGGGAATTCGGCCGTTTTTTCGACCCGTAAATAATATCCCCGACAACCGGATAGCCGATGCTTGCAAGATGCACCCTGATCTGGTGGGTTCTCCCGGTTTTCGGCCTCACTTCGAGAAGGGAAAATTCTTCTCTGTTTTCCGC
>CAYXSS010000008.1:20312-21884 GCA_964467765.1 uncultured Candidatus Saccharibacteria bacterium
CCGGATGTTTCCCGGTCGAGGCGATGCACTATGCCGGGGCGTAATTTCGGATCATCTCCGACGCCGGCAATTTCCGGGTATTTCTCTAAAAGCCAGCCGGCCAAAGTCGGTTCGCGTGTCTCGTGTTTCGCGCCACGCGCTTCGTGCACCAAAAGACCTGACGGCTTGTTTACGGCCAAAAAATCTTCGCTTTCATAAATGACTCGGGGTTCGATCATTGCCTTATCTTAGCAAAAATATTAAAATGGTTCTGATAAGAAAAATCGGCTCGTGTGGTTCGGTTGTAAAACACAATGCCGACCGGCTTGCCAGAATGCGCACATAGTTCAGTGGCAGAACGCTGTCCTGATAAGACAGAGGTCCTTGGTTCGATTCCAAGTGTGCGCACCAATAAAATTTCTTAGGCAGTTTATTGGTATAGTAAATTTTATTTCGTACCTTCGGCGATGAATCGAACGAGGGATGGGTCGGAAGGGGCGGTCCGCCCCTTCCGTGTAGGAGATTATTCAGAACCGAGGGTTCTGAAAAGCGAGCGGAGCTAGCGCGTGAGATTCCAAGTGTGCGCACCGTCCAAAAATTCTTCTGCCGGTCTTCACTAAAAACAGGTTTTTTGTTAATATCGAATCAGAACACTTAAATTACGGTGGCGCGGATGGACATAGTTTGCACCGAAGAAGATCTTGAAAACTTCGCAATTGCTGTTTCCGTATGGGCAAAAGAGCGCGGCCTCAAAAATGTATACGGCGTTCCCGAAGGCGGCAAACCGATGGCCGAAAGAATTGCCGAGATTTTGGAAATACCGATCGTCGAAAACGCCGCAGGCGTAACAGGGACGACTCTCGTCGTCGACGACGTAGTCGACAGCGGCAGCACTATTCTCAATTTATCGATGGCCAACCAGTGGCCTCCGCTTTCCGTCGCCGCGGTATTTTATTGTCAAAACCCATTTATCAAGCCGAATTTCTTCTGGCGCACGAAAAAGTCCGAAGACTGGGTGATTTTTCCCCGCGAGAATCCGTCGGCGCCGAAAAGAAAAAACAATCCGGCGAAAATAAGGATAAACTAGGCTCTCGCCCCGAAACTTCGGGGCGTTTTTATATTCTTGCCCCGACATTCCCATAAAGATGCAAAAGATTGACTGCCGACAAAGATAGTGCTATAAAGTTTACAGAAACATTCGGAGGATCAAAATAATGAAGGCGTTAATTGTTGCCCTGAAGCACGCCGAATACAAAGAAGATCTCGTTTTCTATGCCAGTTTCTTCGGATTGATGGCAGTAGCCGTCTGCTTTTCAACCCTACTCGTCAACTTGGCCTTATAAGATGATGAAAGAACTGTCCGGCATCAAAGTCGGCGACAAAGTCCGCGCGTCCGGCTTCGGCGGAACCATAGATGGCGTCGTTGTCCAAATTGATGCCTACAAAGGTTTTCTCGTCGCCGACCTGGAAGCTCGACACGGTCCGAAATGGTGCAGCCTCTGCCAACTCCACAAAATTTAGCCGCCTCCTCGAGGCGGTTTTAAATTTTGTACAGGGGGAGAATCCCCGCAATACAGTTTGTGCCCGGGGTGG
>CAYXSS010000008.1:21984-36120 GCA_964467765.1 uncultured Candidatus Saccharibacteria bacterium
TTTTAAATTTTGTACAGGGGGAGAATCCCCGCAATACAGTTTGTGCCCGGGGTGGAGATCGCCCGCGACTCAAATTTTTGCCGCCCAGCCTTGCCGGCGAGGCAGGTCGCAAAAATTTGGTCTGGACACCGCCTCACAAAATTTTTCTGCTGAAAAATTTTGCTCCGGCATTCGATCCCGGTTCAATTTTCTTTCAGAAAATTGAAAATTAAAAACCCCGTCTTGGAAGGCAGGGAGCGAAAGCGACTGTCGGAAACCGGAAGGTGTCCGAGACGGGGGTCGGGGTTTTAATGTGCCTGGGGTGGGGATCTCACGCGCTCGCTATGCTCACTTTTCAAAACCCACGGTTTTGAATAATTTCCTATACGGAGAACCGGTCGCGGTTCCCCGACCCCCTCCGCTGTTCGACCCCACTTCAAGAGAGGCAATCAAAAAAAACCTACGGCGTGCCGGAAGTTTTTTTTGATTGCGCGTGCCTGGGGTGGGGATCGAACCCACATCCCTTGCGGGACACGATTTTAAGTCGTGCGCGTATACCATTCCGCCACCCAGGCAATCAAAATCCAAACTTGATAATGCCACGTTTTGGGCGTAGAGTAAAGACAAATGGCGCGCATCATCTCCGTTTGCAACCAAAAAGGGGGAGTAGGGAAAACGACAACGGCCGTGAACCTCGGGGCTTATCTCGCAGCCAAAGGCAGAAGGGTTCTTCTCGTTGATTTTGATCCGCAAGCTAATGCCAGCTCCGCTCTGGGGCACGACCAATCCAAAGGACATGCCACTGTCTATCATGGAATTTTGGGAAACGCGGACCATGACTCCGTCATCCGCCCCACGCAAATTTTCAATTTCCATCTTCTGCCGTCCGCCCCGCATCTTGCCGGAGCATTGATCGAACTAGTTGAGGCTGGCGGCCGCGAATATTTTCTCCGAAGATTTCTAAACGGCCTGCGCCACAAATACGATTACATTATCATTGACCTGCCACCGAGTCTTAGCCTCCTTACCGTAAACGGTCTCGTGGCAAGCGATGAGGTGCTCATCCCCGTGCAATCGGAATATTACAGTCTTGAAGGACTGGGACAACTCCTCGAAACAATCGATTTGATCAACAAAAATCTCGGCCAGAGTCTCGGCATCTTGGGCGCAGTGATCACGATGTACGACAAACGCGAACACTTAAGCCGGGAAATATCGAAGAATTTACGACGTCATTTCCCGCATAAGGTTTTTGACGTTGAAATCCCTCGCGTCGTATCTCTTGCCGAGGCACCAAGCTTTTCCAGGCCGATTTTACTCTACCGGCCGAGTTCGGCTGGAGCTCTGGCCTACAGAAGACTTGCCGAAGAAATTATTGAACAAGAGAAAGAACTATCGCGCCGCGAAGAGATCGTCGCAAGCCCTGGTTTTGGCAACTTCAACCTCACATCTGACTGAATAATTTTATGTTAGGAAAAGGATTGGAGTCTTTAATACCTCCTCAAGGAAACGGCGACAACCACCCGGCCGAGCCCATTCGGCGCGTTCAGGGCGAACCTCCGAGGCCGCCGCAAAATTTAAGCGGCCGGCACGGCATACCGGAGGATTCTTTGGGCGAAGATTCCGGGCCGCAAATTTTACATTTTGAATTCGGAGAAGAAGTAGCCACGCCAGCAGTCGCAGAAACCGTAACCGCAAAATCTGCAACTGTTAAAAGGGGCTCTGTTGACGAAGTTTTTATCCCGGCGAAAGAAAATCGCCCGAACGAACATCCGCAAGATTATATTTTCCATATCGAAGTAGGCAAAATAAGGCCGAATCCGAATCAGCCGCGCAGACATTTCGACGAAGAGGCGCTTGATGACCTTGCCAAATCAATTCGCGAGTTCGGCTTCCTCCAGCCGCTTGTCGTAACTCGCCTCCATAAAACAACGGAAGGCGGCGTCGGCGTGGAATACGAACTTATCTCCGGCGAGAGGAGATTGTTGGCCGCAAAACGCTTGGGCCTGGAATACGTGCCGGCGATCATTCGCGAAATCGACTTGGAGCGGGAGAAACTGGAGCTGGCCGTTATAGAAAATATCCAGCGCGAAGACCTGAACCCCATCGAGCGCGCCCGCGCCTTCCAGAGACTGCAGGAAGAATTTCGCCTGACGCAGCGCGAAATCGCCTCCAAGCTCGGCAAAAGCCGCGAATCAGTGGCCAACAACGTCCGCCTTCTTGATCTGCCGCTCTACGTTCAAGAAGCGCTGGAAAAAGGAAAACTCACCGAAAGCCACGGCAGGTTCCTTCTCGCCATCGAAGACACATCGGCGCAGAAAAAACTTTTCGACGACATTCTGGCCCACGGCCTTACGACGCGCGACGTAAAAAACCGCGTGCAGGCATCGACCGCGAAAAAATCCAAATCCGCAACAAATCTTACGCCGGAGCTAAAAATGTTCGAGGAGCGGCTGATGGCCGAACTCGGCACTCCGGTCAAAATCGAACGCAACGCCAACACCGGGAAAATCGTAATCATTTTTTATTCCGAAGAAGAATTGAAAAATATAATGCAGCGTTTCGGCGGCAGCGAGCGCTGACATTTGCCAAAAGGAAGCACATGGCACAAATTTCAAACCAATTTATATCCCACTTCTCTCACGCCTCTTACCTGTTTTATTTTTAAAATCAGTTTTTCTATTTTTTCCTTGTCCGTTGTGGCAATCTCGATTTTATCCACGGGAAATTTTCCTCCTGCCGGATCATAAGCGTGGAGGGAAATGATATTTATCTTCGCGCGCGAAATAACACTCGAAATATCTTTGATAAGCCCCAACCGGTCTTCAACGACGATTTTAAGCTCGACTTTTGTTGGTTTTCTGGCATCGCTTGCAAACCTGTCGCGATTTTTCAGAGCGCCTTTGACATGATCGCGGGCGATGGAAGTTTTGACGAACTTCAGCCAGTCGGGAGACGGCTTTTTATTTTTTTGCGTTAAAATCTCGACGACATCTCCCGATTTAAGCTCGTGGTCGAGGGGCACCAAAACGTCGTTTACTTTCGCGCCGACACAGCCGTCACCGATGGCGCTATGTATGTGATAGGCGAAATCCACCGGCGTCGCGCCTTTGGGCAGGTCAATTACGTCGCCCTTGGGCGTGATGGCAAAAAGGCGCCCAGTGAAAAAATCCACCTTGAGCGATTGCAGAAATTCGTCCGGCTTGCGGTCGCGTCCTAAAAATTTTTCTTGCCAATTGCGCAATTGTTGCACCCAGCTAATCTCTTCCGTTAATTTCTTCGCCCGTGGAGCAACCTCTCCGGATTTTTTCTGTTCGTAAAGCCAGTGGGCGGCAATGCCGCGTTCGCTTTCTTCGTGCATTCCTTTAGTTCTGATCTGTATTTCCAATTTTCTTCCCTCAGGGCCGATAACGGTCGTATGTAAACTTCTGTAATTGTTGGGTTTAGGCATCGCTATATAATCTTTTATTCTTCCGGGAACTGGCGGCCACTTTTCATGTATTACCCCCAAGGCCGCATAGCACTCGGAGACGCTATTCAATATGATGCGCAAAGCGACAATGTCATAAATTTTTCCGATGTCCATGGAATGCTTTATCAATTTTCTGTATAGGCTGCTGCGGCGCTTGGCCCGAAAGTCTAAGGATATCGGCTCGATACCGTTTTTTCGGAGCATTTCTTCCAACGCCGGCCTCACTTTGGCGAGATATTTCTCGCCGGCTTCGTAATGCGGCGCGGCAATTTTATTCAGCCACCTTTCTTCGTCTGGATGAAGATACGGAAAGGCTAGGTCGTGCAATTCGCCGCTTACATTTTGCATACCAAGGCGGTACGCCAATGGCGCATAAATTTCGTCCGTTTCCATGGCAATGCGTTCTTGCTTTGCGGGTGGCAAGGCGCCTAAAGTGCGCATGTTGTGCAGGCGATCCGCGAGCTTAATGAAGACAACGCGCAAGTCTCGGCTCAGGGCCAAGATCATTTTGCGCATGTTTTCCAATTTGGTTTGCGCTCCGCGATATTTAATGCGTCCCAATTTTGTTATGCCGTCAACAAGAAAAGCGACATCCTCGCCGAATTTTTTTTCGATCTCTCCGAGCGGCAAACCGGTATCTTCCACCGTGTCATGCAAAAGACCGGCGATTATCGTTTGCTCGTCAAGGCTCCACTTGTTTAAAATTTCAGCCGTTGCCAAAACGTGTTTGAAATATGGCTCGCCGTTTTGCCGCTTCTGCTTGGCGTGAGCTTTTTCGGCAAGAGCGTAAGCCCTGCCGACCGCACCTTGCGGATTTTTTTTGGCTAATTCCTTGACGGTCATTATCAACAATGATATCGTGATTGCAGTTTTTTATAAACAGAGGTTCGCATTGCGGAACCAATACCTCACAAGCACGCTTTCCTCGATTCGAGAAACCCTGCCCAGTTTCAAGTTCGTAAAAATAGACGAAGCAGGCCTAAACGCCTCCGCCAACGTTAATTTTTCAAAAAATTTTGTGGAACGAGGCAAAGAACCGATGAATGTTTATCCGAAAAATCCCCGGGCGCTGCCTTCTTTCCTTTTTTTTGCCAATGTAATCAATTTCTGCTTTGCCCATAAAAAATTGGGTGCCGACGGCAGACTGGTCAAATTCGAAGCGGAGGTAAAACGCGGAGAGCCTCCTTTGCGCGGCTCTTACGCCATGCTCAACCGTTTTTATCGGCTTTTCGGAGAAAAGCCGATAACTTCGGGCGTGCTTTTGGAAAAAATCGCGACCCTCAGCCGTTTCAAAAATAATTTCCGCGGATCCAATTCCATGCCCATTCTCCGCGAACGCTGGCGGCTTCTCGTGGCGGCCGCCATTTCGCTAGAGGTTTATTTCAAAGGCGATGTCATGAATTTTTTGGAAGCGGGCGGATGGTCGGTGTCCGGCGGCTGGCAGAGTAGTGGCCTGCTCAAACTGTTTGTTCGTCATTTTCCTGGCGCCTTCGGATCGGACTTGTTTTGCGATAAGAGAAACTACTTCTCGCCGTCCGGGAAAACTTTTTATTTCTTCAAACGGGCGCATCTTTTTCTCGCTAATTACCAGAACGCGGCCCTTCGTTCGGGCGGCGTGTTGCCGCAAATCCGCGATGCGGAAAACATAGGGCCGATGATCGACTATGTTCTGCCGAGAGGATATTTCCTAGACGGAATACTCAAATATAGTCCCGATCTGGAAAAACGCGTCCGCAACTGCACTCCTATCGAACGGCACAGCCAAGAAGAAGTTGAAATCAGGGCGGCAACATTTCTTGCGCACTGGAAAGAGCTGGTACTGATTAATCGCCTTCGGGACAAATCCGGCCTTGCTCCCATAAACATTACCGAACTTGACTCTTACCGCTGGTCGCGCGGCCTTGAAGATTCCAAAAAGATGCCGCACCACCTCTGCTTCTCTACGGATTATTAGTTTTCTGTTTTTCCGCCTTTTTTTTGGAGGCGGATTTTTTTTTGCCGCCTGAATTTTTTTCGAAAGCCGCTTTTACGTCTTCTTCGCTTTCCGGTTTTTTGTTCGTAATAAATTCGCATTCCGGATAGCGGCTGCAGGCATAAAATATCTTTCCCCGGCCGCGCGATTTTTTTTCAACGATATCCCCCGGATTATCTTTGCGATCGGCGGAGGCAAGACAAGCCGGACATTTAAATCCCGTTTTATTGTAAATTTTGAGAATGCCTTTGCACTTGGGATAGTCCATGCAACCGAGAAAATAACCGAAGCGGCTCCTCTTCACCTTCATCTGATTACCGCAAATGGGACACCTCTCGTCTTTGGTTTTTTCCTCAAGCTCGCGAATTTTTTCGGCTTCCTCCGGCATGGGAAGAGTAACCTTGCTTTCGGGGTCGGGACAAGCAAGAAATTTTCCCATTCGGCCGAATTTTATGATCATTTTCTTGCCGCAATGCGGACAGGGTGTCTGCGATATTTCTATGTGTTTTTTTACCTCTTCTTCTTTTTCTTCAAGATGCTTTTTAAACGGCAGGTAAAATTCCCGCGCGACATCCTGCCATTTGATTTTTCCTTCGGCAATTTCGTCAAGCTCTTCTTCAATGTGCGAAGTAAACTTGATGTCGATTATCTCCGGGAAATTCGCGACAAGCATGTCATTCACAAGTATGCCGATTTCCGTAGGGTGATATTTCTTCTCTATTTTTTTGACATAATCGCGGTCTTGGATTGTCGACAGTGTTGGCGCATAAGTCGAGGGACGGCCAATGCCGTCGGCCTCAAGCGCCTTGACGAGGGTTGCATCCGTATACCGCGGCGGCGGTTCCGTGAAGTGTTGCAGCGGTTCGATCTTTTTCATGCTAACCGCGCTTCCCTCCTCCAGGACCGGCAGAGAACCGGAGTATTCTTCTTCCGGCTCGTCGCGACCTTCGGTATAAACCTTGATGAAACCGTCGAATTTTATTGTTTGGCCGCTGGCACGAAAAACGTATTTTCTTTCCGTCGAGGCAATATCAACCGATGTTTGTTCTATTTGCGCCGACTGCATTTGCGAGGCAATAGTTCTTTTCCAAATAAGATCGTAGAGCTTTTTCTGGCCGCGATCGGAAATCCCCAATTCTTCGCCGGTTTTTTTCGACAAATCCGTCGGACGAATTGCTTCGTGCGCTTCCTGTGCGCCCTTTGTTTTTGTCGTATAGCGACGCGGTTCGGAAAGGGCATAATTCTCTCCGAAATAAGCGGCGACAACCCGTTTGGCCTGTTCGAGCGCGGAAGATGCCAGATTCACGCTATCTGTTCTCATGTAAGTAATAAATCCTTCTTCGTAGAGCCTTTGTGCGATAACCATGGTCTGCTTGGCGGAAAATCCCAATTTGCGCGCGGCCTCTTGCTGCATAGCCGATGTTGTAAACGGCGGAGCCGGCACGCGGTTAATTTCTTTTTTTGCAATCGATGTAACGGAATATTTTTTGTTTTTGGCGCCGCCTACGACGTTTTCGGCATCGCTTTTCGTGCCAATACTCATTTTTCCCAATTGTTTGCCGTCAATCGCCGATAATTTAGCATGAAATTCTTTCGATTTTTTGTCTTTGGAAAAATCCGCCTCGATCGTCCAATATTCTTCGCTTTTGAATTTTTCTATTTCCCGCTCGCGCTCGACTATCAACCGCAAAGCCACTGACTGCACGCGCCCCGCGGAAAGCCCGTAGCGTATTTTCCGCCATAAAAAAGGAGATAATTCGTAGCCAACGAGCCGATCCAAAACGCGGCGCGCTTGCTGGGCATCGACAAGATTGGCATCGATCTTTCTTGGGTTTTTAAGCGCTTCGGCAATGGCTTGTTTCGTAATTTCGTGAAAAACTATCCTTTCCGTATTTCCTTCTTTCAAGACCAGGGCTTCTTTAAGATGCCAGGCAATCGCTTCTCCTTCGCGATCTTCATCTGTGGCAAGCACAACGCCTTCCGCCCGTTTCGATTCGGCGACAAGTTTTTTTACCACTTCTTTTGCTTTTTTCGGTATGAGATATTTCGGCTCGAAATTATGCTCAACATCCACGCCTAATTTACTTTTCGGCAAATCTCGCACATGGCCGAAAGAAGACTCGACAACAAAATCTTTGCCGAGAAAACCACCGATGGTTTTTGCTTTTGTGGGACTTTCTACGATTACCAGCTTCATAATGTCTTTTAATAAAATTTACAATATTCGGACTTTAAACGGTTCGTTAGTTTTTTTAATCATATAACCTCCGCGGACTTCCTCCAAAATATTTCTCAGAATCATTGTTGTGACCGTACGGTTTATGACCGGTGTATTAAGATTCGTTAATTCCTTTAGTTTGTCAACGCTGACTGGTTTGCCGAACTCGAATAATGCTTTCCATATTATCTTTTCTTCCTCAGAATCTGCCTGAAAAACAACCCTCTCTTCCGCAGGCAAAATGCCATATTCTTCCAAAATTTCCTCCGGCTTGGTAACAAGTGTTGCGCCGCTGCGAATTAATTGATTGGAGCCTTTGTAGTTGGGATAAGAAACAGGACCCGGCACGACGAAAACATCGCGGTTTTGCTCCATGGCAAACCGCGCCGTAGCGAGAGATCCCGATCCTTCCGGCGCTTCGATCACCAACACGCCTGCCGCAAGACCGGAAATAATTCTGTTTCTTTCCAAAAATCGGTACGGCAGCGGCGTCGCTCCGAGAGGATATTCGGAAATTATCGCACCGCCGGACTCGATAATTCTTTTGGCCAGAGGATCGTTGGTTTTGGGGTAAATACTGTCCAGGCCGCATGCCAAAACGGCAATCGTTTTCCCGTTTGCTTCCAAACAACCGGCGTGCGCGGCAGCGTCGATGCCCAAAGCAAGACCGCTTACCACGCCAAATCCGGACGCAGCAATCACGCGGGAAAAATTTTTTGCAGTCGCTCTTCCTTCCGGCGTTGCTTTGCGAGTGCCAACAATCGCAACCGCCTTGCCAACAAAATTTATCGTCCCGCCAATCGAATAAATTCCGAAAGGCGAACCGGGAATTTCTTTAAGAAGCTCCGGGTAGTCAAAATCTTCTTTGAGTAGAAGTCTTGCTCCGGCAGCGGCAAGCTTGTCCCATTCCTTTCTCGGGTCAATTTTCGCTTTCAATGCGTGCCAAGCGGAACACCAATTTTCGTGTTTTCTTTTGAGGTTTTTTATCTTGCCGTAGTCGCCTTCGAGCGCAACAGCAATGGCATTATAACAACATGCTTCGTCCATCTTAAGTTTCTTACAACTTGAAATTCATAAAGTCAAATAACAACCATGTAGTAGTCCAAAATGAAATCTCGAAAATACCGCACCGAAAAGAAAAAACCGTAGCTTGTTATAATTAAACGTATATGCAGGAGTATTTTAAAAAAGAGCTGTTTTTGGACTTTTCCATAATCTTAGGAAGCGTTTTGCTGGCGGCAGTAGCAATATTTTTTCTTAACAAAGACGTAGCTTCCCAGGCAGAAAAAGTTTCAAGTGCTCGCCTGTCCGTGGCAAAACAAACAGCGGCGCTCGGCATTTTGGCCACGCTAAAAAAAGATGCGCCGGTTGCGGCAAATTATAGGCAGGCAATGCGCAGAATTCTTATTACAGAGGATCAGCTTCTAAATTTTCCGAGAGTGCTCGAATCTCTTGCCAGAGGCCGCAACCTTTCTCTTTCTTTTTCCCCGCAAGGAAATCCGTCTGGCGCCGGCGAAAATACACCAGGCCAGCTGCCGTTTTCTTTAAGGCTTGGCGGAGGACTGGATAACATTATTGGCTTTATAAGCGACGCCGAACTGCAATCGCAAAATTTTCTTGTGTCACTGGATTCGTTCAATTTAAAAGGAAATGGTTCTTATTACGATTTTACCGGCGGCGCAAGAGTTTTTTTGGGTAAAAAATAAATAAAATGGGAGTTTTTTTAAAAAAACATTCTGAATTTGTCTTAATCGGTCTTTCTCTTTTGTTTCTGGGAATCGTTGTTGTCTCATTTTTTTGGGGAATAGCGACTCTTTTCTCCCGTATCAGCAGCGCAACCACAGTACAAACATCCGATTTGGGCGCAACGGCATCCTTCGATATTAAAGGAGCCGCGAATCTGGACTTGCGCGGACTGGTTAAATGAATTAAATTCGATTTGTGTGTGTTTGTCCATTTGTTTCTTAGTGCGCCTTTAGCTCAGTGGTAGAGCGTTTGCATGACACGCAAAAGGCCGGAGGTTCGATCCCTCCAAGGCGCACACTCCAGTGATAGGTTTATTTCGACCGACAGGTTTGACTCTCTTGCGCGACCGCGAGAGCCGACCCCGTTGGACGAAATCATTTTATCAGGCACAAAATAGTTGACGCGGAAATTTAGATATGATTTCATAGAAATAAAATGAAATCTGAGCATTTCGAAAAAGTAGACGAAAAGATATTGGAAAAAGTTCCAGCATCTGTCCGCGAATCTTTCCGAAAGATTCAACCCGAGTGGTGGAATAGTGCTTACACCAATGCGCTAGGATTCATCGGAACGAGTTTGGCGCAGAAGGGTGATTTTAGTGGCGTATATGAATGTGCCGATTCATTCCCGCAGGAAGCCGAGCTATTAAAAATGAAATTTCTCTGCAGGGCCGCTGAGGCCGCTTCCAAGGGTGGATTTAAGGTAAACGCCAAAAACATCTTCGAAGATGCTGCAGCTACGCTTGAGCACGGATACTTCGATCGCTTGGAACTCAAATCCGACGAGTGGCTAAATGCTTTTGTCTCAGCATGTATCGAGTTAGGGGAAGCCAATCGTGCCCGCGTTGCCATTGAGAAATATCTGAATAGAATTAAGAACGAATCGCAGCGCATCTCATGTGGATATGATCTTATGCCATCGTTCAAGAAACTCGCAGCATTTTACGTCCACGAGGGAAATATGGAGAAAGCACTGGCCCTAACCGATATTTGTCCCAAATCCAATTGGCAGAGCTTTCTCTTACTCACTATCGCTCGGACACTCCAAGACGAGAAACAGGCACAGAAAATTATCGCAGACGTGGAAGGCCGTGCGATCAGTTCGAACGACTATGTTGGCTATAAGGATAAGCTTCGCGCCGAGATTGTGAAGACGGAGGCTGCTCGGGGCAAACTGACCAAAACCACTGTAGCCATGAAGGAGTTTGAGGGATACATTGAAGCTTCCGTCAAAATCGAACTCGCCCGTTTCGTGTTTGCCAAAAACGGGAAAGAGGCAGCGGAAACAATCATTCGCGGAATTAGTCTGGATGACCCGAGTTTGAGCGATTACGGTAAAATACGCTTGCTAAAAGAACTTGCAGGTGCCGAGATGGAATTCGGTAATCACGAAGCGGCTAAAACATTTCTTGAAAAAGGCATTGAAATCGCGAATGCAAGATTTTCTGAGACGCGTGGATATTTACCAGAAGCAGGTGCGAACAGGAGAAACGATATAGAAGACATCTGTGAAATTATGGCGGATTTAGGAGAAGTCGACGGACTCAAGAAACTTGGCGAGGCCGAATCGGATCGCCAAGTCCATGATTTTATATTCGCGCAAGCTGTGCGGGCAGAACTTTCCAGAAGTTGATTTCTTAATTGAGACGCCCTGTAGTGTCGCAGTTCGGTCATGTGTAAAATGGAGCGACCGAGACACCTCGCCCCCCAAAAAATCTTGAAATTGCCCTATACTTTTTCCAAAGACCAACGATCGGGAGGCCTTAAAAGAGAGTGAAGGAAGTTGCTTGAAAACGCTTTGCCGGGTTGCATCGAAAACAGGTCCAAGACCGCGACGGGGCACCAGTATTAAACTTTCGTTTTTTTGGCCGATTAAACTCGCGGCGCGATGCGTCGCGGCAAAGGGAAACACTGGTGGGCGACTCGAATGCTCGTCGTCACTCGCATTCAGTCTGGGCACAGCCTCGCTGATTTTTTCAGCAGAAAAAATCAACTCCGGCGTTCGACTCCGGCTTCAATCTCAGTTTTTAAATTTAGTGGGCGAGGAGGGAGTCGAACCCTCATGAGTTTCCTCACACGATTTTGAGTCGTGCGCGTCTGCCATTCCGCCACTCGCCCAAGTGTCCATACGACCGAACCTAAAATTATTTTATCAGAATCCTCAACCGGCTTTTTTGACCAGTTTCCGTAAATCAGCAGCGAGGGTTTCCAGAGTTTTTCTGCGCTTAGGCAAATTCTTTTTGAAATCGGCGTTGTTGCAGACTTCCTGATATCTCTCTTTCAGGTCGTGGTCCATCAGGTGCCAGCACGAATTCACCAGCTCTTCAACTTCTTTCTCGAGCTCCGTGACCCTCTGCCGGCCCTCCTCGTACATCTCCTTTCCTTTTTCAAAATCGAGTTCTCTCCCTTTTAGCCATCCGCCGGGCTGCACTATATATTTCTTTTTTCTCTCCTCTTCTTTTTCTGGAAATTTTATAATCTCTGCCATGTTTTTATATTAAATCCAACGGACTTCCTGGGGACCGGAGGAAAGCAGTCTCTCGCTTTTTCCGAAACCAAGGAAGATATTTGCCCGCTATTATATCAAGGCGTTTTTCTTCCTGCTGCCTCCTTGAGGCCGTGGTGGGAATCGAACCCACGTATAAGGGTTTTGCAGACCCTCGCCTTACCACTTGGCTACACGGCCGCCCACCAATTATTTATTATTCTCTTCCTTTAATATTTTTTCAACTTCTGCGGCATTTTCCGCGCCAACGTCAATTTCGAAAAAAATTTGCGGCATCGGCTTGATATTGATTTTTTTCATCAAAAGATGCTGCAGTCCGCCTCTGGCTTTCTCGATAATACCGAGTGCAGCAGGGGCCGACGAAGACGGAATCACCGCCAGGCGCACGACGGCCCTCTCCAGACCGGAAGAAACATCGACCCCTGTGATCGTAACGATATCGCCCGGAGAAAATTCCATTTCGCGAGCGACGAGCTTGCTTAATTCCTCCTGAATCAAACTTGCCACGCGCTCTCTCCTAAAAGTCCTCATTTGCTAATAACGATTTTATCGCCGATGGCCAGATTGGTTTGCGAATTTACAAGCAATCCTATTTCTTTGCCCGACTCGGCCTGGCCGATGTCGGTTTTCTTTTCTCTTATACTCAAAATTTTTCCCGTACCGATTTTTTCTTCGCCGCGATAAATTTCGAAGTTTGCCTTGCCTCTGATTATACCGGACGCAACGCGGCCGCCCACAAGCTGCTCGGAAAGCTTCTTTTGGTTGAAAACCGCCAGAATCCCCAGCTCGCCGGCCGCTTTCGGCTTCTGCGTTTCTTTGAGAAATTCTTCCACTACTTTTATTAGTTCATAAATTATGTCTGAAGTTATAATTCGCACCCCCCTCCCTTCGGCCAAATTTTTCGCGGCTTTGTTTATTTTGTTTTTGAAGGCGATGATTGAGGCTCGCGTTGAGACGGCGCTTTTAACATCGCCGTCTGTAACATCGCCAACCGACTCCCCCACGATGTAAATAGACTTTTCTTCCGAGCCAAGCGTTCTCACGACCGACGATAGCGCCTCGAGCGACCCAGCTTCCGATGCTTTGAGGATTAAATTAAGCGTATTTTCTCCTGGCGCCTGAACGGCTTTTGTTTGCGGCACCTCTCTGTTTGCCGGCTTACTCCCAACAAGAAACTGCTCGCCGACGTGCGGAATGGATTCGAAGCCGATAACAACGGCCGGAGCGGACGGCTCCAGG
This sequence comes from uncultured Candidatus Saccharibacteria bacterium, assembly GCA_964467765.1. Classification (GTDB taxonomy): domain Bacteria; phylum Patescibacteriota; class Minisyncoccia; order UBA6257; family 2-01-FULL-56-20; genus JBBUGM01. Next base: position 35,116 of record CAYXSS010000008.1, read on the forward strand.
GCATCGCAGGCGTTTTCCAAAAAATTTTCCAGAATTTTGATTTTGCCCTGCGTTGATGGCGTAAATATCGCATCTCCCTTGCGCAAAACGCCGTCGAGAACAATAAGCGTTGCCTCCACTCCTCTCTGCCGACCGTGAGTCGCTTCCAAAACGTAACCGGATGCGGCTGTCAATGGATTATAAGCCAGACCCTCGAGGTCAGCGGCAAGAATAATAAGATCCAAAAGCTCGTTTATCCCTTCTCCTTTTTTGGCGGAAATACCGTGATAACTCACCTGTCCGCCGAAGCCTTCAAGAAAAACCTCTGCGGCCATGAGATCGTTTTTTACCCTTTCTATGTCGCCGCCGGTTTTGTCGATTTTGTTGATGGCAACAACGAACGGCGTCTTCGTCTCCTTTAAAATATTTACCGCCTCCTTTGTTTGCGGTTTCACTCCTTCGTCCGCGGCCACGACCAAAACCGCAAGGTCGGCGATTTTTGCTCCGCGCGAACGCATGGCGGCAAACGCCTCGTGCCCGGGCGTATCGATGAAAGTCACCCGCCGCAGGTTATGCGTAACTTCGTAAGCGCCGACGGCCTGCGTAATGCCGCCGGCTTCGCGTTCGGCAATCGATCGCGGCTCGCCATCGTTTTTTTCCGCACGAGAAGCTTGGTGACTTTCTTTGCGGATGCGGTCGAGGAGCGTTGTTTTTCCATGGTCAACATGACCCATAATCACGACTACAGGCGGCCGCGGTTTTTGATTTTTTTGATCATTTTCATTCGCCATATGTTCTCAAAGATTAGCAGAAAAAAATATTTTCGGCAACCAAATCCCGCATATCTATTGTCTTTGCAAAAATTTTAACCTATCATTCAGTTGAAGGTGGGTTGGCCGAGCGGCTTAAGGCAGCGGTTTGCTAAACCGCGGGGGTCTAAAAGCCCCACAGAGGTTCGAATCCTCTACCCACCGCAAATGGTTTTTAGCGCAGCTTGGCGGTATAAAAACCATCTTGTGGGCAAGA
>CAYXSS010000009.1:0-2870 GCA_964467765.1 uncultured Candidatus Saccharibacteria bacterium
TAGGACATGGGCCTTTGAAGCCCAGTATCTTGGTTCGAATCCAAGCCCGGCAGCCATCAGCTCGCGTCATCGAGAGACACGAGAGGGTCAAAACGTAAATTATGAATCCATGAGTTTAACCACCTTTATAAAGAGGAAAGATGTTCGCGAAAAGTTTTCGCAAGAATTTTCGCTACCAAAATTTAACTTAAAAAATAAAATTATAGTACCGCCGACTACCGATCACTATGCTCTTGTGGGCACTGCTTTTGATTATCTCTTGAGATTCTATGCCAAACATCTCAATCCCGCCGCCATTGCCGAGCCATGGGTTGCCGAAAATGCCAAACTTTTTCTAAAAGGGTTTGTGAATGTTGTCGATATCGATAGCGGAAAAGAAGAATCGTTCTTTGATAAGCGTCACGCAGACGGGTTGTCGAAAAAAGTAAAACGCATACTCGAGAACGCTAAAAAATGCTACAACAATTATCTAGCGAGTGGAAATATTTCTGACGATCTTATTAAAAGCGCTTTACTACTTGCTCAGGTAGATTCTATTTACCGAGCTGGCTACGTAAGACATCTTGGCGTAATTGACAAAAAAGACATCAGCAATTTGCGCAAACTTACTTCGCTTGTCAGGCCGAAGCTATTTAGAGCTAAAAAATTATGCTTGTTAAATCCAACCTTCGGCAGGGCTTCGCTTCTTGTTGGGGGTGCCGATGCAGATTTGCTTGTAGACGATTGCTTAATTGATATCAAAACCACCAAGATATTGAAATTTGACAAGAACATTCTTAACCAACTTATCGGCTATTATATTTTAGCTTGCATAGGAGGAATCGGTAATCCGCCAAAACATCTTTTGATAAATAGGGCGGGAATATACTTCAGCCGTTTCGGGGTTCTTTACACATTCCCAATAACAAAGACAATAAATAAACAACAGTTTCCCGCATTCGTGAAGTGGTTCGAAAGAAAAGCCAAGGAAGTCAGTAAAGAAGAGACAGACGATATCGTGATTAAGGGTTGATGAGTTCGCCAAGACCGAGACGGGTCGGCCAACCGCTTAAAACGCTGCCGAAAAATCTTTATACTGATTGCAGGGTTTCGGTTCCAGACCGGGGAACACAGCCACCTTGAGATAGCGCCCGAGGTGCATCGGGCCACGAAGCGGCGCGGTCGCGCCGATAACCAGCAAGCGGTAATAACCGGCCAGAGAGGTATATAATTAAGTTCTATGAAGTATCAACACTTTCCGCATCCACGCATAGCGGAAAGAACGAAAGAAGGCGCGCCTCTTACTAAAGATGAAAGCGGGGGCTGGAACGGGCGGCTGGCGGTGTTCATTACGCGTAAGTTCGGAACCATGGGTATGTTTTGGACGCTTGTTATCTGGATGTTCGGCTGGGTGATTTTGGCCACCGTCGGTTTTTGGTATTTCCGCAATGACCCCTATCCTTTTGTTTTTCTTCTTTTCTTAAGCAACATAGTCCAACTCCTCGCGCTCCCGATTTTAGCCGTAGGTCAACAGGTTTTAAGCAAAGCATCCGACAAGCAGGCGGAACAAACGTTCAAAGACGCCGAAGCAATCCTGAAACTGCAGGACGAAGTGCACCGACTGATCAAAATCAACAACCGGCTCACGGAAGAAATCCACGAAGCCGTGCACGGAAAAAAGCTTTCAAACGATTCGTAATTGTTTCAATAAAAAAGCGAAGCGAAAATGGCAAAACCGTACGCAAAATAAAATTTGCGAAAAAAATCGAGCGTCAAAAACTATAAGCCGACGCAGATGTAGTTAAATGTAGCCCCGTTCGCGTTGGTGGCGCCGCTGAAAGTGAAAGACGCAGCAGCTGTCGTAGTTGCCTGCGTGCGGATATTTAAACTGCCAAGACTGCTGCTTGCAACAGTTGCAATGCAGATCGGAGGGTTGCTGAATTTGGTTGTAAAAGTAATCCTGCATGCGCCGTTTGCAACGGTCGCGCTTGCCGTGTTGATTTGACCGGCAAAATCCGTTCCTTTAATCGTCGACCAAGTGCCACAGGTTTGACCACCACCCGAGGGATTGCCGTCTCCTGCGACCGTAGGCGTAGTGCCCGTGGCTATAACATGGGCCGTAAAAGTCGAAGTGCCGGTTACGAATAAATCTCCCGCAACATGAAGCGACGAAGATGGATACGCCGTACCCACGCCGACGCGGCTATTGAGCGTATCCACGTCTAAAATCGGGCTGCCGCCGCTCGCGCCTCCGCCGGACGTCGAAGTTAAAACAACAAATCCTTGCGTCGAGCTTACTCCGTTCAGTCCTTGGACGCCAAGACTCCCGGCGGCGTTGCGGAAAAGCTCGATGTCGTTTGAAGTCGAGCCGGCGCTCCATTTTAATTCGCCGTTTGCCAAAAAAGAGAATCTCAAAAAATTGTCACCGCTTACGCCAGTGGCGAAACTCGTATCCCCTGCCGCCGCGTGCATTATGCGAAAGGCCGTAAGCCCGCTTGTGCCGGATAAATCAATACTTGCAGCCGGGCTTTGCGTGCCAATGCCGATCCTGCCCAAAAAAGTCGAGGTCTGGTAGGCGGTAAATCCCGCCGGCAAGTTGGAGGTTGTTGTTGTTCCGATTCCCAAGTCAGAAGGAAATGCGTAAGCGCCTGCCGTGCCGTTGTTGAAAACCCCGGGGGTGATGTTGGCTGCGGACACGCTGCCGCCTGAACAAGTCGAGGTTACAACGTAACCGGTGGAATTTACGCTTAAGCAGCCGCCGGTGCCGGCAAGGCGGGTGATGGAGAGAGCCGTGGTCGTTGCCTGGCCGTTAGTGCCGGAAACCATCAAGTCGCCGACAATATGCAAAGTGGAAGACGGATAAAGCGTGCCAATGCCGATCTTCAACCCGC
>CAYXSS010000009.1:2970-32794 GCA_964467765.1 uncultured Candidatus Saccharibacteria bacterium
TTTGATAGATAGACGATGTGCCGTTTAATCCTTTGCCGTTCGTAGAATTCCAGAAAGGGAAATAGCTTGCGGTAACGGCAGAGCTTGTCGTCACCGTCCCCGATCCACTCCCGCCGGTGCACGTTCCAGCTTGAACCACGCCGGCGGAATCGGTGCCTAAACAGTTCTGGCTTGTAAGGGAAGTAATGGTCAAATTTGTGGTCGTAGCGCGGCCGTTAACGATAAGCCCGGTGGAGCTCACGTTTCCGGCGACTTCCAGTTTTTGCGTCGGATTCGCGGTGCCAATACCAACGCTCAACCCGCTTTGATAGATAGACGATGTGCCGTTTAATCCTTTGCCGTTCGTAGAATTCCAGAATGGGAAGTAGCTTGCCGTAACCGCCGTCGAGGTCGTAACCGTACCGCCGGAATTTGTGTCAGTATCGCCCGAGGCGCAGTCGCCGCTCGCGGCAACTATGTTTTGACTGGAGTCGAGGCGAAGGCAACGAGATGCGGTTGCATAATTTACGATAGCGTTGCCGTAAAAAGTGGATGTCTGGTAGGCATTGAATCCGGCGGGCATATTAGAGGTTGTCGACGTGCCGATGCCGACATCCGACGGAAAAGAATAGACGCCGACCGTGCCGTTGTTGAAAACGCCGGGGGTGACGTTGGCAGCGCCGGTGCTGCCGCCGCCGCAAGAGCCGCTGCAAGTTATATTGCCATTGGCGTAAATGTTGCCGCCGACGTTTAGGGTATAAGAGAAGCCGCTTGTGGCAACGGCGACCTTGCCGTCGTTGCGCACAAGCAAAATATTTCCCTGGCCGCTGTCCAAAACTTTTATGGCGTAGTCCGACGAGCCGGTCGAGGAAGCAACAACGAGAAATTTAACCGCGGCTTGCGTAGTGGAGGTTCCGACAGCCGCGTTATTGGAGGCGTCTGATGCCACGGCACCGGAACAGTTCGGAGCCGTACAGGTACCGGGTCCGGTAAACGCAAAAGCCAAAGCGGCGCCGGCAAAGAAAGATACAGCGCCTAAAAGGATAATAATTGGCTTTCTTGTCATATAAATCCTCGATTATCTCTGGATTGGAGGCGTCTGCAAAACGGGCGGCTGCGTCTGCAGCTGCTCGACGATGCTCGGGTTGGAAAGCGCGCCAACCAGCTGGCTGTCGGAGCGCAGACGCGTCCAGAAAATTATTTCCTTGGGATTGAGATAAACCTCGTCCATCGGCCCCCAAAAGGCGTTCACGAAAGGAGCCACGCCCAGCTGCGACTGGCTATTTGGCGCCACGGTCCGCTGGATATACCAGACATTTTTTAGGCGCGGCCAGGGAAACCATGAAAGCTTGCCGAAATAAATATCTCCGCTTGTAAGATAAACGGCGGAGTAGTCGGACGACTTGGACACGTTTTGCTTTGCCGTGGATAAAGTTAAGACCCAGGAGCCGAAAAGGAAAGCCGCCGCGACCAAGGCCGCAACGACGACAACAATTAAGGCAACTGTTTTTTTGGGAAGCATTTTATTTGGCGATAATGTAGCCTATCGGGCCGCTAGCGGGACCGCCGCAGAGCGCGCAATAAAATTTGAATTTGCCGCTGTCCGTAACCTGAAAAGTTATTTTTTTCGTTGTGCCCTTTTTTATGACAATAGCGCCGGGACGATAGCCGAAATCCGGCATGACGAAATCATAGTCTTTGTCTACGGCCGTGAAATTGAGATTGAGATTGTCGCCCTTATTCAGGATAATCTCGCTCGGCGTAAACCGATTATTTTGCGCGCTGATACTGAAGGTCCTGTCTTTTGTTGCGGTGTCGGGAACAAACGACGCCACATTTTCCGGCGCGGCTACGTTTTCAGGAACTTTAGAGCCAACGTCTGGCACAACAACGCCAAGCGGAACGGCTTCGCGCGTTACGGGAGCTGCCGGCGCCGATTTTTCGACGTTGGTTCCTGATCCCGAGAGTGGTTTTTTTACGAAGATCGCAAGGCCAACGAGAAAAATGATTACGATTAGCGAAAAAATGGCTATTAATTTTTCTTTGCTTATCGGGTTCGCAGGTTTTAACTCCGGAATATTGTCCATGTTGTTTTTATTTTATAAAATCGGCTGTTTCGCGTTGTGGATAACTACCAATTAACCAACCCTGCGTCCCGCGTCCGGCACCTCATGATCACGGACACGTAGTCGAAGCCGAGGTATACGCTCCCGCAGTAGATGGCTTGATTCTCCAGCAAACGCCATCGGACGAGCGCAAAAGAATTCCGTTGCCCACCGTATCAACGTAGACGTCGCCGCCACTAACCTGCAACACCGCATTCGGGCTGCTGACGCCTATTCCCACGGTCGAGCCGTTGAAATAAATGACGTCGTTTATGGAGCTCCAAACGGCGCCAGTGGTTCCGAGTTTATAGGTAGCGGTCGAAGACGGTATCAGATTGGAATCGAAAGTTGCCGCCGAAACTCTGGTAAGGCCGCTGCTAAGAGATTGGAAAAAACTTTGTTTCAGGTTTTGAGTGTTGTATTGCATCAAAAAACTCACATCCACCGAATCTTTGCCAGGCGGATTGGAACGCTTGCGGAACGTTAAGCTGCTCACCGTAACCCTCGAGGAAGTAAGAGCCGTTTGCCCGCCGGATCCTTTTTGGATGTAAGCCGTGCCGCTCGCAACGGTAAAAATCGTAGGATCCTCGGAGGATGATTTCATGCGCAATCGCAGCGTGCTTGTCGAAGTGTCTTGCGAGATATCGATTAAACTCGAGCGCTCGACGTAATATTTTATCTGCTCCAAAAGATACTGGCTCTGAACATTCACCTCGTTGGCGGAAGTTTGGCGAGAATTGATATTGATCACAAGAACCAACACGGAAATAAATCCCACGATAACCAGAGTAAAAAGTCCGACGAATATCAGCAGCTCAATCATGGTCAGGCCGTGGCGGTAACGAAAAGAAAAAAAGGAGAAAAAGAGTCTTTGTCCGAGATTTTTCATTGTCTTTATTGTAGCATTTTTGTCTGCGAGATTTTTTTTGAAAGCACACCACAATCCGAACGCGGCGCGTGTTTTATTTTCTGTCTTTCGGCGTCACCCAGAAACCAAGCCTCCATTTGCCGCCGAGCATAAGCCGCGTCTGCGCCTCAATTGCCGGAAACGCTCCGAGCACGATAAGCGTCACCGGTATTAGAAGCCACTGGAGAACGTAGACTGCTTTGTGTTTGACGCGAAACCATGCCGGTGGCGGCGGCAGAAGCATCATGCTTAAAACGGCGGAACTTGCAATCCCTATCATCGAGAAAGAAATAATAAGGCGCGTAATCTGCGGCAAATTGTAGGAAAGAAGAGTGTAGCGAAACTCGCCGCCGCCCAAAATGACCGGCAACCAACCGAGAGCAAAAATCAACAGTGAATGCGTTGCCCAAGAATGAAATCCTTCCAAAATACTGGATGACCAGTACATTTTTTTGCCGCGCGGGATAAGCGGATCGCGACGGAAGCCGTCCAGTAGGTAAGGAATATTTTCCGCGCCCCAGCCCCAGCGCCTCTGCTGCTTGTAAAGATTCTTGAGCGTTCCCCAAAAAGTCGGCGCGGCGTTGGCATCCATGGAAACCGGATAAAAAAGCGGCTCGACCCGGAAATCGCCGTGGTAGTGCAAGTAGCATTGCCAAAAAATCCGCGAATCTTCCGAAACCACGTCCGTATGCCAAAAACCGATATCAAGCAAAACGCGGAAAGGAATCGATTGCGAAGAAAAAGAGGTAAGCCTCTCGGGCCGGGATTGCTGCATCATCTGCCAAAAAGTGGAGGAAAAAGAAACAACGCGGGCCAAAGCCGGTGCCTGGTAAATATTGTTCAAGAACAGGGGTATGGGCTGGTAGATTGCGCGCAACGGCTTCTCCGCCGTGAGAAATGCGTAGGTCAGGCGGCCGAAATATTCCGGAAAAATTTGCGTGTCGATATCGAAAACGGAAACGAGTATCTTTTCATAAGGAATGGCCAAGGCGTCGATGATTTTCTTTTTCGCTTCCTTGGCGGCCCAAACTTCGTTGGCGCCCTTGCCGGGAATTTCTCCGGGAAGGGTGGGTGGGTGGACTGTCGTTAAAAATTTAAAAAATTTCCCGCCGAATTCCCGCTCGATTTTTCCGGCGACATCGCGCCCGGAGGAAGCCGCCTCTTCCGTAGCCAAGACAACCATAAATTTATCTTTCGGATAATTTGCCCGGAGCAAACTCTCGAAACTCTCGCGCACCAGTTTCTCGGGCTCATTGTGCATCGGGAAAATAATCAAATGATAAATATCGGGCCATGGACTGCGGAGGTCTTTTAGTTTCGCGAACCAATCTATTTTCAGATACTCGCGCATTGTCTGAAACGTGGCCCGCAGATGTACCGACAAATAAATTGTCTTTAAAAGCCAGTAGAGATCGAAGAAAATGATAAAGATGGCGACCGCCGCCGGCATCCTCCAGGACAAAAGGAACATCAAAACCACCGTGAGCCAAGTAAAAGCTCCGGGCAAAATTTCAAAAAAACGGTAGTAGGACATCTTATTGTCGACGGATGGAGAAACCGCTCAAAGACAATTAAATAATACTAGTACGGCCAGAAAAACATTCTTTCGAGGGCATATTCCCCTCCTCCCTGCGTAAGAAGAACAAGCAGGGCGGAGAGTATGAGCAAATCGAACTCCAAGCCGCCAACAAAAGAATTCTTTTTCAAAATCCTCCAAATGTTGATGACTATAAACTCGCCGACGAGGAGCGCGGCAGCTATCTGAACATAAAAACCTGCGAGTAAGGCCAGTCCGCCGAAAAATTCCGCGACCGCAGCTACGGTTCCCCAAAAAAATCCCGGGTGGAACCCCATCGAGGAAAAATTAACACCCGTCTGGCGCAAATTTTTTATCTTAGGCCAGCCGTGCGCAAGCAATATAATACCCAAAACCAAGCGGACAGCAAAGAAGGAGTAGTCGCCGAAAAGATAAAGCTGTGGAAACATGAATTAATAAACCCGATTGATATGACGACCTTTGCAAAATCTTTTTATTCATATTATCATACTACAGCAGTTGCCAGGATTTGCTGTCGTTGTCATAGTAAATAAGAGCCCCTATCGTCTAGTCCGATCCAGGACGCCGCCCTTTCACGGCGGAAACTCGGGTTTAAATCCCGATGGGGGCACAAATGCCGCGCTTTTGGGCGCGGCTTTTCAATTCATTTCATTTGTTCTACTTATTTTCTCACCTATTCCAGCTGCCTCTTTATGCTGTGTTTCGGAATGAAACATGCCAAAATTCTTTTCTGTTCCCGTGTAAACTTTTTCCAAAGGATTTTCTCCAGGGAATATATATGCCTCTCGCGGGCAGAAGGAAAAAGCTTGTGGGAAAGTTCGTGTATGAGAATTTTTACAGCGGGACATCGCGGAAGTTTCCAGGGGTTTAAAAAAATCTCGTCCGTAAATATTTCCTTGTCAAAATCTTTCTCTTGAAAAGAGCCGTAAATTTCTTCCTTGTCTTCCGGATAGCGTAAACTCCTTACTTTATACACCTTCGCTTTCCTTAATATCTCAACGAAACGGCTGAACGTCCAATCGACGTACGGATCACCGCTTCTTGCCGTAGAAACACGCCTGCACATAGCGACTCTCCGCTTGGCAATGGTCTATTTTTACGATAAGCGCGCAATTTTCGGAAGTCAATGGCTTGCTAAAAACGGCCGGTCGCCCATAAACTGAAAACAATATGCGAATTTTAGGAATCGAGACGAGTTGCGACGAGACGGGAATCGCTCTCGTTGAAGCGAAAGGCGGACTCAAAAATCCGCGTTTTAAAGTCCTGAAGAATCTCGTCGCTTCACAGATAAAAATCCATCGTCCCTTTGGCGGCGTCGTACCCAATCTCGCCAAACGCGAACATCTTAAAAATCTCCCGATTCTTTTGAAAAAATTTACCGCCAAAGATCTGAAAACTGTCGGGCTGATTTCTGTTACCGTCGGCCCCGGCCTCGAGCCGGCGCTCTGGACAGGAATAAATTTTGCCAAAGAGCTATATAAAAAATTGAAAGTTGAAAATTCAAAATTGAAAATTGCCGGAGCAAATCATCTGGAAGGACACATCTACAGTTTTCTTCTGTCGAAGAAAAATGAATTTTCAAGTCGCAATTTTCAATTTTCAAAAATTTTTCCGGCTATCGCCTTGATCGTAAGTGGCGGGCACACAATCTTGCTTAAAATGGATTCTTTCTCCAAGTGGCGCAAACTGGGCGAGACGCGCGATGATGCCGCCGGCGAAGCGTTCGATAAAGTCGCTCGCCTCCTCGATCTCCCCTACCCCGGCGGACCGGAAATTGAAAAATTGGCGCGTAACGGCAACCCTTCGGCAATTAACTTTCCTCGCCCCATGATTCATGACAAAAATTACGATTTCAGTTTTTCCGGTCTCAAAACTTCGGTGCTTTATTATTTGCGCGACAATCCGCGAGTAAACAAAATCGACGTTGCGTCATCGTTTCAACAGGCCGCCATTGATGTGCTCGTGGAAAAAACTCTGCGCGCCGCGAAAGAATTCGGCGCAAAATCCGTAATGCTTTCCGGCGGCGTGGCGGCAAACAAGGCGTTGCGCAAGTCGCTAAAAACTAAAAGCTCGGAGCTAAAAGCTAACTTCTTCGTGCCGGATTTCAAATATAACCTGGACAACGCCGCCATGATCGCCACAGCCGGATACTTCGCGCACCTGCGCAAAAAGAAACATAAACTGGAGGCGCAAGGAAATTTAGGGGTTTGAAAAATCCTTCCGGGTATTATTCAAGAACAAATTCTGTCGCTTATGGCTCTGGGAGATTATGCGGTTTCGTTATTAAACCCTTTTGTTGAGAAACCGCATCCCGACATAACGTACTATCGGCTTGTGATTTAATGTAATTACAGACGGAGGGATCTTTATTCACAACCGCCACGCCAGCATAACAATCAAATCCGTAATTATCCTGATCAAATTGTTTGCATAGAGAAACATCGTTTTTCTCTCGTGCTATTTCATTAATCGAAAGCGATGCCCTATCTAAGCATAATGCCTTTTCATATCGCGTTTGTATGTTATTACAAACCGCGATGTCGTTTTTATCTCGGGCTACGTTTGTATAGCATTGAGTTTTATTGGACACAGATTTCTCACCGGGTGTGCACCTATTAACTGTTCCGGTTAAAAAACATGGTGTTTTGTCTGATTGTACCTTAGAGCAAAATGCGACATCTTTTGTATTTTCTACAACTTTTATATAACAAGCGTCTCTTGCGTCGATATTTTTGATTTTCTCACAAAAAGCAGGGTTGTTTTCTACTAAAAGCCCCTGCTCCGCGACACGCCGTTCACAGCTGTCCCTGCTGGCTTGTGTCGAAATATTGTCGCAGATAGACGAATCCAATTTTGCTACGGCGACCTCAAAATAACAACTCTCTTTGCTGGAACTATAAGAATATTCCGGCACACATGCACCAGTGCAACCCACGTCACGTACGTTGGCGCACAGAGAAATATCTTTTGTTTTTTTTGCAATATCTGCGTAACAAGCATTTTTTAATCCCATTTTCTCAATTTTCTGGCAAAACGACGCGTCCTCTGTCTCAGATCCATATTTTTCATAACAATCGTCTTTAGAATCTTGTGTTTTTATTTCTTCGCAAAGCTTCGGGTCTTCTGCCAACGGAACAATACCTGAATAACATGAATCCGAATATCGCTGCTCAAGGGCGTTTTGCCTGGGAATCATTTCGCAAATTTTTTTATCGCCATTTGTGGCCGCAACACCACTGTAGCAAAAATATTTAGCGATCTCCGGCGTCACCCCAGGAAATGACAGCACGCCCGCAAGAACTGTCTTTTCGCAAAAAGAAACATCTTGATTATTCAGGGCCACTTTTCCATAACAAGCGGCTCTGCCCACTTCTGAGCGCACATGGTCACAAACGGACGCATCTATCGTTTCATTCGAGGGAGTGCGAGATATAAAGGCATCGTAACAAAAGTCTTTATCTTCCTGTTTTGGCAGAACGCTACATATTCCAGCATCTTTCGCAGAAAGCGCTATACCAACATAGCACTCTTGAGTGTCTAAATTAGTCTTTTGAGAGTCTAAATTAATCTGGGGCAGCCCCATTTTAATCTGGTGCAACCCCCCCCTTGGGCAAATTGTCGCAAATACTGCGGTCTTTTTTTGCCGCGGCGACAGCGCGATAACAAGCTATTTGCGCCTGGGTGGGGTCGAAGTCCTTTTGATTAATAGATAAAATTTTATCGCACAGAGATAAATCTTGAATTGCTGGCGCCACGGTCGTATAACAAGAAATTTTTGCTTGCGAGTTGGTAAACTTGTCGCATACAGAATAATCCTTTTTTTCTCTGGCAACTTGCGAATAACAATAATCGCGATAAAAGCCTTGAGTTTTATCGCACAGCGAAAGGTCTTTTTTTGCCACGGCTGCCGCTCCGAAACATTGCGACTTATTTGAACCGAAAAGTCCGCGCAGCTCGCAAACCGAGGGGTTTCCCTGTTTTGCAATGGCAATGGCGCATTCCCTTTGATTTTGATAATCTCCGCTTTCACCGAACTTGGTACACAAAGAAGAATCCTTCGTAGCTATAGCAGCTCTCAAATAGCATGACTCCCTCAAAGAATAAAACCCTATCTTTTCACATATTGACCCATCTTTTAAAGATTCTGCTTGATTTGCATAACAAACATTTCGATCCCTTGTATTTTCAATTATCCCGCAATTCTTCGCGATCGGCTGTTCGGGTATTTGTGCGACAGGCGCAGTGGAAGAAGATAATTTTTCAGAAACTATTTGACGAATCTTGACGTATGCTAATCCACCGGCGGCAATTATCCCCAAAATCAAAAAGATAACCCCCACGATGGCAGACCCTCTCCGTGTAAAAAATAAATCTTTGTTCATTTTTGCGTGATCAAACTCGCCTAATGTGACCCAACCACGGTAACAGTTTGACCGGGGATATTTCCGCTAAAAGAAATGGGCGCGTTTCCGCTCGCGGAAACTCCGGTCGCTCCAACGAAGCTGAACGGGGCCGCATAAGTGCCGGATGCGGCGGAAGTAGTGTCGCCATATAGCCCAACATTTATAATTCCGCCGGCCGGAGCCGAAAATGAACCATTGTAAGTGTATGCCGTTTGCGGGAAAATCGTTGCCTGAGACTGGCCGAAATACCCTGCGCTTGAACTATTGACGAGTGTCGTATATGTTTTCAAATTTGAAATAGCGAGGCGCCCGGTCGCTACGTCGGGGCTGGTATTTATTGTGATTGAATTCAACGTGAAGCCGGCATTGGGCGCACTCACGTTAAAAGAGTCGAGAAGCATCATCGATGTCGTTGATGGAACCGAAAGATTACCAGAAGAAACGGTGGCACTGTGAGTAACCGTGAATGTTAATGGCGCCGAAGACAGCGGCGTTCCGGCGTTTATGGTTACGGTTACCGTGAGAGGCATGTTCCCGCCATAATCTAATTGCGCGGTTACCTGAATCGCCGCATTTGTGGAGTTAGTAAATTGGACGGTATAAGAACCCGACGGAGAGATGGAGCGATCTACGTCGCCACAGGAAAATGCTTGGTTTCTGGAAACATCATACATTGTGATGCCAGCGACGCAGCCTATAGTGAAACTTGTTGACATGCCACTAGAAGGAGGCGGCGCATTCCATGAAAATGTCACGCTGTCTCCGGAGTTAATGCTTGTTTTTGAGGCGGCAAAGGAGGCCTCTTGTGGTGCGGGCGTAATCGTGATCGTTGTAGATCGCGAAACAATTGCATTTCCACTTGCATCATACCCAACAAGCATAACACCCATCTCTTGATTTACGTTGGTCGTGTTTACAACTTCCAATCCATAGCCATTTGTGTTCGGCGCAAATGTCGGGGGCGTAGAACACTCACCTAAAGGGGTAGCAACACCGGAAGCGCACGTGAGAATTAATTTTAATTGGCTAAGCCCGTTGCCCGTAGCGCTAAAATTTAATGTCGTTGTCTTGCCGGAAGCGATTATCGATGGCAAAGCATTTAAATAGTTAATCGTTGCGCTCGAGGTTGTTGATGTTGGCGCCGAAGGCGACGGTGGCAAAAATATTGGATTAGTAAACTCGCATCCATAAAGCAAATTCAACTTTGTTCTTGTGGCCACACCAACATACCCCGTACCATATTGGAGGCCATTAGGAGTCAAAATGTCGCTTGCATATTTTTGTTGGAAACCGCTAACCGCGGAGGCTGTTTGGTCGTCAAACGTATCGGTCGTGCTTATTTTCAAGCCTTCTTTTTGGAGTGCGATTTGTAGAGATCTTACTTCGAATCCACCCATACCAATTTTAAGGTTGACATTGAACGTGTGGCACCACTGGCCAGATCCACTTTGAATAGCCAAAAGCTCCTGCTGAAGTATTCGAAGCTGGGCAAGAAGTGCCATTATTTGCGCTTGTAATTGTTCGACTGTTTGTGCCGATGAAATCGACGGGAGAACAAAGGCGGCGAGTAAAAATATGGCCGCGATTTTTTGTCTTAAAATCATTTTTTACAATTTCCGCAGGGGAACGACTCTGTGTTTATTAATTTAAAATTAGCACACGGGGGGGTGTTGCAAGTCTGTCAACTTTAATGCCAAAAATCTGTGTCGAAATAGAATTTTTCCCAGGAATAATCTAAAATTAATCTTATGCCCGAAGAATTTCCGACGCGTTTTGACCACAAAGAAGCAGAAAGAAAAATTTACAAGCTCTGGGAAGAGGGCGGTTATTTTAATCCCAACTTCGCCGAAACTCCGTCAGGCAGGCCGGATAATTTACCGCCGGGTAAAGAAACTTACGCCATTCACTTGCCGCCTCCCAATATCACGGGGTCGCTCCACATCGGCCACGCTCTAAACGCCACCTTAAGCGACATTCTGGTCCGCTATCACCGCATGCAAGGATATAAAACCGTCTGGTTTCCGGGCATAGACCATGCCGGCATCGCCACGCAAAACGTAGTCGAAAAAGAACTCAAAAAAGATGGCAAAACGCGTCGCGACCTCGGACGGGAAAAATTTATCGAGCGCGTCTGGGAATGGAAAGAAAAATACGGCGGTATAATTTTGGGACAGCTCAAGAGACTCGGCGCGTCATGCGACTGGTCGCGCACGCGCTTTACGATGGATGCGGAATATGCCGGCTGGGTTCGAAAGGCGTTTATCCATTACTACGAGAAAAAAATGGTCTATCGCGGCAAGCGCGTCGTAAACTGGTGCCCAAGATGCGGCACGAGCATCTCCGACTTGGAAGTCGAGTATAAAGAAGAAAAAACAAAATTGTGGCATATAAAGTATCCAATCGCCGGCGGAAATTTTATTGTTGTAGCAACAACGCGGCCGGAAACAATGCTGGGAGATGCAGCAGTAGCGGTAAATCCAAAAGACGCGCGCTATAAAAAATTTGTCGGCAAAAAAACAATTTTGCCGATTCAAAACCGCGAAATTCCGATTGTCGACGATGTTTCGATCGATATGAAATTCGGCACTGGAGCTGTAAAAGTGACGCCGGCACACGACATCACCGATTCCGAAATCGCCGAAAGGCACAAGTTGCCTTTTTACGAAATAGTCGATGAGCGCGGGCGAATGACGGAGACAGCCGGAGAAAAATTCAAAGGAATGAAAATCATCGAGGCAAGAGAAGCCGTCGTGAAAGAACTTGAGAATCTGAAACTTATCGAAAAAATCGAGGATTACACGCACAATCTGGCGGTTTGCTCGCGTTGCGGCACGACGGTCGAACCGATCTTGAGCAACCAGTGGTTCCTCAAAATGGATCGCCTCGCCAAAGGTGCGCTCAAAGCGGTTGCGGACAAAAAAATAAAAATTATTCCGGATAATTTTGAAAAGCCGTATGTCAGCTGGCTCGAAAATATAAAAGACTGGTGCATATCTCGCCAGCTTTGGTGGGGACATCGGCTACCGGTATGGTTCCACGAAGAAAAATGCGTATCGCTTCCCGACAAAGAAAAAGAGGCGGAGAGATGCGAGGAGGTAAAAGTTTCGGAGACCGAGCCGAAGTGCGATCACTGCAATGCCGGATATATTCAATCCGAAGACGTACTCGACACGTGGTTTTCTTCGGCCCTCTGGCCATTCGCCGGACTTTCGAAAAAAGATCTGAAAAACTTCTACCCCTCGAATATTTTGATCACCGACCGCGGCATCATTAATCTTTGGGTGGGCAGAATGATTTTCTCCGGTTTGGAATTCATGAAAAAAGAACCTTTCCCGGAAGTTTTGATACACGCCACCGTTCTTACGAAAGACGGAAAGAGAATGTCGAAAAGCTTGGGGACGGGCATCGATCCACTTTTGCTCATAGAAAAATATGGCGCGGACGCCTTGAGGTTCGGCATCATCTGGCAGGCAATGGGCACGCAAGATATTCGCTGGGACGAAACGGCGGTAGTCGCCGGGCAAAAATTCGCCACGAAACTTTGGAATATCGCAAGGTTCGTCGCGGCAAAAATCGGCAACAAAGCGCCGGCGACCGGCAATGACGAATTCGGCTCCGAAGACCGTTCATTGCTAGATAAATTAAAATCGACAAAAAAGATTGTTGGAGAAGATGTCGCAAATCATAACTTCGGCCAGGCACTGCACAAGATTTATGATTTTGTCTGGCACGATCTTGCCGACAAATACTTAGAATTTTCCAAGACGCGCGACGACGAAGGCGTTAAAAAAACCTTAGGCACTGTCCTTCTTGAGTCACTCAAGATGCTCCATCCTTTTATGCCTTTCGTAACCGAAGAAATATACCAAAAACTTCAAACAGGCGAAGGAAAACAAAAACTTCTTGCGGTCGAGAAATGGTAAACCCGCTCCGAAAGCGGAGCGGGGTTGTTTTTTATATTTCTACTGAATTTTTCAGATCGCCGACTATCTCGTAAATCTCGGCACCATCAACGGTTTCTTTTTCAAGAAGCAGGTCGACAATTTTCCTGTGCATCGACTCATATTTTCTCAAAAACTCGCTGACTTTTTCTGAGACGGATGAACGGATTTTTTCCTCTTCTGCTTCTATTTTTTGCTTCATGTTTTCTGAAATCAATTCCTCGCTGAAAACCATGCTTCTGCCTGATGAAAGATCGGTTTTTTCGCCCAGTGGAACATTTATCGGGCCAAGATCGGACATGCCCCACTTGCAAACCATGCGCCGGATAATTCCCTGCGCCCGTTCGATATCGTTTTCTGCTCCGGTAGTAAGAGTTTCCAAGAAAAGTTTTTCCGCTGCTCTTGCGCCGAAAAGCTTGGCAACTTCCGCTCTAACTTTTTCTTTGGTTTTTACCAACTCCTCGTCGCTAAGCGTAAAAACCGCTCCTCCGGTAAATCCCCTTGGAAGAATCGTGGCTTTTTCGATGTGATCGGTGCATTTTAGAATCGCTGCTATCAAAGCGTGCCCCGCTTCATGGCAAGCTATCGCTTTGCGCTCTCCTTCCGGCCTTATTCGCGACTTGTCGTGAAGTCCGAGGAGTATTTTGTCTTTAGCTTTCCAAAAATCTTCCTTGGTTATTTCGTCTCTTCCGGATTTGGCGGCAAAAATTGCCGCCTCGTTAATCAAATTCTCCAAGTCCGCCCCGACAAAACCGCTTGTTCCCTTGGCAACCGCGCCCAAATCAACATCTTCGGCAATCGGCTTGTTTTTCGCATGAATTTTTAATATCTCTTCGCGCCCCTTAACGTGCGGCACGGGAACAACAATTTTTCTGTCGAAGCGGCCGGGACGAAGAAGCGCCGGGTCCAAAACATTCGGGCTATTCGTCGCGCCGATAAGAATAACTCCGGGGCTGTCTTCGAAACCTTGAATTTCTTTAAGAAGTGAGTTTAGGGTTTGCACCCGTTCGCTGTCGCCGCCGAATCCAGTTGTGCGCCTTACCCCGCCAATCGCATCCAGTTCGTCAATAAAAATCAGGCACTTCTGCATCTTCCTTGCTTCGGCAAAGAGACTGCGCACCCTGCTTGCTCCCACGCCAACGAACATTTCTACAAAATCGGATCCGGAAATGCTCAAAAGCGGCGTGTTCGATTCTCCGGCTATGATTTTGGCCAAGAGCGTCTTGCCGCATCCAGGCGGACCTACGAGCAACGATCCTTTCGGAACTCTCGCTCCGAGTTTTCGAAACTTGTCGGGGTCTTTTAAAAAATCGACGACCTCCAAAAGCTCATCTCTGGCCTCATCGATGCCGGCGGCGTCGCCGAAAGAAGCTTTGATTTCTCCCGGTTTATAAAGCTTGGCGCAAGACTTGCCGAAGTCGCCCCAAGGTGTACCGGCCTGACCGACGTTTTTAAGAATCTTCGGGGCAATAAAAGGGATAATTAAAAAAAACGCGGTGATGATTAAGAGGCTGGCAAGAAAAATCCAGTTCAAAATCTGCGGCCACTCGCTTTCTTTTGGAAAAACAATATCGACATCGTGTTCTTTTACTTTTAATAGCAGGTCCTGATAGGCCAACGGATGAATGTCGGCTAAAAAAGTATTACCGGCTTCATCCTTTCCGGAAATTCTTCGATCGCTTAAAACGGCGACTCTTTTTATCGTGCCATCGTCTATTTTCGACGCGAATTCGCTATAGGAAACTTCTTTGGTAAAAGTTCTCCAGTAAAAATCCCGAAAATAGCCGTATTTGGCCGTCGCGAAAACAATGGCAACGGAAAGGACTAGAAAAAGAACTACCTTGTTTGCCCTGCTCATTTCGCAACCCCGGCTATCAACTTGCTGATTGAAGTATAAATGCCAGAAGCGCCGGAATCAAATCCGCGGGCTATAATTAGTGTTATGGAAATTCTGACGATAATTCTTGGTCTCTTGCCCGGCTTTACATGGCTTCTTTTCTACCTGCAGGAAGATCTTCACCCCGAACCAAAAAAGTTGCTCGCACTCACCTATCTCGCGGGCGCGGCCTCGGCATTTTTCGCTCTTGCGGTACAGCTATTGTTGCAATCAGTTTTCCACTGGAACATAGAAACCCTTACCCTGACGCCGCTTCTCGTTCTCTCTTTCATCGAAGAGGCAACCAAATTCGGGGCGGCATATCTTGTCGTCCATAAAAATCCCGCCTTCGACGAGCCCGTGGATGCCATGATCTACATGGTCGTTGCAGCCCTCGGTTTTGCCACGGCGGAAAATATCGGCGCGGTAAGCGGCGGCGCACAGGGGCAACTCGCGATTTTAAGCTCCGTATTTACCGTAAGCATCATAAGGCTTGTGGGGGCCACACTCCTCCATTCCGTAACTTCCGGCATAGTCGGATATTGGTGGGCAATGGGCATAAGAAAATTTTTATCCAAGAGCTATATAATTATTGGGGTCGCAATCGCCACCGTCTTGCACGGAATATTCAACTACTTTATAATCGTCTTTGGGAGGAATGTAATGTATTCTTTGGCTTTCGCCATAACACTCGCTTTTTTTGTTTTGGCGGATTTCGAAAAGCTCAAAAAAGAAGCTGTATAAAGTAGGCATAAATGAACGAGAAAGACGAAAAATTTTTTGAGGAATTGGCCAAGGAGCGGCGGCTTGCCGAATCCGATTTCGAAATCGAACTTGCGAAATCCGGCAGTGCCCTAGAAAAACCGGCACACCTTCCGAAGTCAATTTCCAAAATATATGAGGACGAACCCGAAGGGCAACTGGCTATCGACGTTTACCAAACGTCGTCAAGCATTGTCGTGGAATCGGCGATTGCCGGGATTAAGCCGGAAGACATTGATGTTTCTGTTACCGGAGACTCGGTGACAATCAGGGGCGAGCGCCGCAGAGAAGAAGATGTGAAAAGAGATGATTATTTTTATCAGGAGTGCTATTGGGGACGGTTCTCTCGTTCGGTTATACTGCCGCAGGAAGTAGATCCGGAAGAAGCGGAGGTAACATTCAAGAGCGGCATACTAAGAGTGGTCATGCCGAAATTGAACCGCAAAAAAACAAAAAAATTAAAAGTTAAAACAGAATAAAACCATGCGCCAATGCGCAATTTGCCACAAAGGTTCCAAGATGGGCGGTTCGCGCCGCCTGCTTCGCGGCCATTACAACCCTGTAAACTGGTCAAGGAAATATCCCAATCTGCAATGGGCGCGCGTTAAAGGCAAGCGCGCAAAAATTTGCACGCAGTGCCTGAAATCTCTCCGAAAGACGGTGAGAAAGTAGGGCAACCGCCAAAGATGCGATCATGAGAAAAATTTTGGATATCCGCCGAGAGCGGGCAATACTATGAATGACAAAATGGGCAAAGAAAAATCTCTGGCGGCATCAGAAGCGGGCAAAGTCGAAGCGATGCCGCGCGTCGAGAAATTGGCTCTTGAGCTTTTGGAGAATAGAAAAAGGGCGGTGGCAATAGATATGGAAGACTTCGTTTCCGTGCCTGGATACGGAAAAGAACGGGTTCTTCGCGATCAAGAAAGTGCCAGGAAAAAACTGGAGGGGCTCAAAACAGCCGGAGAACTGAACGACAGAAAATTTGCCAGACTTCTGGAGGGACTACTGATCGACCAGATAGAGCTTAGCAATTGGTTCGGGGAGAGCGCCTACACGATCGCCCCCGCGGAATATGACGACTTATTTCATGGCGTGGATCTGGCTGTGGGAATAAAAGATGGCGGCGCAACAAAACACATAGCTTTTGGCATTGATGCCACGTCTTCCGCTATTGACATATCAAAAAAACTAAGAAGGGCGAAGCGGGACATAAAAAACGGCAGACTAACCGCCATGGAATACTTTCATTCTGACGAATATGATCCGAATTTTTATGGCACCATGCGCAATATCCCCTATGTCGTCATAGGAGTTGGAGGGAAAACGATTAACGAACTGGCCGAATTATGGATGTCGGCATACGGACTTGCAAGGATAAGAAGTTTCGAGACGAATGCGTCGCTAACTGAAGAAGCGAGGGAAAATTTAAAGAGGCGGGCCAGAGAATCAAGGGAGAGGCTTGTCGGGCACAGAGTTCAAACACTTTTGCTCGAAGAAATCCAATTACAGCTTGAAACATTTAAAAATTTTGCCGCGCAGGAAGGCCAAAAGCAAATCGCCGAAAGACTTTCCGCAACGCTTGACTCCGTAAGCTTAGTACTCCGAGCAAAACCGGCTGTCAGCGCCGAAGACGAAGTAAAAAACATCGGAGATCCTATATACGCGGCCCTCAAGGATACGATTAAAATTTTTGACAGTTTATAAGATGCGGCGTTTAGCGTATCGGCCGTTTTTTAACATAAACCGGGCCATAGTATAGCGGCAGTACGCACCCTTGGGGTGGGTGTAGCGGCGGTTCAATTCCGCCTGGCCCGACATGAAACAAGAATCACATCTTAGAAAAATTTTTTGTTTTCAGTATAATTCTATGGAATTGAACGAGGGGTGGGTCGGAGGGGAAACTCGATGTCCCCTCCGTATAGGAGATTATTCAGAACCGAGGGTTCTGAAAGCGCATCCATCCGCTCGCGAGCGGATGGAGAGCAGTGAAATTCCGCCTGGCCCGACATGGATTTAAAACAAAAACATTGTATTCCCTGCGAAGGCGGCGTTTTGCCTCTCGAAGCGTCGGAGGTCTCGGATTATATCGCAAAAACTCCCGGCTGGACCGCGATAAAAAATAAAAAAATCCGGCGCGAATTTAAGTTTAAAAATTTTTTGGAAGCCATGGGGTTTGTAAACAGAATTGCCGACATAGCAGAGTCCGAGGGGCATCATCCCGACATCTATATTTCCTACAACAAGGTGGTTTTGGAACTCGCAACCCATGCCATCGGCGGACTGTCGGAAAATGATTTTATACTGGCCGCAAAAATAAACGCCGTTGTAACCGAATGAAGGTTTCTGGCTTTATAAACTAAAAAAAGCCTGTTGGCTTTCTTTAGACCCCGCCGAGATAATCCGACTATTCGCCAGGTGGGAGAGGTTTATCTCCGGCATTCCGGACGTACCGGCAATCTGGAGCAATCACTCCCCCGAATTTGATTGTTTGATCCGGAATCTGGGCAGGATCATTTTAATTGTATCGACAAAAGAAGCGGCGGTGAAGGGCCCGATTGTTGATAATCATAACTTCCACAAAACATTATCAGATATTGAGCTTTTCCAACCATAATGGTTATACTACTTTAGTGACTGTAAAAAAACGCAGGCGTCTCGTATATCTCTTAACGGCTGTTTTTTTTATTTCTGGCGCAATTATCGTTCTTTATGTGCAAGGTTTCAGGCTCGATTTTGCAAATTTTCGCATTACTAAAGTCGGTGCCATTTTCGTGCGCGCCTTCCCCAAAGACGCGCAAATTATACTCGACGGCAAAGAGGTTAAAAATTCATCCGGACTTTTCGAGGACGGAACGCTCCTCGGCAATCTTTTTCCAAAAAGCTATTTTCTCGAATTACGAAGGGTCGGTTATAAGAAGTGGCGAGAAAACGTTTCGGTAAACCCTTCGGTTGTTGCGGAAATGAAAAATGCCGTATTGGTTCCGGAACAATCCGAGGTTTTTTCGACAGGAACAATCGATTTTTTTGTAACCGATGTCGGCGTTATAAACTCAAGAAGCGTGGGGCGGCTGTTTTTGAATGGCGAACAAATCGCGAGCGGTAAATTTGCCGGTGTCTCTGAAAACTCTGAAAATCTTCTATACAAAAAAACGAACGGAGAATATGTTTGGCGCAACCTGAAAAGCGGGAGCGAACTTAATGTAACCGATGCCCTAAACCAGCTTGATATCACAATCACTTCCGGAGTGATTTCCGATCGATTTGAAAAAAGCAGCCTCGTTATCCCCGGGCGAAAAAAAATTTATATTTTCAATACCGAAAGCAGGTCCGCCACAAAAATAGTCCAAGAAAAATTCGAACTGGGAGAAATTATTTCCTCTAAAGACTACTTGACCTGGCCTGTTTGGAACGCCACCACTGGCACCTCGAGCATCGAGATTTATGACAAATCCAGCGAAAAAATTGCCACGAGCCGACCGGGCATCGAGGGAAAGATTGCCGACCTCGCGCTCGTCGACTCCCGGGTTGTAATTCTTGGCGACAGCGGGAAACTTTTTGTTTTTAATATAGACGACGGGTCACTGATTAAAATAAGCGAGGCCGTAAAAAACATCGAAGTCTCTCCAAACAAAACGCTAATCGCAGCAGCAAAAAACGGCTCTTTGGAGATTTTTTCTTTAAACAGCAAAGATTACTACAGGTTTAATTTATCCGCAATGGGCGTGCTCGACAACGTTGTCTGGTACGGAGACAACGGCCATCTTTTCCTTATTTATCCAAATCGAACGGAATTTCTCGATTTAAACGACAAATCCCTGGGAAACATAATTACTGTTACGGAATCAAATAGAATCGGCTACGATCAGAAAGAAAACAGGCTTTATTATTTGTCCGGCAGCAAACTCTTTTTTTTCCAATTCCCAAAAAAATAACCGGGTGACCAAGCACAAAAAACTTGGTAAAAATTGTGTTGTTTTATCGCTTCGCCCACTGCGGCGCCCTTCGTGCCTTTTTCAAACCGTATTTTTTTCTTTCCACGGCGCGCGGATCGCGCGTCATAAACCCAAGCTTACTTAAACGCTTCTTGAAATCCTGGTTTTTCAGAGCAAGCGCTCTGGAAAGGCCCAGTCGCACTGCCTCTGCCTGCGCCCGAATGCCGCCGCCGAAAACCCTGGCCGCGATATTGTATTTCTCGCCGAGTTTCAATTTCTCGATCGGAGAAATTGCGTAAGACACGAAGCGCTCCGTTAAAAAGTATTCGTGGGGGGGTTTGCCGTTAACAACGAAGTTTCCTTTTCCGCCAACAATACGCACTCTGGCAATCGCCGTTTTCCTCCGACCAAGACCCTCGACGTAACGCTCGGCTTTTTTCGGTTCTTCATGAGCCGAATCGTTTTTATGAATTGGTTTTTTTGTTTTTATCATCTGATTTTTACTTAATCGACGAATATCAAATTCTTCAGCCTTTTGGCATTAAGAAAATTTTTCGGCAGCATTTTGCGCACGGCTTCTCTTAGGGCGCGCTTCGGGTCTTTTTGCATCACTTCTTTTAAAGTCCTTTGCTTCAGGTGGCCGACGTATCCCGTGTGGCGATAATAAATTTTATTTTCCATTTTTTTGCCGGTCACGGCGATATCTTTGTAATTCTTAACAAAAACTCTATCGCTGCCCGGAAGGCGCGGTTCGTATTTCGGACTCTTTTTGCCCTGTAATATGCCCGCTATTTCTGAACTAAACCTTCCTAGTATTTTATTTTTGGCATCAATGTGATAATCCATTTTTTAATCAAAAATTATTAAACCAATTCGATCCTCGCCATTCTTGAACCGTCTCTTTTGCGAGCAGACGACAGCTTAACAATCCTAATGTACCCGCCTTTGCGGTCCGCGTATCGCGGTCCCAGTTCGCCGAAAATCTTTTCGGCAACATCCTTGTTGTGGACTAACCGCAAAATAAGGCGTCGGCTGGCCAATGTCTGTTTTTTGGCGTAGGAAATCAAGCGTTCGACAATCGGCCTTATGGCTTTGGCGCGAGACTCCGTGGTTTCAATTTTTCCGTTGCGCACCAAATTAGACACGAAGTTTCTTAAGAATGACCTCCTGGGGCCGGTTTTTCTATGAAATTTTTTTCCTTTTTTTAAATGCCTCACGGTGGAAACGATTTTTATGATTCTTTTGGCTCTTTCTTCGGCCTTCCCTTCTTTTTTGGTTCAGGAGCAGTTTCGGTTTTTGCGACCTCGAATTCTTTAACCTCCACCACTCCGACCTTATCAAAATGATCTTTCAAAATGTTTGCGGCTTTGTGCAACGCAGACGAAGGACTGATGGTGCCGTCCGTTTCCACTTCCAGGCGCAACCTGTTGTAATCGGTTCTTTCGCCGACGCGCATATCCTCAACTTTATAATCAACTCGCCGAACTGGCGTAAAAAGGGCGTCGATGGCGACGGTTCCTATCGGAAATCTTCCTTCTTTTCTCGCCTCGACGGGAGAGTATCCCAAACCTCTTTCCACTTTAATCTCCACGTCAAAATCGGCATCTTGCGCCGTCAATGTGGCAATAGGTTCGTCTTTGTTGACGATTTCTACTTGCGAGTTTTGGGTTATGTCGCCGGCAACAACAACTTTTTCTCCTTTTGCTTTAAGTTCCAAAATTTGCGGCTCATCGGTATGCATGCGGAAGCGGATTTTTTTGAAATTTAAAACGAGCCCGACCACGTCCTCTTTTACGCCCGGCAATACGGAAAATTCATGCGAGGCATTTTTTATCTTAACCTCGGTAATCGCAGCGCCAGGCAAGGAAGACAACAGTACGCGCCTAAGGGAATTGCCCAAAGTAAGACCATAGCCGGCAAAAAGGCCCTCTATTTCGAAAACACCTTTCTTTTCATCTTCGGAAACAGTTTTTATGCTAACCGTTGAACTTAAATGGGATATTTGCATGTTTTTTTGTTTTAATTATTTTGAAAATGCTTCGACCAGTAAATCCGTTTCGAATGGAATTTCGACATTTTTCGGAAGAGAAACAACCCTTCCTTCCGTTTTTTCTTTGTCTAATAAAAGCCATGCCGGCGGTTCGTATTTTTTGATAATTTCTTTTCTTTTGGCAATCATCACTTTGGTCTCCGACCCCGCACGAATACCGATAACATCTCCTTCTTTAACAAGGTATCCCGGGGATTTCACTTTTTTGCCGTTAACGACTACGTGGCCGTGCACGATCAACTGGCGCGAAGCGTAGCGAGACGGAGCGAGCCCCAGGCGCAAAACAACGCTGTCCAAGCGCCTTTCCAAAAATTCCAAAAGTTTTGCGGCAGACGAACCCCTTGCCTTCGCTGCTTTCATGAAAACGTTTCTTAGGTTGCGCTCGTCAACTCCGTAAGTCAATTTAAATTTCTGTTTTTCTTTAATTTCTCTGCCATACCCCGAGAGGATTGCCCGGGACCGCCTCGCACCGTGCAACCCCGGAGGATACGGTTTGCGCACCATGGCACATTTCGGAGAAAGACAACGCTCACCTTTCAAATTAAGGCGGACTCCAAGCGATCTCTCCTTTTTTTCTTTAGGGCCAATCATGGTGATAATTTAATAGGACGAAAATAATGTTAAAACAATTTGCTTCAAAAATCAAACCGATCAAACCCGTCTTGGTTTTGCCGGTCTCGGGCCATTGTGAGGAATCGGAGTTACGTCTTTGATGCTTAAGATGTTAAAACCCTGGTTTATGAGCGAACGCAGGGCCGAATCGCGACCACCGCCGACACCCTTCATGTAAACCTCTACCGATTTCGGTCCGGAGTTTTTAAGTTTTTCGCAGATAGCCGCGATAACTTTCGAGGAAGCAAATGGCGTTGCCTTCTTTGGGCCGGAGAATCCCAGCGATCCGGATGAAGCCCATGCCAAAACGTTACCGTTCTCGTCCGTAACGGTTACAAGCGTATTGTTATAAGAAACGTTAATATAAATTTTTCCTTTCTCTATTTTCTTGGATTTTTTTGAAACGTCTGTTCGTCCTGCGGCGATGCTTTGCGAGTCTTGTTCTTTTGGTATTTCTTCCTTTGGTTGTTCTTTAATTTTTTTCTTGCCCATGTTAGTAGAAAATTAAAAATCAAAACGTAAAACCATCTGTTTGTATGATTTTTGCGTTTTGCATTACTTAAGTTCCACCTTTCTCTTGCCGCTGCCAGCGGTTTTACGGACATTGCCGCGCACGGTTCGGGAATTGGTACGGGTACGCTGTCCGCGGACAGGAAGCCTTTTCACGTGTCTTACGCCTCGATATGTCTTCAGGTCTTTAAGCCGTTGAACGTTTCTTTTAATAATCTGCCTCAACTCTCCCTCTACGGAATAATTTTTTTCGATAATCCCCTGTATGCGGGCAACTTCGTCGCTAGACAAATTCTTCGCGCGCTTATCAAAATCCACTTTCGCCGTCCCTAAGATGCGCCGGCTCAAATGCCGCCCAACTCCGTACAAGTATGTCAGGGCTATTTCAACGCGCTTATTGTCTGGTACGTTTGTCCCAAGAATACGCATTTTCGTAAAAATTTTGCTGAACGCTTTACGTTTTTATATTTTATGACTCACTCCCCCGTATTCACCGTCTTCACCCTTGTCGCTGCTTATGCTTCGGATTTTTTTTGCAAATAACATAAATGCGCCCGCGACGTTTTATAATCTGACAATTTTTACAAATTTTTTTTATGGAACTTCTTACTTTCATTTTTTCTGTTTCGGGCTTTTTACAACCTTCTGACTATCCTCCCTCTGCGGCCATCCGGTCCAAGTTCGACGAGAACTCTGTCTCCGGGCAGCACGCGAATGCGATTTAATTTCATTTTTCCGGCAAGATGGGCCAAAATCCCAATTTCAGGATTTTTTTTAATAAACACCCGGAAAGTCAATCCCGGCAGGGCTTCTTGGACTGTGCCTTCCTCCAGCTGCGGCATTTATGTTATGAGTGGCATCCTTTTGAGGAGAATTGGTTCTTGCATACCCAATTGAGCTTAATTATAGCACGCTCACACATTGTGTCAACGGCTTCATTTACTTATGTTAAATATTTTGAAATACCACAAAAATCACTTGGTTTTTCTATTCTACTCTAACCACCACTCTCGTTATATTTTTGGGAATGCTACGAAGCCAAATCGGCCAAATTGCGACTTTACCGCCGCCGAACCCCGGTAAAGCTGCGATGGCAGACTCCACTTCGCGCACATTTTTTCCCAAGACTGATTTTTTAAAGTCTTCGGCGGAAAATTTAGGCCAAAGGATTCCTTTAGAGGCAAGCGAAAAAGAAATTGTTTTCTTGTCGAAATTCGGCTTGAAATTCGAGTAGACGAAAGACAATTCTTTAAACGCGAGGTTCTGACCGTTTGAAGCCGCGACTTCAAGCACGGATCGTAAATCATCTTCTCTGAATCCTATGGCCGATATTTTTGCTTCTCCGAAAATGCTGAAATTTCCTTTGGCGTCAGTTTCTTGGTTAATGTTCAAGCGCGATATTTCTATTCTTGAAACACTGTCTGCGACTTTGTCTAAAATTTCGAAACCTTTCGGATAACCGCCCAGTAAAGCGAGTTTCAATCCCGATCGCAAATCATTTTCTACTTCTGCCTGCGCTTTTTTCAAATCGTCCGCCGTCGGCACTTGTTTCTTGCCGACGAATCCGCCACTGGTTCCGGATTTTATCTCGCCGTAAAATCCGTCGTAGCGCGGCGATCCCTTGAAGCCCGGCACGGTCAGTTTGGCTATCGCGCCGACGTTGTAGGACGGTCCGGGCTGATCGGCAGCAATATCTGCGTCTATGCCCGAAGGCGTAATTTTCCCGTCTTTTACGATCGCTCCCGGAACAATAATTTGTTTAACTATGCGGAATATTTTTCCGTCCGGAGTTTCAAATCTCGTAGTGGCAACCAATGTCTGCTGTGCCGAGCTGAAGGCGTTGTAAATGGTGATTTTCCCTTTCGCTTTCTCCGAAACCTCTTGCGCGCCTGACGCCGGAAAAGTTTTGGCCAGGTTTTTGCTGACGGAAAAGAATTGCCCCGGAACCATATGCTTCGCCGGGTCGGCGCGAGGGAGCGAAACATCCGCAACGAAGTTGTCCGTTTTTTCCCACGGCGTTTTCTGTAAATTAATGGTAATCGTGGCGCGCGACAAGGGTCCGCTCAAAAACCAAAGGGAAAAAATCAAAACTCCCAAAACTACGGCGACAACCGCTCCCCGCTTGCCGGGCAACCCAAAGGGCGGTTTAAAATTAAGGCGCGGAAATTTCTTTTTGGACGATGATTTTTCGGTTTCAACCAAAAGTGCTGGGGAAATTTTTTCACTGGCAATTTCTTGTTTAACCGGCTCTGGAGACTCCGTTTCCGCTATTTTGATTTTCTTTTCGGAGATTGGCTTTCTTTTCGTCGGAACCTTTTTCGGCGGATCGCCTTCCGCCTTGCGCGGAATAATATCGGAAAAGGAATTTCTGCTGGCCGTCGGTTCGAAAAGCGGGTGGTTGGCTTCGAAACCGTTTGCTCGCGCAAGCTCAATAATGTTCTCGTCGACGGACTCAACGGAAACTTTTTTCCCGGCAGCCAGAGCTTCTCTCTTGATTAAATTGAAATTGATCGCCGAATTGCCCAGAAGCGCGCCTTTTGGCACAACTAAAACCAGCTCTTTTTCCTGGCTGTTTATGACGCGGTCAACAATCTCCGCCGGACCTTCATTTTTGGCAATGGAAAGTCGTTGCATCTTTGGCAAGACAAATCGTTAGGACTTTAATTTCATTATACAATAAGGCAAAAGTTAAAAATCGACCCGTGGTTAGCATCTCTACAAAAGGCGTGTTCGCGTCGGCAAAACCAAAACCGTAAAACTCATCAACGGCAACTCACCCAGTCCCGGCGGAGCCGCGAGGCAATGCTTCCGTCTGGCTCAAAAAATTCTGAAAGTTGCTATTGGTGGAGCGGATCGGGACAACTGGCAAACTCTGGTGCGAGCTATCTACGAGAGCTTAAAATTAAGTTTTGTAAACTAATGTCCATGATGTCGGTGATGGCGGCGCGTTGACTTGGCAATGCTTTTGTAATAAAGTCTTGAATATGGAGGAAAAACTGGACAAAGAACTAATAGCAATCAATCAGATAATGAAAGCGCTCCAAGATTTAGATCCTGGTGCCAGGAAACGCGTTTTGGATTATACCCTTGAAAGATTAGGGGTAAAATCCGATGGATTTCAAAAGTCGGAAGAGGTTGAAGACCGTAGCCGTGAGGGGCTGGTCAGGGAGGAAAAATTGGGAGCTAATGCGCCATCCAAGAGCGGACAGACGAATGATATACGAAGTCTGAGAAACGAAAAGAGCCCCAAATCTGCGATTCAAATGGCTGCTTTGGTGGCATACTATCTTCAAGAACTTGCTCCTGATGGGGAAAGAAAGGATTTTGTCGAGCCAAAAGATGTAACCAAATATTTCAAGCAAGCCCAATTTAAACTTCCAACAGGAAAAAACGGCCCCTTCAATACTTTGTCAAACGCAAAAAACGCTGGTTATCTTGATCCTGGACGAAAACATGGAACATATAAACTGAACCCCGTGGGTTTCAACCTTATCGTCCACGGACTATCGTCACAAAAAAAGAAATGATGTTGGATTTTATTGGACACCAATGGAAAGCTCTGGGGGCAAAAACAACGAATTAGACGCTTGGGAAACATTCGTATCGTTGGTAAGAAAATCATATTCTGATCTCGGTTCGTCCAAAACGAAACAGGTGGACTCCGAAAAAGAAAGGGCTGCTATTAGGCAGCTTATTCAATATTTCTTTCGCCGAATCAGATCGGGCCTTGAAAAGTGTGGTATAGAAGTTAGCAGAATAGATGAATATCTGCAGAATCTTCTGGTACTAGCAAACCGACGCGGTAGTAGAAAAATATACCTTAAAAATTTAAAACTTATCAACAAAATAATCCCGGAAATAGAGATACAAAGGGAGCGATGGATGAGCGCACATGGCGAGGGCGGAAATGACGGTGGTGTAATTTTCAGCAAAACAGAGATTGATTTACAAAAAACGCTGGACAAAATAGATCCGGGCCTCGGAGGCTCCTACCAGCAAACCCTCCTCGACCTTTCCGACACCCGGAGGATATCCTATGGCGGAACAGCCAACGAGCTAAGAGAAATAGTTCGACGAGTTTTAGACAAGCTAGCTCCCGACGAAGAAGTTCGGAAAGCAAAGTGGTTTGTGCTTGAAAAAGGCGCGAACAAACCGACGATGAAACAGAAAACTCAATTCATTTTAGATTCTAGAGGGTTGGGGAAGTCACAAAAGGAACCGACGGAAAAAACCGTAAATCTGATAGAAATAGACACGGTTGGATCTATCGCAAGATCAACTTACGACGCCGGTTCATCTTTAAGCCACACGCAAGCAGCGAAAGATCATACTATGCGATTAAAGAGATATGTTGATGCCGTTTTGAGTGACTTACTGGAGATAAAAAACTAAAAACTGTTGTCCGGCTCGGTTTTTCCTAAGTATTTCTGAAGGTTTGTTCACTAAATACTTAAACTGCCACGCAAGCGGCTGTTTGTTTCGCACATAGAAGATCCTGTCCCCCGGAAGGTATCATAGTATAATATAGATATATGATTAGTGGTCAGATTTTTAAAGCGGTTTATTTTGCCGATTACAAAAAAGTCAACCCCGGAGCAAAGGGGTTTATTTTGGCTTTCGGTAAAAAAAACAAAGATTTATACAAAAAAGTTGCCGGTCTCGAAAGCGTTGAGTTGCGGAATTTACTTGGAACAGAATCTTATGTGGAACTCGAACAACGAGCACAAAAAGAGGGGCTACCAGTAAATACCTACTGCCTTTGGCGTCTGCGAAAAATATTTAATACTCCGATTGAAAAACCACAAGTCGAACAAGAGAATGATTATAAAGACATCTCGTGTTTCACGGGCAAAGTAATTGAAAACGATTGTTTAAAGATCATGCCAAGTATTCCTCCTAAGTCGGTGGATATGATTTTGTGTGATCTGCCCTATGGCACCACCCAAAATTTATGGGATAGTGTTATTCCACTCGATCAGTTATGGAAACATTACGATAGGGTTGTAAAAGACAGCGGAGTTATCGTGCTTACTGGTCAAGGACTTTTTACGGCCAACTTAATACTATCTAATCCGAGGCTGTTTAAATACAAAATAACTTGGGTGAAATCGAAACCAACAAACTTTCTGAACGCAAAAAAACAGCCGCTTCGCAAGCATGAAGATGTCTGCGTTTTCTACAAGAAACAGCCAGCGTATAATCCGCAAATGAGTTATGCCGAGCCATACAATAAGGGCTTTAGAAAAGATCAATTAAGCGGAAGCTACGGCGATTTCAAGACCGTCGAAGTTAAGAGTAGTGGCGAGCGGTATCCAACTGATGTTGTTTACTTTAAAACGGCGGAGAGTGAGGGGGAAGTTTACCACCCCACACAAAAACCAGTGGAACTCGGCCGATATTTAATTCGCACGTTTACAAAAGAGGACGATATCGTTTTGGACAATGCCTGCGGTAGTGGCAGTTTCCTTGTTTCGGCGGTCTTGGAAGGAAGAAAATTTATCGGGATCGAAAAAAATCAAGAAGTTTATCTCTTCAAAAAACACCGCGTAAATTATATTGATGTTTGTAAAAAACGAATAAAAGAGGCCGAGAATCAGCGAAAGAAAATTGGCAATACTTTGTTTAAATCTTCTCAAACAGCTCTTCCTTCAATACCTCGTTTGCTTTCGTAAGTTCCTTTTCTGTCAGTTCACCTTTTTTCTTGAGCCATCGCAAAAGGTGGAAATATTGGTTTGGATGCAAAATCGGTTTCACAATTTTATCTAAACCGATCTCTTTTTGTATGAATGCAAGGTGAGGGGGCGAGAGTACGCCTCTTCCAATTAGATCGTATGCAATCCGAACTGCATCAACCGACGTTAAATTCAGATCGCCGCTTCGTTGCTTATCTGCTTCGACATCGGCAGACTCAATTTTTAACAGGCTTTTTATATCTTCAAATCCGTTCAGGTTTTTGTTGTAAAATTCGATCTCTTGGCCACGATAAGTAAACCAGGTTTTGCCTTGCTCTGTCAGAGATCCCCTCGGCAGATAGACGCCTTCTTTCACAACGCGGTCTTTGGAAACCCATCCACAAACATATAATATCCACTTCTTTTGTCGTGGTGTGCCGGGCAAATCTCTCTTGGTTGGTGTTTCAAGATGAGTCATTAAATAAATATCCGCATCAAGTCTCGGATCATAGATTTGTCTTGCGAAAAAATTGTGTTTCGCTTCGCGAGGAATACCGTCGCTGCTCACGTATTCTTCTTTAAATGGCAGAGCTCCACCTCGGCACTTCACATCAACCTTAACTCCTGATGGCAAAAGAATGTCATAACCAACTGGATGGTCAGAGCTATTGATGTTCGGCATTCCTAATTTGTTGCGGATAACCATTTCGGTCAGTGCTCCGAACCCTTGTTCTTCAGAACTTCCTCGTTCGGCTCCGGTGCGGTTTTGATTGGAGGCCATATATTCGGCAGCTTCCTTTCTTAGTTCAAAACCCTGCGCGTCAGTTAATTTAATGACGATGGGCGTTGGGTCGTAATGCTTGTACATGATTTAAATGATGGCACTTCACCGATTATTTTTCAAATTCAGTTTGAAAAATTCAGCCGTCGGCGTATCATAAAGGAACAAGTGAATATAGTCGCCTAAACTTGCGAGCAATCGCAGGCATGGCACAAAAACCAAGAACGGCAGAAAGCTCTCACTCAGAGCACCGTTCTTGGTCATGTTCCGAAAGGGGCATGGGTCCCGCAAGGGATCGCTGGGTGGGGGCTTTCTGTTTATCCACCCGGCAGCACGATTTTCATGCCTCAACCAAAATTGCTGCCATTTGAAGAATCAACGCTCAAACTGGTTCCGAAAGAACCGGGCATCTATAAAGTTTTTACGGAAAAGAAATTTTCGCGGCTCCATGGAAAAACAAACATTGTCTATATCGGCAAGGCGGACAACCTCAAACGGAGAATAAGAAGTTTCTGGAAAGGAACGAGAAATGCGAGATACAGATTCCAGAATTTAATTGAGGCGGGATTCCCGCTTTCGTATTCGTTTTTTGTCTGCAACAATCCGCGAAAAACCGAGGAGCACGAACTTGCGGAATTTGAGCGCAAACATCTTGAACTGCCCCCATTAAATCACAGCGGCTGAACCTGTTAATAAGTTACCCCTAACGATTTTAAATTAACTTGTCTTAATATTT
>CAYXSS010000010.1:0-31774 GCA_964467765.1 uncultured Candidatus Saccharibacteria bacterium
AGGGCGCAAACGCAAAAAACACCAACGTTGGTTGGTTTTTTTGTTCGCCCTTGTGAGGAATCGAACCGGGAATGGGGTCGGGAAAACGGAAGTTTTCCCGTGGTGGAAATATTAAAACCGCTGGGTTTAAAAAAAATTGTGCTAGCAAAATTTTGTGAGATTCCCCTGGTTGCCGCATGGCAACTCGCTGGTACACAAACGCAAAAAACTGCCCCTTGGCGGCTTTTTGCGTTCCATGTTTTTTGAGCGGAGAATCGAACGCCGGAACTCTAAACGCGTTATTGACAAATAACAAAAGGGTTGCTACAAATCAATCAGCGGTAGCAGATTGGTCTGTATTGGAGTGAACGATGCAGAACATCGGGTGGGGTGCGGAATATTTTCTGTTCGCAGCTGTCTGTTACTACATATTCTATGCCACCGAGGTGGATTTCAATTTCCGCCTCAACGTCCCTTTCAACGAAAATGACGGCTTGTGGCAAAAGGTCGTAGCTCATGAGAAGGGAGTGTTGAAATTGCTTGTCCTTGATTTCTTGAAAATCCACTGCCCGTGGAGTAGAGAAATCAGTACCGAGCATCGAGTTCAAGAAGCGCGCCGGTTGCTTCAGCATATGAGGCACGAGAAGGGCTGGACAATGGCTGATTGCGACAACCCAGCCAACCATGAACAGATAGCGAGGGATTGCTTCCGGTCAAGAACAAGGTTTTGGCTGGAAGGCATCTTTTTGTTTCTGACATCACCGCTCCGCCTTGTCGTCTTAACGGTAATCCTTGCAATCGCAGCGGTCGTATTGCCGGTAGTGAGCGTGTATCAATGGCTTCTCGGTCTCACAAGGAGATAGCAATGTCTCATCGTCACGAGTCCCTCGTGGAGTCCAATTCCGCCTGGGACTCGGTTTTTTCGAAACTGGGAAAATCTCTGCCAATTTCTCAAAGCCTACAGCATTCGGTTCCAATCCAACGCCACACAAGAGCGCGGGCAAAGGAAAACCGGATGTGTCCGGCTTTTTCATAAAATTTTCCAAAATAATTTATAATTAACTTAATGTCCGGAGCCAACAAAAAAATCGTTTTACAAATCGTTGCCTTGATAATTGTCCTGATCCTCGGCGCAATTTATTTCTTTAAAAAACCGGAGCCAAAAACCGGTTCCGCTGGAAAAGAAAGACTGCAAACTCCGCAGCCAGCAATATCGCCGTCGACCACTTCTCCGCTATTCAATGGCCCGGTCGGCACGCCGCACGTCATCGGACCGAAAGCCAACCCGCCGAACTATTAAGTTTTCCAAAAAGCGCAGCGGCATCTTTTTTGACTAATTTCATCCAAAAACTTAATATAAAAACCGGGGCAATAAGCCCTTTTTTAATTGGTAAAATAAAAGTAACTAAAGCCTGGTTTGCTTCGTTTTCTTATGTTGGATGGCGAAAACAAATTAATAGAGAATGCCATCAGGGGCAGGGCCTCGGCGTTCGGTTCCCTCTATGATTATTACCAACCGAAAATTTACCGGTTTGTGCTAATCAAGGTGGGCCGGCGTGAGGACGCCGAGGACCTTACCCATCAGGTTTTTCTTTCCGCTTTCCAGAACATCAAAAACTACAAAGATCTAGGTTATCCTTTTTCCAGCTGGCTTTATAAGATCGCAAGAAACCAAGTCATTGATTTCTACAGGACGAGAAAACAGGAAGCAAGTCTGGAAAAAATTGATCCCGAATACTTCGTCGTTCCGGCAACAGCGCACCTCGTGGCCGAGGAGAGAATGGAGATGAACCGCGTTCAGGACGGAATCAAAAAGTTAAAGCCGGAGTATCAGGATGTGGTCATTATGCGCTTCGTGGAAGATATGTCGATTAAAGATGTCGCCAAGACACTCGACAAGTCCGAAGGAGCGATAAAACTTTTACAACACAGGGCGATAAAAGAACTAAAGAAAATTTTATCTTAACATGGACCTCTTCGGGAATCTTAAACAACTTAAAAATATCGAAGCAGGCCGCGAATTCACAAAAAAGTCTCGTGGCCTGGTTTTGGCTTCTTTAAATATCGAACCCAGTGCCAATAAAAAAGTTTTTGGAACGCTTTTGAGCGTTTTCGACGTAGTAGCGTCTCTCGCGCTCGCCGGTTTTCTTATCGTACTTATTTTAGGCGGTGTTTCTTCTTTCAAAGCTTTCCAGCCGCTGCAGATAACGGCGATAGATCCGGCAAACATAAAAGCCGAAGCCCAAGCCGTGGATTTACAAATCCAACTTGCCAATTTGAATTACAAAGACTCCTCCGTACGCTCCTCCGGCGAATCGACTGTGCCATCTGGCGCCAAAAAACAGTCGAATACCAAAAACACTAGCAACGAAAAAGTCGCAAATTCAGACCAGCTTTCCATCGACGAGGCCTTACGATTGCTTTCCGAATAAAAAAGCAGGACTTTAAAAAATTTGCATTACCGCCAAACGGCGGTATTCTATTTTTATGAATAAATACTTATCTGCTGCCATAATCTCCGCTATTTTTTTTGGATTCTTTCCAAAAACCTCCGTTCTTGCCGAAAGCGGCTGCAAACTCACGCAGTCAGCTGTAGGGGAACTGGGGAAAATACAAGAAAATGCGTCTCTCGACGATTCATATAAAATCAGAGAGGAGCTGCGCATAAGAAAAGCCCTTTTAAACAATGTCGTTGATTGCGCCGCGCAGGAACTGTTGGCTCTCAAATATAAATTCGAAAATGCCGGCAACGGAAACGAAGAAGTTAGAACGCTGCGTTCCCAATTCTCCCCCTGGTTTTTCGATACGCTCAATTATTATTCTGCTGAAAAAGCGAGAGTCGACAATCTTGGCATCCAGGGCACGAAAGAGTTTGCTAGAAATTTTCGCCTCTGGCGTGAAGGCAATTTCCAACCGATCTCAAAATTAATCGCAAATTTCGTAATTTGGTCACAAAACCAAGAGTTAATGAGTGTCGCCAAAATCCGTCTTGAACAAATCAAAAGATCAATAGAATTTTTCGGACTGACTTTCAATGATAATGTAAGAACCGCTCTTCAAGATGCTGACGGCAGCCTGCAGAAAACATTGGCCTTTAACAGCGCCGCCAAGGAAATTCTAAGAACCTATGGCTCAGCTGACGACGCCGCCTCTGAAATAAATTTATCCCTGGAAAATCTTTCTCTGACTTATAAAAATATTTTCGAACTGGTGCAAAGAATAGCAGAGGAGATTAAAAAATAACATATCCCGCGCTTTCGCCCGGGATATATCGGTTCTATATGCCGATTTTTGGCTTATTTTACTGCCTCTTTTAAAACCTTGCCGGCTCTGAATTTCGGCTTAACAGAAGCCGGTATTTGGATTTTTTCTCCCGTTTTGGGGTTCCTCCCTTCTCTCGCGGCGCGTTTCATAACCCTGAAAGTGCCGAAGCCAGTAATAGCCACTTCTTCGCCGCGGCCCATTGTTTTAACTATCGTATCAAAAACGGCATCCACCGCTTTTTCGGCAGAAGCTTTGGTTTCTATTCCGGCCGCCTGCATTACGGCTTCGGTCAATTCCGCCTTGTTCATAAAATTTATTGGTTTCCTGACCGACCTTTACAATATATATAAATTATAACACGTGACGTAAATCAATAAACTATTTTCAAATTGTCCAGAATAGGTTTCAAATTTTCAAATTGCAGACTTTTTTTGAAATCGAAAACTTTTCCAACTTCCTCAAGTTCGCGCTTTGCATCCTCCAGGCGGCCGGCAAAATAGTAGGCTATGCCCAACTTTGTTCTCGGCTCAAGTTCTGCAGACGCCATTTTGACAGCCGTTTCATAAAAAACTATTGCCTCTTCCAAATGGCCGGCTTCGGCAAATTGGTTGCCAACCGTAAGCGGTTCGTAAAAACTTGTCCAGCGGCGCCCCAGCTCCAGAGCGCGCTTGATCTCGCGGTAACCGGTTGCGTAATCATTGGCAGCGAAAGAAATCAAGCCGTAATAAAAATGGGAGTCGGCAACCTGATCGTCCAAAGAAAGGGCGTAGCGGACAAGCCCTAGAGCCGAGGCATAGTCGTTCTCAAGCGTTTTCGTTTTGGCGAGAGAAAAATAAATTTCCTGCCGCTTGGGGCTAAGCTTTAAAGCTATCGCCGCTTCGCGCTCGGCCGCCGGAATGAACCTCGACGGATCAATGTCCGAAATCTGATTGTACATATCAACCAAGGCATAATGATTGTAGGCGTCGTCCGGGTGTTCGCTCGCAACTTTTTCCATGTCACCTATCGCTTCTAACACAGCATCTTTAGGAATAACTTGCGGATTATAGAAATATGTTTCCGACATAGAAGCGGCAAAGTCCCTCGCGAAATTCCATGAATATGGGCTCCAGGTGCTTACGGCTGCGCGGAATTCATCAATCCCCTTGGAAAGACGCGATCTATCCGTATCTATTCCTCGCGCAACGTCATAGAAAGCAAAAAATGTTCTGCGCGAAGCAAGTATTGAGCTTATATTGAAAAAATAGGCAAATAAAAGAGATGTGGATAGCGCCATTGCGAACAAAGACAACGAAACGCGCGCATCGTTTTTCTTTCTCGTTTGCGGAGCGGTTGCGCCGTTTATGGTCTGCGGCTTGCGATCCGCCATTTCGGATCTATATGCTCCATCGACAAATCCCGCCAAAACATACAGTAAAAGATTCGAGCCGATCGTGTCGAAAATAAAAAGGTTGGCGACTGCGTAGCTTACCGTCGCCGCGACCAAAAATTGACCAAAAAGCTTTTCTTTGTATTTCCATGCTTCGTACAAAAATAAGGCCAGAAATAAAAAGCGCGCCAAGAAAAGCACGATTCCCCCGCTCGTTAAATCTTCCAAAACAAAATTATGCGGCTT
Organism: uncultured Candidatus Saccharibacteria bacterium; assembly: GCA_964467765.1. Taxonomy (GTDB): domain Bacteria; phylum Patescibacteriota; class Minisyncoccia; order UBA6257; family 2-01-FULL-56-20; genus JBBUGM01. The sequence continues at coordinate 4,859 of CAYXSS010000010.1, forward strand.
GTCGAAGCGCGTTTCCTGGTAATTAACCCTCAAGGCTTTCGGATCGTAATATTTATTGAAAACAATATTGAAATTTTCCGGACCGATGCCGAAGAGAGGCCGCTCCAAAAATCCTTGCCAGGCCGCGCGGGCAGCTATAAGCCGCGGCTGGAGATCTTCGGCAACAAAAGAAACGTTGCGAAATCTACCCAGTCCGGGGAACTTAGACCAAGTGTCGCTTCCGCGCGTAAACCAAAACACCAAGCCGGCAAAAATTACAAAAAAAGATATGCCAACATAAATTTTTCTCGAAGAAAGGGTTTCTAAAAATTTATTCCCTGAAAAATTTGGCGGCCGGGCGGCAAACATCAGAACGAGCGCGAAAAATCCAGCCGCCAGCCCCAAAATATTGCCACGCGTCTGCGTGATAAAAACCAGAGCGTAAGCGTCGAAAATGGCAACGAAAGCAAACCAAAGCTTTGACGAGAAAAATTTGGAGAAGGATCCGCCGTTTTTCTTACTGTTTCCGTTCGGAGAAAAATTTTCGCCGCTCGCAAAAAAAGAGCGAAAAAAGAAATAAATCGCCAAGAAAATATTCCAGGAAAGATAACCCGCAAAAAATGTGGGGTTGCCGAAAGTTGCCCCGGACCTTGTAAGCGGCTGAATTATAAGCAAACTACTGTCGTAGTAAAGTTCTATGCCGGAAAGTATGCCGATAAAAACCGAAGTTATAAGCGATGCGGAAAAAATTCTTTTCCATGGCAGCTCTTTGTACATCGAGGAAATTACGAGGGTAAGCGCTGCCATATGCAGCAGTCCAAAAACTCCGAAAGCTCTTTCGTAGGTCGAGAAAAAACTGCGCCAAGGGTCAATTCCCAGAAACGCCGTAAGCACAAGCGCAGCGGCAAATCCTGCAAGAGAAAGAGTAAGCGGTGTTTTTTTTGGACGATATCGTGAATCGATTATGGCCAAAACAAGCCAGAGCGCGAAAAGCACTTCGACAATCGTCTGAAAAAACATCGCCTTGTCAAAAAGAAAAGGGTAAATACCTTCTTTCAAGAAAAACAGCGGAACAAGAATGACAACCGCAAAAACCAGACCGGTGATTATTTTAATAAGAAGACGCGAAGACATTTTTATAAATTCCTGATTGCCGGTTACTACAAATTAACACGAATTGCCGTTTAATTGCCAATCGGAAACCAAAATCCCCCGCCGAAGCGGGGGTTTTGGTAAACAAACTCTTTCCTCAAGTAAGAGCCGTTATGTTCCCTGAGCGTAGCTGACAGACTGGATGTTGATCGGCACGACGTAAGACTCAATGTTCACGCTGTTGGCAGCGGAATCAAGCGAGTCGAGCCAACTCACATCGGCAACTGCAGCAATCTGCGCAGTCAGAGTCTGTGAAACACCGGACTGGGCGGCAGCCGTACCGTTAGTGGAATCAGCCCTCAAGCGGAAGCTCTTGGAAGAGCCGCCGGAAAGCTGGTAGTTCGCAAGGTTGAAGGTAAGGGTGTTGGAGCTAGATGCCGTAGCAAAGTAGCTTGAGCCGTTAGCCGTGTCATACAGCTTAACTTTACAGCTGGAACAGGTCGTGTAGTCAGCCAAACTGGTGTAGTAGAAGCCAGCGCCGGTCGACGGAGCGGAACCGCTGAAGGTGAGCTTCACGGAACCGATCTGTACGCCACCGGCCGCGTCCGCGGCAAAGGTGATGTCGGCCAAATCATCAACCGAAGTCTTTGACCTGCCCGAGGTGTTGCCCAAGGCAGACGCAGTTACGGTAAGTTTTGACCTCAAAACCGTTGCGGTGTTCGCTGTGGCCGCTAAGCCAGAGACCGCAGAAGAAGCGTTCGACGTCGAACCGAGTGCGACAACAACTTGGTAGCTGTTGCCCAAAGCGTTCGTCGAGGAACCGATCGTCGCAATCTTGAAGACGTGAGTCGTGTTGTCCGTAGCGCCGGATGAGGCGTAGGAAGACACGTCGCCTTTCAAAGTAAGCGAGATCGAACCGGCGCGAGGAACCACTACAGGCGAAGCAAAGCTGAACTTGTAGTAGTAACCGTCACCCGGGTTGGATGTCGTTGTGTTCTGCGTCGCTGCGCCGCCGGAAGCCAAGAGGCTGCCCGCGGACGAGTATACGCCGACGTTGCCGAACGCCGATTTCACGTTGCTTGCGCTCGAAACCTGATCGAAGACATAGAGATCGGTGATCTTAATGTCTTCCACGTTGGAAGTTTCGGTAAACCTGAAGATTGCCAAAGAGTTACCTGGAGAACCCATAACAAGCTGTTTGGCAGCCGGGGTGCCCGAGTCGATGGCAATCGTTACGGTTGACTGGCCAGCGAAGGATACAGATTGGCCGTTAACCGAGCCGCAAGAAATGGACGTTAGGGAAACGGCGCCGGATGCGGAGCATCCTGAAAGGCTCGTTGCCGGAACCACGCTACCGGAAGCTGACGAAAGCGAGTCGGCGTAGACGTCGACATACTTTGTCTGCCCGGCAGGAATAGTAAACGGCGAGCCGGAGAAGGAATAGGTCGTGCCGGAAGCAACAGTACCTTGCGTGGTACCGAATTGCACTCCGCCAACCAATACCTTGGCGTTCGCCCAAACGTTGCCGTTAACGATAAAGCTCACGTTGTTAACCGTCACGCCTTCAGCCGTAGAAGCCGTAAAGGCGTAAGAGCCAACCTTAAGACCAGTCGAGTTCTTGGCCAAGGTCTGGTCGCCTATAGAGGTGTTCTTGCCAACCGTGAGGCTCGCGGAAGCGAGCGTCAAGGCCGCGCCGGAAACCGACGCCGAAGAAGCAGTCTGGGAAGACGTCAAACCTTGCAAGTTGCTGGTGTTGCCGGTCAATTTGCCCTGGAGAGTGGTGAAGTTTGCCGTCGACTGAACGTCGCCGCGCAAAGACAAAACTCTCGTGGTGTTCGCCGGAACAACATAGTTGATCGGCGAAGAGCTGTTGCCGTAACAGTTCGTGTAGCTGTAGTTCGTGCTCGTTGTGTTGGAGTACGCGTTATCCGTACACGTCGCGCTCGTGGAGAGCGTGTTGATGGTCGTGCCAATCTGATTGCCGGCGTCGTCGACCAGCGCCAAGTTTTTCAAGGCGTCGTCAACGGTGTTGTTGTTGAAGCCGGTGAATGTCAGGCTGACGCCCAACCATTTGACTTTTATGGCCTCGCCAGCGGCGTAAACCGTAAACTTGGCCATAGTAATACCGGACTGACCTTTGGCTAAGTTGCCAGTCGGAGTGTCGGTGGCCTGGGAAACCGTAACGGTTCCGGCCTGAATCGACACTTTCGTACCGGTGTTGGAAGCAGCCGCGATCGGCACGTTGTACTGGGAATCAACCGCCAAAATGTCGTACGAGTTCAAGATCTCGAACTGGAAGTCATAGCTCGGAGATCCCATGATATCGGCGAAAAGCTGGATGTTGTTTGAACCGGTGTTCAAAACTCCGGGATTTGCCGAAATATCGAAGTAAGCATCGCCGCTAGCGGAAACTTGGGCCAGCGATGAGCCGACCTGGTTGCCGTTAACTTTCAAGATGACATTTCTGATGTCGCTCTTGTTGGCCGAGCCGATAACCCTAAACTTGACCGAGTTCAGCCAGACTTTGCTGTTGGTAGCGGTAAAGTTCCAGGCGCCAACCAAGTTGTTGGTCGTTCCGGCCGTAACCTGCGTTCCAATTGAGGAAGAGGCGACGGTCAGGGTGGCGAGCGACGGGTTGGAAACCGTGGTCACCGTAAAGACATTTCCGTTGAACGGAAACGCTCCGGAGGCGACAACGGAATTGCCCGAGGCGTCAACCGCCGTAACATCGGAGGCCGAAGACAAGGCAAAGCTCACTGAATTTCCTGCGGAAAGGCTCGTTGCCGGGTCAATCGAGAATCTGAATTCTCTTGTCTGACCGGCAGCAATGCTCAAATTCAAGCCGGAGAATACGATCACTCCGCCAGAAATAGAGTTGTATTGCGAAAGAACCTGTCCGCTCTCCGTGACATAGGCTCCGGAAATGGAGCTGTCGGAGAGAACTCCAACCTTACGCAGGTTGATTTGGTTGATTGTTACACCGGACGCAGTACCGGCTGTGAAATTCACGGCTAAAACCCTGACTCTCGCAGCAGCAGAACTGGTACCGGAAATCAACGCTCCCGCGGAAGGATTGTCCGCAGCCAAGCTAACCTGCAAGCCGGAAGCCGGAGCAGGAAGCTGGGGAGCGCCACCGCCGGACGGAGCCGGAGAAGGAGCTGCAGCCATCGCCGCAAAAGCAGCGCGGCTCTTTGGACCAAAATAACCGGTAGCATTGACGCCAGCGGCTGCTTGCCACTTGGCAACGGCCGCTTTGGTTAAAGAACCGAAGTAGCCCGTCGGAGCAACGGCAAGATAGCCTTTGCCCTGCAATACGCCTTGAAGGCATTTGACATCGTCTCCCTTAGATCCCACGGTGAGGTCGCGAGAAAAACTACAGGAGGCAGATACACCGCCTTTTGCGGAAAGCTGGGATTGCAACTGTTGAATCTGAGCCAAGAGCGCAGAAATTTGCGCCTGAAGATCAGAAACAGACTGCGCCTGTGCAACCGGAATTAAGGCGCCGGACATGGAAAGCAATGTTGTCCCAGCCAGCGCCAAAGAAACAAATTTTGTTCTTAGTGTGTGCATTAATTAATTTCGACTTTATTTATTATCGACCGATAATAATTTTCTTTTTTGGTCGTCGACCTTTTGCGTCCGAAAAGCGCTTAACGCACCATCCGGACACTTTTTCCGTAACCCACGATCTTCGTGTCGACCCCCGCATAATCGGTGAGGACGATGCGCGAGGCACAAAGAGACGCAGGCTTAATATCAAAAATAAAAATCTCGCCTGTCCAAAGCGAGGCTAATTCAATGATGGCCCATGACCATAACCCAAACAAAGGTCATTATTTTTTTCACCATCTTGTGCTCGCATCTGCGAGCCGGTTCAGCCTCACTCTGAACCCCTATGCCAACCGAACCGCAAAAATTTCGTTTCGGAAGGATTAGGTTAAATTTTAGCAAAGCCTAAAAGCTTGATATTGTGTATAAACACACGAAACTGGCAGCTTTTGGCTAGCATAGTTTAAAACGATATAGCCCTCGGAAGGTTACCTTTGCTGATTAATATCGCCGGTGTCGCTATTTACCAATTCTTCAGGCCTAAGCTGGTAATGCGTTGCCGGACCTCCGTTGCCGAGCCGCTCTATGGCGCCTCTCTCGAGTAGATTTTGCATATCATAGCGCAGCGTTCTCTCGCTTACACCGGAAAAAATATCCTGCAAGTCTCTTAATCGGCAAATTCCTTTTTGCCGCATAAAATCTATAATTGCCGATTGCCGCATTGCCGCTTTTAATACGCTGTGTCCATTACCATTTTCTAGAGATGTCACATTGTTGTTTTCCAGAGAAGAAGGAAGGTTATTCTCTATAAAAGTATTTTGGAAAGTATTATTGCCTTCTCTTGTCTTTTCAACTGTTAGGGCCAAAGCTCCTCCTTCTTGACCAACCCGTTGCTCGGAAAATATATTTTCAAGGCTCACTTCTTTTGCCGAATTGCTTAACTCGGCAATTGCCGAGTTAAGCAATTTTAATTCGTTGATTATTAATTTGGAGTTTGGCGGATAAATAATTCCCAAGTCAGATCCTATGCGCAGCAAATACTCCAAAGAAGAGGAGTAGGCGAAAATCTTTCCATAGTTCTTCTCGGCAAAAGACTCCAACAAAAAGAGGCCCTGGTTTTCCAAGTGTTCAGCGAACGCTTCCTTTTTAATCGAAGCGGCAACTCTGAACACCGCGTAGCATATCTCGTACGCCTTTCTCATAAAAAATTGTTCCCTCTCTTGGTGTGAAGCAAGATCCATTACTTGAGGAGTATAAATCATCGTCATCCCGTGTCAACCATGGTTGCGCACAGGAATTAAAGTCGTACAGACACTTGGAATTTTAAGTAAACGCATTACTACCTCGTTCTGTTTATATTGTTCAAAACCTCTTCGGCCTTCCCAAGATTTTCCAAAGTTCCGCAGTCTAGTCTTCGCCCATCGAACTCCCAGCCATATATTTGGCCGCCGGTAATCAATGATATCTGCAGAGCGACTGCCAAAGGAAGAGCGTCATTGGCAATAACCGGCAATGTTTCGGCAACACTTTTGAGATCGGCAATTATCTTCGGAGTTAAAACATACCCGCCAACAATTGTCAGATTAGACGGAGCTCTGTTTGCCGCAGGCTTCTCCACTATTTTCACAATGCGGAATAGACGACCGCCTATTTTTCCGGATATGGACATGTGCTTGCCTCTTGTTGCCACAACACCGAATCTGGAAACCAGGATTTTCGGCACACGCTCCAAAAGAACGATAGGTTTTTTATATTTATTGAATAATTTCACCAGCGCGCCGGTAACAGGCATTCTGCTCAAAATAACATCGTCGCAAAACCTGACTATAAACGGCTCCTTGCCAAGTAAATCGTAGGCCTGGGCAATGGCGTGGCCATTGCCTCCGGGCGTAAGCTGTTCCCTGATGTAAAAGCGGAAATTGAAAATTTTTCTGCCCTTTTTAAGGTATTCTTCGAAGTGTTTTTTATGTTCCGGGTTGACTATCAAGACCACCTCTTTTATGCCGCTTATCTCTGCCTCCTCGAGAACGTATTCCAAAAGCGGCTTGCCGCAAACCGTTACAAGGTTTTTTGGAATTTTAGACGTAAGGGGCAGCAGGCGTTTGCCAAGTCCGGCAACGGGTAAAACAAGTTTGGTGATTTTTTGTCTCATCTGTCGGTTGTTAACTATCAAGTATACAACACTTAAAAACGTATTACATCCCAAGGATTAATAGCGACAACGGCCCATTTCTTCCTTAAAAACCCCACTGGGCCGAACCTAAAATAATCGACACGAAAATAAAGAAAATGGAAAGATTGAGAAGAATTTTTCTTCTACTCAAAAGGCCGGCACAATAGTCAGCCGCACACTCCAGAAGTATCAAGGCGAAAACGAAGAAAATTGCCGACTGATATAAAAAATTCAAAGGGGCAAAAGTAAGTGCTATAAGAAGCTGCATAATCAAGAATGCCGTCACGACAAGCGTAGTATCTCGCCTTCCTTGTTTACAAGCGCGACCATCTTCCTGACCGATAAATAATCTGGACAGAAAAAAGATCGGGGTCGCCGCCAGAAAGGCCCAAAAAACAACCCAAAAACTATCCCAGCGGCTAATATTTAAAAAATATTCTATGGACAGAAGGAAGGAGAGGAGCAAAGACAATGCTTCCGTAGCGGCGCCGCGATTAATTAAAATTAAGTCCTTTATTCCAATAATCAGAAAAAAAATGGCGCCAAATAAAAATGCAAACAGCGCGGATGGTTCTTCGATGAACGAAAAGAAAATAATTGCGGCGAAAGGCAGCAAAAGCCTCCCTGGTCTAAATAGCGGGACCAAATAAAAATAAACCGCTGCCAGAAAAAAAATCCAAAACGGCAAATAAAGCCAGGCTAAAGCGAAAATTACAGACTTGACCAAAAGAGAAATAATTGGCGATTTGAAATTCATATCCGCCAGAAGTCTTTTGGAAAAATCATAACACAAAATCCGCCGCCAAGCTTGGCGGCGGATTTTGTGTAACTTATCTCTTAATTTCAAGGCACAAAAACAAGGGAGTTTTCTCTTAAATTAACTTTTATCTTTGAACCGTCCTTGAGTTCGCCGCGGATAATTTTATCCGCCAGCTTGTCGAGAATCACTTTTTGCAGCAAGCGCTTAAGCGGCCTTGCCCCGAATTCCGGGCTATATCCTTCTTTCACGAGGTATTCTTTCGCGGCAGAAGCAAGAAAAAGTTTTATATTTCGACTGGCAAGCCTTTCGCTTATTTGACGAAGTTGAATGTCGACAATTTTCTCTATGTCTTCTTGTGTCAATGGGTTGAAGGTGATTATCTCATCAATTCTGTTCAAAAATTCCGGACGGAAATGTTCGCGAAGAGCATCCATGACTTTTTCCTTGTAATGCTCGGCGCTCATCTTTTCCTCGCTTTCTCCGGCGCCAAATCCCAGGCGCGACATTTCTTTGAAGTACTGGCTGCCGACATTGGAGGTCATGATGATGATCGCGTTTTTGAAATTGACGATCTTTCCCTTGCCGTCCGTAAGTCGCCCATTATCCAAGATTTGCAATAAAATATTGAAAACTTCGGGGTGCGCTTTTTCTATTTCATCAAAAAGGATAAGACTATAGGGCCTGTGGCGCACGGTCTCGGTAAGCTGCCCACCTTCTTCGTGTCCTACGTATCCCGGAGGCGACCCTATTAGTCTGCTTGTCGCGTGCCGCTCCATATATTCAGACATATCGATTCGGATCAGCGATTTCTCGTCGTTGAACATGAATTCGGCAAGCGCCCGGGCCAATTCCGTCTTGCCGACGCCTGTCGGCCCCAGAAACATAAACGATCCCAAGGGCTTGCCCTCGTCGGAGAGTCCGGCGCGCGCGCGCCGCAAGGCGTTGGCCACAGCGGAAATTCCCTCGTCTTGTCCAATAACACGTTCGTGCAACACCTCTTCGATTCTCTGAAGTTTTTCTCCTTCCGTTTCCAAAATGTTCGTAAGCTGTATCCCTGTCCAGACGGAAACAACTGCCGCCACATCTTCTTTGTCGACGGCTTCCTTCAAGAATTGCTCGCTGTGGCGCAACTTCGGCGTGCGACTTTTTGCGGCAGAAAAATTTTTCTTCTCGAAAACTTCGAAGTCTTTTTCCGCCTGTGGCAGCTCGCCGTACAAAATCTGGGCAACGCGCTCGAGATTTCCTTCGCGCTCGGCAACTTCCGCTTCGCGTTTCAAATTCTCGACTTTCTGCCGTAATTGGTGGAGATTTTCGAATTTTAATTTTTCCGAATGCCACCTCGCAGAGAGTTCTTCGTTTTTTTCTTTGAGAATTTTCAGTTCTTTGTCTATTTCTTTTTGCCGAGACGCGCTCTTCTGTCCTTCTTTGGCCAAAGCCTGACGCTCAACTTCCAGGCGCGTTATCGAACGGCGCAAATCATCAAGTTCTTTCGGCAAGCTTTCTGTTTCGAGCCGCCTCTGGGCGGAGGCCTCGTCTATCAAGTCAATCGCTTTGTCTGGCAAGAATCTGTCGGTGATATAGCGCGCGGATAAATTCACTGCGGCTACTATTGCTTCGTCGGAAATACGAAGGCCGTGGTGAATTTCGTATTTTTCTTTGAGGCCGCGGAGGATGGCGATCGAATCTTCGGCCGACGGCTCTTCGACAATTATCGGCTGGAATCTGCGCTCAAGCGCCGGATCTTTTTCGATATAGCGCTGGTACTCTCTGATAGTAGTTGCTCCTATCGCTCGCAGTTCTCCGCGTGCCAATGCCGGCTTCAAAAGGTTGGAAGCATCAATCGCGCCTTCAGCCGCGCCAGCGCCGACGATGGTGTGAATTTCATCTATAAAAAGGATTACTTGCCCTGCGGAATTTTTGACTTCGTTTACAAAAGCCTTAAGACGATCTTCGAATTCACCGCGGAACTTCGTTCCGGCGATAAGAGCCCCTAAGTCAAGCATTAAAACTTTTTTGCCTTTCAATGGCTCGGGCACGTCGCCCGAAATGACCCTCTGCGCCAAACCCTCGACAATCGCGGTTTTTCCCACTCCCGGCTCGCCGATAAGGCAAGGGTTATTTTTAGTGCGGCGCGAGAGAACCTGCATCACCCTGCGTAATTCTTCTTCTCGGCCGATTACCGGATCAAGCTTGCCGTCTTTGGCGCGCTCGGTTAAATCGATGGCATATTTGTCGAAAACCTGGAATTTACTCTCGGGTGTCTCGTCCGTAACACGCACCGAACCGCGGAGTTGGGCCAAGACGCGGAAAACGCTTTCGCGGCGGACGCCGAATTGTTCCAAAATATTTCTCGCAGCCGAGGGAACATCCAAAAGCGCAAGCAATATATGCTCGCAGGAAACAAATTCGTCTTTTTGCTGCTGGGCGGTTTTTGCCGACTGATCCAAAACCCTCATCAACTCCTGCGAAAGATAGAGCTGGCCGACGGAAGAACCGCCGATTATTTTCGGGGTACGACTTAATTCAAAATCAATTTGTTCGGAAAGTTTATCGATGTTCATGCCCAACCGCATCAGAGACGGAACGACAAGCGACGTGCGATCATCTATCAGAGCAGCCAAAAGATGGAGCGGTTTGAGCTCGCCATGATTTCGCTTGGCCGCAATCTCCTGCGCGTTCTGCAGGGCCTCCTGCGCTTTGATTGTAAATTTATGGAAATTTGGCATTTATATGATTTTACAATTTTCCCGCCGATACGGCGAGACACGCTCACGACGACAATTTTCAATTTTTAAGTGCGCGATTCACCCGCTTCAGGCGACTAATTTTTAACCGTCTGAAGCGGATGGGGTAACTGTTTAAGAGCTGCCCCGCTATACCATCGAATCACTTGTTATCTACAGAACCATAACCGGTTCCGTCTCCGGCCTGATTTTTTCGCTTCGGACGAAGAACTACGAAATATCCTCGATTGGCACCGTAAACACCGGTGCCGTCTGACACCATCGAAACAAGCTCGAGATCCGGATGGTCGCGAAGAAACTCCGAAAGCTGATTGCCGAAACTCGGTCCCAGGGCATCGAAGTAATAAACCCCATTGCCATATTCGACAACCTTAATGTCTGTTGCTGCGCGCACAGCCGAAGGATTGGCGGCCGGGCTGTGAGCGAACCAGAACAGCAGCCCCATGAGTGACAGGAAAATAAAAATCGAGACAAAAGTGCTCCTCATCTTGCTTCTCCTTTCAGATCAGAGACCGAAACAGCGCCTCGGAGATCTGCCATGATTATAGCATAAATTATTCAACCCTGTCAAACATTCCTACGCTCTATCGCCTTATCGTCTAATTTGCGTACTTAAAAATCGGTGGTTACTTCGCTTTCCCCTGTTTTGCCCTGTATTCGGCTACCCTTTGCAAAAAGTCGTCAACAGCCAAGCCGGTTCTTTGGTCGTCCGGCCATAACGTAAGAATCCTCCCGGCATAAAACTTGACGCGCTCCACGTCTCCGGCAATGCGGTAAACGTCGAAAAGTCCGTAAAGCGACTGCGGCCGGTTTGGGCCAAGCTCAACTCCTTTCTCGTAGTACTTTTTGGATTTCTCCAAATATTCCGGCATGCGGGTTTTGAGGAAAGCCGTCTCGTTAAGCGCTCCCAAAATATAAAGATTTTGGCCAAAGCTCATCCCCGTTCCTTTGTCGATGATCGGCTTATAGTAGCTTTCGGCCAAGTTGACGAGATTAATTACGGTTTGCGGATCATTGTTGCTGCTGACAAGATTCAAAACCAAATTAGTGGAATTGCGCACGAGCTCTTCCTGACCGATGGGCGAAGGCAGGTCAAGGGGCTGCGAGATGTTGCTTTTGAACACTTCGAATGTCGGCACGGCCGACCTTAAGTTTCTCAGGGTCGCTATAAAAACCTGGGCCTTAACCATCGGCAAATAAGATCCGTAATAGGCTACAAATCCAAAAATTGCTATGGCGGCAAAAGCGATTATTTTCTTGGTGATTGCGCTGCTCATGTTTATTATTTGTTTTTTTGAAGAAGAACCCCGGGTATGGCCGAGTTTCGGTAGAAGTAGAAATTAGAGAAGGCCATAAACAAGAACAGGTTAATATACATCGGCAAAACTTCGAAAATCGCCGCATTTTGAACCAGATATCCTACGGCAAGCCCAAGTATCAATCCTCTTATGATTTTTTCTTTGGCTTCCGCGCTGGATGATCCGTTTTCTTGACCCGCATTAGGAGTAAGATCTTTTTTTCTAAATGACCAGAAAAGAGCTACATACATTCCTATATAAGAAAGGAATCCCAGGGCTCCTGATTCGGCAAGATAGTCGAAATAAACGCTGTGTGCGCGATCAAACCAGGTCTCGGTATTCGCGCCGGGCACGAAATGGCGCTTGTCAAAATATTTGTCGAAAACAGCACTGAAATTCTCCGGACCCCAGCCAAGAATCGGCCGCTCCAAAAATCCTTTGAAAGCCGATCCCCATGTCCAAGTTCTCGTTTCAAGCTCGTGCGTCTTCAAGGAAATATTGAAAATTCTTCCGCCGGGTAAACTCCTTACAAAATCGGTGTTGCTGAAATAAATTAAATTCGCTCCCAATAAAACCACGATGGCAAGCGTGATAAGAATTTTCTTGCGCCAAGCGGCAAACGCAACCGCCGAATAAACCAGGAATGCCACGATGGAAAAAGCCAATCCGACGAACGTAGCCCGCGTTTGACTAAGAAATAAAAAGAGAAGGAAAAAAAGCGCCGAAGCTGCAAAAAATACCTTCTTGCGAATATTCTCCGAGCGAACGCAAAGATATAAAACATAAAAGATGGCGAAGAGAAGGTAGGGTGCAACATAAGCCGGATTTCCCAAAGAACCCTGAAAGCGAGCTGTCGAAAGTTTTTGCCACCAACTTAAATTGAGATAGGTTTCCCTGTCACTTGGTCCGGAAAATTGATAGGGGCTGATGAAATTGTTGCCGAGAAAGAAATTCGCGGCAATGCCGTAGGCAACCATCAAAAACGCGGCAACAGCTGCAACTTTGAAAATTCTTCTCCAATCTTCTTCTTTTTTAAAAAGCAAAACCGAAAGGAGAAATAACCCGTAATAATGGAGTATTTGGAACGCGCCCTCCCCGCGTTCGAAGTTGGACCAAAAAGCAGCAGCCGGATCGTAAGCGAAAAACGAAGCCAAAAGAAAAGCCAAAACGAAGGCGGAGGCCGCGAGAAAAATCGGTTTCTTCCACACCTCTTTTATTTCCGCCGCCGCCTCTCCTTCTTTGGCTTCGAATGCCCACCAAAGCAAATAAAAAACCGCGGCCAACTCTATGGAAATTCTGAAAAAATAGTCTTTCCCGCCGATAAAAGGGAAAAACATCGAGGTCATTACGACGGCAACGCTAAAAAGAGACGTACCGAGGAAAAATTTCGCGGCGCGGCGGAAGGTTCCTCGTCCGAACAAAATCCAGCCGATAATACCGGCCACAAGAACAATAAAAAAGTAATACCAATTATCCAGCAGACTGGCGTAAGAATCAAATAATTGAGTAAACATCTGATTTTGTATCTTTTTTTTAGCGAGCGTACTCCACGGCTCTTATTTCTCGGATAACGTTAACTTTTATCTCTCCAGGATATTTTAACTCGGATTGTATCCTAGAAGCAATCTCCCGCGCCATTTCCAATGCCCGAAAATCGTCTACTTTCTCGGGTATGACAAATACGCGCAATTCCCTGCCGGCCGATATGGCGTAAGCGTTTTTCACGCCCGGGAAATCCATGGCTATTTTTTCCAGGTCGGCAAGCCGCTTGATGTAATTCTCAATCGTGCCGCGTCTTGCCCCCGGTCGCGCCGCGGATAAAACATCGACGGCCGTAACAACGTACGCTTCGGGGGTGGCATATGGATAATCCTCGTGGTGCGACTGCATTGCCTCTATGATTTTCTCGTCAATGCCATATTTTTTTAGGAGTTTTCTGCCTAATTCCACGTGCGTGCCCTCCACCTCGTGGTCGATTGCCTTACCGATGTCGTGCAGCAATGCTCCTTTTTTAGCAACCTCGACGTTAAGCCCTAGTTCGCCGGCAATCATTCCTGCCAGGTGCGCCATCTCGATCGAATGCGTTAAAACATTCTGTCCGAAGCTCGTGCGAAAATGAAGCCGGCCCAAAAGCTGAACCAATTCTTTCGGCAATCCGTAGACACCTACTTCGTCAGCCGCAGCGGCGCCGATTTCCTCCATCCTTTTTTGCAGTTCGGATTTGGCTTCTTCGACTTTCTCTTCTATTTTCGCGGGCTGAATCCTGCCGTCTTTAATTAATTTCTCGAGTGCCAGCTTGGCCACTTCGCGCCTGTAGGGGTCAAAGGAGGAAATAATAACTGCGTCCGGCGTTTCATCGATGACGAACTCCACCCCTGTCGCCCGCTCGAGAGCGCGGATATTCCTGCCTTCGCGGCCGATAATTTTTCCTTTTAATTCTTCGTCGGGCAGATGGAAAACCGTGGTTGTCAATTCCGAAACATGCGAGCGCGCATAGCGCTGCAGGGCGGTAGTAATGACATCGAGTGATTTTTTTTCCACCTGCTCTTTGTTTTCTTTATCCAACTTCTGAACGTAGGCTGCCAAATCTTCGCCCCGTTTTTCACGAATTTTCTCAAACAAGCGCTCTTTTGCTTCCGCTTCGCTTAGATGAGAAATTTTCTCCAGTTCTTTTTCATTCCTCTCTTCCCTTGCCAGCACTTCTTCTTCCTTCTCTTTTAATTTTTCTTCTTTTGTTTTCAGTTCCTTTATGTCCGCATGCAAAGCCGACATTTTTTTCTCAAATTCTTCTTCGCGGCGCAAAAGACGCGACTCCAGATTGTCGATTTCTTTTTTGCGCTCTTTCTCCTCTTTTTTGATGTCCGCCAAAACGGAAGCCGCCCGCTCTTCGGCGTCCAAAACTGTTTTTTTCGCTTTTGACTCTGCCTCTCCTAGTTCGCGCCTGATCCTATCCTCGATCGAACCAAGTTTTTTCGCCGCCCAAAACCTTCGCGCCAAAACCCCTGCGGCAAAGGCAATTGCCGCCAAAACCACGCCCAAAAATGGCGTTAATCCTCCTTGCATGTATTAAGATCCCTAAATTTTTCATTTGCTTGCCCGCCTAAGTTTCCTTTATGTAAGGAGGGTTGGGCGGGGAATTTTTTAGGAATTGATGACTCTTTAAGTGGTTATACGCTCATTATATAAAAGTTTTGTTCGGCCGTCAATCCAGGCGCTTCGCCAATGCCGTTAAATGTATGCGCCGGCCGTCAAATGCCTTAAAATTGAAATATGCAAAAGCAAGTCGTACTTGTCGTTTTAGACGGCTGGGGCATCGGCCGCCGAGATGAATCGAATCCGATCCACGTGGTAAAGCCGGAAACTTTCAGCATGCTCGAAGAAAATTATCCGGTAACGAGCCTGCAGGCATCGGGAATTTCCGTGGGACTGCCATGGGGAGAGGTAGGCAACAGCGAAGTGGGGCATGTCACGCTCGGTGCGGGAAAAGTTCTCTACCAATACTACCCGAAAATCACTATGGCCATACGCGACGGAAGTTTTTTCCAAAATCGGGCACTCTTGGCTGCCGCGGAACACGCTCGAAAAAACAATTCGGCCGTCAACCTGGTGGGACTCCTCTCTAAAGGCAACGTTCACGCCTCGCTCGAACACCTCGAGGCGCTGATTAAATTGTTCCGCGAAGCCGGCGCGCCGCGAATAAACCTTCACTTTTTCGCCGACGGCAAGGACAGTCCGCCGAAAACGATCCGCGAATTCATCAAACAGATCCCACGCGACCTTGTCGGCACGATCGTCGGCCGCTATTACGCCATGGACCGCAACCAAAACTGGTCGCTTGTCGAAGGCGCCTACAACAATATGACAAAAGGCGAAGGGATAAAAACGGAGAATCTCGAGAGTATAATCGAAGCGACTTTCAAAAAAAATCTTACCGAAGAATATCTTCCCGCTGTCTGCCTTAATCAGGAAAAAATTATAAAAAATAACGATGCCGTTGTCTTTTTCAATTACCGCGAAGACAGCATTCGCGAGCTTGCCGAAGCTTTCATTCTAGAAAATTTTGACAAGTTTCCGCGCCAAAAACTGGAAAATATATACTTCGTCACCATGACGCGCTATGAAGAAAAACTCCATGTTCCAGTCGCCTTCGAAGCCGACAAGGCCGAAATAACGCTTGGCGAGATCTTGAGTGGCGGCGAAAAAACGCAATTGCGAGTGGCCGAAACCTACAAATATGCCCACGTCACATTTTTCTTCAACGGCTACCGCGAAGAGCCGTATAAGAACGAATTCCGCGCCCTTATCCCGTCGCTACAGACCGCCCACCCCGAAGACAATCCGGAACTTCGCGCCCCTCTCATCACCGACCGCGTGCTTGAGGCGATGCAAGGCAAGTCGTTCGATTTCGTCTTGGCCAACTATTCCAATCCCGATACAATCGCGCACACGGCAAGCTACGACGCAAGCATCGAAGCGGTAAAAGTCATCGACAGGGAAATCGGCAGGCTCGTTAAGTCCGTTTCGCCGGAAACGGCCCTTATTATTACCTCCGACCACGGCAACGTCGAAGAAGTCTTGAATCCTATGACAGCCATGCCCGAGAGCCAGCACGACGCCAACCCCGTACCTTTTTACCTTGTCGCTCCCGAATTCAAAAACAAAAAATTCATCAATTGGCGGAACATCGCAAACGAAACACTGGGATCGCTTGCCGACGTTGCCCCGACGATACTTGAACTCATGCAAATAAAAAAACCGGAAACCATGACCGGCAGGAGTCTGCTCGAAGGAGTGATATAAAATTTCAAGCGCTCGAATTTGCCGGCGCGGTAAATTCAGTTGATATTTTCGGCGTTCGGATTGTGCCATGAACGTAAGTCATTGCAAAACAATTTTTGTTTTGCAATAATACAGTCAGCTCCCTTGGCAAATCCAAACCCCGAGAGAAATCGAAGGGCTGCCGAGGCGGACGGAGAAAAAAGGCTAGGGGCCGCAAACCCCGAAAACTCCGGCCGCAAGCTCGGAGCGCCTTGGGCCGCAAGTCCCGAAACCGTCTGGCTTACGCAAACGCGGGCCAAACTGCCGCTCGCGGCGCAACCGCGCACGGCGGAAAAAAGGAGGGGCAATAATGAAATTTACGATCTACCCTTCATCTCCGAAACGGGCGGCAATCGCCCATCGCGCAAGTTGCTTTGTTTTTGGCGCCGGGAGTTTTATTTCTTTATTATTTGTATCATTATTTGCATCCTATTCCGATTCATATGGCAACCATCATGCAATACGTAATATCTTTGTAACTTCTTTTCTTCTTAGTATTTTCGGCGCCCTTATCGCAGGACTAGCAAGCCTCTTCAACCTTGAGTCCTTTTTGGCACTACACTCATCCGACATCTTCCGCTGGCGGCGCCTCACTGGCAAAAAAATGGATTCCTTCCCGGAGAACTCCGTGGAGTGTCTGGCCTACAGAAACGATTACCTGCTTCCGGAGCTTGAAAGAAGAGCTAAAAATGCGAGTTTTTGGTTTAAAGAGCGCGACAGGGCACAAAACCGATTGGACCATCTATTGAACAATAAGCCGCAATACACGATTGAAACGAAAATTACGGATAAAATCGATATTGAAGAATTCCGCAAAAAATATGCCGACGAAATTAAGAGAAAAGAAAAAGACGTAAATATGTGCATGTGCATAGTAAATGATTTTTCGGCAAATGCGAAGCGGGCGCAAAAGAAATTTCTCGCCTGGTGGGACATGGTAAAAACACTCGGAGAAATTTATGTAATAGACATGCTGCCTGACGATCCTGAAACGGAAAAAATGTATGATGACCCGAACAAATACCGCCTCGATCTGGAAAAATAAAAACCGCAAGATAGAAACGAAATCATCAATGACATCATCGGCAACGTGGTTTAAATTGCAACGGCTGCGCAAATGCGCGGCCGTTTTTTGTTACAATCAAACCAGAAGACTCGAAAACGCGAGGTGAAAATGCGTCTTAAAGCCGTCCTTTGGGCGCACAGGATTTTCGTTGCCTGTTTCTGCGCGTCACTCCTTGCGGTAATCGCCGCCATACTTTTTTCTCCGATAAAAATTTTCGCGTTTAATCTTGCTCTATCCTTCCTTGCGCTCGGGGCAAGTTTTGCCGGTGTCTTAATCTCCGAAAAACGCGGCGCCTGGATCGCCAAAGAATGGATTAAAGTAACCGGAAAATCTCTCGACTTCTTCCCGCAAGATGCAAATAAATTCGCCGCCCACAAAAAAATTTATTTGCTTAAAGAACTGGAGAAGCGCAAAAGAGAAGCGGAATGTGCCGCGAAAAAACCGCAAAATCCCGATTCCGCTGCAGGCAAAAAATTTTTAAGCGGCGCCTCGGATGCCGAGATGGCGCGTAAGCGGTACGAAGAGTGGCTTGCCCTCGTCGAAGACCTGGAAAAATATTTTTCTGGAAACAAAAAAACCTCGCTATTGGCGAGGTTTTAAGCTTTTTTTATTTTCCGATCAATCCGAAACTTTCCGTTTTTGAGAAGCTATCGGTTGTAATAATTTATATTTCCAGCCAGCGGAGGTTTCCTTTTTACGAGAAGCTCTCGGAGCGCTCTTGTTATAATCAAAGCATGAGGTTCCTGGCTAAATTGGTTCTTATTGTCGGCGCCAACACCGCCGCCATTTGGGCCGCAGGAAAATATATTGACGGGTTTCACATTGCGGGCAATCTCTATGAGATCGCTTCCATTGCGGTCATACTCATAGCGCTCAATTTTTTCCTCAAACCCCTGCTTAAAATGGTTCTGGGGCCGATTATAGTGCTTACTCTCGGACTCGGACTGATTTTGGTAAATGCCATCGTGCTTTACGTACTCGACCTGTTCTCCAAAAACCTCGCGATCGACGGCGTCCGTCCTCTTTTTTATGCGACAATTTTGATCTCGGCAGTAAATTTCGTGGTACACCTCGCAACAAAAAAATAATATGAAAGGGTTTTCTAAAAGACAGCTTGTTATGATCGGGGTCGGTATTTTCGCGCTTCTTGTCGCCGGCATCATCGTAGCTTTCAACCTGCGCCAAGGCATCGGTCCGCAAGTAACGCTGACGGTTTGGGGAACAGACGACCCAAGCGTCTGGGACGGAACAATCCAAGGATATAAACTTGTACGCCGCAACGCGGAAGTTGACTACAGAAAAATAGATGCGGGAAATTACAGATCCGAGCTCCTCGACGCTCTGGCCTCCGGCAAAGGTCCGGATATTTTCTTTATCGGCAACCGCGATCTTTGGGCCGACAAAGAAAAAATCGCCACCTCGAGCCCGTCCCAATTCGGCCTCTCGGCCTTGCGCCAGTTTTTTCCAACGGTTGTCGAGCAAGATTTCACGATTGACGGACAAGTTTTTGCCTTGCCGCTCTATATCGACACCATGGCCATGCTTGTGAACCGCGACCTTTTCGACCAGGCGGGCATAGCGACAATTCCAACAAGCTGGGAGGAGTTTCTTCGCGACATTCCCAAACTCCGCAGTATCAGTTCCGAAAACCAAATTTTAAGGGCGGCCGCGGCTATCGGAGGGTCGGAGGCTACGGTTGACGCAGGCACGGATCTCTTGCAGCTACTTTTAATGCAAAACGGCGCAAAAATGAACGACGAAAGCAAAGCTTCTGCCAGTTTCGCTTCGGAATCGGGATATGCCGGCTTCCGAGCCTTCGATTTCTATCTGCAATTCGCCAATGCCGGCTCGCCTTATTTCACCTGGAACGACGGGCAGCGGAATTCCGTTGAAGCTTTCGCCGGCGGTAAAATTGCGGCGATTTTCGACTATGCATCCGCGCTTGCTAGAATTAAAAAGATCGGTCCGTTCCTGAATGTCCGCGCAGCGCAGATGCTCCAGCCGCTGGGTGCAAGCCAAGCAGTGAATTTCGCCCGTTACGAAGGACTTGCCGTCTCACGGCAAAGCAGAATTCCGGGGTGGGCATGGGACTTCGTGACTTTTGCCGCGACAGACCAGTCCGCCGCCAAATCATATTCCGATGCCACCTCCCGCCCGCCAGCGCTTCTTTCTTTAATATCGAGAAAATCCGGCGATCCAGATCTCGAAGTTTTCGCGGGGCAGGCTCTCACCGCACGCTCGTGGGTCGTACCGTCCGATGCCGGCGTGCGCGACATTCTAAACCGCGCCATCCAAGACACGCTCGGCGGCAAAACCGATTCGCCGACGGCTCTAAGCCAAGCCGAGGGACAAATCAATCAATTGTTTATAAAAAATAGGTGAGGAAATTGAACTCAAGATTTATGACACAAGATTCAGGATTCAAGGTTATTATTTTGATTTTAGCTCTGGCGGCGGGAGTTTTATTGATTTTGCCGCAAAAAAGTTTCGCATTAACAACCACTGGTTGTGATGTCGGCGAAGCCACCAGCATCCCTTTTTGGGGACCGTTTGTTTCTTGCAGTGGCCCGCAATACATCAACTGCGACTCTTCTGGTAAGTGTCAGGAAAACCGCTGCGCCTGCAAACCGTTCGACCAGGGCGGCAAGGCACAGTTAATACAGACTTTCATCAACGTCGTCTATTTCGGCATGACCGTCGCCCTTTTCGTCCTTGCGCCCATCCTTTTCGCCTGGGGAGGAATACTTATCATGATCGGGGCGTCGAGCATCGAAGAAATCGGCGGCAAAAAAGCGAGCATCAGCAAAGGCAGGTCCGTCATCACCGGCACCTTCGTCGGCGTTTTAATCGTCCTTGTCGCCTACGTGCTCGTGAAAACTTTCATAAACGTCCTCGGCATCGGCGGCGTGGGAGGGTTTTAGAAAATTTCATCACAAGACAAATGACAACGGCCACAAACCAACGACGCGCAAGTGTTTTGCGGGAACTTGCGGAGCGCGGCGGCGCGAGCGTGAGGAATTTTTCAGTAAGAAAAATATCCGTGCCCCGAAAAATATTTGCGCGTCGCGGTATATTCATAAAACTTTTACCGGCAACGATTCTTTTCTCTCTGCCGGCGCTCGCCCTGGCGCAACAGCCGGAAAGCCCCGTCTCCTACGTGCAAAGTTTTTATAATTTCGCCTTGGCCATCGGCGGCATTTTGGCTTTCGGCGCGATAGTCTACGGAGGCGTAATTTATACTTTCGCCGCGGGAAATCCCTCAAAGCAAGATGAAGGAAAAAAATGGATCTGGGGCGCGCTTTTGGGCCTCCTCCTTCTTGCCGGAGCATATCTGGTTCTCTACACAATCAACCCCAAGCTTGTGGAACTTTCTCTTACTGGACTGCCTGGTCTTCCACCGGGTGGGGGCGGCGGAACGGGACAAGATATAAAACTTACGAATTGCACATCGAAGGCGCCTTCCTACGAAACGGGGTATGCAAATACGTCCGGCATGGTAAGTCCCGGTGTGGCCGCTATCGAAAGCTGTGTCAGAAATAATTCCAAATTTAGCGGCATCGGCAACATTACAACTTGGCAGGGCGAACACACCTGTAATGCCGTATCCGGTTCCTCAAATTACGGCTCGGAGTCTTGTCATTTTGGGGGAAAATTCTGCGGGGACGGATCTCACGCCATCGATTTCGGCAAAAATGGCCTGCCTGCCGGCGCCACTCTTAAGGATGTATACGACTATGCCAGTAACAAAAATGGCCAGTGCGGCCCGCATTCGGTACAATGCTTTTACGAAATAGGAGATTACAGACTGCCCGATCAAAGCAATCCGGGTAACGCCGATCACGTTCACTGCAATGTTGATACGGACGGCACCAATGAACCGCAAGGATGCGGCTGTAAGTGACGGCATTTGCAAAATCATTTGGCAAATAGTTCAATTATAAAAACGTATGAGAAACAAATTATTTTCAATTTTGTCGTTCGCGTTTGCGTTTCCGTTCGCAAGTATTGAACGGGCCTTGGCGCAAGGACAAGCCGGCGACGCGGGCAGCGTGCCCAAGCTTACCAATCCCCTCTGCGGCGGCAATCCCAATTGCACCTTGGCCGACATAGCCGACAAAATCATCACGTTTCTTTTTGACGTTTCCCTTCCCATTGTTTCCATTATGGTTTTAATCGGCGGTTTTCAAATGCTCACGGCCGGCGGCAACGCGGAAAAATTCGGCGCGGGCAAAAAAACGGTTGCCTACGCGGCGATCGGCTTTGCCGTTATAAGCGTCGCTCGCGGCATCACTTCCATTATCAAAAGTATCACCGGCTAAATAATGAAACCGTTTTTTCTTGAAGAAAAATGGGGGTTTTGCTATAATAAAACGTAAGATTCAAGCAATCGAAAAGGTCGAGGTTTTTAGAAATAGGTTTTCGATAAATGAAACAAGCACTAAAAATCGCGGCGGCCTCCGGCTCAATCGCTCTTGTGTCCCTTGTCCCCTTCTTTGCTTTCGCGCAGGTTAACATCAATCCTGTTCCGCCTCCGCCATACCAAGGACCATCCGGCCTGCAGCAGGTAAGCGGATGGCTGAACTTATTGCGGGCAATTCTTACATGGGTGGCCATCGCTTTCTGGATTTTCGCAACAATCTTCATCATCCTCGCCGCTTTCAGCTACCTTACGGCCGCGGGAGATCCGGAAAAGGTAAAAGGCGCCTCGAGCAAGCTGCTTTATGCCGTCATCGCCATCGCCATCGGGCTTTTGGCCTACGGCATTCCGGCTATCGTCCAGAGCTTTTTACAAAGGCAGTAATAACTTGTTGGCTGCCGTTGGTCTCTTACCCCGCCCCATACTGGGGCGGGGTTGCCGTTTGTTATAATGATTTGTACATACTAAAAGGTCTCAAAAAACACACGGCCAAAATGAAAAAAATTAAAATTTCTTTGACATCGCTTCTGCTGCCCGTGTCCGTGTTGGCGCAAAACAACCAATCTCCGATAAATTCCGCGAAGGATATTATCGAACTTTTTAAAAAATTTCTTTACTGGATTGCGACGGCGTTTTGGATTTGGGCCGTCATCGCCATAATCTACGCCGGGTTTCTGTATCTCACCGCGGCGGGAGATTCCGAAAAACTGGACAAGGCCAAAAAACAGCTTCTTTATTCCGTCATCGCCGTAGCGATAGGACTCGTGGCTTACGGAGTTCCGGCGATTGTAAACAGTATTTTGAACAGGCAATAAAAAAGAGTCCGGACGAAAAGGAAATGAAAGTCCCCACACCGATTCGATGTGGGGATTCTGTTTCAGTTGAGGTAGATGGTTATGGGAATGTTTCTACCGGAATTGTTTTTGAAACGCATTCCGGTAAGAAACCTGTTTCCGTCCGCAGGCCTGTACGTCCGCAAAAGCGGATTGAGCTCAATCGGATCCTCTTTTGTGCCGTCTGAATAGGCGAATTGAATGTCGATCTTCTCTTTTCCTTCGGCAAGAAATCTGTTTGCGCCGACAGGCCTCGCCTGCCAATCTGTCCAACAGTCGCCGGACGAGATGACAAGCTCCACCTTATTTGCGTTCGGCAGAATGCTGTAACCGTTGCCGCAGCCGATTGTCGGAGCCGAAGAACTGGACTGAATGTGCCCGCCGATCCACTTCTTGGCCGCGGCAATCCGATCGTTCTTCATCGCCCAAAAAATCGCGCCGGCAAGCAAAGCGGTGAAAAACAGGAGTTTGCTTATACTGCCCACATTTTTCGAGATCCTATCGGCAGTCTGCTCGGAAATTACCGGCTCCGTCTTCTTCACTCCGATATTCACTGGCGGCCTCCTTTCTTGTTCTTGCGTCCGTCATCGTTGTTCCGAGGACCTCCTCCGAAAATGCCCTGCATGCCCAAAAAGACGTTCGCGCGGCTTCCGTTCGGAGCGTAAATTTGGGCCTGGTTGGGCACTATCCGCCTGTCGTTTTCGGCCTGAACAATGGACCAGGCAAAATCTGGACTTGCGCCCGTGCCGATTATGGCCCCGGCTGCTTCAACTTTCTTTTCCATCGACCTTTCAAGGAGGCTCGCTCTGCGCTCCGCTTCCCGGGCTTCTTTTGTCTCGCCGGTCCAGTCGATTTTGGAAATAGTCACCAGCTCGACATCAATGCCGTAAAGCTCTTCGATCATCGATCTGTCGGAGGAAGTAACCGCGCCGTCGATAAGGTCTTTCGTCTTGGAGTGGTTCGTTCTCAGGAAATCCAGGAGTCCGCCCACTTTGATATTCTCTTGGAACTGCGGCTGATATTTGCTGCTCCGCTTCAACCAGCACTCCAGAAGATCGGAAAGGGCGTGCACGTGCTTGCGAAGCTTGTCTGCCGGGATCAGGTTGGCATTGGCCATAATCTTTTCCTGCGACGCCTTGAGGATGCCCTCGTTGATCGTCTCTTTTGAATTTTCCACGCAAATACTGCGTCCCTCTCTCCGAACTCCGGGGTCGAGGCGGTACTGTACTTCCACGTCGCCCTTCATCCACTCGCCGTCTTTCGAGGTAAACTCCACCTCGAACGGAATGGAGATAAGCTCGTTCGGAACGGAAAATATCTCATCAACCCAAGGCAGGGTCAAACGCCAGCCTTCGCCAACCACTTCTCCGGTCGGTTTGCCAAGGCGATAAACGATGCCCATATACCCCTTGGGCACGTCCCAGATCATCTTCCGGACGACGAAAAGAACGAGTCTCGTAAGTCTCGGCGTAAGGAACAAACCCGCGAGAGCAAACGCAACGAGCCACTTCGTTCCGCCAATCGCGTACAGGCCAAAAAGTGCCACCGCGGCAATCACTAAGACGAAAACGACAACACAAGTAACGTGAGCGCCTCGGTTCGCAAAAACATTGCCGAGCGAACTCTCTACAGCACCGCCGAATTTCTTCAAAACCTCGCGCGCTCTATCGAGCATTTCAAAAAATCTTTTCATTTGCCCACCTACCTTTCTTTCTTTGTTTTGTGAATTTGATGCTGCCTAGATACTACCATAAAATGGCCTATTTGTCAAAATAGCCGGCGGACGATAGGATTTAAGCTGGAATGCGGGCGGGTGGCGGAATTGGCATACGCGCAGCGCTTAGAACGCTGTCCCGAAAGGGTTGTGGGTTCAAATCCCACCCCGCCCACGAAAATGCGGGATTTGAACGCCGGAGCAAAGATTTTCAGCAGAAAATTTTTGCGAGGCGGTGCCCAGACCAAACGCGAGCGACGGCGAGTATTTGAGTCGCGGGCAAATCCCACCCCGCCCACGAAAATGCGGGATTTGAACAGGGAGAAGTGGGCAAGCCTTTCTTATAGATAAAAAGAAGCCTCGCCGTTGCCGCGAGGCTTGCCAGCACTAGAATGCTGGGCTTTGTGGATTAGTCGAGACCCTCTTCTCTCGCCGTCGCGATCTCTTCGACGTAGGATTGGCGGAGCTCCGCGAATGATGGCCGCTCAAACGGCTCGAAGGATACGAGACAATCAACCACGAAATTCACGTACGGGTCGTCCGTCGCCTTGGGGAAATCGGAGCCATCGCCAATGGCTTCCTCAATCTTCCGAAGCTGTTCTTCCGAGAGCTCGTGCGTCACCCGAGGATAGCGTTTCCGCCCCTCATTCTGGTTGTCGTGCGCGAAAGGTACTAATGGTTTTTGGCAGCCTTTCAGACGCCGCGCCAAATCTGCTGTTGAAATCCGCATATTTATCTTCCTCCTTTCTCCTTGGTAGATTACAGCATATCCAGTAATCACTTGTCAAACGCTCGTAATGGCTTGGTAGTTTGGAATGTCGGACAAGCAAGAACCCTTGGAAATCTACGACTTGGCAAAATAATGTGCACGCCTCACGGCAAATAAATAAAATTATCCCGCGCCTTACGGTGCGGGATGAAAATTTTTTACTTGCTTTTCCTTTTGAGGACAATCTGATAATCCAGAGTGTCTTGCTTCAAAGTCTTGTCGCTTCGTTTCAACATCACTTCTTGGTGACCAACCACGACACCGCCATCGTCAACTACTTCTACAAGGCGGGTGTAATAAGGCGTGTCATAACAGTCGCCGCTCTTCAAAATTTGCGCAGCTTCGTAGGAGGTGTTTACGCGTCTTTTGTATTCATCTTTGACGTCTTCAAATACACCGCTTACTCCGATTTTCAAAGACTCTGTTTTTGCGGAAGCGCTCGTTAACGCCTCAACGGTAGCGGCATAAAGCCAGTAGCGAATTTCGTCTTTCCATTCTTTTCTTTCCACTTTTATCTGCGGAACGCGCTGGATAAACCTAGTGATGGAATAATTCAGTTCTCCGAGAAATGCACCTTCGTAACCATAGCTTTTGCCAAGCTCATAAATTGTCGATGCTAGCTGGGACTCCGGACTAACTGATACCGGGTCGAATTTTGAAATAACCAACGAATTAAGAAGGTTGTGCAGCCTGATTCCGATTCCGACAAAAATCTGGTTGTAAAAAAAGATCAATGACAGATTGTTTGTTATCTTTCCGGCCGCTTCTTTTGCCAAAACTTCAATCGCATCATCAAGAACATTTCTATCCTGCGATTTTCCATCTGTTTTTTCGCTAGGAACGTATGGCATATTTCCCTCTTTTTGGTTTAATTACCTGCTTTCAAAATACCCCCCCCGATGCGTCTGTCAAGCACGGTACGTGGCCATACAAGGCAAGTGTTTTTCGGAGACTTGCGGAGCGCAACAGCGCGAGTATAAGAAATTTTTCAGTAAAAAAACTATGCCCAGCAAAACGCCTACCCGACGCCAACTGGCGAACTCCTGTTTTCCAACACGGTGAGAGATTGGCATTTCTCCCTGACCCCTTCTAAGGTTCAATTCCTCCCAATAAAAAACCACACAGAGTGTGGCTTGGTGCGGGCGGAGGGAATCGCCCGCGACTCAAACGCTCGCCGTCGCTCGCATTTGGTCTGGGCACCGCCTCGCAAAAATTTTCTGCTGAAAATCTTTGCTCCGGCGTTCGATTCCAGTTCTTTTGGAAAAGCTTGGTGCGGGCGGAGGGAATCGAACCCCCAACTTACGGGTTAAAGGCCCGTTACTCTACCGATTGAGTTACACCCGCACCCTGTTTAAACCTGTCGAATGGCAGAGGCGGCAGGATTCGAACCTGCAACCCTCGGCTTAGAAGGCCGATGCTCTGGTCCCTTGAGCTACGCCTCCGCAAGTTTTTGGTGGGCCCACTCGGACTCGAACCGAGGACCAGCCGATTATGAGTCGGGTGCTCTAACCGCCTGAGCTATGAGCCCACCGTTTGCCAAGACTGCCAGTATTATAACACCGAAAAAATTTTATGTCAAACGAATCGGCTAGGTGGCAGCTGGCTATTTTCTTCTCCTTGAATGGAACGCTTTATGCACTTCCCGCAGCTCTTTGTTCGTAAGGTGCGTGTAAATTTGGGTTGTCGAAATATTAGAGTGGCCAA
>CAYXSS010000011.1:0-28579 GCA_964467765.1 uncultured Candidatus Saccharibacteria bacterium
CCATTTTTACTTCCACGCCACCGGCCGAGCCGCGATTTAAATCGAAAGGCAGCCAGGCTTTGTCGTGTTGAACCTCTTTGTCGTCAAATTTTCTGCCGATGAGTCGTTTTACCGAAAATACCGTGTTTTTGGGATTTGTAATCGATTGTCTTTTGGCAAGAACTCCAACGAGCCGTTCCCCCGATTTAGAAACAGCGACGACCGATGGCGTTGTGCGGTTGCCTTCTGCGTTTTCGACGATGCGCGGTTCGCCGCCTTCGACGATAGCAACAGCGGAATTCGTAGTTCCCAAATCTATTCCTAATATTTTTGGCATGATTGTTTAAATTTTTCTTGATTTTTTTATTTTGCTATTTTCACTCTTACTGGTCTTAGTATTTTATCATGTAAACGCCAGCCTGGCTCGATTTCTTCGATTACGGTGCCGCTCGGCTTTTCGGATTCGACTTCGGCTATCGCTTCGGCAAGGGCCGGATCAAATTTTTCTCCGATCTTGGCTTCTATTTTTTCAACGCCTCGTTTTTTGAGAATATCGGCGAGCTGTGACCTGATCATATAAACTCCTTTCTCGACCGAGCCGGATTTTTCTAGCACTCGCAGACCAAGATCAAAATTGTCCAGAATTCCTATCAGATCCCGTAATAATTCCTCCGATCCGTACTTAGCGATTTCTTCGAGATGTTTAAACTCTTCTTTCTTGTAATTAACAAAATCGGCCTTGGCTCTCTGCCAGCCGGCAAGATATTCATCGCGCTCTTTTTTGATTTTTTCCACCTCGTCGGCGGACAGTTCGCTTGCCTGATTTTTATTTTCTTCCGCGCTCATTTAGGTTTTGAAATATTTTTACCGTTTTTTTGTAATCCATTCTTTTGGGGCCGATGGTAAGCATCAGCGCCGTGCAGTTATTTGACCTGAAACAACAGCCAATCACCGACAAATTGTCGCTTTTGGTTATCGGACTTTTTCTGCCTATAAAAATTTTCGGAGAAAAATCAAACGCTTTCTTGTTTGTCGACCGTAGTCTGTTTTCCAGATTGACGAAATCGTTTATGGCCAACTTCACACCCTCTGGTTCGTTCCAGTCGAGAGACTCCAAGAGTTCGTCGACGCCTGTTTTATAAACATCTTTTCTTTCGGCTACGGCCGTTACAAGACCCAGGCGGCGAGAAATGGCGTCGGCGAAGTTTTCCAGCCTGCTGCCTCCGAAAACGTTTACGGTCCAATCCATGTTTTCTCGGCCGGCGCACGCTATAGCGCGTTCGGCAAAAAACTCGTAGCCGCGGTTTGTTGGCACCCTGCCGGCTGAACGATGCGGTTGTTCCAGGTATCCCCTGTCCGAAAGCAGCTCCAGTTCGTGGCGGATCATCGCTGGTTTTATGCCAAAATCGTGCCGGTCGTAAAGCAAGCCGGAGCTTATCGGCTCGCCCGTTTCAATGAAATCGTCAATAAGGGCTTCTAAAATATTCGCCGTCCTCCCAAGCATTTTCTTGTAATTATATTGCTGTTAGCAATACTGTCAAGAGAGTGCTAATGCTTGATATCATATAATTAATTTTATGGCGAAAGTGGAATGGGTTAACGTTTTCAAACCGAAGGAAGGCGACATCAAAATTCTTGGCAAAAGATTCGGGATTCACCCGCTAATATTAGACGAGCTTAGGGGTCCGTCGGCGCGCGCGCACGCAGAGGTTTTTAAAGACTACATTTATTTCGTCTATTATTTTCCTATTTATGATGAAGCGGAACAGACCTCGCGTCGTACGGAAATTGATTTTATTATCACGAAAAAAGCAGTTATTACGGTACATTACGAAAGACTTGAGCCGCTCCAAGAGTTCAGATATGGCGTGACGAGCAATCCGTTGCGCCTGGCATACGACCTGATTATTGCCTTGATGCGTTTCGAAGAGCGACAGTTACGTCATATTGCCGAAGATACGGAAGCGATCGGCCAGTCAATTTTTAAAGACCGAGAAAAAGAAGTTTTAAAAAAAATTTCTCACCTTAAGCGCGATGTTTCCGAATACCGGATTATCGTCAAACACCAAGGACCGATACTGCAGTCGCTTATAAACAAAGGCGTGCGTTTCGGCAGTGATCTGGACAAGCCTTACCTCGAGGATCTTTTTGGGGAATATTTGAAACTCGTAAACCGCCTGGACGACTACCGCGAAACAATCACAGATTTTGAGGACACCAACAACCAATTGATGAATCTCAAGATAAACGAGGTGATGAAAACCTTTACAACACTTTCTTTTTTGACCTTCCCTTTTATGCTTCTCGCTGCAATTTTCAGCATGAACACGAAAGATACGCCAATCGTCAACCGTCCTGGATCTTTCTGGATAATTTTAAGCGCCATGGGTATAGCCATGGTAAGTCTTATTGCCTATTTCAGAAAAAAAGGGTGGCTGTGACCATTTTAATTTTATAAGAATCCGGTTCGCTCCGGTTGGAATGCAAGTAGATTTGTGTTGCTTTTTGACGACGGCCGGTGTCTTTTTGTGCTAAAATTCTTATATCAATGGAGCAAATCCGGATTTATAATTCTCTCTCTCGTAAAAAAGAATCGCTGCCGGGCGCAAAGAAGCTGCGGCTTTTTGTCTGTGGGCCGACCGTATACGACTATGCGCACATCGGTCACGCCAGGACGTACATTTTTTTCGATTTTTTTGCCAAATACCTCCGCTTGCAAGGGCATGAAGTCGAATACGTAGAAAACATTACCGATATTGACGACAAAATCATCAAGCGCGCAGTCGAGGAAAATAAAAAATCGGGAGATGTCGCTAAATTTTTTACCAATGAATATTTGGAGGATATGAAAGCGATTGGCGTGAGCGCAGTTTCAAAGTACGCGCCGGCAACAAAATTTATTCCGCAAATTATTGCGCAAGCGGAGCAGCTTATTGAGAAAGGGTTTGCTTATAAAATAAACGGAGACGGCTGGTATTTCGATATTAAAAAATTTCCTGATTATGGGAAACTGTCTGGGCGTGGAGCGGAGCAGGCGGAAGATGCCGTTTCGCGCATCGACGAATCGGCGGCAAAAAGAAACAGAGGCGATTTTTGTCTATGGAAATTCTCCAAACCGGACGAACCGATTTGGAAATCAGAAACCATCGGCGACGGACGGCCGGGGTGGCACATCGAAGACACGGCAATCAGCGAAAATTATTTCGGCCCGCAATACGAAATTCACGGAGGCGGGATGGATTTAAAATTTCCCCACCATGAAGCGGAAATTGCCCAGCAAGAATCCGCTTCGGGAAAAAAGCCGTTTGTGCGAATCTGGATGCACACGGGAACACTTCTTGTTAACGGACAAAAAATGTCAAAAAGTTTGGGAAATTTTGTAACGATTAAGGATTTTTTGAAAAAATATTCGTCTGATATTTTGCGCTGGACCGTTTTGCGCTATCACTACGGGTCGCCGTTGAATTATTCGGAAGATATCGCGAAACAATCGCAGGCAGAATTGGCTAAAATAGCTGAACTTGTCGCCAAACTTACAACGGTTGCGAGGTTGAACAAAAAAAACAATTTGTCTTTGGGCGTTGAAAAAGCGATGAAAATGGCAAAAGAAGAGCTTCTCACAAACCTAAACGATGACCTGGGCACGCCGTTTATGGCGGCGCAAATATTCAGCCTGGGATTTGCATACCAGGAGAAAATTTGGCAAATGCCCGGCTCCGAAGCCAAGTTGCTCGGCGACCACATAAAAAACACGCTTGATTTGATGGGTATTTCCATCAAACCGCCGGCTATTCCAGAAAAAATCAAAAAACTTGCGCAAGAACGGGAGAAATTAAGAGGAAATAAACAGTTTGAGCACTCCGACCGCTTGCGAAAAGAGGTTGAAGACTTAGGATATTTAATTGAGGATACTCCAGCCGGACCGTTTATATGGCCCAAGTCATAAAATATAAAATATGAAACTCGATGTACGAAAACAAAAAATAAACTACAGGCTTGGCGACGCCTGTTTCAGGAAATACGATGCCTAAATCGCAAAAATTGAAACTGCCACCGCAAAATCTGGAAGCGGAGCAGGCCGTTCTCGGCAGCTTATTGATTGACAAAAACGCGATTATTAAAGTCGCCGATCTTCTCGTGCCCGCCGATTTTTACTCTCCGGCGCATGAAAAAATTTATGAAGCAGTCCTTGAGCTTTATGAAAAACATAAACCGATAGACATTTTAAGCGTTACCGACCGCCTCAAAGAGAAAAATTTGCTCAAAGATATCGGCGGCTCGACTTATCTTGCCGAGCTCACCAATCAAGTGGCAACTTCTTCGCACGTAGCGCACTACGCTGGCATCGTCAAAGAAAAAAAAGTTCTGCGAGATCTGATAAAGGCATCTGCGGAAATTGCCGAAGACGTTTTCGAGCCCTCAAAAGAGATAGAAGATCTTTTGGACGACATCGAACAGAAAATTTTATCGATTTCGCAGAAATCGCTGCCGCAGAACTTTACGGCCATTAACGATGAGCTTTCCAAGGCTTATGAACGAATTGAAAAGCTGCACCAGGGAAAAGGAGGCTTGCGAGGCGTGACAACCGGCTTTATTGGCCTCGACAAACTGCTTTCCGGTTTGCAGAAATCGGACTTGGTAGTTTTGGGAGCGCGGCCATCCTTGGGAAAGACGGCATTAACGCTCGATGTCGCAAGAAACGCCGCTCTTAAAGGCAATGCTTCCGTCGGTATTTTTTCTTTGGAGATGTCGCGTGAACAGGTTATCGACCGCATTATCGCTGCGGAATCCGGCGTGCCCCTCTGGAAAATTTTAACAGGCCACATAACTGACGATATGGAATTCCAAATGATCCAGGGCGCCCTTGACCGTCTCTCCGGAGCTAAGATTTTCATAGACGACACCCCGTCGCTTAATATTATGCAAATGCGCTCCATGGCCAGGCGCCTGCAGGTTGAAAATGGTCTTGATTTGCTCGTGGTCGATTATTTGCAGCTCATCAGGCCGCGGGTAAATTTCGACAGCATGGTTCAACAGGTTACGGATATTTCTCGCGGACTGAAAGCTTTGGCGAGAGAGCTTAAAGTTCCAATCCTCGCCGTCTCCCAGCTTTCGCGGGCCGTAGATCAGCGCGACAACAAAGTTCCAAAATTATCGGACCTGCGAGAATCCGGTTCTATCGAACAAGATGCGGATGTGGTCATATTTATCTACCGCAAAGACCGTGATCGCATGGACGTTTCTCCTGACGAACAAAACGTTGCCCAGATTAACGTGGCCAAGCACAGAAATGGTCCTTTGGGCAGCGTAAACCTTCGTTTTGACCCCGAAAGAGTAACGTTCAGAAATATCGAATCGAGAATTCCGGAACCAGAGGAGGCGCAAATTTCTTAACCAAGTCGCCACGCCGATGAAACTTCCAGAAGCAATCGGCCGGTTAGCCGGCGAACTTGAGGAATTGCCAGGGATCGGACCGCGGCAAGCCATTCGCCTTGCTTTTTATCTTGTCGGGCGAGGAGTTAACGCTGGAAAGAACTTGGCACAAGCCGTCGAAGGTTTGAACAGCCTCAAAATCTGCGAAAGGTGTTTTTTCGTGCACCAAAACAAAGACTCGCTTTGCAATATTTGCCGCAGCAAGGAACGCCGGCAAGAAATAATTGCGATCGTTGAAAAAGAAACCGATTTGATTTCTTTGGAAAATGCGAAAAAATTTAACGGCCGTTATCTGGTTTTAGGAGAAATACCCAAAAGCGGCATGCTTGAGGATTCGCAAAAATTGCGCCTGGAAAATTTGAAAGGTTTCATAAAAAAAGAACTGGGCGGTTCGGCGAATGAAATCGTTTTGGCTTTCAATCCGGGAACGATCGGAGACTTGCACGCATCCATTATTTCCAAAGAGCTTGCCGGTTTTGCTAAAAAAATAAGCCGCCTTGGACGCGGCTTGCCCACTGGCGGCGAAATAGAGTTTGCTGACGACGAAACTCTTGGTTCTGCCTTGGAACTGAGAGGTTAAAATATTTAAATAATTAAATCGACTCGGCCCTGTGTTCGCGCACCCAGTTTTTAATTTCCTCTTTCTGTTTGTCGGAGAGGCCCTCAAGCGCCCAAGAAAACCTTAGACAGGTTATAATCCAGCAATTTTTGGAGCTGTAGACAACGGCCAACGCTTTGCCGCGGTAAAGCACTATATAAATTAAGTCACCGTTCCTTTTTTTACCCTCCCTGGCAAAAAAAATTCTTCCCGGATTTTTTCTGCGTATTAAAACTATTATTTCCTCAATATCATTATCGTCCAAGGACAGCCCGAAACGCTGGTGAATGCGGTTTTTGGTGTGATTGTGGTGATATTGGCGCAGTTCGGCCTTGTTGAGGCTTCTTAAGTTTTTGCGGTGTTGGCTTCTTGGTTTTTTGCCCAAGCCGACGCCTTCAAAAGTTTCTGTTTAAACTATAACATTTTCAGGAAAACTTTTTTTGCAAAAGAAAGACCGGCGCTTGCTGGCGCCGGCCGATGTTTTAAAAACCCTAATTTGTTGAGAACGACTGACCGCAGCCGCAGGTTGATTTCACATTCGGGTTGTTAAATTTGAATCCGGATGCCTCCAGCGTGTTAAGATAGTCTATTTCTGCGCCCGCAAGGTAGGTCAGGCTTAGTGCGTCAACAAAAATAATTAAACCGTCGAAACACAGTTCTTTATCAGGAATACTTTTTTCTGCATCCCTTTGCAAAACAAACTGCATGCTATAACTGAAACCGGAGCATCCGCCGCCGACAATGCCTATGCGCATTCCGATGGGCCGCGGATTTTGTTGCGCTGCCAGCTCTTTCATTTTTTCGATCGCCGCAGGCGTAATTTTAATGGGAGATGAAGATTCGGCCTCGCTCACCCTGCACCCCGCTTTTCAAAATTACTGGTTTTGATTATATAAAAAAATGGTTTTTGATGCAATTATTGTGAGTTTTAACCGTGCCTTATTACGAGAACGTCCCCGTCTTGGACAACGTAGTCTTTCCCCTCCAAACGAATCAACCCTTTTTGTTTGGCAGTAGGCCAACCATCGGCCTCCAACAGTTTTTGCCAATTAATAACTTCCGCGCGAATGAAGTTTTTTTCGAAATCAGTGTGAATCACACCGGCCGCCCGTGGTGCCCTCGTGCCATTCTCTACGGTCCAGGCGCGCGTTTCATCTTCCCCTGTCGTGAAAAAACTGATCAAGCCGAGCGTTTTATACGCCATTTTTATCAATTCTCCGACAGAATCGGTTTTTAAAAGATTGGCAACGATGTAGTCCGCGCCCATGTCCGCGATTTTATTTTTCAGTTTTTCGTCAACGCTATCCGTTTCGCCATTTAAAAGGTAAATCTGTTTTTTAGACGTCAAAAGCTGCATATCCTTTGCCACCGGTTCGTCTTTGAATTCTTGTGCCAATCTCCCCGCCTCCAAAAATTCTTTTATTTTTCTTAAGATTTCTAAATTCTTGATAGCTGTTTTTTCTCCGCTTCTTGCCTCCGATTCGGCCTTGATAAATCTCTTCGACACCGTCTCGAGATCCTTGAGCATGAGCTCGGAGTTGATGATTTCGAGGTCGCGCAGCGGATCAACGGAAGACTCGACATGGATAATTTCGGCATTTTTGAATGTTCGTAAAACAATAACAATCGCTTGTGTTTCCCTGATATGCGAGAGAAACTGGTTGCCAAGTCCCTCGCCCTTATTTGCGCCCCTGACAAGACCGGCGATGTCGTAAAATTCCACGACCGCCGGAATTTTTTTCTTTGACTTGCTTGCCATCGCAAGCTTGTCCAGGCGTTCGTCTGGGACGGTAACGACGCCGATATTCGGATCGATCGTGGCAAAAGGATAGTTGGCAATGTTTATGTCCTGCTTGGTTAAAATTTTAAAAAGAGTGGACTTGCCGACATTCGGCAAACCCACGATGCCGATGGAAAGTTTCATGGCAACGATTTAATTTTAATTCTTTATCACGCTTGCGCCATTTGCGTTCACTACTATTGTGCATTTCTGATCCGGCAAGGAATAATTTATTCCTCTGACTATATTCATACCAAAATAATACGCAGCCATTCCAGAGTCGATGGACGAGAAGCCCGGCGCTGCTTCGATGGCAAAGCGCGTGCACTGCTCATATTCTGCGGGGTTTAATTTTTCAATCCGGATGCGAACATTATCTATCGGACCATAAATAGCGTACTGCATATTCTGTCGATGAGTTATTACGGCCAAGAAAAGAGCAATTACGCCACCCGCTAATACGGCGGACGAAAATAAACGCCAGCGGTCGTTAAGTCTTTTGCGCAATATTTGGGAAAGGTAAAAAAATCCAGTAATAAAAGTAAGAAAAGCGAACACGACAAACATAAGCTTCGTAAATTGGTGCCCCGTATAATTTCTGAAGATGAGGGAGTAAAACATAAATGTAGGAATTAGACCTGCGATCCACCAATCGCGTTTTATCGCAACCACCAGCCACAACAACGGGACCAAAAGAAAAATCCAACCGATATTGTAGTATAGCGACCCCCAAGTCGCCTTTATTGATTGCGGAAAAGAGAGGGGCTCCATCGTTTTAATGGAGGTCCTATAAAGGAAATCGCCCCACAAATCTTTCAATCCTGGGGCAAAACCGTGCCCGTCCCAGGCGAGCACAAGCAAGATAAGGATAGACGAGAGTGCTATTACTACTACGTCGGTAAGGAATAAATTAACTTTTTTATGATAAAAAAAGGAGATTATTGCATATCCAAAAACGAAAAGGATTATCAGCTGATTGAAAAACGCGGCAACAAAAATGGAAGTCCAAAATACGGCATTTCCTCGGGGGTAATCAAAGCGACGCACCGCGAGGTAGAGCATCAAACCAATAAAAAAATTTAATGCCGCATCGGCAAAGAAGAAAGGAATGGCATCTTTCCCTATGGCCGAGAGGAAAATAAGAGGGAAAACCAGATAAAGCAAGAAAATTTTATTTTTTCTTACAAGTGTTTCGATAAGAATAAGCAGGCCAAGGATGAAAAGCGCTATTGAGATTGATCTTCCAACAAGATAGGAGTTGCCGAATATTTTTATAAACAAAGAGCTTAATAGAAAAAAACCGTTTGGCCAATGGTGATAAAGCGAGATACTCCCGGTGTCAACGTCTATATTTTTTGCAACGAACGGATTTGGCCAGATCGTAGCCAGGTTCGCCATGCTGATGCCGTGGGCTTGGTATCCAGCCAAAGATTCCTGAGGGGAAAGGTTATAGGGCTTGAAATAGTGCCTAGAATCAACAATCAGAATTATGGCAACCGCCAACAAAGAAACCGTTATTATTAATTTTTTGCTCAAAAGGATGCTATTCGACATGCGAGTGTTTGCGGCGTGGCATGCGCAAGCTCTTTTGTTTCGTTGTCACTACGCTGTTTTTTGTAAATGTTTTTCGCGAACAAGCTCATAGAGTGCGAGCGCAGACATGGCAAGGCCTATGTCGCGAAAGGTAATTTCCAATTGCCCGAGGTTAAACAGAGTTATTGCGCTCAAAGTAATGGCTGCGAGCAGAGACGCTGTTTTAAGTTTTTTGCCTGCGAACAAAAGGCCGGCAAGGATTATCTCGTATAAAGAAAATAGCGACAAGACAATTCCGGGCGATATAATCGCCGTTACGAAAGAAGGAAGATAGCCAACCCAATCCGTTTTATCTATCAAACTGGCGATGGCCGCATAGAAAAACACGAACGCCAGCTCCCAACGCAGGATTGTTACAGGAGTTTTGTGCATTTGCTTTAATTTTATCAAATTAAACGAATTATTCCATCCATTTCTCGCTGCCAAGTATTTTCTTCCACCAACCCGGACGAACTTCTTCTTCTTCGAACTCCAAAACCATTTCTTTGTAGCCGTTCACCGGCGTAGCTTTCGATCTCACGCGTCTGATTTTCCTGCCATTTTCGACACGCTCCGACACAATTCCGTACTCCTCTTTTGGTTTTATGTTTTCCTTCATTTTCTTTGATAAAGTCCTATTAGATTATCTTGAGCCAAAATGTGTCCATATATAGCAGATTCCAAAGAATTTTTTGAAGAGCCCGCGGGCAAATTTAAAACATTGTCCAGGGCATAAAGCTTGAAAAAGTATTTGTGGAGGTGCCCTTTCGGCGGGCATGGGCCGCCATAACCGATATTGTCGAAGCTGGTTTTGCCTTCGATGGCGCGAGGAGGGGTGCTTTCTTCTTTAATTCTTGTAGTTTTTGGATCTATGTTCCAAACCGTCCAATGGATAAAAGTTCCTCCCGGCGCATCGGGATCGTCGACAATTAAGGCCAGGCTTTTTGTGCCCTCGGGTACGTTTTGGATTAAAAGTTCTGGGTTTATGTCTCCGCCGTCACAGGTAAATTTTGTTGGAACGAACCCGTTGTTTTCGAATGATGGGCTTGTAATGATCATTATAGAAGTCCCTGTCTTTGTATTGTTTATTTCCGCAGATTGATTCGGATTGGTCAGAAATCTGTAAGTAATAATAAAAGCAACCGTTGCGATCATAAGTACTATAACAACTTTTTTCATTTTTGCAAAATTATTGGAAATTACTTTTCTTTCGCGGCCAGGTAATCCGCATAGACTTCCCTTATTTTATCCTTGAGCGATTCGTCTCTTGGCCTTGTTTTTCCCGGATATCTCCAGGCGCTGATAATTTTTCTGCGGTTTTTTTCCTCCTGGATCATTACCCAGATCTCGTGCGTCCAGTCCTCTTCTTTTCTTGCCCCGGTTTTGCCAGCCGAAGCTTTAATCGAGGCCGGCTGCATCATGGCCACGGTTTTGGGCGCGATTCCCTCCTCCACTCTTTTGGGAGAATTCAAGACGCGCCGCACGCGTTGTTCGGAAAGCTTATAATAGGACATTTTTCCGCGGGCGTGATATGTCCAATATAATTTTTTTGTTGGAGATAAAAAAGGCATTTTAGGAAAAATCCAGAATCATCGGCAGATGGTCGGAAACCTCCACGTCCGGAACCGTAAATTCCAATACCTGCACGCCTGGAGAAACAAAGGCAAAATCCGCGAATTTTTGGAAATCCGGCGTGCCCCAGTAGGGCGACAACCTGCTTCTTGTTTTTTCTATTTTGAATTCTTTTATCAAATTTACAAGGCCTGATTGTTCCAGAATTTTTATGCTCTTTGTTTCCGGCAGCAAGTTAAAATCGCCGCAGACGATTTTTGATCCTTTTTCTTGCGACAGAAACTCGGCTATTATCTGTGACTGCCGCAGTCTTTCCGGCGTGTCGAGCTTATTTCCCGGCGCCCAAATCCCGTGGACGTTACAAACGGAGAATTTTTTTCCGTTTATTGCAAGGCGGATGTACTGGAAATTAGCCGGCACATTTTCGGTTGCTTCGCCTTTTGTCAGTTTGCGCCGCAAACCGAATGTGAATACGCTTCCCGCAGAGTTTATTTTCGGAATAGTCCGCGTTCTTACGAAAATGGCGTTGTATTCCGTGATGTCGAAATCTTCGCCAACGGCCAGATCAATGTTGTAACCGTCGCCTATTGGTGCAAGAAACAAATCAAAACCGGGCAGAATTTTTTTCAATTCGCCCACGATGTCTCTTTTTGTTCCATTCAGCTTTTGATTGTCGGCGAAAGATTGAAAAAGCTCCTGAAAGAAAAAAATATCGGCCTTTTTTGCCTCCGATTTTATAAAATTCGCAAGCTTATCAAAAATTTTGCCGCCGAAAATATTTAAAGAAACCAGTCTCATTAGCTGTTTCTATATTCGCAATACTCGCAACTGGCCGACGCTTCGGGAGAATTCTTCGAGTCGTATATTTTTCTGGCTTTTTCCAGATCGGGCTCAATCCAGGAATCATCGCCCGAGCTCGGCTCGACGAACATATCGAAAGAGAGCGCCGCCACCCCCATGCCGAAGCCGCCTTCTTTGTTAACTTTGGCAAAAACGAAATAGCCGGTGTTCGCAACATCAAAACCGTTCCGGCGCAGAAGCCACTGATAAACTTCCATCTGCCGCTCGTAAGAATCATAAATTTTATGCTCCTTGGCCCCGGTGGCTTTGTAGTCGACAACAACCAATTCGCCGCTTGGTTTTATCCAAACGTCGTCAACCGCGCCGAAAACCAGGAAGTCCGTAGGTTTGTGATGGTATTGCACGCCGACGAAATTTTGCCGCCATTTATTGATATCTGCATGGTCATAGGGGACGGCTTTAATCCCGTGTTTTTCCATGACCGGATGGGGCGTTCCTTTGCCGCGATGCACGTCAAATTCCTGTTTTAGAAGATAATCGACGGCGTTGTTGATGGTATAAGGCTTGGGCTGCGGGCGTTTGATCCCCTGCTTCATCTCCAGCCAAAAACAAAGGCGGCATTCGGTAAAAAGTTCCAATTTGGAGCGAGATAGTTTTATCATCGAAGTTAGAATCAGGATATAGAATTTAGGCGGAAAACACAAAAACCGCAAAAATTCCGCGGATTTTGGATTTTCGAAAACCGCCTACCTAACCAATTTTTTAAACTCCTCTACCATCGGCACCTGTTCCGCTTCCACTCCGTAAAGTTCGGCAGTATAGTACGAGGTCCAATCCGCCAGAAGCAAAGAAGAAAAAATTTTTTGCCAGATATTTTCGCCGTGGAGCAAAACCACTTCGATTTTCAAGCCCCGCTTTCTGAAAAGCCCCTCCATTATAGTCATTCTTCTCGTGATGCCGGTGTCATCGTCTTTATCTTTTAAAAATACGAAATGCATTCTGCCGGAAAGCGCCGCCGTCCTGTGCGCCACATCGAAGCCGATCATCTCATTATGGTTGAGCTCCGGAACATAGTTGCAAAACGCAGGGATTTTTCCGGTCTCGTTGAATTTTACCTTCCAGTTGTAGGCGATGGGAAAGTTTTTAAGTGATGAATAAATTATCGGTATGCTGCCGTGAAGCGTTTTAGCGAGCTCTCTTCCGGCACTTTCGAATCGAGCCGGTTTTAATTTGGCGGCCAGCTCGCCGGTTTCGCTCAGGGCTTTTTTCTCGCCCATTAAGGCCAGGATCGATTTCAGGCTCAAACCAAGTGCAAGGCGCGGCTGGATGTGGATGTCGGGCATGGCAACGTAAGGAGTTTTGAATTTTTCAGCCAGTCTTAAAAGTTTTCCGCCGGCGGCAACCGCGGCAATTTTAATACCGCGATTTTTAGATTCAAGAAAGGCGCTTACCGCCTCATCCGTGTTTCCGGAATAGGAACTTGCGATGACAAGCCGTTCGCGAAGGTCGTTAAACGGCGGTAAACCGTAATTAGACCAAATAACAACGTCGAGTTCGGGCCGCCATATTTTTAAAAGATCTCCGGCCAGGTGCGATCCGCCCATGCCGGCGATAACAAATTTATCAAATTTTTTGAGTTTTGCGGCCTTTTCAATTCGCGGCTCGTATTCGAATTGTTTATTGAAATTTTTTATGTCGTCGTAGAACATGCAGGAAATTGGGGTATGTATCAAGTATAGCAAAGGCAGCGTGGGCCCACGCTTAATCCTACATTCGAATTTCAATCCGAATACACATGCCCCCGTGCCGTCTTTCGGAACCGAGCTCGATTTGCTCCAGCGGCAAATCGGTTCTGCCTCTCGGCGCGGCAAATCCTGCGGATGCCGAGTTTGCCCCACCTCCGAGAATTTCTCCAAGCCGGCACGGCCGGCTAAATCGGTGTTTTCCGCGTGTTCGGATTGTGTTGCGAACTTCCGAATCATCAAAAACTTTGCGGCCTGTTTGTTTGAAGCAGTAAAAAGGCGTCCCGCGAGGGGACGCCAAAAAATTAAACCAACTTATTTCTGCATCTCTTTGCCGCTTCGCACATAACTTGCAATTTGGCCATAGCTACGCTTTCGGAGCGTTCTTTTAACCCGCAATCCGGCGTAATCCAGATTTGTTCCGGTCGGAAGTATCGCCGCGCTTTGCGCGCCATGTCAACAACATTATCGACCGTCTCGATTTTGTCCGTATGCACATCGATGACTCCCAAGCCGATGTCTTTGCCGCCGAAACCGTGTTTTTCGATAAGACCAAACATGGCGTCGCCGCGATTTGCGACTTCCATATGAATTTGATGAAACGGCAACTGAAGTACCGTCGGAAATGCCCGATCAAGCGCATTCAAATTGGAATAGCATATATGAAGAATCAGATACAGTTTGTTTTCGTAGCCACGGATTGTTTCATAAAGCGCTTCCGTGTCCCAGGCAAATTCTTTCATCTTTGTCGTCAGCGCCGGCTCGTCAATCTGCAGAATTTTAACGCCCGCCTTGAGCATCTGTTCGATTTCGGCCCGGATTGCTCTGGCGAAATCTGTACGGAAAGCCAGCCTGTCACAATAATACCCCTCGTGGCTTATGAGGCCCCAATCCGCCATCGTTACCGGACCCGTAATGGTTTCCTTGACCGGACGTTCCGTAAGCGATTGGACGAAACGAAAATCGCCGGCAGTCATTGAGTTTTCCGGAATCGAAATATTCCTAAAGTATTCCGCCGGCCTATAACGCCTGTTTTCGTAAGATGGCACAAAGTCGCAAAGCCGCGCGCCGAGCAGTTCGGCAAAATAAGCAGCCATATCTTCTCTTAGAAATTCTCCGCCCACCGGGCAGCTTATGCCGATTTTGTCCTGGAAGTCCATCCATTTTCTGGTTTCCTCCTCTACGGCGTGGCGATAAGTTTCTTCGTCTATTTCTTTCTTTTTGAATTTTGCGCGCACACCCCGCACGGCAAATTGCGGAAAACTGCCCACGCTTGATGTTGGAAATGCGACGACAAGATGGTTTTTTACTCGTGCCTTGATAATTTTGTCTTGAATGTCGGCGACATTGGGCCGAATTATTGCTTCTTGCCGATCAAATTTAACGGATCGAAAAACAGACTTTCTGCTGCATGCCTCGGCGAATTGAACCATGTGCTTAACCTTATCCAGGGCTTTATCGTGGGGCAGAAAATGCAGGTCGGTATGCGGAGAAAGCATTACCCTTTCGCGATCTACGTGTTTCAGAATATAGCCGAGCTTTGCTTCGAGCTCGTCGTTTGTTTCTTTGTGCGTTTGACGAGCATCAAAGATGCCCGCAACCAGCGTTTTCTGCTGCGGGAAGTTTCGCAGTTCCCTTGGATGCCAATCGCCCTCGACAAGGTCGACGAAGAAAATTCCAAAAGGAAGCGAAAAATACTCCGCGACGTTGTCGACATTGCCGAACCAGGTTGCGAGAGCCACACGAGAATTATCTATGCCGCAGAGCAACAGGTTGTAGGCTTCGTCTAAAAACCCTTCATTTTCCGGATACGCCAGAATTTGCGGGTCTTCGATTCGCACAATTTCTGCGCCACCGTCGAGTAATATTTTTATCTCTTTGTTCAGGGCTTTGGCATAAAGCTTTGTAAGCGATTCGAGTCCAATGTCTTCGAGATTTTGCGTCTGACGGGTAAGTGAATACGGTCCGGGCAAAGACATGACAATTGGCAGGTCGGTGTGTCTCTTGGCGAACTCTAGATCGCCGAGGAGTATCGGTTTTGTGTGCTGCAGAGAAGAATCGGCAATTGGTTGGCGATGAAAATGATTTGTGTTCGGGATTCTCGTGAGACTTTTGAAGCCGGAACAGCCGGCAATTCTTCTTGCTGTGTCGTAAATTGAATCCCAGCGAATTCCGCCATCACCGATAAAATCAACCCCTGCCTCTTCCAGCTCTCGTAAAAGAAAAATAGCCAGTTCATTTTCATGTTTTTGGATTTCCAGAGAAGATCGTACTTCCTCATACGATTTTTTTTCGTTTTCCAGTCTTGCTTTTGCAGCGCGGAGATTTTTGGATTCCGGCAGCAAGGAAGAATGCCTGTTCCAGCGGCCACAAACAATTGTTTTCATGTTTATTTTCCTTTTAAAATACTGGAAATATGATAACTATTTTTGCTTGAAATGAAAAGACGGCTGATTTTATCAGCCGTTTTGGGGTTCAATCAAACCGGACATTCTTAAGATTTCCATGGATAAAAGCGGTTTGCGCGATGGAGCAACGATGTATGCTCCGGCGGAGAGGCGGTTGTCGCGGATAAATTTCAACGTTTCCGCCGCAAGTTCCTTTCCCCATTCCGCGAAAGACAATGGATCGTTTTGGTATTTCGATGCGGATTCAAAAGTTTCGTTATCAAGAACAATTCCGTCAAGGCCAGAAGTTTTTCCTGGCTGTTCCGTGGCGTGGCGGATTTT
Source organism: uncultured Candidatus Saccharibacteria bacterium (assembly GCA_964467765.1). Taxonomy (GTDB): domain Bacteria; phylum Patescibacteriota; class Minisyncoccia; order UBA6257; family 2-01-FULL-56-20; genus JBBUGM01. Next base: position 16,207 of record CAYXSS010000011.1, read on the forward strand.
TTCCACTAAACGGAACCTGTCCAGCGGCCAAATACCGATGAGAAGGTTTTCAACGCGGTGTTTGGCACAAAATTCGGCTGTTTCTTCGGCCTGTCTTACGCTGAACACCGTTTGGCTCATGAAAAAATCTGCTCCGGCGTCCAGCTTCATGCTCAAGCGTTCGGCCTCCGTCTTCGGTCGGTTTTGATTGACTGCTGCGGCAATGGAAAAAACTTCTCGCGGTCGAAGGTATTGGTTAAGGGCCATAATTGCGCCTATCGAATCAACCTCAAAAACTCCGTTGTGGGGAAAATTTTGATTGGCATCATGCGGGTCGCCCGTGATGACCAAAAAATTTGCCACCCCGCCTATGGCGAATGTCGTTTCTATTTCGTTGATCAGTCCCGCGAGAGATAAATCGCGGGTGGTTATATGCGGAATTGTTTCAATGCCGAATTTGTCCAGAATTTGGCCGGCAAGCTGGGTAGAAGTCATAAAGACCCTTTCGTTTTTTCCTCTGCTGGAGTTTATGTCGATCAGTTTGGCGCCGCTGTCTTTAAGCGCCATAACCAGCTTGCGGAATTCGTCCATCGCCTGCCACGGACTCTTTTCATTATCGACGCTTGGCGGGTCAATCTGTACGCTTACGGCAAATTCACCAAGTTCGAGCTGGCGCTTAAGGCGCGGCTCGCGATAAAAAGAAGCATTGATCACTTGCCGCTCCAGCTTGAAAACATGCTACCTAGAGAAATAGCTTTTTTGTGGGCCCTTGTCAAATCCCGCTGATGGTTTTGATGCGGACTAAAAAGATGTCTGGCGCCGGCTCATTTTCTGCCGAACGATTTCTTTGGCAATCTCCATGGCGACCTCTCGCGGATTTCGCCCCTGATTTTTCGACTCCTTCGTTACTTTTCTTGTGGCGACAACAATTTTTTCTTCAACCATCTTAAACATCGCCGGCGGATTCAAGCCGGCGTATTCAGCGTAAGAAGAGATAACGCCGCCGGCATTGGCGATAAAGTCCGGCACAATAAAAATTCCCTTCCGCCACAATTCGGCCTCTATGTTCTCACGCATGGGAATATTCGAGCCTTCAACTATGATTTTCGCTCGAACCAAGCCCTTATTTTTTTCATTTATAGCGTCCGTTAGCGCCGCTGTTACGAAAATATCTACTGATAAACCCCAAAAATCATCGTCGGAAAGTTTTTGCGCATCTTTGTAATAAATAACCGATTTTTTCTCCTGCTTGGTTTTGATGGCGGTTTTGTAATTAAGGCCTTCTTTGAGGTAGGCATTGCCTTTACTGTCGGAGACGGCGACAATTTTTGCGCCCATTTCTTCAAGATGTTTGAAAGCGAATGTTCCCACGTTGCCGAACCCTTCGATGGCAACCGTCGCCTTTTTGATGTCCGTGCCGAAGGTTTCCGCCGCTACTTTTGCGGCGTGGGCTACGCCAAAGCCAGTGCTTCCAAGTTCGTGCGGCAGGCCGCAAGATTTTTCCTCTCCGCCTCCGGTTGCGATGCAGTAGTTCGCTGGTTTTCCGGTAGCGGCGCGCCAATCTCCCACTGCTTCGGCAAACCACCGCATTTCTTTTTCTCCGGAATTTACATCCGGTCCGGCGATATATTTTGACGGTATGAGCGGCTTGAGCGCTCTGGCAAAACTTTGCACATGAGCCATTTTTTCCTCGTCGGATTTCCAGTTGGCAACAAGTCCGGCTTTTGCTCCGCCGAAGGGAATTCCGGCAATGGCATTTTTCCATGTCATCGTTCGCGCGAGCCTGAACACTTCTTCCGTCGTGACTGTCGGCGTCATCCTGATGCCGCCCTTGCCTGGACCGAGGGCGGTGTTATCAATTACCAAAAATCCCCTCATCTTGATTTTTGCATCATATACCTCGACTATATATTCCGGGCCGAATTCGTCGTGAGGTACGGTCATTGTTGTTTTTGGATATTTTGATAATTTGCAACAACCATTGCTCCGGCAATCAGCACAAAATTTTTTATTACGAATTCGCCGGCCATGTTAAGCACCGGAAACCCACCGGTGAACGCTTGCGATGAAAACAGCACTCCGAAAGTTGCAACGAGCAAATGGGCGGCCATGACCCAGGCGCTAATTTTTGTAAGGCGAGGAACGGCTATGCCTATGCCCAGGGCTATTTCCAATAGCGCAAGCGACAGAAATAAATAGCGGTTGGCGGCTATAAACGGATACGCTTTTGCTATGATTTCTCCCACAGGACTTACACCGAAAAGCTTCAGGAAGCCGAACCAGAGAAATACGACCGAAAGCGAGATTTGTAGAAACTTGATTGCTAAAGATAATGCTCTGTCCGGCATTCTATTTTACAGATATTGCTTCTTTATGCGGCGCCAGCCTTTGGCATGGCTTGCCGGTTATATTTGCCCAATATTATCGGTTCAGAAAACTATTTTTTGCCTTCTTTGTGTATTGTGTGTTTTCTGCACCACTTACAAAATTTTTTAATTTCTATTTTCCGCTCCACCTTCTTTTTGTTTTTGGCGGTGTAATAGGTGCGCCGCTTGCAAACGGAGCACTTTAACGTTATTAAATTTTCCGAGTGTTTAGATTTTGCAGCCATGGATTACATACTATCATGTTTACAAAATAAGAGCAACGGATTACAATTTAACCAGCTTATTATACGATGGTAAAAAATGAATATCGGTTTTTCTACCGGAGCCTTGCATAAACATCTTCCTCTTACATCCTGTCTTCCTTTGTATAAAAGCCTTGGTTGCTGCGCCGTGGAGCTTAATTACGTAAGACTTCACGATCTTTTGGCGGCAGATTTTGAGGCAGAAGCGCTGCGCAAACTGCTTGACGGATTTGACTGGGTAAGTCTCCACGCTCCCGTAAAAGTCAACTATGGGGCCCCAAAAAATTCTTACGACAGGGAAATTTTTGCAAAGATTCAAAAATTGCACGAAATGCGGCTGCTCGACCTCGTGGTTTTTCATCCGGAAACGGTTGCGGACTTCGCCCCGTTCAAAGATTTAAATTTCCCGGTCGCTTTCGAAAATATGGATAATCGCAAAGGGAGCTGCCGCAGCGCGGAGGATATCGTAAAAATCCTGTCCATCAGCGAGTCATTCTGGTTCGTTCTTGACGTCAATCATGTGTGCACCAATGACCCAACCATGAATTTGGCCGACGAGTTTTATAATCAGGCCGGGCACCGTCTTAAAGAGATTCATCTAAGCGGCTACGCCGGCTATCATGAGCCGCTTCACGTGACGCGGCAGTCAGGGATTGTCGGTGCCATCAAGCGGTTCGATGTCCCGATAATCATCGAAAGCGTCGTTTCTCCGGAGACGCTGGATAGGGAAATGGATTATATAATCCAAACCATAGAATGGCTACGAAAGTAGCCGTTTTATTTTTTGTGAGCCGGAGGGGAGAATCGAACTCCCGACCCCTTTCTTACCATGAAAGTGTTCTGCCACTGAACTACTCCGGCGTCGGAGCCAGCGGTCGGATTTGAACCGACGACCCACTCTTTACAAAAGAGTTGCTCTGCCACTGAGCTACGCTGGCTTAGGCGGTGGCGGGCAGGTCTTCATTTGAGAACCGCGCCGTCACTGAAAGAATAATAAAAAATAAATTGCAAAAAAGGAAGTCCCGCAAATTGCGGGACGCGCTTCAGTTGGCCAAATAAGCCCTTTCTTCGTTTGGAGGATTGCCGACGAAAGCCATTACCGACATTCTCGGGTTACAATCGGTCAGCCAAAATTCTTTTCTTGTTTCCGGACTTTTAGCAAATTTTTCTGCTTTACGGACCGCCTCTTCGTCGCTTTCGGCTTGAAAATCGAAATGGATTAACTTTGTTTCAGGAAGTTGCCCTCCGCCGTCAAAGTAAAAACCTCTTCCGATAATTTCTGCTCTGTACCACCGCATTGATTGCGCTCCTGTGCCTTTTGCCCGAAAATCCTAAAAACATCATATCAGCTTGTTTAACATTGCGTCAATGGAATTTTTGTGGATAATGCGTCTTTAAATCGTCGTTGAAATTATCTAAAATTCTAGGTAAGATTTATTTTTATTCATTCATGTCTAGATTCGTACATCTTCACACGCATTCCCACTACTCTCTTCTAGACGGACTGGCCAAAATCGACGACCTTGTTGCTCGGACAAAAGAATTGGGAATGGGGGCGATTGCTCTCACCGATCACGGCGTACTCTATGGCGCCGTAGAGTTTTATAAAAAAGCCAAAGCGGCTGGCATAAAGCCCATCTTGGGGGTTGAGGCCTATATCGCCCCGCGCGACAGATTCAGCAAAGAACCTGGAGAGCGATATTATCATTTAATCTTGCTCGCCAAAAATAACACCGGCTGGCACAACCTTATAAAACTTATCAGCCGCGCGCACCTCGAAGGATTCTATTACAAGCCGCGAGCCGACAAAGACATTTTGCGTGAATACCGCGATGGACTTATTGCGCTTTCTGCCTGTCTTTCGGGGGAGGTGAATCGAATGCTTCTCTACGGCAAAAAAGACGAAGCTAGGCGCGCGGTCATGGAATATCGAGAAATTTTCGGCGAGGGAAATTTCTTTTTGGAAATAGGCCATCATCCCAACATTCCGGAAGTGGCAAAAATTCATAAAGACATAGTCGCTCTTTCTCGCGAGACCGGAGTGCCGCTTGTTGCAACACAAGACATCCACTATTTGAGCAAAGACGATTCCGAGTATCACGATATTCTGCTTGCCGTGCAAACAGGCAATCGTACGAGCGACGACGACAGGTTGACGCTCAAAGCAGACGATTTTTCCCTGACTTCTCCGGAAGAGATGATTTCAAAATTTGCCGACATTCCGGAGGCGATAGAAAATACTGTAAAAATTGCCGAAGAGTGCAACGTCGAATTAGAGCTTAATAAAACCATTTTGCCTGATTTTCCAAAGCCGGACGGTAAAAGCGCCAACATTTATTTAAAAGAGCTTGTTCGGGAAAAAATAGGCAACCGTTTTTCAAAAAAAGAGCAAAACGAAGAGATTGAGAAAAGATTAAATTACGAATTGGGGGTAATAGAGAAGACCGGTTTTGCCGATTACTTCTTGATCGTTGCCGACATGATCAACTGGGCCAAAACTCATGGCATATCTGTCGGTCCAGGCAGGGGCTCGGCTGCCGGAAGTATCGTTTCGTATATTCTTGGCATAACGGATATAAATCCTTTGAAATACGGCCTGCTTTTTGAAAGGTTTTTGAATCCCGAAAGGATTCAAATGCCTGACGTTGATGTTGATTTCGCCGACAGAAGGCGTGACGAGGTTTTAGCCTATCTTCGAGAGAAATACGGCAAGGATCGCGTGGCCCAAATCATAACCTTCGGAACAATGGCGGCGAGGGCGGCCGTGAGGGATGCCGGCAGGGCCATGGGTCTAAGTTACGATTTCTGCGACAAATTGGCCAAGCTCGTCCCCTTCAACTTCAAACTAAAAGAAGCCTTGGAAAAAGTGCCGGAACTTGCGGAGGCGTACCAAACAAGCAACGACGCCAAAAAACTTCTCGACGCCGCGGGACATCTTGAAGGCGTAGCGCGGCACGCTTCCGTCCATGCCTGCGGCACAGTGATTTCCAAAGAGCCGCTTACAGATTACTTACCCCTGCAGCTTGCGCCACAAGACAAAGACAACATCATCACCCAGTTCGAGATGCACAGTGTTGAAGACCTAGGACTTTTGAAAATGGATATTTTGGGATTGAGAAATTTAACGGTTATCGAAGAAACCGCGCGGCTTGTCAAAGAAATACATGGAGAAAATATCGATATCGTAAATTTGCCGCTCGACGACAAAAAAACATTCGAGCTTTTGCGCGCAGGAAATACAACAGGAGTTTTCCAGTTCGAATCGAGCGGTATGAGGCGCTACATGAAAGAAATCAAGCCGACGGAGGTCGAAGACCTGATAGCCTTAGTGGCTCTTTTCCGACCAGGACCAATGGAGCTTATCCCCTCTTTCATTAAAAGGAAGCATGGCGAAGAAAAAATATCCTATCTTCACCACAAACTGGAACCGATTCTCAAAAACACCTACGGCATAGGGGTTTATCAAGAGCAGATGATGCAAATTGCCAGAGACTTGGCCGGTTATACGCTGCCGGAGGCCGACACTCTGCGCAAGGCCATTGGCAAAAAAATCAAATCCCTTCTGGACGAACAAAAGGAAAAATTAATAAGCGGTATGTTAAAAAACGGCATCGACAAAAGAACGGCGCAGGCGATTTGGGAGCTGTTCCCGCCGTTTGCCAGGTACGGCTTTAACAAGAGCCACGCCGCTTGCTACGCGTTGATTGGTTACCGCACTGCCTACCTTAAGGCGCATTATCCGGAGGAATTTATGGCCAGCTTGCTTAATACCGAGCTGGACGATATAGACAGAATTGCGGTTTTAATCCGGGAAGCGAAAGAATCCGGCTTAGAAATATTGCCGCCGGATATCAATAAAAGTTTCGTAAATTTCACGCCGGAAGGAAAAACCATACGTTTCGGCCTTTTGGCCATAAAAAATGTCGGCGATGAAATTACGAGAAATATCATCGAAGAGAGGTCGCGGGGCGGACCGTTCAAAAACTTTGAAGATCTTCTTGGACGCGTTCAGCACAAGGATTTGAACAAAAAATCACTGGAATCGCTTGCGAAAAGCGGCGCTCTCGATTCGCTGGGCATCGAACGCAACCAAATACTAGAAAATATCGACGACGTATTGAAATTCGCCAGCTCTCTTCGCAAGGGCGCCGGCTCGGAAAAAGCAACATCGCTTTTCGGCTCTTCCTTGCCTCGCGCGGCGCTAAGACTCAAACCAGCTCGTTCTGCAAATAAAGAAGAAAAATTGAAATGGGAGAAGGAGCTTTTAGGATTTTTTCTATCCGACAACCCTCTAAATTCCTACGTGGAAAAAATTAAAGCAACGCAGGCGAAGTCAATTGCCGAACTGCGTTCGCTTCAGACGGTCCAAATGGTGCGTGCCGCCGGCTTGGTATCTAAAATTCAGAAAATTATCACGCGCACAGGACAGCCGATGCTTTTTGTAAAACTGGAGGACCTTTCTTCGCAAAAACCGATCGAGCTTGTTGTTTTTAACAACGTCCTGCAGAGAACGGCACCAGTTTGGCAAGAAAATTGCGTGGTGATTGCCGATGGAAAAATATCTTGGAAAGACGGCGAGCCGAAAATAATATGCGAAAAAGCCGAAAGACTGGGTTAATTTTTGCGCAACCTCAGCAGGCTGCTTTTATATTTGTGCGGCTTGTGCGCGGATAAAAAAATAAATTTCGGTTTCCGTTTGAAAATATTGGATTTGGCGCGCAGATCTTTTGCAAAAAGTTTTTGGTCGTAACCGAAGGCGATAATATCCGGCTTGTGTTTCAGTACCACGCCATAGGTTCCGATTTTCCGATCTCCTGGCACGGCCAGCTTAACAGCAGAAATTTTTCTCAAACATGCCAAGCGCTTGGTTAATTTGAATTTCGGCGGATGTTTTTTAAGCAGTTGAACTATCTTGTCGCGAGCGGCAACGGCTATAAGGTAATCACCTTTCGCCGCAGCCTGTTTCAGAAACGATCTATGCCCAGGATGCAGGCCGTCAAAAACTCCGAAAACCATTATTTTTTTATTTTTCATTTTTGTAAAAGCATTAAGGACGCCCGCATTGAGGCATCCTTTTATTGTATTTTTGTTTCATCTATGCCAAAGAGCTTAAAAACATCAATTGTTATGCACAATTTTTGTTTGCACGAATCGCTGCCGCATTCGAGGCGTACGACGACTTCCTGGCCGATTGATTCGAGAGACACGAACCGCAGGTCGGTACACTTACATTGGCTGCAGCAGTAGTTGTCGAACGACCTGACCACGCGGCCCACCCTTTTAACTTATAAGAACTGTTTTAAATATATCAACAATTACCGCAACCATCAAAGAGTTTTATGTCTTTGGGCGCATAAGCGGGAAAATCGTTGTTTCTCTCACGGGCTTATCCATTAAAACAGCAAAAAGGCGCTCCGAGACTCCAAAGCCCGCCGCCGGCGGCAGACCGTATTCCATTGCTTCCAAAAAATCCTCGTCGAGCCTCTGCGCTTCAACATCTCCTGCTTCGCGAAGTTTCATCTGTTCCTCGAATCTTTTTCTCTGATCGAGCGGATCGTTTAATTCCGAAAATCCCTTGCCGAGCTCTGTTCCGGTGGCCATTACCTGAAATCTTTCCACAACCCGGGGATCTTCGGTTGATCTTTTGGCAAGCGGCTCGATTTCTACCGGAGGATTCACTAAAAAACACGGATTGATAAGCTTGGGTCTTGCCGTTTTTTTGAAAATAAGGTCGACCAGTCTTCCTTTTCCTGAATTTTTCTCCGGTTCCAATTTTAAATCTAAGGCTTTTTTAAAAAGCTCTTCTTTTGTTGCGGATAAGGGATCTAATTTGTTCGCCTTTTTGAATTCCTCGACATAATTTATTTTGTTCCATTTTTTACTCCAATCGATTTCTTTGTTTTGCCATTTTGTTTTTAGCGAACCGACGGTATTTTTAATAACTTCTTTATAGATTTTCTCCACAAGAGCCATGAGGTCGTTGTAATCCCGATAGGCCCAGTAAAACTCAAGTTGTGTATAGTCCTGCAAATGTTCGCGGTCGATGCCCTCGTTGCGAAAGACCCTTCCGACCTCGAATACTTTTTCAAAGCCGCCGACTAAAAGTTTTTTAAGCGGCAGCTCCAACGATATTCTTAAATAAAAGTCCGCATCCAGGGCGTTATGATGGGTTTTAAACGGTTCGGCCTCCGCTCCGCCCGGAATACTCTCGAGAACCGGCGTTTCTACCTCCAAAAACCCCTCTTTTTTCAAGGCATTGCGAAAGCTTTCCCAGAAAACTGATTTTTTTCTGAAAACATTCTTAACTTCATCATTTAAAAGCAAATCTAGGTATCTTTGCCGCAGCCGCGACCCGGTTTCTTCGAGACCGTACCATTCCGACGGCAATGGCCGCAAAGACTTTGAGAGGATTTGCAATTCTGTTGCATCAAGGCTTTCCTCGCCCTTTTTCGTTTTAAACAGCGTCCCGGTGGCGGAGATAAAATCGCCAATATCAAGGACTGATTTCCAAAAATCGAAATCCTTTAAGGAGTCTTTTTTGAAAACAATCTGAATTCTGCCGCTTTCGTCTGCTAGGTCGGCAAAAATTATATTTCCCTGGTCGCGCAGGCCGCGAAGCCTTCCGGCAAGAGAAATTTCTTTTTTATTCTTGGTCCATGTGGAAAAATTTTCTTGCGCCTCGGCAGCAGCGGCCGTTCGTTTGCAATTTGCTGGATACGGATTGAATCCGTGCTTATAAACCGCCTCCAGTTTTTTGCGGCGTTCTTTGATTAAATCGTCGAGCATAACCTTAATTATATCTTATTAAAAAACAGGGACGATGCCCCGTGTGTTGTTCGATAGATATTTCATTTCGAATCCCGCCACTCGAAAACGATCTTAAATTGAATAATGCCTCGTTGCTAGGCATCATTCAATTTTTGTTATCTGGTAAGCAATTTCCCCGGAAGGCGATGCTACGATTACGCTATCCCCAACTTTATGTCCCAAAAATCCTCGGCCCAACGGCGACTCGTCGGAAATTTTTCCTTCCGCCGGGTTGGCATCATAGGCGCCGACAATAGTATAGGTTAAAATTTTTTCTCCCTTTTTTGCCGTCACCGTCGAGCCGACTTCAACCTTGCTTTTGACGCCTTCGGTTTTTTGAATAACGGCGGCCTTTTTGAGAATTTCTTCCAATTCGAAGATCCGCCCCTCAACAAGCGACTGTTCTTCCCGCGCTTCGGCGTATTCCGAGTTCTCCGAGAGATCTCCGTACTCTTTCGCTTGTTTCAGTCTCTCTGCGACCTCGATCCGCCTTTTGCTTTTGAGCTCTTCCAGCTCTTTTTTTAATTCCTCAAAACGTTCTTTTGTGAAGTAGTATTTATCCATTTATATGATTTTAATCCCGCAAGGAAATCTCCCCTGGGTATTAGCTTTCTTTTATACCATATTTATCCTTCCAAAGCCACCAGCGAATCTTAAAAGCACTGGCAATTTTTTGCAAATAAGCGGAATATGGCATCTCTTTTCGATCGTCGTGCCTCCATGCAACAGCAACCTCTTTTATCCTGTGGCCAAATTTTTGGGCAAGAGCCAGAGTTTCCAAGTCGAATCCCCAGTCGGCTATTTTAACATCTGGTAAAATTTTTTCCACCGCCCCCTCGGAAAAAATTTTGAAACCGCATGCATGGTCACTGACCCCTGTTTTTAAAAAGGTGCGCAATAATAATTCGCTGAATCTCTCCGCAGCATAGCGGAGAAAGGGCAATTGCGGCTTAAACCACTTTCTGCCCAACAGACGAGAACCAATAACAATATCGTTTCCGCTTTCGCTGTCGTTGTCGGCCGAAAAATATTGCAAGGCGTTGCCTATGTCGCGCGGATCAACTGCTCCATCGGCATCAATAAACATCCTCAATTTACCTCCTGCCAAAAGCATTCCTTGGCGCACCGCCGCACCCTTGCCTTTGTTTTCTTCATTATCAACCACTTTCAAATTTTTTATTGTTTCCGAAAATTTTTTTGCAATTTTTGCCGTATTGTCCGACGAACCGTCGTTTATAACAAGGATTTCACATGAATACCGTGCCGTGCTTAAGTACTTGTCGAGCTCGATGAGTGTGAAAGGCAGCCTATCCGCTTCGTTATAGGCGGGAATAATTATAGAGAGATACGGTTGTGCCATAAATGAAAAATTTAACGGTTAGGCTTCTTTTGTCAGTATCACCGGCCCTTTTTGCGTAATAGCGACTGTATGTTCAAAATGGGCAGAGGGCGACTTGTCTTTGGTTGCAAAACTGTCGTCGGGCAGGACTCTGGTTTCTCCGGAACCACTTGCCACCATTGGCTCGACGGCAATAACCATTCCCGCGCGCAATTCCTCTCCGTCTCCGGGGCGCCCGAAATTCAAAATATTCGGGTCCTCGTGTAGGTTTTTTCCGATGCCGTGCCCCGTTAAAGATCGTACTACAGAAAAACCATTTTTCTTGATGTGTTTTTCGATGGCTGCTCCTATATCTCCGGTTGTTTTTCCGGCTTTACATTCTTTAATCCCCTTTTGCAGCGCTTCCTCTGTGACGCTGATCAGTTTTCCCGTTTCTTTATTTATCGATCCTGCGCCAACGGTTAGCGCCGAATCGAGATAAAAACTTTTATATTTAAGGCCAAGGTCTATTTTGACTATGTCGCCGTCTTTAATTTTATACTCCGACGGCTGGCCGTGTACAACACAGTCGTTTACCGATATGCAGGCGGTAAAAGGATAGGCTTTTCGCGCTCCTGCCGGCCTATATCCCAAAAATGCCGGTTCGGCGCCGGCTTCTTTTATCAGGCGAAAGGCCAATTGGTCTAAATACATGGTTGGAAGTCCAATCCTGACTTCCCGGCGCAATTTTTTTAGAATAGAGGCGAGAATTCTGCCGCCTTCGGCCATTATTTCCACTTCGGCAGGGGTTTTTAGTGTAATCACGTATTATTTCACAAAGCGTAAAATTTTTGCGAGGACTTTATACGGCGCCGGACGAGCATCGATTTTTTTTATGAGGTAGCCGCCGCGCCGGCGGACAAAGTCCAGAATCGGCTCCGTGCGGTTTTTGTATTCCTCGAGGCGCACCTTGATGACCGAGGCGTTATCGATGGTCCGCTTATAAAATTGACCGCCGCAAATGGGGCAGTGTTTCGGGTTTCCGGAAGGGTAATATGCAGTTAAGAGTCCGTATCCGCAGACGGAACAGATAAGTCTGGAGCTGTTGCGCTTAACCGACAAATCCGAGGACAATTTCAATTCGAAAACGAAAATATTTTTTTTACCGTACGATTTTTCGAGAATTGGATAAAGGCCTTGCGCCTCGTATACCGTCCGAGGAGAACCGCTAAAAACTATTCCCCATCCCGCCTTGGCTATTCTTTTTGCTTCGCGCGCAGTTTCGCGCAAAACGAAACTCGGCGTCATCAGCTTGCCGCCGTCGAAAAGTTTCCGTTCGCGCCCGATCACTTTTTCTTTTTTCCGCTTCGGGTCGTGCACTACGGATTCCAAAAATCTTCCGGTGTCGAAGTGAATCAGGTCGAGTTTGCCGGCAAGCAAGTTGGCTTGCGTGCCCTTCCCCGAACCGGGCGGTCCGTAAAGAATGACGACAATCTTTTTCATATTTTGTAATTTTAGCACAAAATGTTTTTTAAACCTAAATTGTAATTTACTGCGACACAAGAGCATGGCAAGATGGTCTTGCCACGATTCATTTTTGTTCGCGAAGCCGTAATCAATACCGATTTTGTGGATTTTGG
>CAYXSS010000012.1:0-3320 GCA_964467765.1 uncultured Candidatus Saccharibacteria bacterium
TGCTATAATTACCCTAATCGCGTAAAACTCGCGCGGGAAGCTAAACCACGGGTAAACCATCACCGACACTGGGAAAGGGGGCAGGAAGTAAAAACCAGCGTGCCAGCGCGCGAGCGCCGGAGCCAAGGACTCCCACGGCGCGCCGCATGGGGCAAAGCCTCCTTTGGATTTTATCAACTGGCCGCGGAAGCAGGATGGTACCGTCTTGGCCAGCTACCGATGTTCTCGTCTCGCGGAGACGAGTAGGACAACGGTGGGGCAGCTTCCGCAGTACTTTTACATAAACCGGCTTCGGACATTTCTGTCCGCAGGGCTTTCGCAAAGAAAGCCCTTTCATTTTGCAAAATTTTAAAAACCGTGTTACAATCGACTTAATGCTTACAAAAAGAGTCAAATCAAGAATCATCGGCGAACACAAAACGCACGAAAAAGACACCGGTTCCGCCCAGGTGCAGATTGGCGTGATTTCGCGCCGCATCGAAGAGCTTGCCTCTCACCTCAAGAAAAATCCCAAAGACCACCACTCGCGCCGCGGCCTGCTTAAAATGGTTTCCAAACGCAGGAAGTTTTTATCGTATCTCAAGAAAAAAGATCCGAAAGAATATGAAAAAACTATCAAGAAAATAGGATTAAAATAAAAAATTAAAAGGCTAAGACGGAGAAGTTATTGCGTAATTAGGTTAGCGGGTTATGGGGAATTGCAGATAACGCGTTAACCCAATTACTTAATAGCCGATCCGCGGCCGCAACGAAAATGAAATCGCAAACAAGCTATTCTAGCCAGCGCGTTGGCATCTTTATCGATGTCCAAAATTTGTATCATTCGGCAAAAAATCTTTACCGCGGGCGCGTAAATTATAAAGAACTATTAAAACATCTTATCGGCGACCGCCAGCTCATCCGCGCCATGGCCTACGTCGTAAAAAGCGAAGGCATTGAAGGAGCTCGGCCTGCCTCGGCAGATACAGGACGCTCCAAAGCTGTCGAAGTTTTGCGAGATGCGCAAAGTTCTCCAAGCGGTGAAGCCGCGTTTTTCGAGGCACTGGAAAACGCCGGGCTTGAGCTGCGCACAAAAGACCTGCAGGTTTACGCCGGCGGCATGAAAAAGGCGGATTGGGACGTTGGTATGGCCGTGGATGCGATACGGATGGCGCCGTTTCTCGACGTTGTCGTGCTCGTCACCGGCGACGGAGACTTTCTTCCGCTTGTAGATTATCTCAAGTGGGGCGTGGGACGCCTCGTCGAGGTGGCGGCTTTCAAAAGAAGCGCTTCCAGTAAAATGCAAGAGGCCGCCGACAAGTTCGTCAACATCGAAGAAATTCCAAAAATAATCATCAAAAAATAATGCTCAAAAGAAAACAATATAAAACGCGGGTTGCCGGCCGCGAACTCCTGGTCGAGATCTCCGCTCTTGCCGAGCAAGCCAATGCCGCCGTGCTTACGCGCTACGGCGAGACAACCGCGCTTACAACGGTCGTCATGTCTCCCAATGAATCGAACGCAAACTATATGCCGCTCAAAGTCGATTACGAGGAAAAATTCTATGCCGCCGGAAAAATCATCGGCAGCCGATTTGTCCGCAGGGAAAGCCGTCCTTCGGAAGACGCGATACTTGCCGGGCGGACAGTTGATCGATCCATCCGGCCTCTTTTTGACCAGCGCATCCGCCGCGACATTCAGGTTGTCGTAACCGTTCTTTCATATGACGAAGAAAATGATCCTGAATTCGTAGGTTTAATCGGCGCCTCGACGGCACTCGGAATTTCCGACGTGCCGTGGAACGGACCGGTTGCCGGAGTGCGCGTCGCCCAAGTCGGAGGAGAAATCAAAATAAATCCGACACTAAGCGAAGTTGCGAAAAACGCAGCCTTTGACGCTTTCGTCTCCGGTTCGAAAGGAAAAATAAATATGGTGGAGCTCGGCGGCAGCGATGCCAAAGAAAAAGATATTGTTCATGCCTTTCGTTTGGCTCAAAAAGAAATAGACGGTCTGATAGATTTCCAGTCGAAAATAATCAAAGATGCCGGAAAAAAGAAAGCGGAAGTGCTGCTTTTCGAAATCGATCCGGCATTGCGCGCCGAAGTCGAAAGTTTTCTGCACGGAAAACTCGAAGACGCCGTTTATAGGCCGAATAAAATCGAATATCTTGGAAAAATCGGCGAACTGAAAGAGGGCCTTTTCGACCATCTCAAAGAAAAATATGCTGAAAAAGGCGGGCTAGACATGAAATCTGCCGATTTCCTTTTCGAAGAAGCAATCGACAAATTGGTTCATAAAAACGTCATCGAAAAAGACAAGCGGCCCGACGGAAGGAAGTTGGACGAAGTGCGCGCTCTCTACGGCGAAGTGGGCTCCCTGCCGCGCACGCACGGCTCGGCAATATTTATGCGCGGCAACACGCAAGCTCTCGCCGTAACGACGCTTGCTCCACCAGGCCAGGAGCAACTCATCGAGACGATGGAAATGACAGGCAAAAGGCGTTTTCTTCTGCACTATAATTTTCCTCCGTTTTCCGTTGGAGAAATCGGCTCTTTTCGCGGCCCGGGAAGGCGCGAAATCGGCCACGGCAACCTTGCGAGAAAAGCCGTGGAGGCGCTGATCCCGCCCAAAGAAGATTTTCCCTACACAATCCGCGTCGTTTCGGAAATTTTATCATCGAATGGCTCATCTTCCATGGCCACTGTTTGTTCTTCGGTGATGTCCCTGATGGATGCAGGCGTACCGATAAAAAAACCGGCGGCAGGAATAGCAATGGGCCTGATGCTCGACGAAGAAAACCCGGACTCCGGAAAATATAAAGTTCTAACGGACATCCAGGGTCCGGAAGACCACCACGGCGACATGGACTTTAAAGCTGCGGGAACGGAGGACGGCGTTAACGCCCTGCAGATGGACGTCAAGGTTGACGGCGTCTCCGTAGAAATTTTGGAAAAGGTTTTAGAACAGGCGAAGGGGGCGCGCCTTGAGATTTTGAAATTTATGCGCGGCGTCATAGACTCTCCGAGAAAAGAGCTCTCCAGGCACGTTCCGGCAATCAGGCGCATTAAGATCGACCCGGCGAAAATCGGCATCGTCATCGGCCCGGGCGGCAAGGTAATCAACGGCATGATAGAGAAATATGGCCTTGCCGGAATAGATATTGAAGAAGACGGCAACGTTTTCGTCTCCGGAGCTGATCTTAAAAACGTGGAGACGGCTGTCGGGGAAATTTTGGCCATAACAAAAGAATTCAAGGTTGGAGAAATTATCGAGGGAACGGTGATAAAAACGCTGGACTTCGGAGCAATAGTCGATTTGGGCGGCGGGCGGGACGGAATGAT
>CAYXSS010000012.1:3420-27083 GCA_964467765.1 uncultured Candidatus Saccharibacteria bacterium
GAATATTCGGCGGCTCAACGCTCGCAAAAACGACCATGCCAATGAATAAAACTCATCGACTTCGCACTGTCCCCAAACACATACATTTCTCTTGTGTTCTCGCTGCATTCGCCTGCTCCCTCTGGTCTGATTTAACACTAGCATAATTGCAACTCGGGCATAAACAACCGTTGCAGAACTTAAACAGCCACCGACCAAAAGATCGGGGCGCTTTTTTTATGTTAAAATTATTTCAAATGGCAGAAAATTTTTGGCAATCGATTTCCGGCGGACCAAATCCTCAGGCGCCAGGAACCCCTGCCGCCGCACCCGGCGTTCCGCCGCCGCCGTCGGAAGTAAAGGTGCGGACGATGAAGTCGGACCTGGAAGAGATGGCAAAAAGCGGCGGAGGTTTACCACAATTTCATACAGTCAAAGCCCCTCGGATTACCGAAACGGAACGGGAAGGAAGTACGGTTAAAAAAACCGGTTGGGGATGGATTTTGGCCACAGCTACAGTCATAGCGGCTCTCACGGGAACGGCGCTTTATTTTTATCCGGAATTTTATAAAAAAAGCGGCCAGCAAAATGTTCTCAAAAACTCTTCCCGTTCAACGGCCACCGGAGGAAATTCAGCGCAGCCGCAAACTTCGGCGGAATTTGTACATAATTCACTGTTTAAAAAACCAGCCGACGAACTTTTGGTTTTCGTTTCTAAACAAAAAGCGGAACGCGCGGCGGAACTTCTAACTTTCAATCAAAAACTTACAACCGTTCTTGCCGGCGCGAAGCCCAGTTCAAAATTTTTAGAGATCAGCTTTCAAGACGAAACAGGCCGTGACCTCAATATCGGCGAGATTTTGTCGCTATCCGACGGGCTAGTGCTGCCGCAGGAATTCTTCCTTGAGAAATTTAATCCGGATCCGACGGTTTTCGTTTATAAAACTTCTGGCGGTTTTTGGCCGGGATATATATTCGAACTGAAACCGGAAGAAAACTGGCTTTTTCTTAAAAACGACGTTGCGCAGCTGGAATCTTCTTCCAAGATCGAAAATTTATTTCTTAGCTCGCCGGGAGCGCGTATCCAAGGTTTTCAAGATTCGACAATCGCCGAACAAGCTATGCGCACCCTGAGCTTCTCCTCCGGTGCGAAATTTCTATACATTTGGATCAAGGGCAAATTGATTTTAAGCACGTCGGAGGAAGGACTAAAGGAAGCAATGGCAAGGTTTTAATTATGGAAACGGCCCCGAAAGCAAAGCTTTCGGGGCCTGTGAGCCCCTAGCCGAAGAGAATTTTCTTGGCCTCGGTGCTGATTTTGATGCCGGACTCGGCGTACTTCAGAACGGCCGCTTCGACGCGATCCTGAAAGTGGTCGTCAGAATACTCCAGATGCCCGGCCTTGTTCTTGCGAACACAGCCGGAGGCAACGCAGGCCGGCCGGAGATGATGCGCGCGCCGGCTGCCGTGCCCTTGCCGCGTACGCGGAAAGTGCGCGGAAGCGGCAATCACCATCTCGACTTCCCGGGTAACCACGTTTTCTCCTTCCATGACAGATCTCCTTTCTTTTTTTCGCAGCCACAGCTGCAGTAATTCTGACTACATTGTAACATATAAGTCTCTTTTTTGTCAAATTAAACAAAAGGGGCTCCGTAAGGAGCCCGCTAAAGCAGTGGCATCAGGCGGCAGCTGCGGCCAATTCCTCTTTGACCAGTTTCAGCTGAGCAAACGGAATCCAGAGACATTTCTGTTTGTCTGTTTTCTGAACCTTCTGGCCATGCGGCTGGATGTAGAAATGCTCCGCGAATTGAACGCGGGACAAAGCTTCATCCGTGCTCACATCGACGATCTTGCCTTCCCAACGATCGGGGTACTCCTGTCCCCCGCCATGCCTGCGGCAAAGGAAAGTAAGCTCCACGCGGACTCTGTTCCCTATAAGCCATGCTCCACCTATGTTCATATTAAAGCACGCCTCCTTAATCGTGCTGGCCTAATTGTATCACGATATCCCCTAATATGTCAAATGAAACTCCGTTTGGCTTGAATCGCTTCGCTTCAACGTGGCAAGCGCGCCGAATATTCGCCGAGATTGGAACAAAAATTATTCGGCTGGCTTTTTTGCCAAAATAGCACGCAAAATAATTTCTTTGTCGCCGCGCCTAACCTTAAGAGTAATGGTATCGCCAACATTGAATCTGCCGATTAAAAACCCGAGAGAATTGTCTTTATCGATCTTTCGTCCGTCCACTTCTAAAATAATATCTTCGGCTATAATGCCGGCCTTTTCCGCCGGTGATCCTGGAACAACTGCCGATCCCTCGGAAGAACCGCGGACCAAAGCGCCATAATCAACCGGCAACTTCTGCTTTTCGGCAAGATCGGGCGTGACGTTCAGGTATCTTACACCCAAATACGGCGCTTCAATTTCGCCCGTGCTTTTTACCGATTTAATGGCGCGCTTCGCGCTGTTGATCGGGATGGCAAAGCCGACATTTTGCGCGCCCGAAGCAATGGCGGTGTTTATGCCGATCACCTCTCCGCGCAAGTTAAGGAGAGGTCCGCCCGAATTTCCCGGGTTGATTGCGGCATCGGTTTGAATCACACCCTGAATGGTTTCTTCGGTATTTCCCGGCCCCGTTGCCGTAACCGTTCTCGCAAGCCCAGAAACGACTCCGACAGAAACAGTGTTTCTGAATTCCCCTAAAGCGTTGCCTATGGCAATGGTGGTTTGTCCCAGCTCCAACGAATCAGAATCTCCCAAGGCAACCGTCGGCAAATTAGATGCTTTTATTTTAACTACGCCAAGATCCTGTACCGGGTCGAGGGCTAAAACTTTTGCTTCATATTTTTTTCCGTCATTTGTAAAAACTGTATATGAAGCAGCTTTGTCTGAAACAACATGTTTGTTTGTCAAAATCAGCCCGTCGGAAGAAATAATGAATCCACTGCCACTTCCAACCTCCTTGAATTCCGTTCCCTTTTGGCAAGGCTGGGAAAAGGAAAAATCATCGCCAAAAAATTGCCTAAACTCCGGCGGCATATTGCCAAATGGACTGCCGGGACATTGCTCTATAATCGGCACGTTTTTGGAAATGGTGATAGAAACAACTGCTGGCGAAACTTTTTTCACAGCCTCAATCACGGCCCGCTCGTAATCAAGAACTGGTTTGTAAAGCGGCTTCAACTCCGCTGGAGGGAATTCCGGACCCGTAACTTTTTGACCAGGAGAAAAAAAACTTCGCCACAAATCCCCGAAAAAGTTTGCCTTGGCCGAAGAAGTGCTGGCGGCATAAACGCCAATCGCGGCAGCGATTACCACCCCCAAAATTATGATTTTTATGTTTTTCTTCTTCATTATTTTAAATTTTAATATTTTCAGGGCCAAGGTCAATACTATTTGACTCCATCCTTTTGCCTGCTAAACTTACAGTAGGAATTTTTACCGCAAAGAGGTGCTAAGTGAAGCGAACGGCTTGTTTGATTCTTTTGCTTTCAACCGTTGCATTTTCGCAGGAAAAACAAAAACTTCCAGAAGGAGCGCTGAGCGGCGACTTCAAGGCAAACCAATTATGCCTTTCTCTGCGAATAGCTTCCTGTCCTCCGCCGAAACTCGTTGTGCCGGTAGAAATCTGGGCAACGAAAACGCTTGTAAGCCGTTACGGAGAAGCGGAGCTTAAAGCGGCAACCGGACAGGCGCTTATTGCTTTCTGGTATCAAAACGGCGTGGATTTTTCTGTCAGCGGCAAAATCAATGCCATCTTGGAAGATAATGATCCCGCTCTTACGGCCAGGGCTATCCCCCGCAAGAACGGCACGCTTCTTATACTCTTGTCACACTTGCCGTTTGATTACGGCTTCGAAGTAAATACGGGGGTAGAGGTCAAAAGCTATCGCTATGCCGCTCTAAGCGGCGCCGGCTGGATTGATATGTGGTTTGATCCCCGCGGCAAACGCGCCGAAACGGTGCGCACGCTTGTTCATGAACTCGGGCATATTTTCGGGCTCAAAGACAGCGACGACGAACTTTCCGTCATGTGTTCCAGCGTAAAAGTTGAGGATGGTCTTTTCGTCAAAACAAGAAACTGCAGCACAACTTCGATATACTTCAACGGCGGAGAACTTACAGTAATCTCCGGAGTTGTCAAAGTAATGCAAAAAAGCGGCTTTGAGCCGTATGAGGGGTTAATGTCTCCGGTAGAATCATACGATGTCTACGATGTGAAAACCAAGATCGGGCGCGAGGAGAAAAATAAATAATAAAGGGCGCGGTTGCGCCCTTTTCTATTGTAAGGCATTGTCGTGATCCCATCGCGGCCGTTCACTCGCAGAGAGATTGCGTTTATAAACACTCTTTTAAAATCGCTGTGGTTTTTTCGATATCCTTTTTTGTTGTCTGGCGGCCCAAACTGAAGCGGATGCTTCTCTTGGCTCTGGCGGCTGAAAAGCCTAGCGCTTCGATAACGTAAGACGACTCCATGGCGCGGCTGCGACACGCCGATCCTGACGCAGCAGCCACTCCAGCCAAGTCCAGCCTTGTCAGTAAAAATTGCGCTTCTTGTTCTGGAAAATAAACATTCAATATATTCGGCAACGAATTATACGTGTCGCCGTTCAATTCCGAATCTGGCGCAATCTTTTTTAATTCGCTCCAAAAATAATCGCGCAGCTCGCCTATTCTTTTCGTTTCTTTTTCCCTTGCGGCAGCAGCAAGGACAATGGCTTCGGCGAAGCCGACTATTGACGGCACATTTTCCGTTCCGCTGCGCATTCCAAATTCCTGCCCGCCGCCAGTGACCAAAGGACTCAAAAAATTAGACTGGCCATTTTCGATTTTTAAACCCCGAGTCTTGTTTCTGACGCAAAGCGCTCCAATCCCTTTTGGTCCGTAGATTTTATGCGAAGAAAGCGTCATCATGTCGACGCCAAGATTTTGAATATTGCAATCCAAAAATTGAAAAGCCTGGGCCGCGTCCGTATGGAAAAGAGGGAAGG
The DNA here is from genome assembly GCA_964467765.1 of uncultured Candidatus Saccharibacteria bacterium. Classification (GTDB taxonomy): domain Bacteria; phylum Patescibacteriota; class Minisyncoccia; order UBA6257; family 2-01-FULL-56-20; genus JBBUGM01. The sequence continues at coordinate 8,392 of CAYXSS010000012.1, forward strand.
CTTGCCGATCCGACCGTTCGCCGGTTTTTTTCGGCCGAAAGTTATTGATAATTTTAGCCGCTTCCGCGATTGGCTGGACGGATCCGATTTCGTTATTGGCGTACATCACCGAAACCAAAACCGTCACTTCGTTGACGGATTTTTTGAGGCTTGCCAAATCGATAATTCCACGACCGTCAACCGGCAAATAAATCACTTCGATGCCGCTCTTTTCAAGGTCGCGCGCGGTCTCCAAAACAGATTCGTGTTCTATGGCGGAAACAACGACTCGAGGATTCTTTATTCTTGAGTCTTGAATCAGAAATCTGCGCAAAACTCCGCGCAACGCCAGATTATTCGCTTCCGTTGCCGAACCGGTGAAAATAATTTCTTCGAATTTTGCGCCGATGGACTCGGCTATAGATTTGCGCGACCGATCTACAGCATTTATCGCCTCTTGGCCGAAGAAATGAAGCGAGCCGGGATTGCCGAACTTTTCAGAAAAATAAGGTTCCATGGCGCGCGATACTTCCGGCGCAACCGGCGTTGAGGCGGCGTAATCGAGATATATTTTATTTTTCATTTCCAAATTATAACTCTTGATAAATTCGATTTCCAGAATAAACTTACAAGCAGTATTCTCAAATCTGCCCGAGGAAAACATGGCAACCGAAAAAAGAGCTTTTCGGGCTCATAAGTTTACACCCCCCTGAGCAATTCGCTGCCGAAGAAGTGCTTAACCTGATTGACAGGAAAAAAGTGAAATTTGTGAATTGTCCGTTTTTTTCTAAAATCGAATCATCTCCGTTAGAGGTAATCGAGGAGCCGGCTGAAAAATTAGCCAGCTACCACTACGTAATAGTGCGCTATTTAAGAACCGCTGTTTCGTTTTATTGCCGGGAAGAACTTGTGGCTCAAGTTACGATAGAGGGCGCCGTATCCACAATTCTACGATCATCAGATCAAATGCTGGTTAATTGGCGCACAACAGAGCTTCGCGCAAGAAAATATTATTGGAGTAATCGCCACGAAGAACCGCGCGAATGGAAAGAATTCCGGCCGCTCCACAAAAACTACGGCAATGTCCGTTGCTTAAACAATAAAGACGAGCAACTGTTTTCAAATCACATCCTCAACGCCTTGGAACAAAACCGATAGCAAATCTCGGTCCACTTTTAAAACAAGGTTGCGTATGGCTTGGCAAATTTCACAAGTTTGACTTCGTTTTTTTCCCTGTCGGGAACCAAAAGCGATCCCTGTTTGCGAAACAGGTCGTAAAGTTCTTTTGTGAGGCGCACGTCTTTCAGGCAGTATTCTTTAAGCTCGTCGATTTTTCCTTCCTTGTACAAACCGACCGCTTCCGATCCGTGGCGGTCTTTTTTTACGCCGAGATTGGCTTCGGCCAATTTGCTCAAACTTATCCGCTTACCATAGGCAATCTCGATTTCTTCTAAAAGATCGACCCGCTCTTTTTCCCATAAATCAGGAGTTTGAAAATCTTTTTGATCGGCGACAGGAATAAATCTTCTGAAATAATTATCCAAAACAGGCACGTCGTAGCGATTCATGCTGAAACCAACAAGCCGTGAAGCGCCGGAAAATAATTCGATCATTTTTTCCACCTCTTGCTCTTCAAAAGAAAAATATTTGTCGCGCAGATAAGAGTAGGCGCAAACAACGGAAATCTTCAGGGCGGCGAAGTTGTCCCAGCCAACTCCGGGATCGGTAAAAAAATTTTGCGTTTCGATATCAAAAACGATTGTGTCCATTACAATATTTTTATACATGCCGGTCGGCCACATTGGAAGCGGCACAACTCTCCGGCTTCGTCTTAGCCTCAAAATTGTTGGCGCGAATCATAGAAACCACTTCTTGAATCATCGGGCTCGTCGGACCGTTTGTCCCCACGTCCGCGTGAATTTCGAAATCAAAATCGGGCAGCGGAAATTTTTTCAGTTCTGCCAAAACCCCTTTGGCGACATCAAGCGAAATCAAAACCTCCCTGATAATCCTCTCGCGCAAGGTATGCATTTTCTGCGAATCAATCCTGCGCCAAAAATAACGACCGCCGTTGCCGACGCGGTGCACGACAACGGCCGTAACAAAGTCGGCATTATTGCCGGATGTAAGCTCCGAATCCGTGCCGATCATAACTTTGTAATGGCGACGTAAATCGGCGCGCATGAAACTTATTATTTCTTTAACCACTTCGGCTACCGTAAGCCGCAAACCCTGAGAATTTAAAAGAAAATCTGGCATCTTGGTATCGGCTCCGACGGTTATTTCGGAGCCAATTCGATAATTAAACGCTAATTGGTGTCATCATAAACCAATATAAAAATTGTGTCAAAGCAGGCGCCTGCTCTCGCCCGTGCTAAAATCAAATCAGTAATTCGGCGGGGCCAAGCCGTGGAAAATCTAGCTGGCGAACCGTGGATCTTTTTCGCAGGAATTGCTTTCGGCATAGGCGGACTGGCATTTATGATAAAGGGGCTGGTTGACTTGGGAGGGTCCGTACGCAAGCACAGAGAGCTTCTGGAACAATGCGATGATTCATGCAAAAAATTGGCGCTGTTACACGCAAATTTCAATCAGTTCACAAACTCTTTATTTAAAGGAACGTCGCTTATCTTACTTGCTTTAATCAACCTCGACATTGCCGCCGGCAAAATCAGCTCATCGCGCATCGGATTAATTCTGTTCCTGTTGTCGGCCATAATTCACTTTTTCCATCTCTGGCAGAGAAGAAAAATCAAAAAAGAGTTCGGCTTTAAATGAGTCGAGATCAAGAAACACTCTATCGCAAAAATGACTCCCGCGCGCGGAGCCGTTTTTATTTATTTGCCGATCAAAAACACGACAACCTTTTCCGTATCGGCAGGGCCGCGAACTTTTATGTAATCTACTCCTGCGCGCACAACGGCATAATCGTTGCCGCCCGGAAAAATCGCATCACCGACAAAAAGCATATCTCGCTTCGGAATGCGCAGGTGTTTTTCAATTTGCCTGATGCCATAGGCCTTGTCGATGCCTTTTTGCGTCACATCGATCGAGGTTAAGCCGCCGATGCGCACTTTAAATTTGGGCAGTTTTTTTTGCAAAAGCTTGGCCATGTTCAGGCGCAAGCGATTATATTTCCTGTGCCATTCTTCTTTAAGGCGCACGCCGCGTTGCGCGCCAAGTGCAGAAACTGCCTCCTGGCCAAGTGCGGAAAAAGTAATCTGCGTCCCCCGATCTTCGATTACCTTGCCGTACGTTTTTTTCGGATGTTTATAGCCGAAAGAAAGAAAAACCTGCCTGAATGCGTTTAAAATTTTATTCTTATCAGCTGCCGATAGCGTATGGGCGTAAACTTTTTTCCAGCCGCCGCGCGCATATCTGTAAAAAGAAGTGGAAGAGGTGGGAAAAAGGAAGAGGTTTGTTAATTCCTTGCCGTGAAATTTTATTCTATTCACAAACTGCCAGCGGAAAAGCTCGTACTTCCCGCCGCCGATAACGGCGACTTTTTTTTCTTTGAGAAGCAAGCGCAGGAAACGCCCCATGCGTCCGGACATCGCCGCCTTGCTCGGAGTAAGCGTCCCGTCCATGTCGAAGACTATTAATTTTTTGTTTTGCCAGGATTTTTTGAAATTCATGCTTTTTAATTTTACTCCTATCCATACCAATAAAAAATGACGGCCGCATTGGCCGCCTTATGATTATGGGTATTCAAGAAACCATTCCGTCTCTTTTGCCAATTTGAATCCGGTCGCAACAATCGCCTCAAAATTTGCTGGACTGGAAAAATATTCGCTGTCTTTGAGGCGCAGCGTTCCCTCGCGGAGCGAAGTGCGAAAATCCCCGCTTCTTTCGTTACAAATAAAATGCATACCGAACATCACGTCGTCGAGTTTTTGGCAACGCGGGAAAGATTCGCAGTCGAAAAACAGTTCTCCGAGTTCGTCCGGAAATTTCTTCTTGAGCCCGTAAAGCCACTCGTGCCACTGCGACGAATAAAGCGCCGGAAAACTCTTCACTCCTTTGGCGTGACCGTATTCCATAAGCCCGCGCACAAGATCGGAAAGCATAATCCTCGAAGACATTACAGTGGTAAAGTTCTTTTCCATGATTCCCTTTAATCAATAATAAAACTGCTTAAAGCATATTACCGACTTTCGTCATTGTCAATAATTTGCAACAATAAATATAAGATGGCCAAAAATGGCAAATTAATTCCTTCGAAAAAAGAATCGGAGGAAAAATTCCCCGAACACAAACTCCACCCGGAAGCCAAAAAAAGCATCTGGGCGATTATCTTTTTCGCGGCAGCCGCAATTCTCTTCCTAGCGGCCTTCAACGCCGCCGGGCCTATCGGCTACGCAATTTATGAAGTTTTGCAAACTCTTTTCGGTTTGGGATATTTCGTGCTTCCCGCGTCGCTTATATTTTCCGCTATCGTGCTTCTCGTTTCCGAAAAGCAAAGGTTTGTCGGCATAACGCTTATCGGCGCATCGCTTTTCGTACTTTCTGTCTTAGGACTGATTGATATTATCTCGCCGCATAATGGCGGCTGGCTCGGCTTCGGGCTGGGCTCTCTTAAAATTCCTTTCGGCACAACCGCTGCAATCGTTATCAACTTTTTCGCGACTATCGCCTCCGTAATAATCATCACCAACGCTCCCATTAAATTTAAGCTGCCAAAAATATTCGCCGTCGAAGAAACACCCGTGATTACCGGCAACAATGAACAAAAAGAAACGCTTTTCGCATCAGAAGAAAAAGAAGAAAGCCGGACAAAAGGAAAAACAAATGAGGAGTCGAAACAAGAAACCGAGGCGGCGCCAATATTGAAAAGCAAAAAAATAAAACCGCAGCAATTCGGCAATTACGTTCCGCCCTCCGTCTCCCTTCTTAAATCGTCGAGCGACAAACCGACGACCGGAGATCTTCTCGCCAACGCCAACGTCATCAAGCGCACGCTGGATTCATTCGGTATTCCGGTGGAAATGGGAGAGGTTAACGTTGGACCTGCGGTCACGCGCTACACGCTAAAACCGGCAGAAGGCGTCAAGCTTTCTCGCATCGAGGCCCTGCATAAAGACCTGGCGCTCGCGCTTGCCGCACATCCTATAAGAATCGAGGCGCCAATCCCCGGCAAGTCTCTTGTCGGTATAGAAGTCCCAAATAAAGCCGCCGCTCTTGTGCGCCTCGGATCGCTTATGAATTATCCGGAGTTTCAAAAATCAGGGCTTTTGGGTTTTGCTTTGGGACGCGACGTCTCCGGCGAACCGGTCTTTGCCGACATAGAGCGCATGCCGCACGTCCTTATTGCCGGTGCCACCGGATCGGGAAAATCGATTCTGATTCATTCTCTTGTCACGTCTCTGCTTTATAAAAATTCTCCGGCAACGCTAAAAATGATCTTGATCGATCCGAAACGCGTAGAACTCTCTATTTACGAAGGACTTCCGCATCTCGTAAGCCCGGTTGTCGTAGAGAGCAAAAAAGCCATCGGTGTTTTCAAATGGGCGATAACCGAAATGGAGCGGCGTTACGATCTTTTGCTTCAAGCAGGCAGTCGCGACATTAAAAGCTACAATGCCAACCTGCCTGCCGGCAGGCAGGCGGCGGATGTTCGAGAGCCGCTTCCCTATCTTCTAATAATTATCGACGAACTTGCCGATTTAATGGCTTCTTACGGGCGCGAGGTTGAGGGCTCGATCGTGCGCTTGGCGCAAATGGCGCGGGCAACGGGACTACATTTGATTCTTTCCACACAGCGGCCGTCCGTAGAGGTCATCACTGGCCTTATCAAAGCAAATATTACCTCGCGTATTGCCTTGCAAGTCGCAAGCCAGGTTGATTCGCGGACGATTTTGGATACGTCGGGCGCCGAAAAGCTTCTGGGGCACGGGGACATGCTCTATATTTCATCCGAACTTTCCAAACCGAAAAGAATTCAGGCCGCATATATTGGCGAAGAAGAAGTTAACGCCGTTGCCGATTTCATAAGAGAAAACAATAAGGCTTCTGCCGAAGATGGCGTTGTCTTCGAAGCTGGCGGCGACAAAGCTTTCGGATCAGACGAATATCTTGATGGCGGCGATGATGAGCTTTATAATGAAGCGGTGCAAGTGGTTGCCGAAGCGAAAAAAGCCTCGGCTTCGCTTCTGCAGAGAAGACTCAAAGTCGGCTACGCCCGTGCGGCAAGACTTTTGGATATCATGGAGGCAAAAGGCGTAATCGGCCCAGGTGATGGCGCAAAACCGAGAGAGGTCTATTTCGATAAAATTCAAACCGAGTAACGATGCGATAATTGCTTTATGGACAATAATGTAAATTTCGAGGAGTTTTTTGCCGACCGCCTGCGCGAGCGCGGTTTCGATCTGAAAAAAATCTCCGAGGTCTCCGGCATTGCACTAAAACACATCGAAGCGCTCGCTTCGGGAAATTTCAAAAATATGCCGCCCGAACCTTATTTTAGAGGATATTTGATCCGCTTGGGACGAATCTTGAATTTTGACCACGATATTTGGTGGAATAAACTCAAGTCCGGCGGCTTTATCAAAACATCGGGGCACGCTGACGCCATGCCGAAAAACCGTTTTGTCGGCCGGCCTTCGACGAAAATTTTATTGGCTTCCGTCGCTGCTTTCATTTTTATAATTTATCTTGCCGTGCAACTGCCGAACATTTTAGGCAAACCGCGAGTCGCCTTAACTGCGCCGCCGTCAAATCCATACACGACTTCAATCCAGGAAATAACGCTCTCCGGAACGGCTCGCGGAGCAAGCGAAGTAAGAATCAACGGCGAAACGATAACTTTGGGACCGGACGGATCATGGTCAAAAACGGTCCTGCTCCAATCCGGGCTCAACTCTTTCGAAATCAACGCCAAAAAATTCCTGGGTGGCGAAGATTCGATAATGCAGCAGATAATTTATCAACCTGCCGGATCAGCGCAATAATTGACAACCTCGCCTAAGGCAATAAACTTAGCAATATAATGTCTGCCAAAAAATCCAAAGAAACTTCCGGAAAAGAACTTGACAGTCTTATCTCGTCGCTCCGCGACAAGTTCGGCGATGGAGCGATAATGAAGCTAGGCGAAGCACGCAAGGTTGACGTTTCCGTCATACCAACCGGATCGTTTTCGCTCGATCTGGCACTCGGAGTCGGAGGATTGCCGCGCGGGCGGATAGTAGAAATTTTCGGACCGGAGGCAAGCGGCAAAACAACGCTCGCCCTAAATGTTGTCGCCCAGGCGCAAAAACAGGGCGGCAAAGCCGCTTTCATTGACGCCGAGCACGCCCTCGACCCGGAATATGCCAAGCGTCTTGGCGTAAAAATCGACGAACTTTTGATTTCACAGCCGGACAACGGCGAAGAGGCTCTGAATATTCTCGACACCCTCGTCCGCTCCGGCATGATTTCCGTTGTCGTGGTAGACTCCGTCGCCGCCCTTACCCCGCGCGCCGAACTCGAAGGTGAAATGGGCGATCAGCACGTGGGCCGCCAGGCAAGAATGATGGCTCAAGCGCTCCGCAAGCTCACAGCCATCGCCAATCAGTCGCAAACGCTGATAATTTTCATCAACCAAATCAGAATGAAAATCGGCGTGATGTTCGGCAATCCAGAAACAACGCCCGGCGGCATGGCGCTCAAGTTCGCCTCCTCCGTACGCATCGACATCCGCCGCATCGCCCAAGTGAAAAAGGGTGAAGACATCGTCGGCAGTCGCGTCAAAGCCAAAGTAGTCAAAAACAAAGTCGCACCGCCGTTCAGGATAGCCGAGTTCGACATCATGTACGGCGAGGGCATTTCCTACGAAGCGGATGTTCTAAACACCGCCATCAAATACGAGGTTGCCAAAAAATCAGGCGCGAGTTATTCCTTTGGCAATGAAAAACTCGGGGTCGGATTCGAAAACGCCCGGGAAAAACTTAAAGAAAACAAGCAACTGCTCAACGACATCAAAAAAGAAGTGATCGCGGCGACAAAATCAACCGAAGAAAAATAAGCGTAATTTCTCAGTAAATTAAAATCCGGCTTCTTGACCCGCCGGATTTTATTGTTTATAATGCCTGGCAGAACTACAAAGCTGCATACGGAGGTTTTTCGTGCAAAAGCCAAGTGTCGGCAACATCTCTGCCGCCGGCATCATCTATAAAGAATCAGATCCCAGCCAGATTTTCGTCGAAACAAAGGATAGCGGCTATCCGGTCAAGGTTTTCAGGAATTGCATCTGCCTTATCGGCGGAAACTATATCGGCGACGGAGCGAAGAGCGACCAAAATCCTTGCGACACATTCCTTAGGGAATCCGACGAAGAGCTCTCTTTCGAAAAAAAGCTTATAACGCAGGAGGAATACGAAAAGATCGGTATCTTCGGCGGCAAGGCATACCACGCCGCAGCTTGCAAGAAAGAACCGGCTACTTACGATGTTTTTGACTTATGCGACCTGAAAGCGGCAATCCGCGAGCGAGCCCGGCACTTCGTCGACAGCATCCAGCATGTTCCGAAATCGGTTTTCGCAAGCGCCGACCAGACAAGCAAACGAGACGATCTTACCGGATTAAATTCATGCTGGGCAGTGCCGCTCGATGACGACACGTGGGAAACGCTCTTCGATCTGCAAGATAATTTCGGCAATCTTTCTAACGAAAGCATTTCATTCCTTACGTCGCTCAATGAAATATTGACAAGTAATATAAGATGCTCTTGGGGATACGACAGAATACTGCAAAAATTTTTCCTGGAGCACGGTCTCGCCGAAGCGGAGAATATGGCGATGGTTCCCGGAGTGGAGGTTAAATTTCTCGGAGAAGCCATGCCGTCTTACGGGCATTACTTCCAAAAATTCCGCGTAGCCAATCATCCGTTCGCCATCGACCTTAAGTCGCTTGTCCGCACGGCGTCGCCCGATGCGAGCGATGAGCGAAGGGATATTTTCGATTTTCTCGGCGCCGCCAAAGATTTCCCTGCCGCAAGCCACGGCAATCTCATCTACTTCAAAAACCGCGTTCCGGGAAAGCCGTGGGTGGCGGGAAACCACTGGCACAACGACCACGAACGCTTCATGATCGTAGCCGGCACGATGCCGAAGACCATTCTCGAAAATATAGCAACAGGCGAACGAGAGGTCTGGCGCAATCTCGGCCCTGGAACCGTCATCGATATTCCACGCTGGGTGGCACACGCTTTCGAACCTGCTGAAGAGGTGGTGCTTATGGGCACGCTTAAAAGACCGTTCAACAGTAAAGATTTGAACGAATATCTGTTAATGGACAAAGTTTCCTGCGAAATTCTGCCGTCTCCCTTCTAGGAAACGGCGCGTCCCGACCAAGGTCGGGACTTTTTCATATCTTCCTTACCGCAAGCCAGCAATTATTACCCTCGATTTTTATAATTTCTTCTGCGTCGAATTTATTTTTTTTATATTCAATCGATGCCGCACCAACGTCGGATTTGATTATTTTTTCGTTCCTTTCGACAATGACGCGAAAAACATCGGGCAGTTCCAAGATGGCCGCAATTTTATCTTTCGGCCTCAAACCGGCCTTTTGCCGCAACTCCTGCAGAGCGCGCGCAATATCGCGCAAAATCCCTTCTTCTTTCAGTTCCGGCGTAATCGCGATATCAAGTTCAATGTCATTTTTCAGCTTGGCATCCGAAACTATCTCTTTAACATTCACTTCTTCTGCCAAAATTTCCAATAAATTCCTGTCAATTTTTGATTTTGAACTTTTAACTTTTAGCCTGCTAAGCGGCTGCCTAACTTTGATTTTTTCCTCCGCCCGAGAAGCCAAGGCCAGGCTCGCCAAGCGCCTGACTTCTTCCATCTGTTTCAATAATTTTGAATTTTCTTTCGGTTTGCCCCAAGCTTCTCGAACGGGCCAATTTTCCATATGAACCGACTTGCTGTTTCCCAATGCCTGCCAAAGAATCTCCGAAAAAAACGGCGTAAACGGAGCCAAAAACTTGGAAACTGACAATAAAATAAATCCCAGCGTGGATGATGCCGAATCGTAATCATCTTTAGACTCCGGCCGCTGGAGGCGCCGACGAGAGCGGCGTATAAACCAACGCGATAGATCGTCGATAAATCTTTCGATTTCAAGAGCGGCATCGCGAATCTCGTATTTATCCAAGTTTTTTGTCACATTCGCGGCTGTTTCCTCAAGCCTTGCCAAAACCCACAGATCCAAAACATTGCGCAGTTTTAAACCTTGCCGTTCTCGACGAGTCTCGCCGTGGGCTGAAATTTTTAATTTTGAATTTCTTTTGGCATACGTTTTGTAAAATAAAAAACTGTTCCAAAGCAAAAGATGCATCTTGCGGTAGGATTTCAAAACTTCGCTCTCGTCGAAATTTTTTGTCTCCCCCGGAGGATTTACGGTAAAGAAATACCAACGCACTGCATCCGCCCCGTATTTTCCGATCACCGCCCAAGGATCGACTACGTTTCCTTTGGATTTGGACATTTTCTGTCCGAATTTATCGTTGATTAATCCGAGAGAAACAACGTTTTTGTATGGCGCCTCATAGCCCAAAGCCATTGCTATTGCCAATAGCGTATAAAACCATCCACGCGTTTGGTCCATTCCTTCGGCAATATAATCTGCGGGGTATGCTATCGGAAGTTTGTTTTTTACACCGCTTCCCTCAAGCGGCCAATGGCTTTGGGCAAACGGCATTGCTCCGGAATCGTACCAGACATCGGCAACTTCTTTTACGCGCCGCATTTTTCCGCCGCACTTTCGGCATTGCCAAACTATTTCGTCGACGTACGGCCTGTGTAAATCAATAAGTCCGGTTTCGTCACGCGGAACATTCCTAAAATTCAACTTTTCCGGCGCGGCGAAAACCACGAAATCTTTGCCGCGTTTTTTCTTTTCGGCAATCGCCCGCTTTTCGCTCCAGCCGCAAGCCGCGTGCATGAGCATCCAGATGGGATACTCGTGGCTTACAAGAAGAATGTTTTTGTTTTTATATTTTTTCTCTGTTGCCTCGAAAAATTCCCACATCCGCCTGCGCAAATCGCGCAAAGATTCTCCTCCTTCGGGCCGGTTTTCGAATTTGGACTCGTACGTAGGAAATAGTTCGTGATATAAATCGTCGTGGCAACCTTCCATTTTTTTACCCAAAAAAACCTCTCTGATTCTTTTGTCGAAAACCGGCTTGATTCCCAAAATGCCGCCGATTATCCCCGCGGTTTGTTTCGTGCGCTCCACGTCGGAGGCTATAATTATGTGGATTTTCTCTCTGGCAAGCTTCCTCGCCGCTGATAACGCCTGTTTTTTGCCCTCTTCGGTTAAATTAAAACCGGCGAGCTCTGCCGAGTTTATAAGTTTTTTCGTATTGTTTTCTCCTTGACCATGCCGCACCAGCCAATAATTGTTTCTTGCGCCGCCGGCGTGCGCGGCCAGTTCGTCCAAACTGCCAACCACGTCCGTTTCCTTGCAATCCTTACACTCCCAGATAGGCAGGGGCGCGCCCCAATATCTTTCGCGAGAAATATTCCAGTCTTTGGCCTCGCGTAGCCACTCGCCGAAACGGCCTTCTTTTATGTGTTGCGGGATCCAATTTATTTTTTTGTTTGCCGCAACGAGTTTGTCCCGCAACTTGGACATGGCGATAAACCAAGAAGTTCTGGCATAATAGAGCACCGGCGTTTCGCAGCGCCAACAATGCGGATATTCGTGGACATAGAGCTCGGTCTTAAGCAATAAATTTTCGTTTCTCAGTTTTTCAATTATCAAATTTTCAGTTTTGCCGTCCTTTGCATACAGTTCGGCCAGCCCCGAAACGTCTTTTATAAATCTTCCATCTTCGCCAACCGTGTGCTTCTGCGGCAGGCCGACTTTTTCGCCCAGCCGGTAATCATCTTCGCCGTACATCACGGCCGTATGCACTATGCCGGTGCCATCGGAAATCGTAACAAAATCTGCGGCGTAAACTTTATATGAATTTTCAGATTTTAATGGTTTTACGTTAAAAAGCGGCTCATAATTCAACCCAACAAGATCTTTGCCTTTAAGGTCCGCTAAAACGACAGTTACGGGTTTTTCTTTAAAAACGGACTTGATCAAATCTTTGGCGAGAATATAGGTTTCTTCCACGCCGTCTATTCGCACCGCCGCGTAATTAATGTTTCTTCCCGCGGCAAGAGCCACATTACCCGGCAGAGTCCAGGGCGTTGTCGTCCAGGAAAGAATAAAAGTTTGGCCGTCAATTCTTAATCCTCTTATGGTTTGACCGCTTTTTAATTTGAATTTCACATAAAGCGACGCGTCTTCCGTTTCCTTATACCCCAAGGCTAACTCGTGCGACGAAAGAGCTGTGCCGCATCTCGTGCACCATGGAACTACCTTGTGTCCTTTGTAGAGTAGGCCGTTTTTTTCGCCTCGCGATTTTGCACGGCGTTTCGAAATCTGCGCCATCGTCCACCATACGGTTTCAATGTATTCGGGCTCATAAGTTACGTAGGCGTTTTTCAGATCGAGCCAATATCCGATGCGCTCCGTCATCCGTTCCCACTCGTCTTTATAGAGCCAGACGGCTTTCTTCGCCTCCTCGTTGAAACGCTTCACGCCGAATTTTTCTATGTCTTTTTTTGATTTTAGTCCGAGCGCTTTCTCGGCTGCCATCTCCACCGGCAGGCCGTGCGTATCCCACCCTGCTTTACGCGGCACAAAATATCCGCGCATAGTCTTATAGCGCAAAATTATGTCTTTGTAGATCCGCGCCAAAACGTGGTGAATCCCAGGCTTGCCGTTGGCGTAAGGCGGACCTTCGTAAAAAACAAATTTTTTGCCATGGCGGCGCAACGCGAGAGATTTTTCAAAAATTCCGTTCTTCTTCCAGAATTCCAGAATTTTTTCTTCCTGCTTTGGCAAATTGAACTGATCCATGTAGAATTTTGTTGGCTTGTAGTTATGTTTATAATATCGCTTTTTAAGCGTTAATTCAAAATGAACTCGGCCAAGCTTTACGCTTGGCCGCAAAAAATTATTCCGGTAGTTTAAAAACAGTCCATGTCTCCTTTCCTTATGAACCTTTCACCACCCGGCGTGGCGACAATTCCGCCAGTTTTCTGCACATATTCCGCGCCGCAGATATTGCACCTGTATTCGCTACCTCTGCCGCCACAACCGCCTTGGCTTATCATGATTGCCAGCCTGCCGCAGCAGACGGGCCCGCCGAAAACCATGCGATCGAAATCACTGGATAGATCATCAAGCAGTTCTTCGCAGGAAAATTCTCTGGCTTCGGCGACATGCGCCCGGTCCAAATGAATCACGCAGCCGCTTCCGCGCTCTTCGTCTTCGTCCTTGAGAAGAAAAACGGCCAGCGTATTTTCCGTGTGATACCTGCAGCCGGTCAAGATCATCGTTTTCCCTTCGAGGTCCGCCTTAAAAACAAACCCGTAGGGAAAGAGCGCATCCTCCACGCGATAGCCTCCGTCTTCTTTTTCGATTCGCGTTGCTGGACCAAAACGAACCTCGAGGCAATCCATACCGCTCCCTTTAAAAAAGCAGCTGAAAGTTATGGTAGCAAATTCTAAACTGCGGCGCAATATGCGGACTAGCTCCCAAAATACTCTTGCCAAAATAAATTTCTGTCTTTATAATCGAAAACAGAAAACTACCACAAAATAAGGTTGGGGCTGAAATATGATAAAGCCGTTGATTATTGCCTTTTCCTTCCTGGCATTAACTCTCTCTCTTGCGCAAAACGAGAAGAAAAACGCAAACGAGCCGAAAAAAGAAGAGGAAAAAATTATTCCGGCGGCCATCTTGAACACGGAGAGCGCCCCGGAACAGATCACGCCGCAAGAGATAAAAAACGCCTACTTAAAGAAGGTTTTTGAGTCCAGCATTGCAAGCGGATCGATTGAGGCCGTCAACATAATGCAAAGACTGGAAAAAATTATCCACAGCGAAGGCGTGGATGCGTCATATAAAAAATGGGCCATAGAACAAGCTCTTCTTGTTTGCCAAAGCCAAATAGAAAAATGCAGGGAGGACGAAGGCGTAGGCACGCTCTATGACTTTTTCACCAAGGGTCCGGATGAAACAAAACAAGCCGTCTGGCAATACGCAAGACAAAACACTTTTTGCAATTTTTTTCTGCAGGCGCTTTCGTTTAACAAAGACAGCGAGTACAGAAGAGAGGCCGCCGAAGAACTCCTTGGCGAAACATGCCTGAAGAAAGAACAAGGCGAGATTTACCATAGAAGAGTTTTATACGACGCGCCAGATGATTTGCTTAAAAAAACCGCGGCAGAAGCGCTGCTTAAAAGTGATGATCGGGCCGATCTTGCCGCAATCGTCGTCAGTTCTCCAGACGACTCGCAAAGATCAAAAGCATGGAAACGCCTTATTAATCTCCCGTGTGAGAAATCAGATTGCATCCTTTTTTTCTCCTTAATTGCCGAAAGAAAAGACGATACCTACGGCGCAATGGCGAAAAAAATTTTAGACAGGCTTAGATTCCAAATGGACAGTCTTAAAATAAACGAGCTTAACGAGAGCGATCTTATAGATTTAATGGCAATTGTAAAAGATGACAGGTAAGTTTCCGGCCGCGAATCGCGGCCTTTTTGGTTTCAAATCCTCTCCGGCGCTTCGATGCCCAGCAAATCAAGGCCGGATTTCAAAACTGTCGCGGCGGCGACCACGAGCGCCAAAAGCTCCTTGCGGCGCGCCTCGTCCGCTTCTTTTATGATCGGCGTCGTTTCGTAAAACCTGCTCGCCGAAACGGCGAGTTTGTAAAGGTATTCGGTTAGGTTGTTGGTTTCCAGAATTTCACCGCAGCGCGAAACCGCGTCCGGAAAATCGAAAATTTTCCGCATCAGCTGCAGTTCCGCTTCGCGGCCAATTTTTTTTAAATCACCTCCGATTTTAATATTGTCGTCTCCCGCTTTGCGCAAAACACTTCGCAGTCTCGCATAGGTATACTGCAGATAAGGCGCCGAGTCGCCGGATATTGCGAGTATTTTGTTCCAATCAAAAGCTATATCGGTATTCCTGTTTTCTTTAAGAACGCCGTATTTCAAGGCGCCTATACCGACCGCCTCGGCAATTTCTTTTTTGTTTTTTTCCGCCAAATCGGCATTTTTCTCTTCGATTATTTTCCTTGCCAAATCAAGCGCTTTGCCCAAAACGGATTCCAGTAAAATTGCGCGCCCCTCGCGCGTAGCCAACTTCTTACCTTTTTCGCCCAAAACCAAACCGTATTTGACATGCGCAAGTTCCGTTTTTTTGTTCAATCCCAAAATATCGGCGACGGCGAAAAGCTGCTCGAAATGCAGTGATTGTTCGTTGCCGACGACGTATAAAATTTTTTCCGGCTTGTACTTTTTGATTCTATATTCGAGATTGGCGATGTCCCGCGTCAAATAAAGAGATGCGCCGTCCGATTTTTGTATGAGTGCCGGCGGCAATCCGTATTTTTCTAGCGGAATCACAACCGCCCCTTCGCTAATTTTGGCAATTCCGTCTTTTATAAGGCGTGCCGCAAGAGGCTTGATGTCTTTTTCATAAAAACTTTCGCCAATTTCCGTGTCGAACCTTACGCCTAAAATATCGTATACTTTTCCGAATTCCTTGAGCGACTCATCCTTGAACCATTTCCATAATTTCCTGTTTTCTTTGTCGCCTTCCTCCAGTTTTTTAAACTCCTCGCGACCTTGCTTTTCGAGTTCTTTCATGCGACCAAGAGACAATTTCATCTCGTCGTGAAAACGCACATATAATTCCTGCAGCGTGTTTATCGGATTGGCCTTAACGGCTTTTTCGTCTCCCCACATTTTGTAGGCAGCGATAAGTTTGCCGAACTGCGTTCCCCAGTCTCCGAGATAATTCCAGCGGATGGCTTTATATCCTAAAAATTCTGTGGTGTTCGCAAGCACGTCGCCAATAATCGTCGTCCGCAGGTGGCCAACATGCATTTTTTTGGCAATATTCGGCTGGGAATATTCGACGATTACTGTTTTTTCTTTGCCGACAGAGCTTCTGCCATAATTTACCAAATCAGGCAAAATTTCCGCGAAGTATCCCCGAACTGTTTCGTCCGACAACAAAAAATTTATAAAACCCGGGGGTGCGGCTTCAACCTTCAAAAAAAATCCCGTTGGCGCCGAATTTTTTATTTTCTCCGACAATTCTTCGGCAACCTCGATAGGCTTGCGACCAGCCGTCTTCGCCAAACCAAAAGCGATATTGGTGAAGTAGTGCCCGAATTTGTCGTTCTCCGTCGGTAAAACGTCGAACTTGCCGGGGGTCGAAACGGCTGCGGCAATGGCATTTTTAATTTTTTCGCGCAATTGCATTTATTTTAAATTAGCCGTACGATGACTATAAGCGACGGTAAGCTGTCAGTTGCAGCCCGCCCCCGATAGTGAATCGGGAACCGCAACTGTTACCGCCGCCTTTTTATTTAAAGGATAACCAAAAAATGCGGTTTTATCTATAATCCGATAAAATTATAGTGTGCAAACCATTTCCGAAAACCGCAGGGCGCGGTTTGATTACGAAATTCTCGAAACCTTTGAGGCCGGAATAGAACTCAGCGGGCTCGAAGTAAAAAGCGCGAAGCGCGGCGGGATGCAGATCGCCGGGAGCCACGGCATCATTCGCTCGCCTCGCTTACGCTCGGGCGAGACGGGCGGCGGCGAAGCATATCTCGTTAACTCAAGAATACCCCCTTACCAACCGCAAAACACTCCCAGCGATTATAATCCGTCACGAACAAGAAAATTACTTTTGCACAAAGATGAAATTTCAAAACTTGTCGGCAGTCTCAAACAAAAACTTTCTCTTATTCCCTTGCGCGCCTATCTAAAAAACAATTTCGTAAAAATCGAGCTCGGCCTTGCGCGCCCCAAAAAGAAGCGCGACAAAAGGGAGTCGATTAAAAAAGTTGACGCCAGAAGAGAGATGAAAAAATTCCGTGATTAGTGCCGCAAACTATTGTTATAATAGATATAAAGCGAAATGCGCCTGATTATTTCAATAGCCATATTTGTAAAAAAAATTTTTTACGCATTCCTCGATGTAAGCGGTATTCTTCTTGGAATTTTTTTATTTTGGCTCGGCATATGGATGGTTGCGGGAAAGCCCGTTCCTAAAATCGTAAGTTTTATAGTTATTTTTTTGGGGATATCCGCTTTCCTTATACACATGGGCCACTATTTCAGCTGGAAATTGACGCGTTGGATTTTCGGATCGGAAGACTATTTCAAAACGCGCGATCGGAAATAAATTTGATTCTATTCGATTCTCGTCTGGCACCCAGCGCGCAAAGACGATCCTTAATCCACGTCGCCACAACTCCACCCTTTGTGGCGTAGCTAAATTTGACTTACAAGAATTGATCAAGTAGGATGCTCGTAGCATATGACTTTCGTGATGAGCAGCGGATGATAAATCTCGACCGCGAAACGATTGTCCAACAAATCAATAAAATCACGAAAAGACCTTTTGATTTTTGGCTGGTTAATTGTCAGATGGACTATAGAAATCTTTTGGTTTTCTTAGAGAAAGCCGACCTTCCTGACGGGGCGGAGATTTTCACGAGCGAATGCGTCTATCCGGGAGTCGAACTTTCGGAAGTATTAGACATGACGTTTGCGGGATATTGCGGCAGCGCTCCCCCAGAAGAAGTCGACATTGTTCGCGAACGACATTTGCAAATCGAATATGCCAAAAAACTGCAAAGCTTCATAAAATTTGCGCAACCGGCAAAAACAGCAATAGAAAAAATAGTCGAACACACTCGCAGAAAGAAAATCCGTTTATGGCTCGGAACACCGTATTTTGAATACTATTCGACACGTCCACGGCTCTACAATGCCTATACCCTTATAGAAAATGGAAAAATTTTGTTCGTGCATAGAAAAAAATTTCTTTGGAACGGAGATGGCTCTCTTGAAGTCGGTGTCTTCGAGAATGTCGGAACAGACGGACGACGCGCGCCAATTTCGGTTTTTGATTACGACGGGATTTTTGAGAATCGGGCGATGCTAATCTGCCAAGAAGCTATAGCATTCTATTGTCCGAAGTGGGTTAAAAAACCAACCCATATTCCCGAGGTGCGGAACGTAAAGCCAGATTTCGTGATTATCCCTGCCAATTGGAGAAATAAACGCCGCGGCACCGAAGAGAAAACTTTAAAAAGAATCGCCACCGCAATTGCCAGGCGCATACGAGATCCGATCGACAAATTCAGCGCCGTGCGAGAAAACGGTTCTCTGATTTGTGTCATAAACTACAACAGCGCATATATCTGCGGACCGGTAGATGAAAAGAAAATTAAAGCTCGCGTTTACGCGCAGCAGCCAAACAGAGGGTGGCTGCGTATAACCAACCAAGGAATCACATCCGGAGAATTTTAGGAGCACACAAGTGCTCCTTTTTATGTCGCAGTTCCATTGCCGTCACCATCAAAAAACCAGCACGGTTTCCGTGCTGGTTTTCTTATTCTCCCGACGAAGAAAAATAGAGTGGAAGCGGCGGGAGTTGCCCGCGACTCAAATTTTTACCGCCGCAAAAATTTGGTCTGGGCACCGCCTCGTTGGTTTTTTCTGCTGAAAAACCAACTCCGGCGTTCAACTCCCCAATACCAAGGCGCAGAACAAAATACCGGTTTACAAGCCGGTATTTTGTTCTGGTTGTGGAAGCGGCGGGAGTTGAACCCGCGTGCAAAACGATTCTTCCGAAAAATCTAC
>CAYXSS010000013.1:0-26220 GCA_964467765.1 uncultured Candidatus Saccharibacteria bacterium
TCAAGAACACCGGCCAAAGTAATTGCTGGGCGCATCATGCGCCCTTTTCTTTTTCTCCAAAAATATGTGCTGAGACATCCCCCACCTTTTTAGGTTATTGACAAAAATTTTTAATTGAGTAAATTAAAGAGTAGATTTCTTGGCGTGACGCGCGCTGAGTTTGGAGGAGGAACGACCTATGCAAATAATCAGATTCTTCAAAGACTTATTCGTCGACCGAGAAAAGCGGCAGGAAGAGGAGCGAATAGAAAAACTAGAACGCATTCTACGTCATATCGAAAGTCCTGAAGGAGTAGCAAAGGTAGCCAAAGTTTTAGGCGTAAGCGAGGACGAAGCAAGACGACAGATTCAGCATATTCAGCGGCAAAAATCCTAAACCGATGGCACGGCACTAGCTGTGCCTCTTTTATTTTCCAAAAACCCAAAAAGGTGAGGGATTATTAAATTTATATTCTCGCGGCCGGGCATTTTTGCAAAAAAATGACCCGTGACGGGCCGCTCCTTTTTAACTTATCAAGCTGCAGTCGCTTTCTTACATAGCATAATTATAAGCCGCGCCAAAGACTTGTCAAGCCGACGACAATGTGTATAATTTATAAGCATAATCACATGAAAAAAGATCTGCACCCGATATATTTCCCACAAGCCCACGTAAAGTGCGCCTGTGGCAATTCTTTTGTTGTCGGAGCGACAAAGCAAGAAATTAAAGTTGAAATTTGCTACAAGTGCCACCCGTTTTATACGGGCGAGGAGAAACTGATCGACACTGCGGGGCGAGTGGAGAAATTTAAAGCAAGAACAGCCAAGGCTGCGGCGCGGAAATCCAGAAAAAAATAGCGTTGTCCGCAAGCGAAATTTTATTGCATAACCATGCCCAAAGAAGTATGGTTAAGTCAGTTTCCGTGAGAGTAATTCGTGTTCGAGATCAAAAAACACGTGCTTGCGAGGCCAAGCCTGCTAATCAAGTTCGTGGTTGCTCCGCTTCTTGCCTTCCTGCTTCTCTTCTTTGTTTTTTTTGGTTCGTCGTGGCTTATCGGCAAGTTAATCCTTGTCGCACGTTCGCTGGGCACAAAATATAATCTGATCAAAATTATCCCGCCTCCGGGCAAGTAACGCGCAATTTGGTTGCGCGTTCTTATTTTTTTATGGGCAGCGAAAACGCGAAAACCGATCCCCTTCCTTCTCCTTCCGATTCGCACCAAATTCGTCGCACAAGCTCCTTAGACACCCTCGGTTTCTAACGGTTCGATGAGAAACATCGAACCTGTTTTCCGACACGGGGAGAGATTGGCATTTCTCCCCGACCCCCTCTAAGAAATTTGGTTATAGTCTTAGAAATTTTTTACGGTTGGCAGCGAAAATGCAAAAATTGATCCCTTTCCCTCTCCTTCCGATTCGCACCAAATTTTTCCTCCGTGGGCCTCGATAACATTTCTTGTGATAAACAAGCCCAAACCGCTGCCTTTAACGGATTGATCAACCCGTTCGTCGCGAACAAACTCTTCAAAAATTAAAGGCGCCGTGCCGGGCTTGATGCCAATTCCGGAATCGCAGACAGAAAAAATAATTTCTTTAGGACCGTTTTTCAATTCAATCTTCACGAATCCTTTTGGTGTGTATTTTATGGCATTATCAATCAAATTCTGCATTGAGTGTTTCAAGTAATGTCTGTCGCCCTTAAATAAAATTTCTTTCTGCGGCGAAGTGAACGTAAACTCAAGATTTTTTGCTTTCGCCAGGGGCTTGAATAAATCCACAATTTCCTTCGCTAGTTTAACCAAGTCGATATCTTCCCGTTTATATTCCACGCGCCCCTCTTCGATGCGCCGCAAATCAACAATGTTGTCTAAAAAATTTATAAGATCTTCAGCGGCAAATTCTATTTTGCCGAAAATTTCTTTGATTTTGGCGGGCGCTTCTCCAAAAAGTCCCTGGCGCGCATTGGAAGCATATCCCATGATGGCGGCAAGCTGGGCGCGCACTTCGTGAGAAGTAAGCGAGAGAAGGTGGTTTTTGAAGTGGTTGAGGTCTTCGAGTTTTTTCTTGGTCTTCTCGAGTTCTTTGTTCAATTCTTCGAATTTACCAAACGCCATTGTGTCTTCATCTTATCATGTTCCCGGCAAATCTTCTCCCGTGACTTTTATGGAAAATAGTGTTATGCTTTAAAAAGCTGATCAGGGCCGCGAGGAGGTAACCTTGCAGAAAATATTAAAGTTCGCCTGGCCGATTTCGTTTCTGTTTGTTGTGCTCGCGGTAACCATCACTTCCTATTATGACGAGCGCTACGCTTTTGACCTCATTCGCAGTTTTTTAAACGGAGAAACGGCCATAGGCTTCTGGATGAAGCACGGACTCAGCTTGCGTCAGGCCGTAGCCATGGTCACAATCTGCAGCACCTACGACCTCTTCACCTGGTTTTATCTCTTCGGTTTTATCAAAGGAGTTCACGGCAGGGTCGAATCTTGGAGATCCGGTTTTTTCAGAAACAATATTGCTGTGGCAAAGGAAAAAAGCCGCTCGGCAAGCAAATTCCTGTCTTTGGCGGAAAAAGTCTATTTATTTTGCGTCCCGCATCCGGAAAAAATATGCGAGCACGGTCCGGAAAAAAATGCGGTGGGCAATCCTCGCTACTATCTTCCCCTGGTCTTTTACGGCTATTGTCCGGCATACATCTGGACGGGAATCGGCTACAGCATGTCGTTCCGGTTAAATACCGTTGCTGCCTTCATCGTCCTGGCTGCGGCCAACGCCATGAAAATGATTACCGCCGGATATCTGACCATCCGCATCGGCGTCTGGGGTGTATTTGCCATCATCATCACAATGCCTTTTACCAAGTGGGGCATAGAAAAACTCCTCAAAAATCTGCAAAAGAAACAAACAGCCGCACAATAAAAGTGCGGCGTTTCTTATTTACCGAGAAAACATTTTCTATTTTCTGGACAATATCTCCATGATTTTATTTACGGTCGAATCGAGGTCGTCGGTTTTTTCCAAAAAATCTTCCATGCCGAGCTCCTTACTGAGTTTTTGCCGATCAACGGAAACAGAAGGCCAGGGATCTTTCATGCTGGTGAGAAATGCCACTCTAACATTCTTAGTTGTAGGATTTTGTTTTAAAGCCAATGCCGCATCCGTACCCGTACCACCGGGCATATTAATATCCATCAAAATAAGATCGGGCATAAATTTTTTTGCCTGAGCAACCGCTTCTTTGCCGTTACGGGCCAAAACGACATCAAATCCGGCGGAGCCGAGTTTTATGGATAATATTTCCAAAAAACTTTCTTCGTCGTCCACTACCAAAATAAGCGGCTTTTCTCTCATAACTAACCGATAAAATTTTTAACTTTTTCCACGAGCGTATCGAGGTCGTCAGTTTTTTTAATATAGCTCAAGGCGCCAACTTCTTTCGCGAATCTTCTGTTTAACGCTTGCGCCTCTTCCCATGGATCACCCAAGCTGCTTAGAAACACAACTTTGAGCGCTTGTGTATCCGGATCTTCTCTTAGCTTAAACAGGGTCTCCGCGCCATCCAGCTTCGGCATTTTCATATCAAGCAAAACAAGATCGGGTTTGAGGTTTTTTGCTTTTTTTATTCCGTCCTCTCCGCCGTCGGCTGTTTCCACGCGGAAACCAGATGCTAAAAGTTTTGTGCTAAAAATTTCCAGGAAAGCCGGGTCGTCGTCGATTATTAAAACAAGGCGTTGTTCTGGCATATACAAAAATTCTACAATCTTTGACTATCAATTTTCAAATGCGCGTGTGGACATCGCAGACGGGGCCTTTCTGTCAAAATTGCAAAATTAAAGATTGAAAATTATTATGTAAAAGTATGAATAAACTGATTCTGGAAATTCGGGCAGGGGCTGGCGGCGACGAGGCCGCAATTTTCGCCGGCGATTTGGCGCGGATGTATCAAAAATACGCCGTGCGGCGCGGCTGGGCTTTCAGCACGCTTGATACCAATGAAACAACGCTCGGCGGATATAAAACCATCATAGCCGAAATTTCCGGCGTCGGCTGCTATGGCGCGCTAAAGCAAGAATCCGGAGTCCATCGCGTGCAACGTATTCCCAAAACGGAAAAATCCGGGCGCGTGCATACCTCCACCGCTTCTGTTGCGGTAATCCCGGAAGTTGAATCGAAAGAGGTTCCGATCAATCCGAGAGATCTCGAAGTTACATTTTCCCGTGCCGGCGGACCGGGCGGGCAAAACGTCAACAAGGTTGAAACGGCGGTGCGCATCCTCCACAAACCAACGGGCATTGTCGTTTCTTCCAGGGCCGAGAGATCGCAACATGCCAACCGCGAAAAAGCGCTGGCCGTTCTGCGGGCCAAACTCCATGAGATGCAAAAGGAACAGACGGTTGGTAAAATAACCGAAATCAGACGCGAGCAGATCGGCTCGGCCGAACGCGCGGAAAAAATCCGTACTTATAACTTTCCGGAAGACCGCATTACCGACCATCGACTCGGAAAAAAATTCCACAACATAGAAAGAATACTTGGTGGCGATCTTGATCCAATTGTCGAGGCATTTGCCAAAAAAGAAAAATGAGCGGCGTCCGCTATTCCCTGAATTATGTTAAAACCAGCGACGGAATAACGCTCGACGGAGCAATCGCCGCGCCCCAGAGAAAAACGAAGTCAGTAATTCTCTGGATTCACGGCTTGGGAGGAAATTTTTACAGTGGGCGACTGAGGCTGCACGAACTGGCGAGAGGCGCCCTTCGGAACAATGTCGCCTTGGCGTCGTTCAATACCAGGGGCCACAATACCGTTGCCTCTTTTCATAAAAACCACGGCCGTCTGCTTGCCGGCGCCGGACTGGAAAATTTTAAGGACTGCCTAAAAGATATCTCTGCCATTATCCGCTATTTAAAATCCAAAGGCTTGTCTAATGTTTATCTCGTCGGCCACAGCACGGGGGCAAACAAAGCACTCTATTACCTCTATAAAACCAGCGACCGCCAGATAAAAGGACTTGCTCTTGTTGCGCCTTTAAGCGACGTGGCAGTAGAAAAACGCGCTGCTGGGAAAAAATTTTCACAAAAACTGCTCCGGGCAAAAAAATATCTTTCGGGTTATCGCCATTGGCCTTTGCCGAAAAATTTTTCGAAAAAAATAATGAGCGCGAGTCGATACCTTTCGCTTGCGAACCCCGGCAGCCCGGAGGACGTATTTCCATATCATAATCCCAATGCGTCTTGGAAAGAACTGAAAAGCCTTCGCGTCCCGCTTCTTGTCGTGCTGGGAGATAAAGACCATTACGCCAAACCATGGCAACCGAAAAAAATTTTGAAAATTTTTGAAGAGAAAACTCCGAATAAAAAAATGTTTTCTGGGATGTTAATAAATGGCGCAGGACACTCCTTTGTTAAAAGAGAAAAGGAGTTGGCCGCCGCTATTCTCCGCTGGACGACAAAGAATTGCTAATCCAAAACAAAGAAGGGTGGTTTAGTCGTTTAAAAAAAGAGGGTGGCTACCCTCTTTTTGTTTTCATTTTTTCATCCACCAGAAAATCTGCAGATCTCGTCATTTCAACATCAGCGGCACATTCCGGGCATTTTGCGGTAGCCAGAGCATAGCCGGCGCCGAAACATCCTTTTTGAACTGCTCTTTTGAGATAAAATCGGTCGCCCGGCTGCAAAACAAATTCGCAATGACACTCCTCGCATTGTAATTGCAAGTCTATTTTTATCGTTTCTATGGTCGTCTTCGAACGTTCTGCTATTCCGTGTTTTATGATTTTCAAAGCCAACCTCTTTACTGACCTCTTACCAGGCTATCATAAAATTAATTTTTTTTCCAACAATACACCCACTTCTCTGATTTCCTCCCAAATCCCTTCGATCAAGTCGTATTTCTTCGCTTCTTCAACTGTAACCCAGGCGTAATCGGTTAGGTCTTTGCATAAATTAACTTCGCCGGCTCTGTAGTGGCACCAATATGATAAAACCAATACCGGGTAGCCATCGGGCCTCACAAATGTCATGTCGGTGAGATATTGCGGTTTTGCCACCTCCAGGCCGACTTCTTCTTTTATTTCTTTGTTCAAAACCCACTCGACGATATTGTACCAGGCATCCGGCGTAGTTTTAGGAATTTTTCCGTATTCGCTCAAAACCAATTTTCCGCCAGGCACCGTCCAGCGGTTGGGATAGGCCTTTTCGTTAGCCGCGCGCTTGGCAATCAAAAAAAGCGGCTGCTTTGAGTCTGTTTTTACGACAATTCCCGTGATGGCGACAAAATGCAGACGCGGATCCAGCTCCATTTAAGTTTCGCGCTCTTCTTCGCTGTAAACCAAATCAAAATCGATTTTTTTATAAGAGAACAGTTCGTCTTTTTCGAAAAATCTCCTGATTTCTTCCTCCGGGTCTTCCGCAGGATCGGATGCGTGAACCAGATTTGTCTGCACGCTCATGCCGAAATCGCCGCGAATGGTCCCCGGCGCCGCCTCATAACCTTTGGTCGAGCCGATAATCACACGCACGGCAGAAACAGAATTGATACCGGAGAGCACCATGGCAATCAAAGGCGATGAAGACATATATTTTTTCAAACTCGCGAAAAACGGCTTGTCCTGATATTTGCCGTAATGCTCTTTAAGCAGAACTTCGTCCAAATGCACCATCTTGAGACCGACGATCTTGAGCCCTTTCCTTTCGAAACGGTGGATGATTTCTCCAAGCAGGTTGCGCTGCAACGCGTCGGGTTTTATTAAAACCAGTGTGCGTTCTTCTTTTGGATGGGTCATGATTATTTTTTTTGTTTTTTTATTTCCAGTCCCAGTTCTTCCAGCTGTTCTTTTTTAATATCCGACGGCGAACCCATCATCGGGTCATATCCTTCGCCAGTCTTGGGAAAAGCGATGACTTCGCGGATATTCGGTTCATTTTGCATGATCATGATGAATCGGTCAATGCCCGGAGCCATACCACCGTGAGGCGGCGCACCATAAGAAAATGCCTCCATGATGTGGCCGAACTGCTTCTGAACTTCTTGATCGGAGTGTCCCAGACGACGAAAGACCATGCGTAAAAGCTCTGGGTCGTAAGTTCTGATCGAGCCGCCGCCGATTTCATAGCCGTTCAGAATAAAATCGTACTGATAAGCGCGCAGACCAAGCGCTTCCGATTCCGAACCGGAATGTAGAATCTGCAAAAGTTTTCCTCTTTCCGGATATTCGTGCTGGAAATGCTCCGGATCGAGAGAAGCATCAAAAGTCGGCAGCGTAAACGGGTGATGCGCCGCACCGAGCGAGCCGTCGTCTTTTTTCTCGAACATCGGGAAGTCGACGACGAAAGCAAACGCCAATTCGTTCGGATCGTTTTTATTATTCCTCAAATCCGGCCTGTCGCTGCCGTATTTGGCCGTTACTTCGTCATATTTGAGTCGCGGGAACTTTCCGTTTTCGTCCAGCGTTATTTTTTTGCCGGGAAAAAGCGTATCAATGATGCCGGAATAAAGATCTTCGATGAGGCTTAAAATGTCTTCCTGGTTTGCGAAACTCATCTCCAGGTCAAGCTGCGTAAATTCCGGCTGCCTGTCGCCGCGCGTGTCTTCGTCACGAAAACAACGTGCGATCTGGAAATATTTTTCCATGCCGGCAACCATTAAAAGTTGTTTGTACTGCTGCGGCGATTGTGGTAGTGCGTAAAATTTGCCCTTGGAAACCCGCGAGGGCACGAGATAATCGCGCGCCCCTTCCGGCGTGGATTTGCTCAAAATCGGCGTCTCGATTTCGATAAAACCTTTTTCGGATAAGAAATCGCGCATGTATTTTATCACCTTGTGGCGAACGATAAGATTGTTCCTGAGCCGTTCGCGCCGCAAGTCGAGGTACCTGTACTTCAGCCGCGTTTCCTCTTTAATTTCGTACCCGTCTCCGTCAACCGGAATTGGCAAATCTTCCGAACTGTTTATGATATGCAAATCGCCGGCAGAAACTTCAAATTTCCCCGTGGGCAATTTGTCGTTTACCATATTTTCCGGCCGGCGGTTGACAATGCCGTTTACGCGAATCAAATATTCCAGTCTTAAATCTTTGGCGCCGGCAATTTTAGGGCCAAAAACCAGCTGCGCGAGTCCACTTCTGTCGCGCAGATCGATAAAAACAAGCTTGCCGTGGTCGCGGCGGGCGTGCACCCAGCCGACGAGTTCCACTTCTGCGCCCTCTTTTTTCACAATATCCGAAGTATATACACGCATAACGGTTTTGGTATAATGTTCATTATACGCAAATGCTTACCTTCGGACAAATGGTTCTGCGACTCTTTATCGCTCTCTCTCTCGGAGCGCTCATCGGATTAGAGCGCGAGTTGGTCGGCAAAGAAGCCGGCATCAGGACGGCAATGCTTGTTGCAAGCGGCGCGGCGATATTTTCCATGATTTCTATAATCGTCCCCTATATAGCGCAGGTGCCAGTTGGAGATATAAAGAATACTCTCCCCGACAGGGTTCTCTCGAACGTAGTTGTCGGCATCGGGTTTCTTGGCGCCGGCATAATCATTAAAGTCGGCGAGCATGTAAGAGGCCTTACCACCGCCGCCGTGGTTTGGGCAACTGCTGCCATTGGAATGCTTGTCGGCATAGGCCTGTTAAAATTCGCCTTAGTCGCGGCACTTATGATCTCCGGCCCGCTATATCTTTTAAGAAAACTCGACCTTTACAGATTTTTAAGGAGAAACAACGGCCAGGAGCCGGCATGAAATTTGACTTGCCGAAATTTTTGTGCTAGTATTTAAATTGGAAAAACTGGCAACCTAGGTGATAGCTCCGACGAATAATCGGAGAGGAAAGTCCGGACTCCTTCCGCCAAGTCGGCGGAAACGTAGCGGCTAACAGCCGCCGCGCGCAAGCGTAGAGGTGCGAGCAGTGACGCTTTGCTCCGAAAGAAGCAAAGGAGCCCAACCCCAAGCTAGTTGGCTCAATCTCGCCATAGGGATAAAAAAGCGAGAGTGAAACGGCTAAATCCTTACGGGGTGCAAGGTCGTACCCTTGTGCTTCGCACAAGAGACTCAAGATGGTAGACTTATAAACCTTGATTCTCTCGCGCGAAGCGCGAGGGAGTACCGCATGGCCGCAAGATTAAATCGAACGGCCTGAGCCTGCGAGCGATCAAGGGCCCAGATAAATTATCACCCAAGACAGAATCCGGCTTATTGACTGCCGGTTTTTCTTTTTTTTAAACCGCCGGAGGCGATGAAAACAAAATTAAACAATGCGCGAATCCAAAACTTTATTGACCATTTTGTCGGCAATTTTGTTTTGCTCGCGCGGAACATGAATAAATGCTACTTTTTTGAAATCCATTTTCAGATTCCAAACGTCCACGAAAAGAGACTTTAAACTTGGCTCTTCTATTTTATAGGCGCCGTTAAGCTGACGGACAACAAGTTCGGAATCCATCCTCACCTCTAATTCTGCTGATTTCTTACCGAAAAGCGCTTTTGCTTTTTTGAGCGCAAAAATAACTGCGGCATATTCCGCCTGATTGTTGGTTTGCTCGCCGACATATTCTCCGTATTCTTTGCCATTTATAACAACTCCAATCGCCGCCGGCCCTGGGTTGCCTCTCGCGCCACCATCCGTATAAATAATTACCTTGCCGCTTGCAGCCAATTTTCCTTTTTTCATTTTTTCAAAATTTTCCAGGGAATTTTTTTCCCGAAACCAAAAGCAAATGCTGCCGCATTCTTGTGCCCCCCGCCGCCAAACCGTACTGCAATTTTAGAAACATCTGCGCCGCCGTTGGACCGCAGAGATACGCCAATTCTCCCCCTCTCTTCCCTCCAGACAATCGCAAACGGCGGCATTTTTTTTGCAAGAAGATGGCCGACGTCCGACCTGAATTCCCCCGGAACATTTGCGGCATAAACCGTGCGTCCTAAAAATCTGACTTTTTCGGCCTTAGAAACAAAATACTCAACCAATTTGCTGTAGTAGCGGAGAATAATGATCCCGCTGTTAATGTATTTTTTTCGCCGCTTTTTATTATCCAAGTCGACAACGATTTTGCTCCAAGTTTTGAAATTCGTGGGAAAAAGATCTGCATAAACGAGAATTTCCCTGCTGTGCGGTATTTTCCATTTCCAGATATCGGAGTCTTCGACGCATTTCAAAAAAAACGGCGTTCTTTTCCCGGGATGAAAATATTTCCAAGCCAGCACGGAACCGGAATGGTTTACGGCATAAGAATAATTTTCCGTGAGCCCGGTAATTTCTTTTTGGCTTTCGTGATGATCAATGCTTGTCACGCTTTTGTTTTCGCGCATCAATTTTTCCGTAATCGGCCGTTTGTACGTAAAATCAAGCGTATAAATTTCTTTTCCCTTCAGGCCAGCCGGAGGTAGATTATGATACTCAACCGGTATGTAAGTCGCTTTCGCGCCGAATTTTTTCCAAGCCGCCCAGGCCGCGCCGAAGCCGTCGCGGCATCCGGCATGATATAAGATTACGGTTTTTTTTATATTATCTGCCATTTTCTTGCAAGGCTTTAATTCCCGGAAGTGTTTTTCCGGCCAAAAATTCCAACATCGCTCCCCCGCCAGTTGAGATAAAACCAAATTTTTTGTCCAAGCCGTATTTCTTAAGAAACATCACTGTCTCGCCGCCGCCGGCCAAGGAAAACGCTTTTTTATTTTTGGCTATCGCTCGGGCCACTCTGAGCGTGCCACGGCCATAAGGCGTTTTTTCTATAAACCCCATCGGCCCATTCCAAATAATCGTTCTTGCCTTGGAAATTTTCTCCAAAAAAAACCCGGAGGTTCTCGGGCCGATATCCAAAATTGCATCATTTCTGAAAACGACGTCTGCCGGCAAAAATAAATTTCTATATTTTAATACTGGGCGCAGTTTTTCAATGTCACCGTGATCGCGGTCGACGAGCGATTTTTTAACATCCAGACCGTTCAGGAATAAAAGCGTGTTGGCCGGCGCGCCGCCCATAAGAATTGAGTCGGCTCTGTTTCGGAAATACTTAATGACTCCAAGCTTGTCTTTTGCCTTGCCGCCGCCCAGCACCAAAACCAGCGGTTTTTTCGGATTTCGCATCACGGCCGACAAAAATTTTATTTCTTTCTCCAATTCCAATCCGGCATAGCTCGGCAAAAATTTCGTTACGGCTACAACCGAAGCGTTGGCACGATGGCAAACCGCGAAAGCATCGTTCACATAATAATCGGCAAGACAAGCAAGGTTTTTTGCCAAACCGCGACTGTTATTTTCTTCGCTTTTCAAAAAACGCAAATTTTCCAGAAGAAAAACCGACCGCGGTGGAGCATCGCTAATCTCTCGTTTTATTTTTTGAATACTGAATTGCGGGATGAATTTTATTTCTTTCTTGATAAGCCTGCCCAGGGTTTTCGCGTTTGTTCGCAAACTAAACCTTTTTTCTGCGCCTTTCGGCCTTCCTTTGTGGCTCACAATGATTATTTTGTCGGCATGCTTCAATAAAAACCTTATCGTTGGCAAAACCGCTTCCATGCGCCAGTTGTCTTCGGTATTAAAATCGAGACGGAGCAAAACAGTGCCGCGAAGTTTTCTTGTGTCAATTTTTCTTAAAAAACGCATTTGTTTCATTATAGCTCACAGAAAAACAATCCGGTAAAATGCAAAAGCGGTGAGTGTTTTCACCGCTATGTTTTGTTGGCTACTTTCAGAAGAAAACCTCTGTTGAATTTCAGCGACATGTTAAATAAAAAATGTGCACCAATGGCAGGAATAATCGATTTCGTAAGCACGACGGACAGGCCGTATAAAAAACCGCCAATTCCGATGCTTACTATAACCGCCGACGGCAAGCGCAATTCCGTTCCGTCAGAAAATTTAAGCTTGTTCGTAAGATGAACTAAACCGAAAATAATTGCGGAAGGAAAGGCTGTAACAAGCGCGGGCACGATGCCCGACGACAACGCCATTAAAACGGGGCCGCGAAAAATCGCCTCCTCAAACAATACGACGAAAAACACAAAAGTTATCCCGCTTTTTTCTGGAGCTGGCTGTGGCAGATATTCGCCGTGCAAAGCTATCGCTTTTTCATAAAATCTGATTGTCGGCTTGTAAAAATATCTGACATTAATTAATAAATCCAGCGCACAAACCGCTACGGCAACAAAGAGATACCAGGCAATCCGGCCTCCAAGCTCTAACACGGATAAGCCTTCTTTCTTTTCAATTAGAACTGCGTACAATATACCACAAATTCAAAGAAAACACAAATTTTTATCCGCTTGCACGGAAACGCGCCCGGTTGGGTTAAAATAATATTTATGAAACACATCCTCGTCCTCGGTGCCGGATTCGGCGGACTGCGCACTGCAAAAAAAATTGCCGAGGGTTTGCGGCGATTGAAGTTGGAGGAAAAATACGAATTGTTTCTTGTGGATAAAAACGACCATCACACTTACACCCCCCTTCTTTACGAAGTCGCAACGACTTCCAAAACAACCGCCAATCTTTACGGCTTGCACGAAGTAGCTGCTTATAAAATCCAGTCGCTCATCCAAAATCTGCCGATAAAGTTCATTAAAAATCGCGTGAACGAATTGGACGCGGCGACCGGAGTTGCTTACCTCGAAGATGGCCGGAGTCTAAGGTACGATTTTCTCGTTTTCGCGCCTGGTTCGGAAATTAATTATTTCGGGATAAAAGGCTTGCAAGAAAATTCCATACCGCTCAAAGAATTCTCCGACGCCATACGATTAAGGGACGAGGTTTGGAAAATGGCAGAGGGAGACAAAAAAGAAATCAAGGTGGTGGTGGGCGGAGGCGGCTCGACGGGAGTGGAACTCGCCGGGGAACTTAAAATCTGGTGCGGCGAATTGGAAAAAGAGTATCGCGGCTGCCGGCTGCAGGTTTCAATAATAGAAGCGGCACCTACGGTACTTGCCGGTTTTCCTGAAAACATAATAAAAATTGTAAACGATCGCCTGCGAAAACTCGATGTCAAAATCATAAGCGGGAAGAAAATTTCCGAGGCGCGAAAAGGCAGCGTCGTTCTGAAGGATGGCGAAAAAATTCCTTTTGATGTCCTTGTCTGGGCTGGCGGCGTAAAAGCTTCCGGATTACTCTCACAAATGCCTTTCTCGACGGACAAGGGGCGTGCCATGGCAGAAGAGAAAATGCTGCTATGCCTCTCGGAAGATTTTCATCTGCATTTACGGCCGACAGTTTACGGCGTTGGCGACAGCATTTGCTTTTACAATCCGCTAACAAAACGGCCGGTCCCCGGCGTAGCCCGAGCAGCCATATTGCAAGCGAACGTGGCAGCTCACAATTTATTGGAAGAAATAAAACATTCCGAAAATCAAAAATACAAGCCGGTCTATAAAAAATACAAGCCGCTGGAATACCCCTACATAATCCCCGTCGGTGGCAAGTGGGCCGTGGCAAAAATCGGGCCTTTTGTCCTGCGCGGATTTCTTGGGTGGATATTCAAAGGACTCGTTGAACTAAATTATCTGTTCTCAATAATGCCGCCTTGGAAAGCCGTAAAAATATGGCTTAAGGGGCTCTGGATATTCATAAAGAACGACCGCCTGGGGTAACAATCGGCCATTGCTTTGCCGCATAAAAATTAAATTTGACAAATCAAAAGAAAATATGCTATAATGGAAACAGGTCCAAAATTCTGGACAAGGGAGCGGAAAGTTATGGCAATCGGCCGAAGCAGCAATGGCAACGGTAAGCCAGCCGGAACCGAACGGACAAAGGCCTCAACCATCAGCACGGTCGACCTCTCCAAGGACATCCGCGAATGGACGGAGAAGGGCGGACGGATCATTGATTCCCACATCAGGGAAGCGATGGTCGAGCAGGCGGAGGCATGAATAAGGCGCGACGAAAGTCGCGCCTTAAGCTATTTACCAGACAGAGTAATCCGTGCAATCTTTTTCTTCGCCGCAAACACATTTTACTTTAAACACAATTCCTATCGATGTTTCCGTAAATGAATATGTTAGCCGCCCGCCGATGGCTCCGGCCAAATCAGGGTTTTTGAAAAATCTGCATTTCTTTTTGTGCTCACTGAACCAACGGTTAAGCGCGCGAACTTCGATCGGAGAAAGAGAATAGATTATTTGCGTATATGATGTTTTGTTTCGAGACTTTCGCGAAGCATTTTTTCTCAAGCTGCTTGCCCCAAAAATAACTACCTTGTATTATACCTTACTTCAAAACTTTCCGCAAGTATTGCCCCGTAAAACTGCCTGCTTTTCTCGCCACCTGCTCCGGCGTGCCCGCCGCGACGACTTCCCCGCCGCGCTCGCCGCCTTCCGGGCCCAAATCTATTACCCAATCGGCGGACTTGATGACATCGAGGTTATGCTCTATGACGACAACCGTATTGCCGCGATCAACAAGTTTTTGCAAAACAGCCAGAAGGTTTTTCACGTCTTCAAAATGCAAGCCGGTTGTCGGCTCGTCCAGCAGATAAAGCGTGCGGCGGGTGTCTCTTTTTCCCAATTCGGCTGCAAGTTTTATTCTTTGCGCTTCGCCGCCCGAGAGCGTTGTCGCCGATTGTCCGAGCGTAAGGTATTCGAGTCCGACCTCTTCCAATATGCCAAGCTTGTCCTCGAGCCAAGGGATGTCGCCGAAAAATTTTGCGGCCTCCTCGATAGTCATTTGCAAAACTTCGTAAATATTTTTGCCGCGACCGGCTTCGCCGCGAGGCGAGTATTCCACTTCCAACGTTTCCCTGTCGAAACGTTTCCCTTTGCAGACGTCGCAGACAACATAGACCGTCGGCAAAAAATGCATCTCGATGGCAATTGTTCCGTGCCCTTCGCAATTTTCACATCTGCCACCCGGGACGTTAAAACTGAACCGGCCCGGTTTATAGCCGCGTACGCGGGCATCTTCCGTCGAAGCAAAGAGGTCGCGAATATGCGTCCAGGCGCCAACGTAGGTTGCCGGATTGGAGCGTGGCGTGCGTCCTATGGGCGACTGGTCGATATTGATTACGCGGTTGACGTATTCCAATCCCAAAACCGCCTTAACCGGAATTTCTTTGAATCCGGAAGCATAGAACTTATTTGCCAGTGCCTTGTATAAAACATCGTAAACCAGCGTGGATTTGCCCGATCCGGAAACGCCCGTTACGGCAACTAAACGCTTTAGCGGGATATCAAGGTTGATATTTTTAAGGTTGTGCGCGTGCGCACCGCTGATTTTTAAAAAATTATTTCCCGATCCCGCGGCAATTTTGCGGCGCTCATTAGGAACAATATTTTTTTCTTTGCCGCGCAGGTAGCGGAGCGTAAGCGAATCCTCCTTGCTTTTTTGCGAGAGAATTTCAGGAATCGCGCCCTCGGCGACGACTTTTCCACCGTGCGTTCCGGCTCCCGATCCGATATCTACCAAATAATCCGACGAGCGAATCGTTTCTTCGTCGTGTTCGACAACGATGATCGTGTTGCCGAGATCGCGCAAGTCATGAAGCGTTTTGATTAGTTTGGCGTTGTCGCGCTGATGAAGACCGATTGTCGGCTCGTCGAGAATATATAAGGTACCGACCAGGCGCGAGCCGATTTGCGAGGCGAGCCTGATCCTTTGCGCCTCCCCGCCGGAGAGCGTCCCGGCCTTGCGGTCAAGCGTCAGATAGTCGAGGCCTACGTCAACCATAAATTTCAGCCTGTTTTTTATTTCACGAAGCGGCACCTCGGCAACAGCCTCGCTGGATCCTTTTAGTCTCAGATCTTCAAAAAAACGCATAGCCCCTTCCACCGAAAGGGAAGTAACCGAAGCAATATTCTTGCTTTTAATTAGCACGCTCAAGCTTTCTTCTCTAAGTCTTTTGCCAGCACAAAGCTGGCATACGTTTTCCGACCACAAATCTTCTGTTCCCAAGCCATGGCATTGGGGACAAGCGCCGTAAGGACTGTTAAACGAAAAGAGGCGCGGCTCTATTTCTGGAAAAGAAAAACCGTCGTGCGAGCAAATAAATTTTGCCGAAAGAGAAACTTCTTTATCTGCGATAACCGTAGCCACCCCATCGCCGTATTTTAGGGCGTGTTCGACCGCTTCCGCCAGGCGCAAGCGGTTATCTTTGTCGGCAAAATTCAGACCAGCCGGCATACGATCCACAATTAAATCAATAGAGTGCTGCTTGTATCTGCTAAGCTCAATTCTGTCACGCAAAGAATAAAATTTGCCGTCTATTCTCGCCTCAGAAAATCCGGCGTGCAAAAAATCATAAAGCATTTGATAGTATTCCCCTTTTCGACCGCGCACAACCGGAGCGGCAACAACAATATTCTTGCCGGACTCATTTTCACGGGCAATTTCGAGTGCAATATCGACGATTTCTTCGTTGGTTAGCTTTTGAATTTCCCTGCCGCATTTTGGGCAATGCGGCTTGCCGGCTCTGGCAAAGAGAACGCGCAAATAGTCGTAAATTTCCGTGATTGTGGCCACTGTTGAGCGCGGGTTTGAAGAGTGGCTTTTTTGGTCGATGGAGATCGCCGGCGAAAGCCCTTCGATTTCATCCACGTCTGGCTTATCAAGGCGGCCCAAAAATTGCCGCGCATAAGCGGACAAAGATTCGATATAACGCCTCTGGCCTTCGGCAAAAATAGTATCGAAAGCCAAGCTCGATTTCCCGGAACCGGAAAGGCCGGTAAAAACGATCATTTTATCCCGCGGCAATTCGAGATTAATATTTTTAAGATTGTGCTCCCGCGCACCCTTGATGATAATTTTATCTTTCGCCATATTTGTTTTTTTAAATAGTTTTCATCAGAAGAGAAACACCCAAAACGCCCCGCAACGGGCTTACTAGGGGCTTATAAGACAAATGTTATTCTGTTTGTCGGATTAAATCAAGAAAAAAGGCGCGCAAAAATGCGCCGCCTTCAGTTGTGTTTTCCGTTGCGCGTAGAATGAACAACGTTGGCTAATTTCAGCATAGCTTCTTCAAGATCGTTTCCCGACGCGGAAAACGTTCCCTCTTCGTCGAAGATCGTCAGCTGCAAAACAAGTCTTGTGGACGGGTTCTTGTTCGAATCGGCGTCAACGAGATTTGTTTTTGGATTAAACGCTTCGGCATATTTTTCAAGAATGAACGAAGATAGTCCGCCGATATACTCCAATGCTTCTTTCGTATCAAAAAATTGATCCATCCGCGGTCCTTCCATTCTGCGCAATTCCCCAAAAGATCCTGCGATAGAATATAGCAGGAAAAAATCGGACAAGCAAGACGCCCGCTTCGCCGCAGCGAGAATAAGGCGTAATAGCTTTGATATCTATAGTCGAATAGGTCCGATTTTTATAACCTTTCCGGAAAATCCGAGACAATGCCGTCAATCCCAATTTCTTTGAGTCTTTTAATATCTTCGGCTTCGTTTACCGTCCAAACATTTACTTTCATTCCGGCGGAGTGCGCCAAATCCACAAATTCCCCGCCAGTGGTGCGATAGTTCGGGAAAATCGCTGAGGCGTCGTATTTTTTTGCAAAATCAATCAATATTTTCGAGCCAAGGGCGCCCATTTTTTTGGCGGAAACTATAATTCCGATTTCTGCAACAGGACGAACAAGAGCCAAATCGTCCCAAGAGGAACTGGAAGATTCCTCCCTGTCGTCCTTATCAAACGCCGAAACAATAACGTTCTTAAGCTTCCGTTCGACGATCATTTTTTTGACATCTGCCGTCAAGCCGCCTTCTTTAAGCTCGATGTCTAAAAACAATTTACTGCCGAACAAGTCCAATACTTCTTCAAATTTGGGAATTCTCTCTCCAAGTCCGGCGTCGAGACGCGCCAGTTCCTCGTAAGTTTTTTCGGAAACTTTTCCTCGGCCATTCGTTGTTCGGTCAACGGTAGCATCATGAATAACCATAATTTCGCCGCTGGCGCAGCGCCTCACGTCAAATTCAACGGCGTTTGCGCCTGCAGCAACGGCTTTTTTAAACGAATAAATTGTGTTTTCCGCTCTGCGCGGCGAGCCGGGAGCGCCGCGATGGCCGATCTTGAAAAACATTGTCTTATCTTTTATTCTATAGGCAGCACAAAAAAATGGAAAAGGCATGAAAGAGTGTGACGTTGTAATTATCGGCGCCGGAGCCGTCGGCTGCGCCATAGCCAGAGATTTATCTATGCGCCACCCGCAGAAAAAAATCGTTGTAATTGAAAAATTGTCCGGCCCCGGGCTTGAAACCTCCGGGAAAAACAGCGAAGTTCTGCACGACGGACTGCACCAAAAACCGAATTTCCTAAAATCTAAATTGGTTATAAAAGGATGCAAACTTGCCAAGGAATACATCAAAAGCAAAGGTCTGCAAATGCTCGAATGCGGCATGATGGTTGCCGTTCCCAGGGAAGCAATCGGCCTCGGCCTGATGCGCGAAACAAGAAATTTTTTAGGACTCGTATCTCGGGCAAAAAAACAAGGCGTTGAGCTGGAAATTTTATCTCCTTGGAGAATTCGCGAGCTTGAACCGCATATCGAAGCAGTCTTCGGGGTTTTTGTTCCCGGAGTTTGCGTAATAAATGCGCCGCAATTTGTGAATGAACTAAAAGAAGATGCCGAAAGGGCAGGCACGGAATTTTATTTCGACAATCCCGTCAACCAAATCCATCGCTTAAACGACGGGTATCTCGTTGTTGCTCCGAAAATGAATTTTTCCTCAAAAGCCGTCATCAATGCCGCAGGACTGTATGCGGACGACATCGCTCATATGGCCGGATTCACCAATTATAAAATCTGGCCGTGGCGCGGCGAGTATTATGAAATTATCGGCAAAAAGGCCGGATTGGTTAAAAGATTGATTTATCCGGTCGTCCCCCACAATTCTCCCGGCAAGGGCATTCATTTCAGCCCGCGTGTCGATGGCAGGCTGTTTGTGGGCCCAAACGCAAAACTTGTGCCGAGAAAAAATTATTACGAGGATGATAAAACTCCTCCGCAAGAATTTTTGAAATCTGTCAGGAGGTTTTTGCCGCAAATAGAAGCAAAAGATTTGCGCTGGGCTTATTCCGGAATCAGACCGAAAATAACCAACAAGCCGGAAGAAGCTGATTTTATCATCAACCTGGATGGCATTCCGCCGTTTATCAACCTTGTCGGCATCGAATCTCCCGGACTTTCGGCCAGCATGGGAATAGCAGAGCTTGTCGGAGAAATCCTGGAAGAAATAAATTTTTAAGGGATCGCGTTTGCGATCCCTTTATTATTCAAAGGCCGGATCATTCCGGCATCTCGAATTTCATTCCTCCCAGATCAATACGGCGCACGACGGGAAGTTTTACAATGCCCTTGATGTATTTTAAAACCGGATAACATCCGACAACGAAACATCCCGTAAGACACATCGGAGCATTCTTCGGGTAGCGGCTCACGTCAACATCGTCCCAAATGGAGCCGTAAAAACGCGCCGTCCTTTCAAGAAGAAAATCTTTATCCTGCAGGCTTTTTACGATTACAAATCCATAACCCGGCTGCAAAATCTTGAAATGGTAAATAGCCGGATCCGTGTGAACAGTGACAACTTCCCCGATTCTTGCGTCGCCAGTCATTATATAACCGGTTTTCTTCAGACTCTCCAATCTTTTGTTCAGCTCAACGGCGGAAATCTTCCCGAGCGTCGCCATTTTGTCTTCCTCCTTTGCTGCCGTAATTATAGCTCCTTACAAACAAAAAATCAATCAGTGCTCTCGGCTGGAATTGAACCAGCATCACCTCCTTCGGAGGGAGATATTCTATCCGTTGAACTACGAGAGCGGCAACAATGCCTCGCAAGGTTAGATTTTATTTGGCTGCAGTTTCCGCAGCAGTCGTTGTTGGCGCCGAAGCGGTTTCTGCTGCTTTAGCTCCTCCTTTTTTTATTTTGATCCGAAGCTTCGGACCAGACAAAATACCATCCTTCACTAAAAGGTTGTGGACGGATGCGGTGGCTTTCGCGCCAACTCCAAGCCAATGCAACACCCGATCTTTTTTGGCAGAGAGCTTTTTTGTCGAGGGGTCATAGAAACCGACTTGTTCCACGGGCGGTCCACCGAGTTTTGATCTTTTCTCGGCCACAACGATCCTATACGAAGCCTGGTGTTTTTTGCCTACTCTTTGAAATTTAATAACGAGCATTATGGTAAAAGTATAAATCGGGCAGCAAAATCTATCAAGGGGCTGCGGTTTTCTGCTTTTTAAAACAGCTTTCAAGGATTTTGTGGGCTTAATTTCCGTTGCCAAACAAAGCGTAAACCCGAGAAGTAGGCTGGTGTTCCGACCTCCGGAGACAAAGCGACCCCGATGTTTTAAAAGCAGAAAGTCTTCGCCTTTTGGAAAAATTTAAGAAACCAAAAATCCCGATCGTGCTTCCCAAAATTCCTCACAAAATTCGGGCGCACTCCCGGGATTTCCGTTTTTCGCTAGCGAAAAACTATTTTCTCGCTTCGGTGTGGTCTCGTAACTTGCCGACAAGGTAGGCGGCATAGTCACGCCCGCCCAAACCGAAAGCCAAGCCGCCGGCTAAAGCCAACATGGCAATGAAACCGGTGATAATGCTGTTGATGATACTTGCGGCGATGTTAAGCTGCACGAGGGCCGTCAAAAGTCCGAAAATGACGATGGCCCACCATGTCAAGCTGCCAAGAAAATGCGCGGCGTGCAAGCGAGCGCTCAAGACGGAGGCGGAAACAACTCTTTTGGCAACATTGCCAACGACAACGGCTGCGAGCATTATGAGAACCGCGGCGATAACGTTCGGCAAGTAAGCCAAAACGTCACGCAAGAATGTGGATAAGGCAACGAGTCCCAAAATATCGGAGGCGGCCAAGAGGAAGGCAATAACGACAAACCAGTAAACCAGCCTGCCCAAAAAATGTGACGCGCGCAGCTTGAGCCCCGCCCTGTCAAAGTAGGGCGAAAGGCCAAGGCGAACCAGAAAAGAATCGAGTTTTGCAACTTCAAAAATCTTTTCCACCAACGTGCCCAAGCCGGCTGCAACTATAAGGCCGACGATAAAAACTACCAAAGCCCCGATCAAACTGGGAACAAATCCAGCAACGCCCAGCCACAAGTTCTGAAGGGAACCAACAACAACGTCTGTCCAGCTCTGAACAATCATAGTTTCAGTCTTTAATAATATTTGCCTATTTTCGACCTTTTCGAATAAAACAATTACCCCTCCTTTATTTTCGCGACGATTCGGGGTACTAGTTTATTTTACAAAACCGGACTCCGGACCGCCGTGTGGATAACCAAAAAACGGAGTTTCGCAGCAAATCCGGTGAAAATTGACCACAGGAACAAGGGGTGGTAAAATGCAATCAGCAAATTGCCAAAACAGGGCGGCCAATGAAGAAAATAAAATGTATTGCGGTTGATTTCGACGGCACACTGGCCAATTTCAATGGCGGTATAAGCAATGGATTTCATGAAATTTTTTCCAAGCGCGGCATTGCGAAAGAAACTGTTGATGCGACGCGCAAAGAAATCGATGAAAAAATCGGTTTCACGATTGAAAAATTCGTCGAGCTGATAAAAGAAAAATCGGGTATAAAAAATTTGCCCGCGGAAGAATCGATTGTCTCCGAATTCCGAAGTAGATTGCGATTTTTCAAGGCATATACGGAAACAACGTCGTCCGTGGAAGAGTGGTTGCGATTCGTGCCCGTTGTCGTCGTCACGCGCGGAAATCCGGCTTATCAGAAAGAAAAACTTGACCTCGTCAACGTGCCAGCGAACGAAATTTTTATCGTCGAACCGCCGCAGAAAAAATCCGAGGTGTTGCGCAAACTTGTCGAACGCTATGGCGGACCGATAATCTTTGTCGACGACCGGGTAAGCGAACTCGACGACGTACGCCGCAATGGCTTGGGAAAAAAAGATGTTATCACGCTCCGAATGAAGCGCTCGGATACAATCGAAACAAACAAGTCCGAGTATGAACATAAAGAAATAAATTCTCTCGAGTCGGTAAGTTTCTACCTTTACGAGCCCGTCGTAAGAAAAGCGGAGGAAAAAGACATTCCGGAAATAGCGCGCATCAACTCCATGGTGTTTCTCGGCAACAGGGATAACCAGGCCGCTGCCGAAGAGTGGGCAAGTGCTTTGTTCCGCTCTTTTCCGATTTATCAATATTTCGTGGCCGAGGTCAGAGGAAAAATTGCCGGCTATATCGGCTGGCAAATTCACGGCGGATTTCTTCGTCCGGAGCCCGTCATTGAACTGGAACAAATCGGCGTCGATCCGAGACTGCAGGGCCTGGAAATAGGGCCGGAACTGGAAGACACGGTTTTCAACGTGATCGAATGGGTCAAAAGCAAAAATAGCCGCATTGAAAGCAACATTTTTGTCTTCGTCTGGGGCTACTCTTTGAAT
Source organism: uncultured Candidatus Saccharibacteria bacterium (assembly GCA_964467765.1). GTDB lineage: Bacteria > Patescibacteriota > Minisyncoccia > UBA6257 > 2-01-FULL-56-20 > JBBUGM01. The sequence continues at coordinate 22,319 of CAYXSS010000013.1, forward strand.
TTCAATGCTCTGAAAATTTACGCGGAAAAATTCAACGAGGGCGTTAAAGGCTTGAGGATAGTTTACGGCGAAAGACCGGAGAATATGCTGCGCTGGAGAATACCACTCATCAAACCCGTACGCAACGAATGAAACCTAGCCCGACTTCGGTCGGGTTTTTTATTGAATCAGCCAATGCAGTCGCCGTCGCAAACGTTGGTTTATTTCGAGATCGCTTTTGTCAAAATAAAATTCGAAAAACGGCGCAAGGCGCATAAAAGTTTCGCTATCCCTTAAAAACCAATCGTCTCCAGCAAGTCGGAAGCCAAATCTGTCGAGCGCCGTATCGAGCGGCAACTCTTCTAAAACGATTCTTTCCTGTTTAAAAGGGAATTTGAATGGCAGCGGAGCAGCGGAATGGATATAAATTTTCCCGCTCGGAGAAATTTTTTTTACTTCCTCAAACAGCAGGTTTTTGTTAGATTTTAAAATATTTTCCATGGAACGGATAAATTTATCGGATGCTTCGCCTTTCAAAAATCTGTCGTAAACTCCGAAAGTGGCAGCTGGACTGAGATTCAGCGCGGACGATATTGCCTCAAAAACACCGTCCAGCCGCCAACCAAGCCTTTGCTCGCGCAGATAATCGTCCAGCGCGCCACCGGAAGAAAAAAGAAATGAACCGTCGCCGTCCGCGAATAAAAAATTGGTTGGTGGCGGCGCAAGGCGTGAAAGAACAAACAGCGCTGAGCGAGCCGATCCGGTAAAGAAAAAACCTTCTCGCGCCTTAAAAAAGTCTTTTAAATCTTCAAAAATATGCCTACTGGTAAAGGAGAGTTCTAGGACTGTGCCAATTTCCTTGCCGACAAACCCCAAAGGATTCAAGACCGAATGGCCGTCTATTTTAAAATTGCAGGCTTTGGCGCCGACAATTATCGTGTCGAGTTCATCGAGTCCCAAGCGCACGCTTGCTCGTCCCCTTTCCTGGATAATTAATTTACTCAATGCTTGAGAAAATAGGCTTTCAAGCTCGGCAAGCGAAATTGGCTTGGCCGCATCGCTTTTTTCTCTGACAAGAAGAGCCGGACAAGAAACCGTTGTTACGAATTCCGGGTGAGCCGAAACGATAACCTGCCTCTTGCGCAAATTTTTCAGCGGATCGCCGCGCAACTTGCCGAAAGAAAAGTTTTCCCAAAATTTGTCCGCATATATGTTTTTATTTTCATCAACGCCAATCAGAAGGCCGCTCGTCTGCCGCGGAGCGATCTCCAAAAGCAAAAATTTTTCTCGTGGACGGAAAAAATCCTTGAATACCACGATTTTATCTTAGCACAAAAATAAAAACAGCCACGAAAGTTCGCGGCTATCTGATTCGACATAAGAAACCGAAGCTCACCTTTTTTACTTTCTTTCCTTTCTGTGGCTTCACAAAAACACGTTTGCCAATTCTTTATTATTTCTCCTTTGGGATTTACCACAACGGCATTACCGTCTCTAAGCTCAGTCGAGAAATATCTCAACAAGGCCAATCCGAAGCTTATGACCTCACCATTGCTTTTCGCTCCTGACAATGCCCTGACAACTTGAAGCTGGTCGTAATTCTCTTCGGTGAAATCAAGCTGCAAACGCCTAATCATAACCCCGTCATCCCCAAAAAAACTCTTCTCTCGTTGTACCGGGGTTTTGTTTACTAGTCAACCACGCCCCTAATTCTTCTTGCTCCCGCCCCAACAGCTTCTTCTTTAGCAATTCTAAATTTCCCGATTATTCCCGTGTTCGTTACGTGCGGCCCACCACAAAACTCCTTGCTCCAGGCCGATTTTAAATCCTTGCCGACAAAATAAACTTTCACTTTTTCCGGATATTTTTCTTTGAAGAAATAGAGCGCGCCGGATTTCTCGGCTTCGGCTTTTGGCAGTTCAACAAATTGCACGGGCAAATCTTCTTTTATTTTTTTGTTCACCAATTCCTCCACTTTTTTCTTCTCTTCTTCCGTCATTTTGCGCGGAAACGCGAAGTCGAAGCGCGTCCGTTCCGCCGTGATATCCGACCCCATCTGCCGCACCTCCGGCCCTAAAACTTCGCGCAGTGCCCGCTGCAGTAGATGCGTTGCCGTATGCAGTCGCAAAACTTTATTCAATTCTTCTTCGTTGCCGGCTTTGAGCTCGCCGGTGTTCAAAATCAAGCCGTGTCCGCCGAATTTCTTTTCCTGACCGGCGCGCGATATTTCCTGATGTTTGGCAAATTCTTTGTCAAAATCCTCGCGCTGCAATTTTTTTGTCTTATCGATCCCTAGTTCTTTTATAATTTCAAATGGTAGGCCAAAGCTTTCGTAAAGCTGGAACGCGGTCTTCGCGTTTATATCGTTCAGTTTGGCAATTTTTGCGACACCTTGTTTCATTGTGTGGCGGAATTTTTCCGCTTCTTCCTGAAAAATCTCGAAAATCATATTTATGTCAAGTTCTCTGTAAAAATCCTTGTGTTGTCTAACGGTTTGTTCGATTAAAGAATCTATGAATTTTTGAATTCCGCCTCCAAGCTGTAATTGTTCCCATTCCTTACTATTTTGTGTTATCAGATAGTCATACACCATAACTCTGCGAACAAGACGGCGCAGAACATAACCCGCATCCTTGTTCGATGGTCTCACGCCATCTGAAACCAAAAAACAGAAACCTCTGATGTGGTCGGCGAATATACGCTTGTGCCTTACTGGCATCTCTTTTGGTAATAAATTCATTAACGGCGCGAATAAATCCGTTTCGAAAATTGTCGGCGCATTTTGCGAAACCATGGCCAATCGCTCCAAGCCCATGCCGGTATCCACGCCCGGAGTTTTAAGCGGCGTCAGTTTGTTTTCGGCGTCGCAGTAAAATTCATTGAAAACGATGTTCCAAATCTCGAGCGGTGGCTTACCTTGGGCCCGTCGAAGAGCCGTATTGACATAAATCTCCGTTGTCGGACCGCATGGCCCTTCGTTTCCCGTAGGCCCCCAGAAATTATCCGCGCCCTCGAGATGAATTTTTTCTTCCGGCAGGTATTTCTTCCAGATCGCCAATGACTCGCGATCGAGCGGCACGCCCTTGCGCCAATCATCCCGCGAAACGCGCACAGGGTCGAAAACGGTAACTTTGTCTATTGCAAGCCCCACCCACTCCTTGCCGGTAATAAATTCGTATCCGTATTTAATCGCCTCCTCTTTGAAATAGCCTCCGAAAGAAAAATTTCCGAGCATTTCGAAAAATGTCAGGTGCGATTCGTCGCCAACTTCGTCGATATCCGATGTGCGAAAAGATTTTTGGACGGAGGCCGTATTTTTCGAACCAAAATCCTTCATCGCATCAAGCTCGCCCGTATAATATCTCTTGAACTGTTGCATGCCAGCTGTAGTCAAAAGAACCGAAGGATCGTCGGGAAGTAAAGACGACGAGGATACGATCGTATGACCGCGTTTTTTGAAAAATTCAAGAAATTTTTTGCGGATTTCTGCCGAGGTCATTATTCAATGATAAATGACGAGTGTTTTTTGTTCAATTTTTGCGTATTTCCGTGCGACAAAAGTCCGCGATACGAAGCAAGCGTTGCTACTATCCGAAATCCACTTTACCAAAACGAACAAAAATTAAAAGGCCCGCAGAGAAATCCGAAGATTAATCTGCGGGCCGAAATGCCAAGGGACCAAGGATCTAAAAGTTTCGAGGATCCAAAGTTCCAAGGGGTTAAACCTGCCTGCCGGCAGGCAGGGCTACTTGCGGACCGCAGCGAAACGGTAGCCGCCGTCCCACCTGTTGCTCCACCAAGTGAGGCTCAGGCTGCGCTCCCCGGCGTCCCTGCAGAGGTACGCGACGTCGCGGTCGTCGTTCAAGTCCCGCCACACGGAACCGAGGGCAACGATCGGGAATTCACGCTGCTTCTCGGGGTAT
>CAYXSS010000014.1:0-25455 GCA_964467765.1 uncultured Candidatus Saccharibacteria bacterium
TTTCTCCGGGGAGCCCCATAAGCTCCTGAAGCGGGTTCAACTCCCGCCCCCGCAACACGCTACAGTTTTCGCTTCGCAAGGGACGGGTCGTTTCGTGGTCGAAACGCCCTTACTCTCGCCGCCTGCGCGGCTCCGAGAAACCCTTGTGAAGCGAAAACCTCCGCTTCCAGTAGACACGATGATATTTTCGTGCTAACTTGTTCGTAGTTAGATTTTTACAGGAGGAATAAGGTGGCACGAACAACGGAGTCAAGGCGGGAAACTCGTCCAGCGTATCCGAAACGGAGAACTTGCAACTCATGCACAGAGCCAGAATGGGAATGGCAGTTTGAAGATGTGTGGACCTGTCTTGGTTGCGGCATGACGATTATCGGTAAAACTGGGCAAGACGCGTTTGCGCCCAAAAAGAAGACGACCGAGAAACAGCCACCTGTCGTTGTGAGTAAGGAATTTAAGAAAGGCGACAAAGTTGCCATCGCGGTTCACGGTGCTGGTGTGGTTTCTTACGAGCCGCATACCGTTGAGAAGATACGCAACGGCGTGGTGTATCTGGAGGGCAACGACGACTTTGTTTTTGACAGCAAAACTGGGCGGAGAACTTGTTGCGAACCAAGCCCATTTGGTTTTAGTTTTCAACTTGTTCCGAAATCGGAAGTTCCTCAGGATGGACCAAGTGGCTGGAAACAAAGATGTAAAGATTTCGGCATGGAGCCGTAAGTTCGTTCAAGCGGCGCGATAACATCAAGCCGCTTTTTGTTTTGCAGAATCAATACCAACTTTTTATTTTGGAAAACGTTGAATTCATCTGTGCTCTCATCAGCGCGGCTCTCATGTCGTGAAGCCCCCGCAAATGCAAAAACAAAACTGCCGCTCCTTGCGGGTGGCAGTTTTGTTTTCTGTAATTGTGGTAGGAGTTGAACGAAAAGGAGGGGTCGGGAGGAAATGAGTTCCTCCCGTGTAGGAAAATACTAAAAACCGAGGGTTGTTAGAGCGCAGCCCCGCCTTGGCGGGGCGAGCAGTGAAATTCTCCCGCCCCCGCAACTAATAATTTTGTTCAATAAAATCAGGCACGATTTTACAGAAGGATTTCGTGGTTTGAACCACCGCACGGCAGCTTGACGGATTAAGTATAATTTGTAACACTAATTGAAGTTGATTTTTAGAGAGAAAGAGGCGATATGAAGACCGACGAACTCAATGCCGTAAATCATAAAATCTTGGAACTCATTAAACAAAGGAATGAATTATTGTGCGAATTACGTAAGCAATGCAAACACCTCCGACTCGTAGAGCTTGACGCATGTCCGCCAAGGCGGATTTGCGCTGACTGTGGGGCCGAAGAGAGAGGTTGGTATTGCGGCTACCACGTCCTCGTTATGGATGGAGATACGTGGAATGTTCCGCATAAAATTGAAAGGGTGCTTATCAAGAGAACCACGAACGACTCCGTGTTTTATGGATACCGCAAGGACGGCCCAACTTATTTTGTCGGACAGAGCCACCAGAATTTTGGAGGCGGCGTGCAAACCTATGAGCAACTGACCGAGGTGCTGGCGTAAAAAACCTTCGGTGTAAAGCGAGCGGTGCGATAACATCAAACCGCTTTTTGTTTTGTAAAATCACCGACAACTTCTGACTCTGTTTGAAAACACTGAATCCATCTGCACCTTCATCAGCGCGGCTCGCATGTCGTGAAGCCCCCGCAAATGCAAAAACAAAACTGCCGCTCCTTGCGGGTGGCAGTTTTGTTTTCTGTAATTGTGGTAGGAGTTGAACGAAAAGGAGGGGTCGGGAGGAAATGAGTTCCTCCCGTGTAGGAAAATACTAAAAACCGAGGGTTGTTAGAGCGCAGCCCCGCCTTGGCGGGGCGAGCAGTGAAATTCTCCCGCCCCCGCAACCAGCTACAAAGAAAAACCAGCGAAGTGGATGCCACGACGCTGGCTGTTGGGCTGTCTACGCCTGATGGGAAGAATCAATCGGTGCTGGATGTTCTGGCCAATGTCTGCATAACCGATATTCTTCAATGAGCCATGGCCACACGAAAAATGTTTCTCTCTGCTTAAGCGCTTTGCCATTTACGAAAATAGTTTCGTCCTCTTTGGGCTTGAGGCGCGACGCATAAAGCAGTATTACATAGAAAGCTGCGTGGCCGCCGATAATCACAAGCCATGCCCCTACCGGAATTGCAACTCCGCCAAAAAGTTCCGCAGCGAATAACACGAAAGAGATGACGCTCATCATGAGTTGCACAAACATTGCGAGCATTACGGCTGCTCCCAAAGGACTCAAGATAGATGGTCTACAGCCACCACCTATGAAATCTTGCTGACCGATGAAGTGAAAAAGGTAGGCAAGAAACATAAATCCCAAAGTGGAAGCAAGGATTCCCAGAAAGTGTGAGTAAACGTTTTTTGGACTCTGCAGGAAGAAGGTCGCCAAAACTATCGCCGCCCCAATGCCGAGCGCTACAGCCGCGGGAAGCCAAGTTTCCTTTTTCATTTCAAACTCCTTAACGGGGCTTTGCTATGTAACATAATAACCATGCCCGCACAATCCGTCAATCACTGCCTTTCGGTGGTAAAGCAGTATTACCTCCAACTCCTAACTCTGCCGGAGAACACCAAATCTATCTGGACTTTCATCAACGCGGCTCGCGTGTCGTGAAATTGCCGCAAACACGCAAACAAACCGGCCGCAGCCCATTGGGGCGCGGCCATATTTTATTGAAGTTTTTTCTTGGTGTTTTCTTCGGCAAGCCTGACCATATCTGCGGACTTTTTGGGCGATTCTTCAAGTAAAATTTCGCGTACTGGCGAGGTTGTAATGATGTCGCGGCCAATAATGGCGATTTCCATACACATGCCGATGCCAATCCAACCGATCTTGATCGCATGGCCGCCAACAGTTGACCCGCGAAAATTGCCCATAAGCGGTTCGGGCAATAATTTGCCGCCCACAATGGCAATCATTTTGTTATCGGCAGCCACTCTCGTCAGGGTATATGTCGAATTTTGTGTCTGCGCTCTGATCAATATTCCGAGCGGAATATCTGTAATACGGTAACCGGCGTCATTTTTTATGCTGCGAATTTTTTCCAGAAAGTCCTCTTTTTTAGGAACTGCTGCCATTTTGTAAATCTCGAGCGCAACTTCTGCCTCTATTATGGCCGAAAAATTGATCTTGTCAAAGCCACGTGCTTTGTGCTATATATTGTCCAGGACAAATATTTGAAAATCGAGGCGCAAAGAAAGCATGGAAAATCTGCCACTGCACGTTGCGATTATTCCGGATGGAAACCGCCGCTGGGCAAGGCGCAAACGGTTGGTCCCCTGGGAAGGCCACCGGCGAGGAAAAGAAACTTTCGAAAAAATCAGCGAGGCGGCATTTGAGGCCGGCATTCCTTGGTTCAGTTTCTGGGCCGCCTCCGAAGACAACCTTACGAAACGCGACCATGCCGAAATCAAATTTTTAGTCTTCCTTCTCCGAGAAGAACTCGAAAGCAGCATCGGCGAGCGACTAATAAAAAACGACACGCGCCTGCGGTTTATCGGAAGGTGGGATGAAATTATCTGCGATAGCCACCTTGCGGCCATTATTGATTCGCTGGAAGAAAAAACGAGAGGATTTCAGAAGAAAAATCTTACCGTCCTTTTCGGCTACAACGGAACGACGGAAATGGCCGAAGCGGCTTTTAAGATTGCTCTGGAAAGCATAAATCCGCGTTACGGATTCGAACCGCAGGAATTAACATTCGAACGGCTCAAGCGCTTTTCCTGGACAAAAGATTTACCGCCGGTTGATCTTGAAATCCGGACGGGCGAAGAAAAAGAGGGTTACACCCATCGAAGCGCCGCCTTTCTGCCGTTTCTTACCGCCAACTCGGTTACATACTCAACCAAAACGCTGTGGCCGGATTTTTCCGAAGAAGAATTTTTCCAGGCTCTGGAAAGATACAGTGAATTCGAGCGAAGATTCGGCGCATAGAAGAAAACGACTGCGATGGCAATCCACGCTTATCAATTTCGACCACAAATAAAAAGAGTCGAGAGGAATAGACATTCTCGTTAAGAGTAAATCAAGCGCGCAGAACTTGCGCGCTTTATTCTATTGTGCTATAGTAAGTTCATGCCGCGCTCGCCAGAAAAGAAAGAGGGTGGATCGCTCTTCTCCCGCCATGAAAGTTGGGAGTCTTTCGCTTCGCTCTTTTTCTTTCACTTCATTATTTTCGATTTCATCTTTGAATAGCCATGGACGAAGACTCGAGAAAAATTTTAACAGAGCTTTTTATCTCTCTCGGCTTCTCCGAAAAAGAACAGAAAAAAGCGCTTCTCGATTTTGAGAAAAAAGTGGCAACGGAGATTCTAATGTCCGTTCATGACAAACTCTCACGAGAGCAGCGTGATTTTTTGGCAAAAGATGCCAGAAAAATTACCGATCCAAATGACGCTCGGCTCATTCCGATAAAAAACGATCTTAAAAATTTACATAGCGCCGAAGAGTATCAAAAAATGTCTAAAGAAATTTTACGGAAACTGCTTCCTCGATACGTTGATTATATGGGTCAAGGCATGAGCGAGGAAAATTCGGTGCGTTTAAGAAAAATCATTGCGAGACTTTAAGATTTCTTCTTTTGAATGTTTCTGTTTGAAAAATATTTTTAAATAAGCTATTATGCAACCATGGCACGGCGGTGATCTACCACTATCCCGCGCCGCTTCGAAGCGAGACTTTTTCACCTCACCGCCCCAACTAAGCCGATGTAGCTCAGTGGTAGAGCAGGGCTTTCATAAGGCCAAGGTCGGAGGTTCGATCCCTCCCATCGGCACAAAAACAGAAGCGGCGGGGCAGATAAGGCCGAGGTCGGGAGTTTCTGGCATAAAACAAAATTAAAACAACATGCGCAAAGAAATAGAAAGAGCAATTTATCTCCAGCGCGATGTCACCGAGAAAGAGCGTCACGGGGAAACAAACGAGGATTTGCTGAAAGAGGCCCGTGAAATTTTTACGCGCCAAGATATTGTTATGCGCAAGCTTGCAGCGGAACAAGCGGAGAAAAAACAGATTTCGGAAAAAACGGAGTTGAAAATAAAAACCAAAGCAGAAAAAGATTTCGAAAATAGTCTTGAACTTCAAATAAAAAAACAGGAATTGATTGAAGGTTTAAGAAAAAGCCTCAATGGGCTAAAAACCAATCCAGATTTTACGATGGAAGCGCCCGAAAGCGCGCGCCGGGTTTTTGCCGATAGCGATGGAAAATTGTGGACGGAGAACAATGGCGAGAAAAAACAAATTTCTTTCGGCGACGTAATTGCCGATGCGGAATGGGGCATAAACTACCACTTGGACAAAAGCATTCCATTGGCCCTGCGCAAGCGCCATCTTTTGGAAAGAACAAAAAGTAATCTGCGCGATCTTTTTAACTTGCAACTGGCGCTCCTAGATCCTGGCGCATCCGGAGCTTATGTCAAAAGTAACGAAAAAACAATGGAACTGGTTTTGGAGACCGGTGAAGCTGGGCGAGAGAGTTATGGTCTATTAGCAGAAAGAATGGCCTATTCTTTCTTTTTAAGAAAATCTTACGACGGCGGTAATATTTTTCGCGCTATGCCGGGAGATTTTTATGCCGATAGTCACGAAAAAATCGATTTTGCTCTCCAGCGGAAAAATCCTTTTTACAATCGCGGAGTAAAAACGGCGCCCAACGAAAGCATTAGATCGGTCGGCGTGCAATTTACAATAAGGAAAAAAAGCGGCGGCAAACGAAAACAGATAGAAGCGGCGAAGGTTGCCGAGGAGATTATCTTTGATGATGTTGTAATTATAAAGCTTCCGGGTAATTGGCCAGAAGAAACGTTTCACAAATGGTTTTCTGCTGGAAAGCCGAGCGGAGGGCCGGAGCGGTTTTTGGACGAAGCTAGACAAAAACAGCTTTACTTCGGCACGCTAAAGAAAATGTTTACGCAAGAAGAAATCGAAGAACAATGGAGCAGGGTTGTTGCTTCTCAAAAACCAACCAGGCAACCGCAAAACGAAAACGAGATTTTGAACCAGGCCGCTTAAACCGGATTTTTTTCAATTATTTTTCTCGAATACGGCTCAAGCAGCTTGTGTATTAAAAATCCGCTCAAAATCCCGATTGCAGCTCCTCCTAAAACATCCAAGGGCCAGTGGATGCCGGAGGTAATACGCGCCAAACCGTTTGCGGCCGCAAAAGCGAAAAACCACCAGCCCAGCTTGCGGTTGTAATAAAAAATTGTCATTGCCAGAGCAAAAAAGAAAGCGGCATGTCCAGACGGGAAAGAATAGCTCGATTCCTCAATCAACGGAATAAGGTTTAGAGCGACAAATGGCCGCTGGCTATGATAGAAAAATCTTATCGCTTCCGTTATTATCCAGCGCGAAAAAATCACAGCCATCGCCGCCTCGGCGGCGATAAGCCATCTCAATTTCCATTCTTTTCGAGAAAGCATCCAGAATAAAAACGCCAAAACAAGCAGGTACGGCAGAAATTTTGCGAGAAATATTATCAGGGTATCCAAAAGCCAGCCACGCCCGCTTAGCGAAAAGAAAAATTTGAACAAATCTAGATTTAATCCGCCTGGATTCATTTCTGCCGCAATGCGACTACTTCACGTAAGAGAGAAAACCCATATACCGCGCGCGCTTTATCGCTTGCGCGAGTTTCCGCTGGTGTTTGGCACAAACACCAGTATGCTTCGGATCAATTATTTTCATCTGGCTCGAAACAAACCGGCGCAACAGTTCGGGCTCTTTGTAATCTATGTATTTTATGTTTTGCGAACAGAAAAAACACTGTTGAGACATATTTTTTAAATCTTTTTTACTTGAAGCGAATCGAGTTCCACGGCGGTATCGCGTCCAAAAATCGGAACCATAACTTTAATCCGGCCTTTTTCCTCGTCGATTTCAGAAATTTTGCCGTCATATTCCTTGAACGGCCCGTCCGTTATTTTTACCAAATCTCCCACGCGTAGGTCAACTTTCATTTTACTCTCCCCTTCGCCGGCACGCACGAGAAGCGCATCAATTTCTTCTTTGGACAGGGGAGTCGGACTCGTACTGTCGGTTCCCACAAACCCGGTCACGCGCGGAGTGTTGCGCACGACATACCAGGAGTCCTCGGACATAATCATTTCTATCAAAACATATCCGGGATAAATTTTTTCCTCCACCGTCTGCCTTTTGCCGCTTTTTACCTTAATTTTCTTTTCTTTTGGAACGACGATGTTGAAAATTTTGTCCGTCATGCCGAGGGATTCCACGCGCTGCTTCAGATAACGCGCCACCGCCTCTTCGTAGCCGGAATAAGTCTGAATTGCATACCATTGGCGCGGCCTTGCGGCTTCTTCTTTCATTGTTTTCTGGTTGGGCATAATCGATGTCTCTTTATTTGGTGACAATTCTTTTTATAACTTCCGTAAAAAGCGAGTCAAAAAGTCCTAAAAAAATGGCCAGACCCAAAGAGATGGCGATAACAACTGTTGTCAGGCGTATTGCCTCTTCGCGCGTCGGCCAGTTGACATGCTTAATCTCCTGCCTCGCCTCCGCAAAGAAATTTTTGATTTTCGCAAACATTTAAATTAAAAAAGCGAATATTATTCGCCAAAAGCGTTTCCGACCGGATTGCCATTAAAGTTTAGCACGGCTGCCTTTAGACGTCAAGATTCTGCACGGCTTGGGCGTGGGCCTCGATAAATTTCTTGCGCGGCTCCACGTCGTCGCCCATCAGTATACCGAAAAGGTCATCTGCACGCCTGGCGTCTTCTATCGCCACGCGTTTTAAGATCCTGTTTGCCGGATTCATAGTCGTTTCCCAAAGCTGAGCCGGACTCATTTCTCCAAGTCCTTTGTACCTCTGGATGCTCACGCCGGGAGTTTTGCCGGTTTCGGAAGTTTCTGCTTCAGCCGCACCACCATCTTTTCCCTCCGATTTATGCGCCGCCGGCCTGCTTTTTTGTTTTACAATTTCGGCGACTATTTTGTTTTTTTCCACATCGGAAAAAGCATAACGAATATCTTTGCCAAATTGAACCCTGTAAAGCGGCGGCTGGGCGATATACAAATATCCACCCTCAATCACCGGTTTGAAATAACGATAGAAAAGAGTAAGTAAAAGCGTGCGGATGTGCGCGCCGTCAACATCGGCATCGCTCATGATGATGATTTTGTGGTAACGAAGGCTCGCAATATCGAACTCGTCGGCAATAGCGGTGCCCACGGCGACAACGAGAGCCCTGATTTCCTGGTTGGCAAGCATCTTGTCAATACGCGCTTTCTCGACATTTAAAATTTTTCCTTTGAGCGGCAAAATGGCCTGGGTTTTCCTGTCGCGTCCCTGTTTTCCGGAACCGCCGGCGCTGTCTCCTTCCACTATAAAAAGCTCGGATTCGGCCGGATCGCGCGAGATACAGTCGGCAAGTTTTCCCGGGAGTGCAAGTCCTTCCAGCGCTCCTTTTCGCAAAACAGTTTCCCGCGCTGCTTTGGCCGCCTGGCGCGCCTTGGCAGTAAGCAATGCCTTTTCCACTATACCGCGCGCATCCGACGGATGTTTTTCAAAAAAGTCTTTCAGCGCCTCGCCCACGACAGCTTCCACTGCAGTCCGCGCCTCTGGATTCCCCAAGCGCGCCTTGGTCTGGCCTTCGAATTGCGGCTCGCGGAGTTTTACCGATACGACCGTGACAAGCCCCTCGCGCACATCATCGCTGATAAAGTTGTCGTCTTTTTCTTTCAAATATCCTTCGGCTCTTGAATAATTGTTTATCGAGCGCGTCAAAGCGGAACGAAAGCCTGTAAGGTGCATACCTCCGTCCGGCGTATGAATATTGTTGGCAAAACTCAATTCTTCCGTCGAGGTATCATCCACATAGATGAAAGCGCACTCTACTTCGAGTTTCGCGGGCCGCTTGCTTTCTTCTGTCTCACTATATTCTTTATGAACGTAAAAAATTTCTTCCTCCAGCGATTTTTTCTTTTCCGCCAGGTGTTTAACAAAAGAATATATTCCGCCCTCGAAATAAAATCCGTAAAACTGCGGTGTTTTCCCGCGCCTGTCGAAGAAATTTATGCGTACGCCTTTCGTAAGATATGCCTGCTGGCGCAAATGGTCGAGAACACGCTTGGCATTGAAATTTATTTCCGTGAAAACCTGCTGATCCGGGGAAAAGACGACTTTCGTTCCCGTTTTTTTGCAGACACCGATCTTTTTTACCTTAGCCTTCGGCTTGCCGCGCTCATATTCCTGCGCATAGAGTCCGCCGTCGCGGCAGACTTCAACGCGAAGCCAATCGGATAAGGCATTGACAACAGAAACGCCTACGCCGTGAAGCCCGCCTGCAACCTTGTACGACTCGCCGCCGAATTTTCCCCCGGCGTGAAGAGTTGTCATCACCGTCTCCAAGGCGGATTTCTTTGTCTGCTTGTGAATTTCTACGGGAATGCCGCGTCCGTCGTCCGTCACGGCAACTTTGTTTTCCGGCAAGAGCTCGACCGTAACATTTTTGGCAAAGCCGGCCATGGCTTCGTCGATAGAATTGTCAACGACCTCCCAGACAAGATGATGGAGGCCGTCCGGCCCGGTAGAGCCGATATACATTCCCGGACGCTTTCTTACCGGCTCTAGGCCTTCAAGAACATAAATATCTTTAGCCGTATAGGAAGGAGTCGCTTGTTCCTTGTCCGTTTTTGGGATATTTTCTTCTGATTTTATTTTTTTGGGCATATCTTGGCTTGTTAAAAAGCCGCTGCCGCGGCTTTATTATTATAACACAGGTCCAGCCGCATGAAGACCGACTAAATATGCCTAAATTTCAGGCTTTTTTGTTGGTTTTTCAGCAATTCGGAACTATTTGCCGCCCGACTAGATTCTTTTCGAAGCAAAAATTTGATGCCGAAAAGGAGGCGTAAAATTTTTCACAGAAAATTTAACGCCGCTCCTAAAATTCAAATACAGAGAACTTCGCCTTGCTTACGGCTCCACTTCCTGTATGGTCGATGTTGCAACAGATATTGTCGCAGGTATGGAATAAGTTTGTCCTTGTGAACCGGTGCAGGAGAGCGTATAGATCGTAGTCTGGGTCGGAGTGACGGTAGTTGTGCCGCTGGTGGGATTAACGGCTCCTACGCCGCGGTCAATGCTGCAGCTTGAAGCGTTCTCACACGACCAAGAAAGCGTGGCTGACTGCGGGGGAGTGACGATTGTTGGATTGGCGGTAAATGTGCAACTAATAGGCTGGGGAGGCAATACACAGTCGGAGTTAGAAGCGCAAGAGCTTGCGCCGCATCCGGGAGTTGAAACGCAGACATTGCCGGAGCAAGAACTGTGAGGATTGCTCTGGCCCGATGGACACCCCCCCCCGCCGCCGCCGCCACCTCCGCCGCCGCCTCCTCCTCCACCGCCTCCTCCTCCACCGCCGCCTCCACCGCCTCCGCCTCCGCCACAAGAACCGCTTGGTGTAAGCGTAAGAGCGACTGGAACAGCTATTGAACATGTGCCTCTGCAGGCGGGATTCGTATCCGCAAATGTTGCCGTGGCGTTATACGTCCCCTCTCCAAGGCCAGAGATATTGGCGGCAAGAATTACGTTCTGGGCTGATCCTTGGCTTACGAAGCCGGAGGATGGTGAAATGGAAAGCCATGATTGATTGGAGGAAGCGGACCAGTTGAGGATTGAACCGGGAGAACCGTTATTCGAAACCGCGACGTTTGCCGTAGGACTTGGACAGGAAAGTCCCGAAGAAATTCTAACACTCGCAGGAGAAACGGATATCGAAGGCAAAGGGTCCCAGTCAATATTAAAAATAATCGTTCCGGCGTCGGCCAAGGTCTGGGTGCAAGTGATGGTTCCGGAAGAGTTGCCCAAATCAGCGCAAACAGTGAAAGCGTTGGCTACTCCAGTGAATAAATTTTTAAGGTTTCTTATAAAATCAAAAGCGAATATGTTCTGTCCGACATTTTCTTCCGCCAGTTTGGTTTCTATGCTCCGGAAAGCGTAACCTGTGGGTTTGGACAGGCCGGGATAAGGAGCGGAAAGGGCGTAGGCTCCGGCTGTTTGGCCTTGGTATGTCTTGGATGTGCCGGAACAGGTAGTAGAGGAAGAAATGCAGGGATTAGAAGGGCCGGACGGAAAGTACCAGGAAGCGGAGATGGGAGATTTGGTTGCGGCATTGCGAGAGTTGACGGAGATAGTGCCGCCAACGCCTTCGGTGGGCACACACTGAATATTCGGGGCTTTGGCGCAAACTATTTTAAGTCCGGTCGGACACTGAATATATTCTGCATAATCCACTATTTCCGGCTCTTGACCCGCGGGGCAACAAATCTGCCGGGTTGCTGTCGAACAGCTTTCGCCATTTGCCGCACAGCCGTTCTCGTATTGAAAATTTTGGCAATTATTATAAGAAGGTGGCGGCGCGCAGTCCGGTGGACACTGGTAAACGCCGGTGCTGGGATCACCAAAACACTGCCAATCTTGGCAAGGCGCCAAGGCCTTCGCTGTTTCAACGGAGAAAGGAATTTTTGCCGGCGCGAAAAGTAAAATCAAAATGCCGGCGGCAAGAGCAGCGAAAGCTATTAAAACTTTTTTGTTTTTCGCTAAAATCTTCATTTGGTTTTTTTTATCATCTTATCATTTATTCTCCGCAACCCCCTTCTTCACATATGTCACGGATACCGCCCTCTTGTCTCCCTGATCTATAATGGCGACATTAATGTCGGCCTGGTCTTTTCTCGCATAAATGCCCCTTGAACCGGGATAAGCGGTAACATTTGTAATTTTCCAATTGTTTGCGCCGAGGTAAGTTTTATAGGCTTGGAAGATTTTATCTAGGGAATCCTGGGAATTGAGAGCGGAAGTAAACTGGTTAAGGTCTTTGGCGTAGCTTGCCGAGTAGCTGGAGTCGAGAGTCAGGTTGGGCAGGACGAGTTCTTTGGGGAAGCCGGGGGCAAGTTCTCCTTTGGGAGCGTATTCAAAAAACTTCTTCTCTTTGGGACGATAGACGACAAAGACGGCTATGGCGAGGATAACAACCAGGGCAATCAGGATGACTATGCGCTCGCGGTGCGGAGATGACGGCGGCTGGGCCTTAACCGGCGTCTTGTTGGCTGGGGGTTGGGGCATGAGTTAAGTATAGCAAAACAAAAGCCCCTGCCAAACAGGCAGAGGCAAAAGATCAGTTGTTGTCCAAAGATTGCGGCTGATTGCGGCCGTTCGTGACAATCAGTTTCTGGCCGTCAGCGGAAAGGAAA
The DNA here is from genome assembly GCA_964467765.1 of uncultured Candidatus Saccharibacteria bacterium. Classification (GTDB taxonomy): domain Bacteria; phylum Patescibacteriota; class Minisyncoccia; order UBA6257; family 2-01-FULL-56-20; genus JBBUGM01. The sequence continues at coordinate 12,265 of CAYXSS010000014.1, forward strand.
AAGTAGGTGGCGAGAAGGTTCGAGGTCGATGACAAGTTGGTCACCGTACCGTCGGAGGCTCTCACGCGCTTGAAACGCGTAAGTCCAGCCGAGGAATCAACCATTGCCACGATCACGTTGCCGTTCGCGTTGTCAATCGCGATACGGAACGGGTCGCCGTCCAAAGTTACCCTCCGAACTTCCGTGCCGGTCGTCTCATCCATGAAAATCAACGCTTTCTCGTTGCGCGAGAGAATGACCGCCTGATGCGCCGCAGGTCCGGAGGTAAAAACCCCCGTCTGCCAGCCCGCTCCTGAAAGCTGAACATCGCGGATGGATCGGAGGCTATTCACAACCGAAAAACGCAGTGTCGTCATCTCCGGAATTTTGACAACGGAGAAAACGAGATCGCCGACGTTGAAAACGCTGCAAACGCGACCGTCGCCAGGTAATGTATCCATCGCCGTGTTCCAAGGAATGTCACCGATAGATTGGTTAACAAACCGCGGATACGGTTCGGATTGCAGGTCGACGCTAGCAACGACGCCTCCCGAGTCGCGGGCAACACAGGCATAGCCATCCTTCGCAGACACGCCTTTGGCAGAAAAGTCTTCCGGGTTGTTCGTGGCCAGTTTGCGCTGACCAGTGTCGGGATTGTAAAGCAGGATGTTGCCGCCGGAATTTACGACAACCAAACTGTTCGTCGTCTCATCGAAAGCAATGCCCTGCGCGACCTCTCCGATGCCGAAAGAAAGTTCTTCGGCAAGCGTCGTGCGGTTGAATTTGTGAACTAGGCCATACCTGGTAGCGCCGGAAGGATCCGTATAGGCTTCTGCCGGATCATAAGAAAAAATGGCTGTCGATGAGGCCGCGCCCGTATCCAAATTGCCCAACATCGCGAAGTGTCCGGGGGCGGAGGTGCCGCCACCGTGGCCATCCGACGGGGTTGAAACTCTCACGTCGTGAAAACGCGGGTCCCAGCGATTCGTGTCGAAAACGACAACGACGTTGTCAATCTCGTTGAAGGTTGATCCGGATGGAATGACTACGGCAGGATTGCTGTCAATCTGCACCGTGCCTCCGTCATAGAAACCGGAACCCTGAATTACGAGCCCGACCACGCATTCGGCCGGACAATAGGCGCGCGGCAAGACATCAATTACTTGCGGCACGGGGCGCTCATACGTAATCGCGGCACTCGCCGAACCTGCGCTATTCGTGCAAGTCAGCGTCGCCTGCCACGACGAAGGAGCGGATGTTCCGATGGAAACCGTTGCCGCAGAACCTGAATAATTGAGCGTTCCCGGGCCGGAAAGAGAGCAGTTCGACGCGCCGGTGACGGAAAAATTCTTGCTGCCACCCAAAACGATCGTGGCCGACGAAGGAGAAATTGTCGGCGGCTGAGGTCTTCCACCGCCTCCGCCATTTGATCCGCCTCCGCCACCGCAAGCAGCCATAAAAAGAGCCAATACCGCAACCGTAAAACAGCCGATTCTCTTGGAAAACATACGTTTTCCTCCCTTTCTTCAGATTATTGGTACTGCGAAGAGTATACCAAATAAAAATCTTTCTGTCAAATCAAACAAAGCTTGGTCCATTTTTTCGCCAAACCGAGCGCTAGCTGTCGGACGCCCTCGAACTTACTGTCGTTTCGATATTTGTTGTCGCAACCGAAGCGCCGGCTTCTTTGGCGCTTACACCTACGGCTATCGTTATTCTTGGCTGGCGGCGATCGCCCTGCTGGTTGCCGACAATAGTGAAGCGCAAATAATTAATAAGAACTTTTTCACCGGTAATTTTACTGAATTTGCCGCTGACCCCCCTTTCGATAGCGCCATCGGATAAACGATACTCGATGGTTTCATTCGTCTCGCCGCTTATAAAAGCGATATGGCCGGAATCGCTGCAAAGAAAAGCCGTACCGCTGCCATCCGCCTGGTTTGCGCAGAAAAGACGCCCCGTCCTGAATTCACGGGCCATCTGCTCCAAAACCAAAAAAACGTTGTTGTTGGCAGAAACAAGCGCCGCCGCCTGGCGCTGCGTGCGCAGGGCGCGCACAAAACCGCCGACGGCGATGGAGGCAATAACGGCAAAAAGGCCAACGGCAACCAAAAGTTCCACCAAGACGAAACCGCGGGTAGTTTTTATTTTTGCAGTATATTTTTTCATGTAGATCGCAAATTATTTCTTCGGCGCCGGCCGCCAGTTAAAAAATCTGTCTTCCAAATTAACGCTTGACTGCGCAAGGCCGGTATTCCAATAAACGATAGAGTTGGCTTGCAGCTCGTCCGGCCCGTTAAGTCTTATCCTTATCCTGCGAACAAAACCCGTCGGCAAGCCTGCTCCATAACTGTAGAGTCCGGCAGAGGAATCGAAAGAAAGAGGGCGATTCAAAAAAGAAACTGGCGCGAAGCTCGAATAATCAACTTCGAAATCGCCGTCGGAAAAACCGCTGTTCCACGCCTGACCCTGTAAAAAATTATTGTCCACGATATTTTTGACAATCTCCAAACCTTCGGCTGCAAGATAGGTGCCAATATAACTGTTGGACGTAACTTTGTTCAAGAAAAGCGTACGCGAAAGCAAAGCGAACATTCCCAAAAAACCCAAAACCAAAACATTGATGGCAATCAAGGCCTCAATAATCACCTGCCCCGAAATGTCAGGCCGCCGCAACACTCCGGAATTTTTATTTTTTGACGCGTTTGCCATTTGTTAAAAATCTATTTGTCCCGCGGGACTTACGGTTATTGCCCGCTGTGCCCTGCCATCACCCGTCTCGATGTAAACCTTGCCGCCGTCCGAAGTGACCGCGCCGCTCGGGTCGGTAGAGATTAAAACCCGCGGAAGAGGAGGAACGAAAAGAACACGGTAAAGACTGTCGGAAAAATTATTCCTCAAAACAATTGATGACGGAATGGAAGAACTGGAAACGAAAAACATGTATCTTTCGTCAATCGTGTCGATGCTGCGGCAATTCGGCGCACCTCCCGGCAAGGCAGGCGGCGGCACGTAGCTGAAAACAGAGTAATATCTAGCTCCGTAATCAACGGCAAAACCGTAGCCGCAACGGGAAGGAACAAGGCCATTATAAGTTGCGATAGCCAACGATTTGGCCCTAAAAATAAAACCGGCTATTTTTTGCTGCTCAAATTCCAAAAGCACCTGGCTTCTGCCAACGCTTGTATAGGTTAAAACGTAGGAAGAAACGAGGGCCGTTATGGCCACAACGACAAGCACCTCGATCAGCGTGAATCCGTCCGATCCGCGCAAGCGGCGAGGCGTAAGCCAGATGGCGCGAAAAACAATCCACGACCTTGAGGGTTTGCTACGGAAAAAAATAACGGTGCGGCGCCCAATAATTCTTTTGATCCATTGCCAAATCATTATATACACTAATTTTACACCGAATCCGTCATGAGGCGCATTTGCCTAAAATGGGGATTACAGGACGCCCCTTAAAAAACCGCCCCGGGCAAAAACACAGCCCCTAAACAAATACGGACGATGAGAATTTTTTTCGTGGCTCAGGGAAATAACCTGAAATAAAAATCAACGATTTCCTTGCCTAAGAAAAAAACCAAAAAAGAGGAAATAACAATAAACGGCCCGAAAGGAATCGCGCTTTTTAACGTCCTGCCGCTTAAAACGATCACAAAAAGGCCGGCAAGCGACCCGATTATGAATGCAAGACCAGCCACAAGCACGATATCCGGCCAGCCAAAAATAAAACCGAGCGGTATTACCAGCTTCAAATCGCCCATGCCCATACCCCTGCCCCGGGAAACAAAAATTATAAAAGCGAAAACGGCGCCGACGGCGAACGCGGCGACAAGACGATTGATCCAAATATTGCCGCCGAAACCGAAAAGCAAGGCGTAGCCAGATAAAAACGATCTCTGAAAAACGTCGGCGTTTTTCATGGCCCATGTTATAGCCAAACCAAGAAGCAAAAGCAAAACGTTTATCTCGTCGGGAATGATTCCGAGGCGAAAATCGATCAGGGCAACGAGAATAAGCAAAAGAAAAATCGCAAGCCAAGCGGAAGAAATCAGGTAAAACGACCACGAATACATGTCGTACAAAACGGAATACAGTTTAAGCGGAGCGAAAATAAAAACCAGTCCGCTTAAAAATTCAATTAACGGATATTGCAAACTGATTCTACTTCGGCAGCGACTGCAACGCCCGCCCTGAAAAATAAAACTCAGAATCGGAATTAATTCGTGCGGGCCCAACTCCTTGCCGCAATGCGGACAGCGCGATCTTCCAAAAATTTGTTTTCCGAACAAAAATCGGTCTGGCTTGTATCGTAAATCAAGCACGTTGATAAAACTTCCAAAAGCGGCGCCTAAAACAAAAAGAAAAAACTTTATGGTCATCGTGCGTAAATAATTTTAGCAAATTCCAATAAACCGCTGGCTTTTGCTTACAAAAATACCCCGGAGATAAAACCGGGGCATCCTGCTCAAGCAGGCAAATCTTAAAACTGTATACAGTAGTAAGGAACCGGGGAGTCGCCGCAATCCACGCCGTCAACAGTTCCATCAACATCGCTTGCCAAAGAAGAATTGTTGGCATCCTCAAGCCTGGCACGCAGCACGTAGGAAGTGCCATTCTGGTCGGTGGCGTAAACATAGGTTTGCCCGGCCGAAGGGTCATTGGGAATATTCGTGACGCCGATGTTGCTGCCAGTAAGAGCGTTTGTCAAATCACCCCAAGAAGAAATTGCCGAAAAACTTGTGCAGGGAGAATTTGGCTGGGCAACGCCGGGATAATAGCCACACTTGTTGAAATACAGTTCCAAGCCGCTTTGCACCTGTCTCAAGTCGGAAATCCTTCTCGCGTCCCGTCCAATCCTTTGCGTAGGACCAAGACCGACAAGCACCACCGATGCGAGAACGGCGATAATAGCCACAACGATCAAAACCTCGATAAGTGTAAAAGCCTTTTTTGACATCATTTCGTGTGTAATAACCGACCTTTCGTTCGCAATAAATACTTAAATTAATTATACAAAATCATCCGCGCTATCTGATGCTCGCCGTCAGGTTATAGATTGGTATAAGAACAGAGGCGAAAAGAAGGGCGACAACAACGCCGATGACAACAATCAAAACCGGCTGGATCAAATCGACGATATTGCCGACAACGGCGTCCGTTTCTCTGCTATAAAAACCTGAAAGGCGACTGAAAACTTGTTCTAGTTTGCCGGTTTTTTCACCGACGGAAATCATTTGGTTAACAAGTGGCGGGAAATAATCCGGATGTTTGGCTATGCTCTGGGAGAGAAGCTCGCCCTGGCGGACGCTTTCCGCCACTTCATGAATAAGATCTCTGTACATGACATTGCCGGCCATGTGGCCGATGACCTCTAATGCCTGCGCCACGGGAATCCCGCCGCTTATAAGAAGAGAGGCGGCATTGGCAAATCTTGCCATGGTAAGCGGAAGGAAAATTTTATTTATAATCGGCAATTTTATTTTGGCATCATCAATAAGCGCCCTCCCTTCCGGCGTTCTGACATAATCTATGGCAATGATAATGGAAACGAAAAGGCCTAAAATAATTGCCGGCCACCACTTGGCGGTAAAGTTTCCCGAATTTAACAGCGCTCTCGTATAAAACGGGAGTTCGACTCCGGATTGCTCGAAAACGGGACCGATTTGCGGGAAAACGAAGGAGACAATAAGAAATCCTACGGCAACAACCATAGAAACGACGAGTACGGGATAAATCAACGCAGAGAAAACACGACTCGCCAAAATCGCTTCTTTTTCGGCATAGTCGGCAAGAAATCCCATAACTTCGTTTAAGTTGCCGGTAAGTTCCGCCGCGCGCACCATTTCGATGTAAAAAGACGGAAAAATTTCTCCTTGCCGTTCCAGAGCTTGAGAAAAAGAAAGGCCGGCGTCGACATCGTTGGCAATCTGATAGGCGGCTTCTTTAAGCGTCGGTTGCGACGTCTGTTCGTAAAGAGTTTTGAGTGCGCCACCGATGGGCAAACGAGCTTCGAGGAGCGTGGCGAGCTGCCTCGTAAAAACCATCATGTCTTTTTTTCTTACGCGACTGAAAGCGTTTACTACGGCATCAAACCAGCCGCCACCGCCAACCGATTCCAACCGCAAAACAAAGAGGTCGTGGCCTAACAAAATATTTGCCGCACCGTCCTTTGTGGCAGACTCGACATAACCAACCTGCATCTCGCCGTCTTTGGTTCTCGCTTGATAACGAAACTTCATATTTCTAAATACGCTCGAGTAGAATTCTAAGCTCTGCCGGATTTAATGAATAAAGCTCGCCGCTCTCCAGTGAAATTTCTTTGTTTTTCACGTGCTGCGCCAGAGATCGATTCAAAGTAATCATGCCTTCCTGCAAGCTTGTTTCTATAACAAGGTCGATCTGATAAATTTTCTTTTCTCTGATAAGATTTCGTATGGCGGGATTTACAATCATTATCTCTACGGCCGGGATTCTTCCCCCGGATGTGCGCGGTATAAGACGCTCGGAAATAATAGCCACGAGCGTTGCCGCAAGCTGTGAAATAACCTGCCCCTGCTGCTCGGCCGGGAAAGAATCTATGATGCGGTCGATGGTTTGGGCCGCGGAATTCGTGTGCAAAGTAGAAAAAACAAGGTGGCCTGTTTCCGCTGCCGTCATTGCGGTAGAAATGGAAGTTGAGTCGCGCATCTCGCCGATCATAATCACGTCCGGATCCTGTCTTAAGACTGTCCGCAGGCCATCGTGAAAAGTAGCCGTATCCGTGCCAACTTCCCGCTGGGAAACAATACACTTGTCTTGCGTGAAAAGGTATTCGATTGGGTCTTCGATGGTAATGATGTGGTCGGATCGCGTGTGATTCACCTCGTCGAGAAGAGCAGCAAGAGTTGTTGATTTCCCGTGGCCGGCAGGCCCCACCATCAAAATGAACCCTTGCGACAGTTTCGTAAAATCGTGCATCAAAGGCGGCATGTTCAGTTCTTCCAGTGTTTTGATACGAGAAGGGACCAGCCTCAAGGCGGCAGCCAAATTTCCCCTTTGAAAATAAACATTGGAACGAAAGCGGGCCTTGTCTTCGAAACTGTAGGCAAAATCAATCTGTTTTTCTTTCGTTAAACGCTCTTTTTGTTCGTCTTTTAACAACCCCAAGATAAGACCCTCGGCCATTTCCGGGGTTATAATTGCCTCTTTTTGCAAAGGCACCAAAACGCCGTCAACTCTCATCGTCGGCCTGCGGCCGACGGCAAGATGCAGGTCGGAGGCGTTCTGCTTTGCGGTACTCGTCAAAAGTTCTTTTAATTTTTCCGCGTAATCCATAAATGTTGTTGTTTGCCGCGCGAATTTTTAATTTCGTGTTTTTAACTTTACATTTGAATTATACTATATTTCTTCCGTCTCCCTTAAAACTTCTTCCAGAGCAACCTTGCCATCGAGCGCTTTTACGATTCCGTTCTGGCGCAATGTAATCATCTTCTGGTTTTTTGCCTCCTTCAATATTTTTTGCACGGTCGGACCGCCGTTTATCACCTCTTCCAAAGCCGGTGTCATCTCCAAAACCTCGAAGATGGCGATGCGGCCGATTGTTCCTTTACCTTTGCAAACGTTGCATCCTTTGCTTCTCCAAATTTTATAGGGCGGCTGATATTTTGCGGAGATTTCTTCGGGCAAGTCCGCTAGCGCCGTTTTTACCGCCTTTTCCATGCTCGCCGGAACATTTTCCGAAGCTTTGCAGTTTTCGCAAAGCAAACCCAAAAGCCTTTGTGAAAGCATCAGAGTAAGTGACGCCGGCAAAAGAAACGGCTCGACCTTCATGTCAATCATGCGCGGAATAACACCGGCGGCATTATTTGTGTGAAGCGTTGAAAGAACAATGTGACCGGTAAGGGCGGCGTGAACCGCAAGTTCCGCCGTTTCGTTGTCCCTGATTTCGCCGACCATGATGATATCCGGATCCTGCCGCAGAATCTGCCTCAAGCCGGATGGAAAATCGTAGCCGATTTCCGGTTTAACCTGCGACTGGTTGACGCCTTCGACAAAATATTCCACCGGATCTTCGAGGCTCACGATATTTACGCTTTCATTGTTTAAGCGCTGCAGCATGGCATAGAGCGTCGTCGTCTTTCCCGAACCCGTTGGACCGGTAATTAAAACCATGCCGAAGGGCCTCGCAAGGCCGGCTTCGATTTTTTTGCGCGACGGCGGTATTATATCCAGATCTTCAAAATTTTTCAGGCCTGTTGTCGGATCGAGAATCCTCACGGCCATTTTTTCTCCCAGTGGCGTAGGAAACGTTGACACCCTGAAGTCTATTTCCCTGTCGAGAATTTTACTGCGAAATCTGCCGTCCTGCGGTATGCGGGTTTCGTCGAGCTTCAGATTGGAAATAACTTTTATGCGTGAAACAACCGGTTGGGAAATTTCCGCTGGAAGCGACGCTGCCTCTCGAAGATCGCCATCTACCCTGAAACGCACGCGCAAATAATTCTGTTGCGGTTCGAAATGAACATCGGAGGCGCGACTCGATACCGCCTCTCTGAGCGTATTGGCCACTATTTTTACGATCGGCGCGTCCTCCCCGGATCCGCTTTCTTCGAGAAAAATAAGCTTGCGAATTCCCTCTTTCGGACGAACCCCCAAGGCCTCGACGGCTTTTTGCAACTCCGTGCGATAGGAAGAATAGTGTTTAAGAATTTCCTGCCAGTCGCCATAGGAAATCAAATACACTCCCAAATTCAAGCGGCTGCTGCGGGCTATAAACTTCAGAGCTTCCTGCGCCCGCGAGTCGTCCGGGAAAACCATGCCCACAACAAGCAGGTTGTCTTTTTTCTGTAAAGGGACAACACCGTAGGTCCTGGCGGTTTCTTCAGGAATCAAATCCAACGCTTTGGCATCAAAATCCTGAGCGCCTATTTTTTTGTAAGGAACCTTAAGAAGGTCGCTTTTTAATTTGGCGAGTTTCTGGTCATCGATCAGTCTTGTCCGAAAAGCCGCGGCCTCGATTGATTCGTTCGCAAGGACGGACTCTCTGCGCAATTTATTTACGGCAAGATCGTCGGCCAAACCTGCTTTCTGAATTTCTTTTAAAAAATCTTCGGTAGTCATGAAATATGCAAACCAACCTCAGAAAATATACAGCAACGGCACGAGTCCGGTTTTTGGGAAAAAGCTACGGAGCGACGAACGGGTTGCTTCTTCCGGAATTTCCCGGCTCGGCAACTGTAATATAAGACTTCAAGGCGCCGGACACTTTATTGATTACGTCTTCTGGCACAAGGTTGATTTCGGCAATCGGTTCTAGATTCCTTAGCGACGGCGGCGGAACGACGGTAACAACTTCTTCTTGCGCAAAAAACAGATAATAAGCCGCGGCAACGACAATGCTTAGCACGATAAGCCACAAGAGGATCCTTGTTATATTTATTCCTTGTTTTTCTTCTTCGACAACTATGGCCATTTGTTTTTTTTATTATTATTGTTTTTGATAATAACCGCTGACGGAAACTCCCAAAGTATAAAAGGACTGTTTTCCTTCTCCGGCTGACTGCAAAGATAGATTTTCCAAATCGAAAATGCGCATGTTGGTTTCAAGCATCTTGACGAAGCTTTTGAAATTGTCGTACGTGCCCGTAAGACGCAAACGATAAAGAACGGATCCTATCGGTTTCTGAATCTGATTTGCGCCCGCCATGCCAACTTCCGTTTTTTGCGCATTTCTCAGCCCCCCTACGGCAACATCGACATACTGCAATACCAAGCCGTTGGCTTTGGCAATGCCATAAAGCTGCGCCAGTCCTCCGGCAACATCCTCGTCTGGAGGCAAAACAAGAGAAGCCGTGTCCTGCAGTTTTCCTTGAGCTTCGTAACTGCCCGCCAAATTCTTAATTTTTTCTATGTCTGCTTGCTTGGTTGCTATGAATTTTTTTCTGCCCGCCACCTCGCTTTTCAGTGCTTTCAACTCGTCGTAAGCAGGACTGATGAAGTCGAAATAGACAACAAACGAGCCGACAAGAAGCGCGAGTCCCACTATTGTGCTAAAAAATCTTTTTGTAGTTTGTTTCATTGATTTGTTGCGCCGGCTTCCGTGAAATACCCTTCGTTAAAAACAAGGGAAAGGTCGAAGCGCCAAAGATTATTTGCAGAAGAAAGACTGTTGATTGTAAGACGCTTAACCTCCGGCTTCCCCGAGAAGATGATAAACTGCTGATTGGCATCTTCGGCGGTTTTGGAAATTCCGCCTAGTTTCAGTTCGCTGTTTTTGGCGTTTAATTCAAATCTGTCGTAATATACGTTCACCTGCGTACTTTTCTCCAACCAGCCGAAAATTTGCGAAGCGACTGTGTGGCTGGACAAAAGGTAATTTATATTGAGCAGTTGGGAATAAAAACCAACCAGCTTTTCCCGTTCTTCCGGAGAAACCTGCTGCCCCAAACTTACAAACTGTGCATCAAGCTTCTTTGATTCCGACTCCAAAATGGGACGATAGCCGAAACGGATCGCTCCCCAAATCAAAAGTAAAACGAAGAAAATTGTTGAAGAAAACGTCAAAAATTGCCAAGCCCAACCAGGAGTCTTTGGCGGCTCCATTCCCAGTTGTTCAACTACTTTTTGTGGTAAAGGCACGGTTAAGCTAAGTTAAAAATTTAAAACAGAATTGGTTTTTATTTATCTTCGCGTCTTAATAAAGATAAAAATTTTAAACTTTGATTTTTATTAAACAAACTCTTTGAGCGTAAGTCCTAAAGCCACGTTCATTGTCGGACCAAGCTCGGAGACAAGCGGCTCAAGTTGCGGATCATATTCGAATTTTGCGAAAGGAGCTGCTTTCCCGACCGAAAGGCCTATTTCCTTCTCGAAATATTTTTCTATGCCCCTAAGGTTGGCTCCGCCGCCGCTTAGAATCACTCTCTCGATTTTTGGCGCGCCTTTAAGCTGTGTCTCGTAGCGATAAAGCGCTTTCTTCACTTCATTAATTATAACATCCACAAACGGCAACATTATTGTGGACAGCTCGCTCGAAGGCCCAACCATCGAAAGCCCCCTTTCTTTTTTAAGCTCCTCCGCTCTTACCGGATTTATGGATAAGCTTGACGAAAGGGCCTGCGTAAGCGACGAGCCGGCAAAGTCGGTTTGTAAGTCCATTTTCAATTGCCCGCCGGAGAGGAAAATGATGTTCGTCGAACGGCTGCCGATATCGACAACGGCCGTTGGCGTTTTATCCCCCGTGAAACACCTGGTGATACTCAAGCCTTCGAGTTCCAGCGCTCTTAAGTTAAGACCGGCTTGTTTGAAAATTCTCTGATATTTTTTTATTTGCTCTTGCGGTACGGAAACAAGAAGCACCTGCTGCTGCCTAAATCCTTTTTCGTCTTCAAATTCACCGATTTTTATCCAGTCAATGGCCACCTGCGAAAGAGGCATAGGAACATATTGCCTGGCCTGATAAACCATCGCTTGTTCCAATTCTTTCTGACTCATCACCGGAAAATCCAAAATAACTGTAAATGCCGAAAAGATGGGGATGGAGGCTAAGACCTCGGTAGCCTGCGGCTTCATTTCTTTGAGAACGATTTTTAAAAGCTCTAATGCCTCTTTTTCGAAAAGTCGCAGGGTGCTTGCCTGGAGTGCCTGGTTGGCGCGCGCAAGATAACCGCTTGATTCCAAAAGACCGTAATTTACGATCTGCGGCAGCTGCTTTCCCTGTTTTACTTCAACAACTTTAACGGAAGTTGTGCCGATATCCACTCCAAGATAAGAAGGGAAAATTCCCTGTCGCAGAGATTTAAAAATATTTGCCATCTCTTAATTAAATTATATAGTTTCTAAATATGCTTTGGAAATCTTTGCTGGACATACTTTTCCCGGTTCATTGCCTTGGCTGCAAAGAAAAACGCGACGGAATCCTCTGTCAAAGATGTTTCTCGCAAATATCTGTTAACAAGACCTTCTTCTGCGGCAAGTGCCGCTTGAGATTGGCCGACGGCAAAAGGGTTTGCCATAAGGATTTTCCTTTTTTGCTCGGGGCAGCAACCAGTTATTCGAACGATTTGGTTAAAAAACTTATCCGCTTGCTTAAATTTAATTTCGTCAAAGACGCGGCCGTACCGTTGGGCGACATTCTGAGGTTTTATGTTTCCAAATCTGGTTTTGAACTGAAAAATTTCGTGGTTGTGCCGATTCCACTTTCCGCGAAACGCCTGCGAGAACGCGGATTCAACCAATCGGAGCTCGTTGCTAAAAATTTTGCCGAATCTCTGGGGCTGGAAATAAACACCGCTGCGTTTGTTCGCATAAAAAATTCCAAACCGCAAAGCGAAGCAAGGGACACCCGCGAGCGGATGGAGGGTGTGCGGGGATGTTTTATTGTCAAAAACGAATCGCTTGCCGGCAAAAACATATTACTTGTCGACGATGTCATCACCTCCGGCTCAACCATGACCGAGGCGGCAAAAACATTGAAGTCTGCCGGCGCAAGAAAAATCATCGCGCTTGCCGTAGCCATGGCCTGATCTCTGCCAAAACACCGGCCTTAAATTTTTAACTTTAAGCCATGAAAATTCAGACGCACCGGGCGTATCCTGTTTTAATTGTGATAAACTCATTCTATGGCCAACGCGGAAATCAGATGGCGGGCGCCGGAATTTGAGCACAGAGAAAAAAGCGTTGCTTGGTTCTGGCTTTCGATTATAGTCGCTGCCATAATTTTGGGCATGGCAGTTTGGCAAAAAAATTTCCTTTTCGGTTTTTTTATCATCGTCGCCGAAATTTTATTTATCTCCTGGGGTAATAAAGAACCGCGAGAACTTGATTTCGTACTGACAAATGCAAAACTCCAAATAGCGGACGCGGAATACCCTTTTACCGGCATGGAAAATTTCAGCCTGGAAGATTCCCCGGAGAAAAGGTGGTATAATTTGTTTTTCCATTTCAAGAATCACCTGAAGCCGCCGATTAAAATTGCCGTTCCAAAAGACAAATCCACGGAGATAAAAAAATTCCTTGCGCCGATTCTAAAACAAATCGAACACAAACCATCAATGCTCGACGCTCTTGAAGAATTCATCGGTTTTTGAAATAATAACGAAGCATTATTAGCCCTCGTAGTTCAACGGATAGAATGCGAGCTTGCGGAGCTTGAGATCGGGGTTCGATTCCTCGCGAGGGCGCAAACGCAAAAAACACCAACGTTGGTTGGTTTTTTTGTTCGCCCTTGTG
>CAYXSS010000015.1:0-22675 GCA_964467765.1 uncultured Candidatus Saccharibacteria bacterium
CGGAAGCGGCGGGTTTTTTCATTGGAAAACGTGCGGTGCGGCGGCGGTTTACAAATATGCAGAAATGATTTATAATTTGTTTCATGAAGGTTCTTTTGACCGGCAACAGGGGATATATCGGTTCCGTTTTGACGGAAGAGCTTGCTCGGCGCGGACACGAAGTAGTCGGTTATGACATCGGTTACTACGACGACTGCTTTTTCGGAGAGCCCGCGCGAGTTGCGCGTCAAATAAAAAAAGACGTGCGTGACGCGGCAAAAGGCGATTTGCTCGGCATTGAAGCCGTCATCCACCTCGCCGCGCTTTCCAACGATCCGCTAGGGGAACTCTCTCCCGGAGTTACGGAAGAAATAAATCATAAAGCCACGGTGAGTCTCGCGCGCTTGTCCAAGGAAACAGGAGCAAAGAGATTCGTTTACGCCTCCTCGCAGAGCATGTACGGTGTTGCCGACACGAGCCATGAGCTTGCCGAAGACGAGGCTGGTCCCTACGGAGTTACGGCCTATGCCAAAGCCAAGTGGGATGCCGAGGTTGAAATCAAAAAGCTTTGTTCGCCGGATTTCGTCGTCGTTTGCATGCGGCCCTCGACCGTTTTCGGCGCGAGCCCGAATTTCAGGTCGGACATAGTTTTCAACAATCTTGTGGCATCCGCTTATACCAGCGGCAAGATAGAAGTTAAAAGCGACGGCACTCCTTGGCGGCCGGTTGTACACATCCGCGACGTTTCAAGGGCTTTTATTGCCGGACTGGAAGCGCCAAAAGATTTGTTGCAAGGCGAGTCTTTTAATGTCGGGATACCTAACGGCAATTTTACCGTTCGGCAGATTGCGGAGGCGGCCGGGCGAGCGGTGCCGAGTAGCGAAATCGTTTTTACCGGAGAGCACGGGAATGACGCGCGCACCTATCGCGTCAGCTTCAATAAAATACTCACCGTTCTGAAAGACCATTTTAAGCCGGAATGGGATCTGGATCGCGGCGGGCGGGAGCTTGTCGATTTTTTCAAAAAAGTTAATTTCACCGCCGATGATTTTCGTGGCAGGCGAACAAATCGTCTGAAACAGATCAATTATCTTATAGGAAAAGGCGAAATTGATTCCAATTTATTAAAGTCGTCGTAAAATGAAAAATTCAGTGATGTTGAAACAAGCAGTCATATTGGCCGGCGGCAAAGGCATTCGTTTGCGGCCGTATACCTACGAAAAGCCGAAATTAATGGTCGAAGTTAACGGACGTCCGTTTGCCGAATATCTTTTGGACATGCTGAAGAAAAACGGCATCGAAGAAGTCGTTTTTCTTTTGGGCTACTTGCCGGAGAAAGTTACGGAATATTTCGGCGACGGATCGAAGCACGGCCTGCGGATAAAATATTCAGTCGGCGGTCTTGAGGACGGCACGGCGACCCGGCTAAAGAACGCAGCCTCGCTTCTAGACGAGGAGTTTCTTTTGATGTATTGCGACAATTATATCGACCTCGACCTCGCATCGCTTTTGGATTTTCACAGAAAACACAACGTGCCGGTGACGATGACTCTTTATACGAACAAATACGACCTTACAAAAAATAACGCCTTTGTTAACAGTGACGGATTTGTTGTGAAGTACGACAAGAGCCGCAAGCAGGGAGGCTTGAACGCGGTGGACTTGGGATTTTTTATAGCGGGCAAAGAGCTGCTCGCAATGATACCGGAAGAGAATTGTTACATGGATGAGAAAATTTTGCCGGCGCTTGTCGCAGAAAACAAACTGGGCGGATTTCTTATCGATCAGATTTATCAAAGCTTAAGCACGCCCGAGCGCCTTAAGCGTGCCGAGCATTTTTTCTCTCCCAGAATGGTCATTTTTCTCGATCGCGACGGCGTTATCAATAAAAAAATGCCGAAGGGAGATTACGTGAAAAAATGGGAAGAATTTAAATTTTTGCCGGAAGTTTTCGAGGCCCTGAAGCTTCTTACGGAAAATAACTATGAGATATATCTAATTTCCAACCAGGCGGGAATAGCGAGGGGCAAAATGAACGAAGGCGACCTCTTCACGATTCACAAAAACATGGAACAGGAGCTTGCAAAGCACGGAGTCAGGATAAACCAGATTTATTATTGCCCGCACGACTGGAACGAGGGGTGTCTTTGCCGCAAGCCGAATCCCGGCATGATTTTTCAGGCGGCGATAGACCATCAGATAAATCTGGCCAAGGCTGTTTTTGTTGGCGACGACGAACGAGACGGACTTGCGGGAGTGGCAGCTGGATGTCCGACGGTGCTTATGGAGTCGGACGGGAATCTCTTGGAAGTTGTTAAAAAAATAATTTCCGGCCAATGAAAATTTTTATTACCGGAGGAACCGGATTCATCGGCTGCCATGTCGTAAAAGAACTTTTGCGGCACGGCCACGACGTTCTCCTTCTTTCAACCGGCCGCCGTGCTTTGCGCGGTCTTTCCGGTTCCAGCCTAAAAATAGTACGGGGCAATCTTGGAAACATTGGAACGTGGCTAAGCAGGGTCAAAATTTTTCGTCCCGAGGTTTGCATACATCTCGCTTGGGAAGGCATTCCGGATTACGGAAAAAAAATGAGCTTGAAAAACTTTGCTTATGGAAAAAAATTGTTCGCCGCCATGGCCGAAGCCGGCTGCCGAAAAATTGTTGCAAGCGGCAGCTGTTGGGAGTACGGAGCCAAATCCGGAAAAATTTCCGAAAGCAGGCGCCCGTTTCCCGGAAATAATTTTGCCGCTGCCAAAAACAACCTGCGTGTTTTTGGCGAGAAACTGGCGCGTAAGCGCTGCCTGGATTTCACGTGGGTCAGGATCTTCTACGTCTACGGTCCCAGCCAGAGAAATTTATCCCTTCTGCCGTTTCTTATAAAAAGCCGCCTTAAAAATAAATTGCCGGTTTTGCAAAATCCTTGGGCAGCGAACGATTTTGTTTATGTCGGAGACGTGGCGAAAGCTATCCGCATGATTGCCGAGAGGCCTCACAAAAGCGGCCGAGTTGCGGTTTATAACATAGGATCCGGCAAGCTAACCGCGAACCAGAAATTGTTTGATATTGTTTTTAAAACAAGTCAAACAAAAAAAATCCGCGCCAAAGGTTTTTATGCCGATATAGCAAAGATAAAAAAAGAGATTGGCTGGTTTCCGGAGACGAGTATAGAAAACGGCGTCAAAAAAACTATAAAATACTTTAATGGGTAAAAAAATTATCATTACTGGCTCTTCGGGCTACATCGGCAGCGTGCTTCTGCCGTATTTGGAAAAAAACGGGATGGAATGCGTCGGTTATGACGCCGGTTTTTTTGCAGACTCCTTTCTTTATCCCGCGCAGCCGGTAAAGACCGTTTACCGCGACACAAGAGACATCGGAGAAGAAGATCTGCGCGGTGCCTATGCCGTTGTCCATCTCGCCGGCATTTCGAACGACCCCCTTAAAAAGTTGGATACGGCGCAGGTTTACGATCCGACGCGGGCTTACAGTTTGGAAATTGCCAGGCTTTGTAAAAAAATGGGCATAAAATTTATTTTCTCTTCCAGCTGCTCTGTTTATGGAAAAGGAGGCGAAGAATTTTTAACAGAAAGTTCGCCTACATACCCGCAAACGCCGTATTCTTTGAACAAACTGCAAATCGAATCCGATCTCGCTTCCATCGCTGACAAAAATTTTTCTCCCATAGCGCTTCGTTTCGCCACTATCTTCGGGCTTTCGCCGCGCATCCGTTTTGATCTTGTTGCCAATATGTTTGCGGCAATGGCCGTGACTTCCGGCGAGATTGTTTTAAACTCCGACGGCTCTCCCTGGCGCCCGAACGTGCACATTCTCGATGTTTGCGAATCCATAAGGCGCGCTATCGAACTCGATTATCGGGAAGGAAAGCTTCTTATACTCAACGTCGGCGACGAGTCTAACAACCTACAGGTTATCCGCATGGCGGAAATCGTTCGAGAAGAAGTTCCCGGATCGGAACTTAAATTTCTTTCCAAAGATCCGAGATTGGATAAGGAGGGGCTTATCGGAACCAAACTGCACAAAGGGATAGACACGAGAACTTATAAAGTTTCTTTTTCCAAGATCAGAGAAATAATGCCTGGTTTCAGAGCCGGACGGTCATTTAGAGACGGGATAAGAGAGATGGTCGAATTGTTTAAAAAGCTTCCGCTGACAAAAGAAATTTTCAAAAACCGCGGTTTTTACCGCTTGCAGCAGTTGGAATATTTGCATGATAATGGTTATCTTTCCGACGACTTGCGCTGGATCAAAGACCGGCCGCGCATGACCGCTTGAGCGATTCCAGATACGCCGCGCTTGCCGCGGTATTTTCCTGCGGCGCCCACTTGGCAGATTCTTTCCACGTTGCCGGGTCGTAGACGCCTGTCATTGTTTCATAGGTTACGGCATAGTCGGAAAAAATTACGTAAGTGTGCCAGGCAAAAGCAGGTATTTCGACGTAGTCGTTCCCGCCCGCTTCCAGCAGGACGCATTTTTTGATTTTCCCGCTATCGTCAAAAAATATCTGTCCGATTTTTCCCTGCAAGACGAGAATTTTTTCGATTTTTTCGGGCGATGGGTGGCGGTGCGGTTGCATATAAGAATCGGACAGCATGAAATTTACCGCTTCGTTGAATTCGGCTCCCGGTTTGTGCAGGATTTTAAGCGCCCTGCGCCTTTCCGAATTTTTGGCCCGGGAAACGTATTTTTCTATTTCTTGTTTTGATAACTTCGGGATTGCCATCTATAATCTCCATAAAGGTATCATATTTTGGTATTTGCGCGCCATGGGCGTTTTATTGCTATGATCGCATCAAGGGTAAGACATACTGGTCTTGTTGTAAGGAACTTGGAAAAATCACTCGCTTTTTATCGCGACATTTTGGGGCTTGAAGTTTACAAGCGGCATCTGGAAAAAGGCGATTACATAGACAGGCTTGTTGGCATCAAAAATGTCGTTGTCGAATGGGTTAAGCTTGCCGCTCCCGAAGGCGGCCTGATTGAGCTTGTGGAATATCGTTCTCATCCGGACCCGTCTGCCAAAGGGGCGCGGGAAAACATTCCTTCCAATCGTGTAGGTTCCGGTCATGTTGCGCTTACCATAAAAAACCTCGACGCGGTTTACAAGGAACTGAAAAAAAGAGGTCATGATTGCAATTCCGAGCCGCTTATCGCCCCGAGCGGCAAGGTAAAAATATTATATTGCCACGACCCCGATGGCATAATTTTAGAGCTCATCGAGGATTTAAATTTAAAATAAATAATGTTTGGCCAAAACACAAACGAGAGAGAGAGAGAGTTAAAAGACAAAATCAAGAAACGATTTCCGTTTCTTGTCCCAATCCGGGCAATTTTTAAAAATTGGAGGCCGAGACTTTTGAGGTGGCTGCCGACGTATGATCGCGATGGCTTGATTACGGATGCTTATTGCGGCTTTATGAGCGACGAGCTTTTTATAAAAGCTCGCGATATTGCCGTGAAAGAATGCGAAATAGCGCGTATTTGGCGAGGAAATGATTGGCGCCTATATGTTGCTTGCTGGGCCGGAGAACACGGCAAAAACCTGGAAGGAGATTTCGTTGAATGCGGCGTTGAAAAAGGCGTGTTGTCGCGAACCGTCATGGAATACACCGGTTTTAAAAACATGAACAAAAAATTTTACCTTATCGACACATACAGGGGTTTGGACAGGAGATACCTTACGGCCAGCGAACTTATGAAAGAATACCCGTACCCGGACGTATACCAAATTGCCAAAAAAGTTTTTTCTGGTTTTGCCAATGCGGCCGTGGTCAGAGGCGCGGTTCCGGAGGTTTTAGGCAAGCTGCCGAAGATAAACAAAGTCGCTTATCTTTCTATTGATATGAATTGCGTAGTCCCGGAGATTGCCGCCGCAGAGTTTTTTTGGAACAAAATGAGTCGAGGAGCGGTAATGCTTTTGGATGATTACGGGAACGGCGGACACGAAGAACAGCGCGACGCGTTTGATAAATTCGCAAAAGAAAAAGGAGTATCCGTTCTCTCTTTGCCAACGGGGCAGGGGCTGATTCTGAAGTCGTAAATTCGGCTTGATATTTGAAGCTGGATAAAAGCAAGCAGCGCCTCAAAAGGCGTCGATTCCGGGTTTTTCCGTTGCCCGTCATTTTGCTTTCTTGTAAAAACTTGTATAATTTTGCTTATGAACCTTAAGCGGCTCTCGAAAAAAAGTTTTGCGCATTGGTTTTAAAGAAAAAGTTTTAACCGAGCTTAAGCGATAAAATTATGAAAAATCCAATTGCGGCCTTCGGCAAGGAGGTCAGGAACAATATCAAAAAGCAATCCCGCAATAGGAAGCTAAGGCGTCTTGCCTACGAATTTCTCGCGGAATCCGCCAAAAATCGCTATTCGTATAATTTCAGTTGGCTTGGCCGGCCGATTATCCAATATCCGCAAGACATCGTCGCCGCGCAGGAACTTATCTGGTCCGTTAAGCCGGATCTAATCATCGAAACGGGAATTGCTCACGGCGGATCGATAATGCTTTCCGCGTCCATCCTCGAACTTATCGGTGGAAAGGGGCGGGTTGTTGGTATCGACATTGATATTCGCAAACACAATCGCCGCGCGATAGAAGCGCACAGGATGATGAAGCGCATAACCATGATCGAAGGCTCTTCAACCTCCCCCGAAGTTATAAACAAAGTCCGAAGAATCGTAAAAGGAAAAAAGAAGGTGATGGTTTTTCTCGATTCCAATCATACCCACGAACACGTGCTTCACGAGCTGGAACTTTATTCCCCACTCGTGACGAAAGGGAGTTATCTTGTCGTTTGGGATACGGTGATAAAAAATTTGCCGGACTCTTTGCACGCGGACCGTCCCTGGGATCATGGGCACAACCCTGGCACGGCAGTCGAAAAATTTCTCAAAGGAAACAAAAAATTTGCTATCGACCGCGATATAGAAAACAAGCTTTTAATCACGGTCGCCCCCGGCGGTTTTTTGAAGCGAGTCGGTTAGTTTGTTCCAAAATATTTATCGGCGCAGATCAACCTCTTTCTGTTGTATAATCGTTAAATCTTTGCTATGATTTTACATTAAGAAAGCGACAATTTTAAGCACGAATCCAAGATAAACATGGAAAATAAAGTATCAGTCGCAAAATATCTTGTTTCCTTAATTGAAAAAACAGGCGTCCGCGTCGTTCCCGTAATTCAGGGCAGCGCGATTATGAAAGTAATCGATGAATTAGGCCAGAACAGGAATTTGCGGTATGTTTGCCCTAACCACGAGCAGGGTTTGGCGATGATGGTTGATGCCTACGCGAGGATACACGGGTTTGGCGTGGGCATGGTCACAAGCGGCCCTGGAGGAATGAATGCGTCAACCGGCATAGCCTGCGCCTATTACGACTCCATTCCGTGCATGTTTATTACCGGAAATGTCGGTAGGTTTCACCTGAAAGGAAATCGTGGCGTCCGTCAGCGAGGATTCCAGGAATCGGACATGGTAAGCCTCTTAAAGCCCATCACGAAATACGCTGTTCTTCTCGAAAATCCCGAGGATGTTCGTTACGAATTCGAAAAAGCTTTTTATTTGGCAATATCCGGCAGGCCGGGTCCGGTGGCCATAGACGTTCCATACGATGTGCAGCGCGCCATGATTGATCCGGAGAAACTCAAAGGATTTGTGCCGCAGCAAAATCCAGGCGAAGAACACGGCGACGAAGAATTGCGTAAAGCGGCGAAGAGTATTATCGAAGCCCTCAAAAACGCAAAGAGGCCGGTATTGCTTGCCGGTGGTGGGGTGCGTATTAGTGGACAAGTAGATGCGCTTCGCAGGTTGGTCAAATCGCTTCGAATCCCAGTCGTCACGACTTGGGGAGGGCTGGATTTTTTTGAGCCCGACCACCCGTTATATTTGGGAAATATCGGCCGAAGCGGAAACAGGGCAGCGGTGGATATCGTGCAAAATTGCGACCTGCTTCTTTCTTTGGGGGCTAGGTTTACCACAAAAGAGATTGTTGACGAGAAAAATTTTGCCAAAAATGCCAGGATTTTTTCTATTGACATAGATAAAAGCGAGCTCGAGGAGGGCTTGATTGATCCTGTGGTTAAAGTCCTCGCTGACTTGAAACGATTCTTGCCGATTCTCCTCCGGGAAGCGGAAAAAAGCGGTTTGCGCCTGCTTGATCCCGAAAAAGAAAAAATTTTGAAGTCCGCTTATTATATTATCGATGCCACACGCGAAGGAACTGGGAAAGAATTCATAAGCCCGTATCGTTTTTGCGAAGCTTTATCGAGTGTTTTGAGTCCGCAAGACATTATTACTGCGGATGTGGGAGTGAATCTCACCTGGGTAGCACAAGCATTCAGACTGAAAGAAGGCCAGAGGCTGATTTCAGCTTGGGGGTGCTCGCCGATGGGCTACGCTTTTCCTGCCGCAATCGGCGCGCAGTTGGCGAATGAAAAAGCCAAAGTAGTGGCGATACTGGGAGACGGAGGAATGCAGATGAATATCCAAGAACTACAAACGGTTTTTTTCAACAAACTACCCATAAAAATTTTTGTTTTCAACAATCAGTGTTATATGAGTATAAAAGCCGCTGTTGTTAGTCTTTTCGATGGGCGTATTTTCGGTACGGATAAGACGAGCGGATACGCTCCGCCGGATTTTGTGAAAGTCGCCGAGGCTTACGGCATAAAAGCCGTTTCCCTCGAGCCCGGCGAAGACTTGAAAAAACAAATTAAAGAAGTTTTGGACGCGAAAGAACCGGTGTTGGTGAATATTCCCGTGGACCCCGAACAATACGTATTGGACAACGTTGATCTTCTACCGGTTACTCCTAAATAGTTTTTTCCTTGAACTTAAGTTCGAAATATGCGCGTCTTGTTTTATGAGACAGGCATATTTGCGTTTTTAAGTAGATTCAGATATAATGCGGAATAGGACATTTAATAAATAAAGGTGAAAAAATGACACAAGAAAGCGGTGGAATTCCCAGCGTGCAGAAGAGGGTGACGATCCCAATTTTGCACAAAATGAAACAGGAAGGCAAAAAAATAGCTGCTCTTTCCATCTATGACGCATCGTTCGCCAGGATTTTTGACGAAGCGGGCGGAGACGTGATTGTCGTCGGCGATTCCGCTGCTATGGTGGTTTTAGGAAGGCCGAATACGAAATCAATGACTATGGACGAGATGGTTGTTTTTACCGCTGCCGTGCGCAAGAATGCCGGCCACTGTTTTGTTATTGGCGACATGCCGCTCGGTTCGTACGAAATTTCCGACGAGGAAGCGGTAAGAAACGCCGCCCGGTTTATGCGCGAAACGGATTGTAATGCCGTTAAAGTCGAAACCAACGAAGCTTACCTCGATCGCATCAAAGCTATTGCCAATTTCTGCCCCGTTGTTCTGCATGCGGGCCTGAATCCGAATAAGGCGGAGATGCTTGGCGGGTATCGCACGGTTGGCAAAGACAAGAAAGGGGCGGAAGAGCTTTGGAATGTGGTGCGGCAAGGAGTCGAAATGGGCGCCTGCATGGTCCTTTTGGAATCAGTTCCGGAGGAGGTGTCGCAGCGCATCAGCAAGGCTGTTGACGTTCCCGTTTTGGGAATTGCGGCTGGCAGAGACCTCGACGGTCAGCTTCTCATAAGCTACGACCTACTTGATCTTTACCGGTGGCCGGGAAACGTAAAGCCGAAGCACTTCCTCAAATACAAAGCGGAACAGCTCGGAACGACGGTCGGAGGGCTTACGTTTGAAGCTTTTTCTTGGTATGTAAAAGCGGTAAAAGAAGGTCAGTTCCCGGAAGCGGACAACGTGCATCACTTGCCGGAGAGTTCGCGTCGCGATGTTTTGGAGTATCTGGAAAAAAATGTAAACTCTGTGTCGAGAATCGCGAATCAATCGCGGTAAATTGTTTCAAAAAGGGAGCCCCTGGGCGCCCTTTTTTTCTTTTGGGAATTTTTTGCCTGTAGCTTTCATTCGGCAGAGAGCGTTGCTATTATTACAACTATCGGATTGTAGCCACCGAACATGAGACCGAAAAATTAAATTTAAAATTTATGGAGCAAAGGTTCGCTAAAGGATTGGTAACCATTGCCTTGCCAACTTATAATCGTGCCGGATCGTATTTGAAGCCATCTCTTGATTCGCTCATAGGCCAAACATATAAGAATGTTGAGATATTGATTTCCGATAACGCCTCCGAGGACGATACAGAAGCCGTATGCCGCGAATATGAGATGCATGATCCGCGAATAAAATATTTTCGCCGGACGGAAAACATTGGCCCGTGGGGAAACGCCAATTTTTTCCGCTCTAAAGTCGGCGGGGAATATTTTTTACAGGCATCCGACGATGACATTTGGGAGCCGACCTTTTTGGAGAAATGCGTTAAGCTGCTCGAGGCGAATCCAGACGCGATTGCGGCGGGGACGAATTTTATCGAATTCGACGATTTAGGCCGCACTGTTTCTTATTATCCCGAACTGTATTATCCGAACGCGGAAGGTTTATACAAGCGCCTCAAACAGTTTATTTTGTTCGACGAGTCGGACGCCAAAGTAATGTTTGTCTACGGTCTTTGGAGGAGCGAAGCGGTGGCAAATTATATACTCACGGAATATTGGGGTTGGGATATGAATTTCGTTTTTCGCGGACTTACTATGGGGAGGTTTGTTCTTGTAAATGAAGTGCTTTTCAGGAAACGGATAAGCGCAACGGCTCTCGATCCGCCCAGAAAAAAGTTTTTTCTCCGCCGCGTTTTCGATTCCTTGTGGCAGTCGAGGATCAAAAGAGTTTTCTCGCCGTTTTTTTATGTGCGGACCGGGCACATTCTCCGCACCAGAGAACTTAGCATTTTCGAAAAATTCAAACTTATTTTTTGGAACTTTTTCGCCATGAGCCGCCTTTTCTGGCAGAGAAAAATTTGATTTGGCATTCTAAAACTAATAAATTATAATCAAAAGTTATTATGCGCATACATTACACCGGCACAATTTGGCACGCGGGCGTTTCGGAAAATTTTGTAAGAGCTTTGAGAGAGCTTGGTCACGATGTTTTTTTCTTTGACAAACACCTCGGCCGCCTCCATCGCGTTATGCTTAATCTTTCTTCGCGTCTCGTGCGTAGGCCATACGAGGCGGAAAATTATTTTTTTGAGACATCGAGCCGTAGATGGCTTAAAAGCGTTAAAGACTATGGCCCGGACCTTATTTTTATAGAAGACGCGCCTAATATCCTTGCCGATTATATAAAGTCCGCCCGCCTATTGGGCAAGCCGATTTTCTATTTCGAGCATTCTCCGCCGCAGGGAGCTGGGGCGCGTGAGGTGCTTGCCTCTTTCGAATGCGTCGACGAGGTTTTTTGCATTGACAGAGGCTGGATCAAATATATTTCTATGTTTTTTTCAGGAAAGACCAGGCATATGCCGGACGGCGGGAACTCCTGGGATTTTTATCCGATTTCTGAAGAAAAGAAAATCTACGATATTGTCTATGTTGGGAGTGCGCCCGAACAGACGCCGGACGGTCTTCTGCGCGCGAAACTTGTCGATTCCATTCCAGAAAAATACAAAGTTGCCGTTTTCGGCAACGGTTGGCGATATTGGTTGCGCCGCTTCCCGAGGCTTAAGAGCCTTGTTAAATCTTTCAATGCCATCAGCAACGTGGAAGCCAATCTGGCGTACAACAGGTCCAAAATCGCGCTCACGTTTCACTCCACCGCGCAGCCGACCTCGTTGGGGGCGCGCACTTTCGATATCGCGCTCGCGGGAACTTTTCAGATTGTTGATTACCGTTCCGATTCTGACCTAGAAATTTTTTTCCCCGGAGAATGTTTTGCTCAATACAAATCGATTCAGGAAATGAATGCGCTTATTGGCAGGTTTTTGCAAGAACCGAAAAAAATTATACTTTCCTCAAAAAGAGCGCGTGAGCATGCGCTGCGGCACCACACTTGGCAGCACAGAGCGGACGAGATAACCGCCGCTTACAAAAATAAATATCTAAAGAAAATATAATTTTCTTCGGTATCGGTATTCGCGCCCGCGTCGAAATATTTAAATTGCCTCGTTTCCGGAGGCGCCTCTGTTGCGCCACGGGCTTTACAGAATAGCAGCCGTCTTTTATTATTACGTTATGTCGTCACAATCCACGAATTCAAAAGAAAAGATTGTTGTTTTAGGCGCCGATCACAATGGCGTTGATCTTAAGGCCGTCGTTAAAAAATTTCTTGAGGAAAGAGGCTTTTTTTGCGTTGATATCGGGCCGCATACTCAAGAAAAAGTTGACTACGTTGATTATGCGAAAACCGTGGGAGGCGTTGTTGACGCCGGCGATGCACGTTGGGGCGTGCTTATCTGCGGTACTGGCGTAGGCATGAGCATGGCCGCCAATCGTTTCCATAATGTTCGAGCTTCGCTCGTGCATAGCGCAGAAGTCGCCGCAAAAACGCGCGAACACAACGACGCCAATATTCTTTGCCTTGGTTCTTGGCTAAACACGCCAGAAGAGAACCTGAAAATAGTAGATATTTGGTTTTCCGAGAAGTTCGGGGAAGGTAGGCACGTAAGAAGAGTTGAGAAATTGAAAAAACGCAACGAGGAACGGATCGTTTTCACAAACGGCATCTTCGACATCCTGCATCGAGGCCATATAGAACTTTTGAAGTTCGCAAAATCTTTGGGCGGCAAGCTGATTGTCGGCATAAATTCCGATCGCGCAACGAAAATTTTAAATGGTCCGGACAGGCCGATCAATGAAGAAAATGACAGAAAAACCGTTTTAGAAAAAATGGGAATTGTCGACGAGGTTATTATTTTTGATGACACGGAAACAGCGAACATTATCGGCCAAATAAAGCCGAACGTCGTTGTCAAAGGCGCGGAGTGGACCGCAGAAGAGGTTCGCGGGCGGGACAAGATACCTGCCGATATTGAGGTTAAGACATTTCCTTTGGTTGCGGAGACGTCTGGTCAAAAGTATTCGACATCGAATATAGTGAGCAGAATCAAGAGTAAGCATGAGAGCGAAAAACAGCATTGATAAAGTTTTTCAAAAAAAGAAGCTGCTACTCGTAGGCGACTTGATTGTGGACATTCATCGTTTCGGCAAAAGCGCTGGCATATCTTCGGAGGCGCCGATCCCGGTGCATCATGAACTATCAGCCAAATTTTCCTGGGGCGGCGCAGGACTTGTGGCTAGAAATATGCTTGCGCTTGGCGGGAAAGTCGTTTTTTTGTCGGTTATCGGAGATGACGAGTATGCGCCATACGCCGATAATTTTTCCCATAAAAATTTGTTAAAAAGATTTTTCGTGGAAAATAGCAGGCAGACAATCGTTAAGGAGAGATTTCTTATAGGTGATCGGAAAATATTCCGTTGGGATCGCGTGGCCGGTCAGATCAGCTGGAAAGCCGAGAAAAAAATCATTTCTTTCATAAGGTCGCGCATTCGTTTTTTCGACAAATTAGTGATTGCAGACTATCGCCACGGCCTTATCTCGCGGAGGTTGGCTCGCGTTCTTGTCAAAGAAGCGAACAGACAAAATGTTCCCGTCTATTTGGATTCGCAGGTTGCGCGAAGCGACTCAAATCATTTTTGGTATAAAGGCGCTGATTTAATTTGCCTGAACGAAGAAGAAGCGAAGGCGGTTGATGGTGGATTTTCCAGAAGAAAGTTGCGGCGTTCGCTTGCTCGCTTAGCTCGCCTTCTCAAAACCCGTGGTGTTGTTGTAAAACTTGGCAAACAAGGCTCGGCCAGTTTGCTTGAAGGAAAATTTTTCTTAACGCCCGCGCCTCGAGTAAAAACCGTCGATACTGTCGGCGCAGGCGATGCTTTCTTCGCCGTCCTCGCGCTTGCCGGAACTTTGCCTACGGAAAAAGAGTTGTCGCTTGCTAACGCCTGGGCCGCATCATCAACAAGAATTCGGGGCACGGAACCACCGCTTAAGATAGCCAATTAATAAAAAAAATGAATCATTACGGTATAGACGTTAATAAACTCGATCAGTTAATTACCACCCCAATCTTGGAAAAAGCGGAATGGGGCAGTCGGACAGTTATAATGTCGCGCGATGAATTTTCGCTCGAAAGAATAATTTTGCATGCGGGAAAAAGCTTCGGAATCTTACTTCCGAAGGGAAAAGAGGCGACGATATTTATTGAGAATGGCATCATTCGCCTTGGCATCGAAAAACTAGAAGAACACGACGTATTTTTTTGCGTTCCCGGACAAAATTTAGAATTTGTAGCAGAAGATAACGCGACCGTTTACATTTTTTTAGGGAAAGCCGAATTGTCCACAAATAATTTGTATGGCACGAAGCAGCAAATTCTTGACCACAGAGAAAAATATTGGGGGAGCATAGGGACTATTGTCAGTAAAAGTTATGCTGGTAAGAGGATTTTTTGCAGACGCGGAGAACATGCCAGCCTAGAATTCCATTGCCAGAAAAAAGAGGCATATTTCGTTCATTCCGGCAAGCTTTTAGTTCGCTTGCGCGCAGGCCGGGCAGAAGACCGCTATTTTGAAATGGCCGCAGGAACCGCGATATTTATACCACAGGGTTTAATGCATCAGAGAGGCGGCCTGAGCGATACGGTTATAATAGAAATTTCCACGCAAGATAAAGACAGCGATTCTTTTTTGGTAGAAGACGGCCAAAAAATCAAAATGCCAAATCTTCCGCTATGAAGAAAAAATCAACTAGAAAACATCAAAGATTTGTTTTCGATTTGGACGGGGTGCTTTGTACGCAAACCACCGGTGATTATGAGAAAGCCAAGCCGGTGCGCGCGGCGATCCAACTTGTCAATAAGCTCTACAAATCTGGGCATGTGATTGTCATTCACACAGCGAGGTTTATGAACAGAGCCGGAGGAGATGCTCAAAAGGCACGTCGTACAGGTTATGTTTTTACCAGGAAGCAGCTTGCCGGCTGGGGGGTTTTGTATCACCAGCTTGTTTTCGGCAAACCGCCGGCAGATGTTCTAATAGATGATCGCGCGCTATTTTTTATTCCCGACTGGAAAATAATCAAAAGACGTGTTAAATTGCATCTTAAGAGAAAACATGCTTAGCAAGGTTAAAAAATTGGTTTGCGCGGAAAACGTCCGATTGGGAAAAACCGGACTCGTTATTTTAACCGAGGGGAATGTTTCCCAGGTATCACCAGATAGAAAATATTTTGTTATTAAGCCTTCTGGCGTTGCATATGAAGAGCTTGCTCCCGAGAAGATGGTTGTATTGGATATGAAAGGAAACATAGTGGAAGGAAAACTGCGCCCCTCAACTGATGCAGCGACGCACCTCGAGATTTACCGGAGGTTTCCGGAAGTAGGTGGTATTGCTCACACCCACTCGCCTTATGCGACAATTTTTGCACAAATGAAGAAGCCAATACCTTGTTACGGCACAACTCATGCCGACGCGTTTGCCGGAGACGTGCCGGTAACCCGCATTTTAAGCGAGAAAGAAGCCTTCGAAGATTATGAATTAAACACCGGGAAAGCCATAGCTGAAATTTTAGAGACAGAAAAATCTCCTTGCGTTTTGGTTGCCAGCCATGGACCGTTTGCTTTCGGCTCATCGGCCACGGAAGCAGTAGATCGCGCTCTCGTCCTCGAGAAGGTTGCGATGATGGCCGCTCTCGGTAGTTATAGCTCTCCCCTGGAGCAGCATATTTTGAAAAAACATCATCTGCGAAAACACGGCAAAGATCGTTACTACGGCCAGGAATTTTTTTCATAATAATATGAAATTATTCGTCGACACCGCCAATTTGCGGGATATCGCGGACGCTTTAGAGATTGGAGTGTCCGGTATCACGACAAACCCATCTCTTCTGGCCAAAGAACCTAAAGGAAATTATATTGAACACATCAAAAAGATTGTCAAACTTGCCGAACGCCACGCAAATATTTCTCTTAGTATAGAAGTGTTCAGCAACGAGCCGGAGGAGATGCTTCGTCAGGCCGAAGAATTCAATGATAAGCTAAACTACAAACATTTGGCCGTAAAAATTCCTGTAAGTTACAGAGGCAAAGATAATCTTGCCGTAATAAGAGAATTGGTTCGCCGCGGCATTACCGTAAACTGCACCGCTTGCATGGCTCCTCTCCAGGCCGCATTGGCGGCCCGGGCCGGATCGCATTTTGTCAGTTTGTTTTATAACCGCATACGCGATGCCGGCAACGAAAACGAAGAAAAAGAAAAAGCCATCCGAGAAGGAAGCGTTGAAGAACTTGATTTTAATCCGGAAAATGTTGTTCGCGAAACAAAGTTGTTACTGCAAGGACTGCCGGAGGCAGAAATTATTATTGGAAGTATTCGTACTCCGTTAGACATCAAAAAAGCGTTTCTTGCCGGAGCACACATCGTCACCGCTTCCTACAAAATTATTCAAAATTCTCTGCAGCATTTTAAGACGGACGACGCAGTAGATAAGTTCTTGAAAGATTTTTCAAGTTGGATGGGTTAAGCCGGCCGTAAAAATACGCCCCAATCCATTCGTTTTGTCAGTTACACGAAACAAAATTAACGTCTCGGGTAAAAATATTTTCGAGAAGAATTCTAATGTTTCTCGCCCGGATTGCGAGGAGATATTAAAGACTGGACAGCTTTATAAACCGTTTCCGGAGAAATTGCCTCGCCTGGCGCGAGAGATTTATACGATGCTTTGATAAAATATTTTTTGAGCAGAGGGCTGACAACCCTGACCATCCTGCTGTAATCGTATATTTCATAGGGATTGGTAACGGCAAATATAGCAACAACCTTCTTTTTATAACCGAGAGCCAGATGCAGGGTGAGAGTATCGGTTGATACGACAACGTCTGTTTCCGAGACGGCTGCCATAAAATCTGTAAGCGAGGGCGCCTCGTCAAATTTTACATATCGATGCCCATTTTTTTCGAGTAATTTTACGAATTCATCGGCGCGCGGCCATCGTTTCCCGATCCAGCGCTCGCCGGAGCGGTGTTCAATCCCTATTACCGGTCCATTTTGCGATCTTTTTGCTGTGCCAGGATTAGGCAAAACATATTCTTCTCCGTTAAATTTTTTTCCGAGCATTCCGAACAAAATTTCTTGCCAGGATTTGTGATTATGCCATTTCAGTTCGTCGGCTCGTTTTCCGCCGAAGCGTGATATGAGACTCATATCAAACCATTCCCTGGCAGAATCGGTATAAGAAATTTTGCCGCTTTTTACATACGTGCCGATCAGTTCTTTCTTCGCCATGGCCGAGGCAAAATTAACCGCACGTTCTTCTTCGTCAAGCGAAATTATGAGGTCATAGGTTGATTTTCCCGTGCCTTGTGGAAATTGGTCTATGTCAAAGAGGTGCTCGATGAACGGATTGCCCTCTAAAAGCGGCAAAGCTGGCTTGCTCGTTACCCAGTCGATTTCTCCATTGAGCACCCTAAGAAGCGGCGTGGTGCGAACTACGTCTCCTAGGGCCCCTAGTTTTACGATAAGTATTTTAGAAGTCATTTATTATTGAAATAATTATTAAGTAAACTTAAAAAAATTGCTAGGCATTTCCATACCAGATAGCCATAATGCGGGCATAAAATAGCCAGCCGCAGAGACGCCGCTTTTCCACCTGCGTAAGATTCGGACTCTCTTTTATGCATTTGCCGACGTCTTCGAAATATTTGTCAAATGGTGCCCGCAATCTGTTTAAAAAGAAAAGCACAAAAGCTTTTGTTTTTTTTATTAGCCATTCTTTTTTTGTTCTGGGTCCGTATTGCATGTCAACCGGCGCTCTTTTATAAAAAAGAACCTCGTTTATAAACGCAAATCTTCCCTCGCTGAGTCTTTCGAAAGTCCATATTGCGTCGAAAAAAGAGTCCTTTTTTATCGCTTGCCGCCTCCAAAGGCCTAGCATGGGTTCTATTTTCCCCCGCGAACTGTGTATTTTTAAGTAATTTTTAAGGCGAAGATAGGTGTTTTTTTCTTCGAAAGGAAAATATTGCCTTGCCGGATGTTTTTCTATTCTGCCGTCGTCAAAAAAAGCGTTCCAGTTCGGGAAAGCCAGCGTGGCATCAGGATTTTCCTCGAGTTTTTCGACGCATTTTTCCAGAAAATTTTTATCCCACTTGTCATCGTGGCAGGCATATACGAAATAATCTCCCCGACATTGGTTTTTCAAGAAATTAAAATTGCGATAGCCGCCTATATTTTCTTTCTGGCGTACGTAGCGGATGCGTGCGTCTTTCGCGGCATATTCTTCGCAAATTTTTTGCGTGTCGTCTTCCGAGGCGTTGTCGGAAATCAAAAGTTCGAAATTTTTGTATGTTTGCGAGAGCAGAGCATCGAGAGCTTCGCGCATGTAGCGAGATCCGTTCCAAACGGCGAATCCCATGCTCACAAGCGGCCCGCGCCGGACAATTTCATGTTTTTGTGGCATAGGTAGTATTTTAGTTTTGTCCGGCGTTGTTGGCAAGACGTTTTGATTTGCATCACAAAGAAAAATTTTGCATTATTAGCAAATGCGGATAGTTTACCTCGTTCCTTTTTCCGAAGCAGGATTGAAAAATCGATTTTTTGAGCCGTACGAAAATCCCACGGCCAATGTTCCTCCGTTTGCCTATCTGCGCGAATACCTCTTGGGGCGCGGTATTGATTTGAAAACGGTTGATTTTTGGAGCGGGAAAAAAGATGAGGCCGACGCCATTATTTCCTTCGATTATCCGCCGACGGGAATTTACGGTCTTGCTTATTTTATTCGGACTCTTCTTGGCAAGAAAGACGGTTTTGCCGTTTCTGCGGGGAAACTCGAGAAGACACTTTCGGTTTTTCGAAAGAGAATTCTTTTCCAGTGGGAGTCGCCAGTGAACAATCCCTGGATGTACAAAAGCGCCGGCGGGTTTCACCGGCTTTTCGATAAGACTTATTCCATACCGGACCTGGCTGGCGCGGAAAGATTTTATTATCCGCAGAACTTCGATTCTTGGAACAAAGAATATTTCGACCGCCGCCGTTCAAGCTTTCTGGTTTTCATGAACAGTCCGCGCCGAGCCAAGGGTTTTTTTCGTAAAGAACTGTATACGAAAAGGGAGGAGGCCGTGTCGTTTTTTGCCGAGTTGGGCGAGATCGATGTTTATGGCGGAGGCTGGAATGGCCACAAAAACGCCGCGATCAGGAATGCGGCGAAAGGTAAGGCGCAAAACAAACCGGAGACTTTTTCCCGCTATAGTTTTGCGCTTTGTTTCGAAAACGCAGTTTGGCCGGGATATCTGACGGAAAAAATTTTCGATTGTCTTTTTGTCGGAACCATTCCCGTTTACTTGGGCGACCCCGATGTTGGGAAAAACGTTCCGGCGGAATGTTTTATTGATGCCGGCAAGTTCGGCGGCTGGAATGATTTGAGAGGATTTCTCAAATCTCGTTCCGCGGCAGATATTAAAAATTATAGAGAGGCGGCAAGGTCTTTTCTAGACTCCCAATCCTTTAAAAAATTTAAAAAAGAATTTTTTGCGGAAACAATTTTAAAATCGATTAAGGAAGCATGAACGGCAAAATTAAAAAAATTTTCAGGGGAATTTTGGCCGCTGTCTATAAATTCGGCTTGCGTACTTTCGGCGGTATGGGATTGCAAAAGATTTGGCCGCTGGGCGCCATAAGAGACTGGTTTTCTTCTTCTTTGCGGAAAACGAAGCCGGATAAGATTATTTTCCGCGGCCGGCTTATTTACCTTGATTCAAACGACAATCTGGAACTTTCGATTTGGGGAGAAAATCACCCCGCCTTGCCTGAAATTAGGGTTATCGAAGAAAATATTGCAAGTGGCGATGTTGTTGCCGATGTCGGCGCAAACATCGGCCTGATGACGATTTTTATGGCAGGAAAGGCCGGGCCGTCCGGAAAAGTTTTTGCTTTCGAACCGTCACCGGGAAACGTTTCTTTGCTGCAAAAAAATATTTCTGCCAATAATTTGAAAAATGTGGAAGTTATACCGAAGGCCGTGTCAGACAAATCGTCCAAGATCAAGCTTTTCCTTTCGGATTTCAATCTTGGCGATCACAGAATTTACGATCCCGAAAAAAGCATTAAGGAGCTGGACATGAATGGCGCCGTTTACGACAAGATTGTTTCTTCCTGTCGCGGAGCTCTAGAAGTAGAAGCGGTTGCGTTGGACGATTTTTTTCGGCAGGCGCTCAAACTTGATTTCATAAAAATCGACGTACAGGGTGCGGAAGCGCTTGTTCTTGCCGGCATGGAAAAAATTTTACACGCCAATCCCAATATTAAAATTTCCATGGAGTTTTGGCCAGCGGGAATAAAAATGGCCGGATCGGACCCCGGATTGCTTCTTAAAAATCTTTCAAACATGAGCTTTCGTTTTTATGAGATTGGCGGTGTTGGTTCCTTGGTGCCAGTGGACACGAACTCGCTGCTTAATAGTTATACGGTTGCAAATAACAAATCAACGAACATTTTTTGCAAGAGACAGCGAATTCTATAATTAACCAGATGAAAATTGCTATTACTTGTTTTAATTTATCTTGGCAGGCGGGAGGAGTGCGCCTGATTTATTCAGAGGCTCGTGCCCTGAAAAACTTGGGCCATCGAGTTATAATTTACGCGCCGGATTTTAATCCTGAAGTATATCCGGAACTGGCCGCAGAGCTTGATATTCGCGCCGTGTCTCCGCCACGGCCGATTTTTTGGCAATATAAGAGCAAAAATTTATGGAAAAGAATTTTTGAAAAACTTGGACGCGGACGCGCCGTATCTCTTGCCGCCGAAAAAATCGCGGCGGCCATGGATGCAGATTTTGATATCGTAAACCTCCACGATTTTTCATACCTGCTTGCTCCTTTATACAAAAGGCGGAATCCAAAAGCGAAAATAGTCTGGACGATGAACGACCCACCTTATAATTACTTGCCCAAAAGCAATTTTCTTTATGATGTTTTAAGCCGTGCCTATAACGCCTGGAAAGACATAAGCGAGCGCCGCTATTTTCGTTTCGTTGATGCTGCCGTGACTCTGATGGAGGGCAACAAAAAATGGCTGGAAGAAAGGGGAATGCGCGCGGAGGTCGTTTGGAGTGGCCTCGATTTCGAAAAGTTTTACGTGCCGTTGAAGCAGCCGAAAAAAAAGAGCGATCGTTGGAATTTTCTCTGCGTTGGCGCTCTGAACCGTTACAGGCGCTTCGAGGATGCGATTTCGGCAATAAAAATATTACGCGACAAGGGATACGATATTTTTTTGAAAATTGTCTGCAAGAATATCTGGCAGGAAGATGAATATAAGAAAGAGTTGGAAGCATTTGTGAGCGATCACGGCCTCGAGAAATACGTTGAACTTCTATTTCAAGGCGTCTCCGAAAGCGAATTGCCGAAAATTTATGCAGCGAGTGATGTTTTAATCGTGCCCATCCACTTGCCGCCGCCACGGAGCGGATTTGGCTGGCAGCTTGTTCCTTTTGAGGCGATGGCCGCCGGCACGCCGGTTATCGTTTGCCGCACGAATGACGTGACGGAGGCTCTGCGCGACAACGAAACCGCAATTTTTGTCGATCCCATGAGTCCCCTCCAGATCGCAGAAAAAATTGAGCAGCTTATCGAACAGCCGGATTTTTATTACAAGATCGCCTTGGGTGGGCAAGATTTTGTGCGCGGCAATATGTCGTGGGAAAAATATGCCAAGAAAATTCTGGATGTCGCGGCAAGAAAGTGATAATATTTCATAGTTATGAGAGTTTTAATAACCGGCGGGACAGGTTTTATAGGTTCGAACATCGCCAAAGATCTTTTGCGCTTGGGTTATGAGGTTTTTGTCACGGGTAGGGTCGGAGAGCTCGATGTTCCTGGCGCGGAAAATGTCGGCTACGAGTTTTGGAATTTGGACTGGAAGAAATTAGGGAAAGTTGATGTCGTTTTTCACGAAGCGGCGATTAACGACACGACGTTTATGGATCGCGAGGAAATGTTCCGCGTCAATGTCCGCGGCTCGCAAAAACTTTTCGAGGATGCTTTCAAAAATGGCTGTCGGAATATTGTTTATGCCTCATCAACCGCAGTTTACGGCAACGGCCCGGTTCCTTACAAAGAAAACCAGAAACTGGAGCCGCTTAACCCCTATGCCGAATCG
This sequence comes from uncultured Candidatus Saccharibacteria bacterium, assembly GCA_964467765.1. Taxonomy (GTDB): domain Bacteria; phylum Patescibacteriota; class Minisyncoccia; order UBA6257; family 2-01-FULL-56-20; genus JBBUGM01. The sequence goes on from CAYXSS010000015.1 coordinate 22,064, forward strand.
AAAGCGGTGTTCGATTCTTGGGCCGAAGAATTTTCTAGCAAACACCCCGAAGTTAAAATAGTCGGTCTCCGGTATTGCAACGTCTACGGACCGGGCGAGGGATATAAAGGCAAGAGGGCGACAATGATTTGGCAACTCGCGTGGCAGATGAAAAACGGCAACCCTAGAATATTCAAATGGGGCGAACAAAAACGCGACTACATTTATGTAAAAGATGTCGTGCGGGCAAATCTATTGGCGGCCGAAGCCAAAGATAGCTGTATTTTAAACTGCGGCTTCGGCAAAGCGACGAGTTTTAACGACCTGATAAAGATTTTGAACGAAACTTTGGGCTTGAACCGCAAACCGGAATATTTCGACAACCCCTACACGGACATGTACCAAGGCTACACCGAGTGCGACATGTCTCTGGCCAAAGAAAAAATCGGCTTCGTGCCGGAATATGACATCAAAAAAGGAATCCTTGATTACTGCGCGAGTGGATTTTTAATCAAAGACTTCTAGCGATTTCGAAGTTGGTTACGATTAATATAAATATATGTCCAAGAAATTCTTCTTCCTTCTGCCTGCTCTTGCCGCCTCTTTTCTCCTCACCTCCGCATTCACAGCCCG
>CAYXSS010000016.1:0-22581 GCA_964467765.1 uncultured Candidatus Saccharibacteria bacterium
GTGGAAGCGGCGGGAGTTGAACCCGCGTGCAAAACGATTCTTCCGAAAAATCTACAAGTTTAGTTTCTTGCGAAACGAAATGGTTCTTGGTTTAACCGCGCTTACGAACCACTGGACGCGGCGAGTCTCATTATTACACCGGCGATCCTTTATGAGACATCAAGGGCCGATGCCGGCTTAGGCGTAAGCGAAAGCCGGAGCTGCAACTTTTGAGTTGGCAGTTATAATTTTGATCTGTTTTACGAGTGAATCTCCTCGGCTTGCAATCCGGAAAAAATCATTTTGTCGAATCCTTGCGCTCCCTGCGGTTATTATAAGGCAAAATCCATAAAAATTCAAGCGACGGAGCGATTTTTGTTATAATAAAGTAAACTTGGCAAAGGTCGGGAAATTCCAATCATCACAAACACATATGGACGAAGGCGCAATGATGCAACAGGGAAACGTCTGCAAATGCCCGCACCACAAAGCATTCCCGCTTCTCATAGTTCTTTTCGGCCTGGATTTTTTGGGAGGAGCTCTGGGATGGTGGAACGAGGACTTTGTAAGTTTAAGCTGGCCGGTTCTTGTCATACTTGCCGGAGGAATGAAATTAGTGAAAGGCAAGTGCAAGTGCTGCCCGCATCCATAGCCACAAACCGCCTCCGATTTTCCGGGGGCGGTTTTTGTTTTGGCTAATAACGGCCACAGAGAAACAATTGACAACCGACGGCTTTATAAAATAAAATCTATAAAACGGCATAAAAAAACCAGCGTTTCAAGCAGCCATAAACAAACCCAGGATCAACAACCAAATAACAGCGCCGCAATTGAGAGTGATCGACAACGACGGAAAGAACCTCGGTGTTTTGCCGCTTACCGAAGCGCTTAGACTCGCAAGCCCGGAAAGCGGCCTTGACCTTATCGAGATTAATCCGCAAACTAATCCTCCGATTGCAAGAATAATGAGTTTCGACAAGTACCGCTACGAATTAGGAAAGAAAGAAAAACAGGAACGCAAGGCGCAGAAAGGAGCGGAGTTAAAGCAAGTCCAAATTAGCGCCCGCGAAGCGGCGCACGACCTCGAAAGAAAAATCCAGCAAATAGAAAAATTTTTCGAAGAGGGCCACGCAGTGGAAATAAGCCTTTTCTTGCGCGGCCGGGAAAAGCGCAATAAGGACTGGGCCAGGCAAAAAATGACTGACTTCTTGAAGATGATTGTTTTCGAGCATAAAATTATCCAGGAGCCCAAATTCGGCGGGCGCGGAATGGTGGCACAGATAGCGAAGAGGTAAGACTATCCGCCACCCGGCATGTTGACGAGAACCACTCCGCTTAGGGCCAAAATAATTCCTACAAGCTGGAGAAGAGTAATGTTTTCGCGGAAAACGAAAATTCCGGCGCCAATCGTAATCAAGGCGTAAAGCGCAGTTTGTACAACCGCCACAATCGTAAGCTGTTCGCCTTTAATAAAAAGATAAGCAAAAGCTGCTATTTGGAAAAGATAGAAAAGTATGGCGCCGAACACAAGCGGACTCCTAATGACCGCGGACATACTGCCCAAAGTTGACGCCTTGCGCAAAAACACGTCGGCAACGGCCACGGCAGAGGCGGCAAGAAGTAAAATTGCCAAATATAAAATCCTCATATAGAATAGTTTAACATGAAGAAAAGCGTTCTGAAGCGTTTTAAAATAACAAAAAACGGCAAAATTTTGCGGCGGCTGATGGCCGTTAATCATTTCCGCACGCGCAAATCAAAGAAAAACGTGCGTAACAAAAGGAGGGGGGCGGGAATAAACTATCCGGCAAAAAAGATTATCAACTACTAATTTTTTATTTTTATTTTTAAATTTTAAACTTTTTATCATGCCCAGAGTCAAACGAGGAAAAATTGCACACAAGAGAAGGGAAAAAACCCTTAAATATACAAAAGGCTTTCGCTGGGGGCGGAAGTCGAAAGAACGTGCCGCCAAGGAAGCGCTGCTTCACGCCTGGACTCACGCCTTCAGGGGCCGCAAGGAAAAAAAGAGAAATTTCCGCGCCCTCTGGAACGTACGCATCAACTCCGCCGTCCGCGGAGAAGGGTTAAGCTACAGCAAATTCATTTCCGCGCTTAAAAATAAAAGAATTGGCCTTAACCGCAAAATTCTTGCAGAACTTGCCGCAACCGAGCCGGCATCTTTCAAAAAAATCGTAGAATTTGCAAAAAAATAAAACTTCCCGGCCTTATGCACCGGGAGTTTTATTTTTAGATGTGCCTGTTCGCATGCGGCTGACCGTGTGCGCGGTTTTTTAAAAAACCGTAGGCCTGCTCCAATACTTTCACGGTATCTTTATACTTGGAAACTATTTTTTTAGCGTCACGGTGTAAAAACCAACCGTAACCGTTATGCTCCTTGGATATGCGCACCTCGGAGGTTCCGGATTCCGCGAGATAGAAAATAACCATTTTGAAAGTCGGCTGACCTGCTCTGCGAAAATAAAACCTCTCGTGAGTTTTGAAATTTTTTGCAACTCGCAAATCTCGCTCTCCCAATCCGGTTTCTTCGCGTGTCTCCCGCAATGCAGCCGCGAAACTTTTTTCCTCCGACTCAATTTTTCCTTTGGGAAAATTCCAATAACCTCCGCCGTGGTACAAAAGCAAAAATTTCGGACCTTCGTTTGTCCTTCGATAAATAATAAATCCTGCGGATATTTCCCGGTGCAATCTTTTCTTGTTATTTTGCATCACTTCTTAAGCATACCCAACATCTTTTCCAATGGCCAAGCGTTAATTATATCTTTGCGCTCCGCCCAGCCTCGCCTTGCTTGAGATATGCCATATTCCAAATACGCAAAATGCGCAGGAGAGTGGGCGTCGGAGTCGATCGACATTTTCACCCCGGCATCAACGCACTTGCGGATATATTCATCTTTGAGGTCCAGTCGGTCTGGGTAAGCATCTATCTCCACAATGGTGGCTGTGCGTTTAGCCATTTTTATTAATACATCCATATCGACATCATACGGCTCGCGGCGATTGATTATTCTTCCCGTGGGATGAAAAAGAATGTCAACGTTCTTGTTTTCTATGGCTCGCACAATGCGATCGGTTTGTTCACTGCGGGAAAGATTGAAATAGGAATGAACCGAAGCGCCGACAATATCCAGTTTGGACAAAACCTTGTCCGGCAAATCAAGGGTGCCGTCGCGCAAAATATCGCACTCGCTTCCTTTCAAAATTTTTATTTTGCCGGCAAATTTCTTATTGAGCCGGTCAATTTCATTGATTTGCTTCAAAATTCTTTTTTCGTCGAGGCCATGGGTCATGGCCAGGCGCTTACTATGGTCGGTGACGGCAATATATTTTAAACCGAGGCTGATTGCAGTCCGCGCCATATCTTCAATAGAGCCGGATCCATCCGTCCAATTTGTCTGCACCTGCAAGTCTCCTTGTAAATCGTCGTAGCCGACAAGTTTTGGCAATTGGTGTTTTGTCGCAAGCTCAATCTCACCGGTATTCTCGCGCATTTCCGGCTCGATATAGTCGGCGCCCAACGCCCCGTATAATCCAATTTCGTCTTCTCCGGCAATCTGTTTGTTTCCACGCCAAAGGCCGTATTCATTCAGCTTGAATCCTCTTTTGATAGCGATGGTGCGCAAAGCAATGTTATGCGCCTTTGAACCGGTAAAATAATTCATCGCTGCGCCAAAAGATTCTTTCGCTACTACACGCAAATCGGCGTCCATTCCAGATTTCAATTTAACCGCAGATTTTGTCTCGCCATGCGCAAGAACGCGCGCAACTTCCGGCATGGAAACGAAATAATCCATTATCGATTTGGACTTCTCGGAAACAATCAAAATATCCAAGTCGCCTATAGTTTCTTTCCGCCGGCGCGTAGAACCGGCAACCACTATTTTTTCCACGCCTTTCTGTTTGCGCAGACGCTCTTCGATCATCAGGATTTCCGGCATGACGAAGCCCAAAACGAATCTGCCACCTGATTTTTTAACAAATTCAATTCCTTTTAAAATATTATCTTCGCTTTTTTTTCCAAAACCTTCCAATTTAGCAATCTTTCCGGATTTTACTGCGCTTTCCAAATCGGCAAGGTTTTTCACGCCGAGTTTATTATAAAGCGTTTTTATTTTTTTCGGACCCAAACCTTCGACTCCGCGAAGCGAAGATAAGTCTACCGGCACGGCGTGTTTAAGTTTTTCGTAATCACGAATTTTTCCCGTCTTCAAAAACTCTTCGATGCGTTCGGCAATTCCTTTGCCAATGCCGGGAATTTCTTCGAGCGCTCCGATGCCGCCTCGTTTATAAATATCCACAATCTGTTCCTCCAGGCCTTCAACAGCAACAGCGACTTTTTCGTAAGCGCGCGGCTTGAAGGGCACGTCCTGCATCTCGAGATACTGGGCCATTTCGTAGAGAATTCCTGCGATTTCTGAATTTGTAAAATTAGGCATTTATTATGCTTTAGCCGCGTCCCATAGGCACGTTTATGTGATCCTTGGGAACAGCGACTGCGTCTTTTTTCCTATCCGGCTTCGGCAAAATAAGATCTGGAACGGCAAACAAAAAAGCCGAAGAAATAGCGGAAAATATGGCAACCAGAATGAACACCGCTTCGAAACCTAAGGTGCTGGCAATAATCGCTCCGAAAAAACCGGCAGAGCCAGCGGCAAAACCGACAGAAGAGCTGTCAAGCGCCCAATCGAAAGCCACTTTGTCTTTATCCAGGTGCCTCGAAAAAATTGCCGGCCAGGCCACGAAATAAAGGGCGAAGCCCAAGGACTGCAACGCCTGTACTAAATAAAGTTGCCAAATTTTGTTTGCCAAAATAAATAAAAACGCCGAAATAGCAGTAATCATCAAGCCAAGAACCAAGGCATAGAAATCGTCTTTCTCTCCATCCGTTTTGTCTAAAAATTTTGAAATCGGAATCTGTAAAATTGATTTTAGAATCCAATAGATTGAAGCGGACACCCCGACGGTGACAATGGTCGCGCCTTGTATGTTTTTGATTATGAAAACGGCGAAAACGGGATTGATCATTCCCCAGCCGGCGTTTAAAACGATATCGTTCAAAACGAAATATTTTACAAGCCGGTTTATTTTTAAGTCAATGTCGATTTTAATGCGCATTTTTAAATTTTTACAAAATCGAAGTTGCTTTCTCCTTGTAAAACAAGACGCACTTTGCTGCCTTGGCTAATTTTCCCAGCCAATATCGCTTTGGCCAGCGGCGCGCGGAGCTTTTCGTCTATAACGCGCCGCAGCGGTCTCGCGCCGAAAGCCGGATCGTAGCCCATTTTAACTATCATTCTCACTGCGGCAGGATCGAACTCCATAGTAATGCCTTTGTCGCTCACAAGCGCGGAGAGGTCGTTTAAATTTAAGGCTACGATTTTTTCGAGATCGGACGGGTTCAAATCCTTGAAAACCACTATCCTGGAAAATCTGTTCAAAAGTTCCGGCCTGAAAACATCAACTAACTTCTTTTTCAGGTACTCTGCAACCTCGGACATGGTTTGTCCCTTGTTTAAAGCTTCATTGATTATGTCCGAATGGGCATTGGACGTGGCGATAATTATGGAATTACTGAAGTCGACAAGCCTGCCCATGTTATCCGTAAGCCGGCCGTCGTCTAAAACCTGCAAAAATAAATTCAATATGTCCGGAAACGCTTTTTCGAATTCGTCGAGTAATACCAAACAATACGGTTTCTGGAGCACGGCCTCCGTAAGCGCGCCGCTTATTTTTCCGTCAGGAGAACCGATAAAGCGGAAAAAACTCTGCTTGTCTTGATACTCGGTCATATCGAAGCGAATCATGGCCGACTCCGATCCGAACTGAATCTTGGCCAGCTGCTTGGCAAGTTCGGTTTTGCCGACTCCTGTCGGGCCGACAAAAAGAAATCCCGCAATCGGCCCGCCTTGGCGCGTAAGACCGCTCCTGTATTCCCGCAAGGCGTCGGAAATGGCGCGCACGGCTTCTTCTTGATCAACCAGGCGGCGGTGGATAATTTCTTCCAAATTCAACAAGGACTTGGTTTCTTCCTCGCTGGCCTTAGCGATCGGCACATTGGTTTTTTCTTCGGCCACGTGAATTACAACGTCCGGCCCAAGGATCTTATCGCCGCGACGCTTGGCTTCCACTAACGCGCTTTTCAAAAGTTCTTCGGCACTTCCAGGCAAAAATTTGTTTATAAAATATCTTTTGGCCAGATAGACGGATTTTTTAATCGCGCCGAAGCTAATGGTTAAACCGAGCTGCTTCTCTAAAATAAGTGCGTCGTAAGCCAAAACCTTCTCGGCGTCGTCGGGACTCACTTCTTGCAGGCGGATCACTTCAAAAGCTCCGGCAAAATCGCTTCGCGCTTCGATTAATTCTTTAAATTCTCTCGGGTATGTGGCACCGACAACCGGAAAAGCGTTATTCATAATGATCGGCATCAGGGCATCTGCCGCAGAGAGGTATGCCGTACCGGAGGTCCTTACGAGATTATGTATGTCTGGAATATAAAGAATTACGTTTCCGGCAGCAGAAATTTCTTCCACTATTTTCCGCAACCGTAAATTCAGCTCTTCCGGCGCCGCTCCGGCAACAAGGCTCGTCAAGTCGAGAGAAACGAGCCGTTTGTCGAAAAGCGCTTGCGGCACTTCGTCTTTGACGAGACGCGCCGCAAGGTGCGTCACAAGCGTTTCTTTGCCAATGCCAGCTTCGCCGACAAGCAAGACGTTGGGATTCATTGGCCGGGCCAAAGTTTCGATCATGCGTCCGAATTCCGCCTCATGCCCGATGAGAAATCCGATACGCTGCTGTCTGGCAAGATCGGTAAAATCGGCCGAGTATTTGTCTAGCGTCGGGGTGGGGCGCGCCGTCCAAGCCCTGTTCATAACACGATGCCTGAGACGAACGCCTGTTCCCAAAACAAATCCACCCAAAACTGCTGGCGGCCGGCGCAGCCCCCAACCGCCGCGGCCGGCCGACAAGATCAAGGCCCTGCTCAAATCGCCGCTTTTAATTTCAAAAATACTAAAAATCCTTTTTACTTCCGGATCTTCGACGTCCGGCAAAGACGAAAATATGTCGTCAACCCCGATAAATCGATTTTGAGCGCTCAAGGATTGCTTAAAAGCCGCGCCGACAAGCACTTGCGCGTTTTTCAAAATAGAATCTTTCGACAATTTCTCGCCCAGTTTTTTCTCCCGCAAAATTTCTTCAAGTTTATGCCTAAATTCTTCCGGTTTTACATCAAGCCTCGTAAGCCCTTCTTTAATTTCCCTCGAAGACAAGCATTGGTTAATTATTTCCAGAAAAAAATTTCTGCCCAAGATCAATGACTTGTCGAAAGCCCGCTCAATCACGGAAAAGGCCGGAGGGCGCAAATACCTTGTTAGGTTTACTCTGCCAGAAGCCGGCATAAAAGAGACGGGCTTATCGGCCTGACCGGCGTGTATCAGTCTGTCTAACAGAACCAAAACTAAAAATGCGCCTAAGGCCCGCAGCCAGCCGAGATCGGAAATGATAAAGCTCGCCGCGGCCGCAACTCCGACCAAGTAAACGATGTAAATCCCGGCGCGCACGAAAAGCCGCCCTGGAACCGTCATGCGCAAGCGCGGATCATCGAAGTAAATTTCCCTAGAATCAAAAACGGTATTTGGCATAAGCGGCGTAAATTAAAATCGCCGGCAGAACGACGAGCCAGCCGACATAGATAAAAGCGAAAAGGACAAGAATAAAAACGTAGATCAATAGCGCAACAATGATTCTGGCGGAACGGAAGAAAACTCCCAAAATCCTTCCGATGATCGTAAAATCTTTGTAAAGCGGCTGAAAAAAATATTTAAGAGTTACTCTGATGGCTAAAGTGCGATCGAGCCTTTCGAGAGAAGAGATAAACCAATGGAAAAGGTTGCGCGATCCGTCGACGTACCAGTGGCGCACGAAATCAAGCAAGCGGTAAATCGTCCTTTGCAGAAGGTAGGTGATCGCGAAGTTCATTTCTTTTAATTATAAACCAAAATCAAAACAGGCTTTTGGTTTTGATCTTTGTCGGTTTTTTCTTTTCCCCCGCGATTGTTATGTTTGCAGTTTCCGGATAAAAATCTCCCGAAACAACTTTCGGCAATTTTTTGAAATCTTCGCGGAGCGTGTTCATCATCTCGGTCGAGCGCAGGGCCGCAGCTGGATGATAAACCGGAAAAATAATCCTTTCGCCGATTTTAAAAACCCTGCCGTGGTCGCGCGTAATTTTAGCGTCCGGCAAAAAATAATTCATGGCGAATCGGCCGAGGCAAACAATTGCTTTCGGATTTATGATTTCGATCTGGCGCGTAAGGTATGGTTTGTAGGCTTCGATTTCTTCGGGCAATGGATCGCGATTCTCCGGCGGGCGGCGCTTGACGATATTGGTTATGTAAACTTCTTCACGTTTCCAACCGACACTTTTTATCATTTCGTCCAAAAGCCGGCCGCCGCGGCCGACGAAAGGACGCCCGAGACGATCTTCGTGAAAGCCAGGTGCTTCGCCCACAAACATCACACCGCAGTCGGAATTCCCTTCGCCGAAAACCAAATTCGACTCGCGCAGAGGCAAAGACTTGTTGGCGGCAATTTCAAATTCGAGTTTTTTAAGCTCCTCTGTTTTACTCATTAAAACCATTATATATTGACGATTCGCGCACTGCCATGATACCATGTCTACAGCAATCAACGTGAGTAGGTCATGACAAAGAGAATCGTCGAGCTGATAAAAGATCGGCCGAATTCGCAAGTCGCGAACTCGGCCTTTTTCTTTAAACAAAAAACCGCCCTTTCCCGCCACGGTGGCGAGGCTCGCTTCAAAACCTCACATCTTGAAGCGGCACGAGCGGTTTTTTTAAGCCTTATACTTCTCTTTGCGCAAAGAGAAACTCGCCTCGCCTGAAGCGAGTCGAAACCAACTAGCCCAATATAGCTTCCTTGGCGGCTTTGGCAACCCTGAATTTAACAACTGTCTTGGCCTTGATCTGAATCTGCTCGCCCGTCGCCGGATTCCTGCCCATGCGGGCCGCGCGGTGCTTTTTCACAAGCTTGCCGAAACCCGGAAGCGTGAATTCGCCGGCCGACTTTACTTGGGCGTAGCCGACTTCGGCCAAAGCGTCCAAAAACATACCGGCCTGTTTTCTCGAAACCTCGACTTTCTCGGCCAGCTTGTTTAAAAGCTCCGACTTTGTCATTTTTGCCATGGCTTTTTATTTATGGTTTATCTACGACCTTGTACGTATAACTATAGCAAAACTCCAGCTTGACGCCACTAAAACCCGGGCATAGAATCCTAGGAGGTTATTTGACACGGATTCCGGTGCCGCATGAAAAGAACTGCCCTTCTGACCGCCATCCTCGTCGCCCTTTTTGCCGCCTTAGCTCCCGCCCAAACCGCAGAAAAAGCAGAAAATAAGGCTACGACCGTTTTGCTGCAGGTAAAATCCCTAGACCTGTCCAAACTTCACTCCATGGGAAAAAAGTTTTTGATCACCCGCCAAGACGAGAGGTTTGAAGGCAAGAAGTGGAAGTGGGCTTTTGATAAAAAAGACGGAGACATCGTTCTTTTAACCGCCGAATATTTTACGGACGACTCCGGAGGTACCGTTTCCGTCATCTACCCCATGGACAAAACCGAAATCTGCGCCTTCTCGGCCATGTCGGAGAACGGGGAGACAACAGACGTTCTGATTGCCAAAGATGGCAGGTCGGTAACGGTTGCCGAGGGACGCATCGGCTACGAACCGATCAAAGACGACAACGGCAAATTGATAGGAATAAGAGTCTTTCTCGCATCCGAAAACGACAAAGAAAAAAACATAGAAGAAAGAGATTTTATGATTACGAAATAAAACAATAGCCGCAATTTAGCGGCTATCTCTTTTGGGTTCCGGCAAAAACGCCGAAAAGAAAATTAAAAAAGCAACGGCGATGCTCGGAATATAGGTGTGGGGAATGGCATGATTCATGTCCCCTAAAAGCCAAACCGGAGTTTCGTCGAAAATCATTGCCAGTGCAATGCCAGTAAGCAAATATCTAGGCCACGAGGCTTTGATAAAGAAAACAAAAAATAGAAAAACAAAACCGAAAAAGCAATGATGTAGGTGGACACCGTGGACGAGAATAATCACTCTGTCATCGAAAAGCCAAAGAACGATCCTGAAGGTGGCCGTGGTCAGCGTAAAAGAAAAAAGCGTTAAAAGGCGGAGGCGGCTTCGGCTCCACATTGGTCCCATTGTTTTTCCGCCAAAATTTCTATAAAAATTATAACAAAAAAGCGGCTTTTCTTGAAAAGCCGCCTATTTGGAAATACAAATCACGGCAAAAACCGCGAATAGCACTCCGATCCATTTTAATGGTGTCATCTCCTCTCCCAAGACCCGCCAATTTTGCACGACAGCAAGCGCAATCCACATGCCGCAAATAACGACTACGGCATTTACGCGTCCGCCGAATTTTTTTGCGTTGTCGAGGCCAAGCGAGAAAAAAAGATAACCAAGAGCGGACGCGACGCAGCCGAGAAAAAGGTTTTTTGTCATTTCGGCATCTCGCGAAATAAAAGAAAAACCTTCTCCGTATAAAACAACGGCAATAAGTCCGATGCCGAGCATCACGCCGCCGTTTACAATAAGCAGTCTAAGGCCGAAAGCGCGCGAGGCGAGCGTTAAGTGTGGAGAAAAATATCCCCAGAAGAAAAAAGTGGCAAGGGCGTAAATCAGCCAGAGATTCCTTTCAAGCACGTTGAAGACCTCTGTAAAAATCTATAAACAGAGTAAAGCAAAACGCCTGCAAAATCAAGCTCCTGCGAAGAAATAATAAATTTCGTAAACCGCGGCCAAGACAAAGACGAACGAAAGCGCGTTCAAAACAAGCGCCTCCAAACCCTTGGGCCGAATTATTTTCTTTCCTACGAGCACAATTAAAAGGTACTCCAGGCCCAAAAAAACTCCGCCGGCAAGACCGATGGCCTTAATGAAGTTATTGAGTCCCGAAAACACCAAAATTACCGGCAAAAAAATAACCGCAAGGCCGCTTAATTTTTTATTCCAAGCAAGATCATAAATCAACGCGTGCTTTATTTCCAAGGTCACCGGCAAATAAGAAACCCATAAGCCAAGGATGCCCAAGATGCCGAGAAGCGCCGTTTTATTTTGGCTCCAACCGGCAATGCCGGAAATGGTGTCCGAAGAAACGATTGGCGCAGAAGTAAGAACGATAAACACAAAAACAGCATAAAGGACTGCGACAAAAACTGTGCCAAGCGCTATGCCCCACAAGGAAACCAGCCTCCTGTTGCTGCCGATAGATTTAAACGAATCGTAAAGCGGCTCAATAGCGGTCCATCCGGCAAGAGCGAAGAGAACCGCTCCGAAGGGCAAAAAAATGTTTTTCAAATCAATCATTGGAAAAAATTGTGGCGCGCGCAGAGTGCCGAAAGAAAATAAAATAAAAAATACGATGGCCGCCATAAAAGCGACAACCAGTGTTTCGAGCCAAATAATTCTTTTCTCTTTGAAAAAAAGCGGCAAAATAGCCAAAAACCAAAAGACAATCAAAGACGGTGCTCTGCCAACCGGAAAAACCAGGCCGAGAAATTTGGCGCCAAGAATCAACTGGATCACAAGCACGAGTATCAGACCGCAGACCACCGTCGCAAATCCCAAAACATATCCGAATTTTCCCAAATAATCCTTCGCCAATCCCAAGAGGCGTTTTTTCTCACCCACTGCGTCAAGCGAGCGCCAATAAAGAATTTGTGCATAAATGATAATTGCGCTCAAAATCGACAAATAAAAAAAGCCGACGGCAATTCCGGCTTTGGCAAAAACATAAGGTAGGGCAAAAATACCGGCACCAATCGTTGCGGCCATGACAACGGCTCCTCCTTTCAAAACGCGAAGCAAATCTGCCATCACTCCGCTTCGTAGACAAGATCGCCTTCGCGAACCTTGTCGCCGACTTTAATGCCGACTTCTTGCCCTTTCTTTGCTGTTTCAATCGCCTTATGATCGCATTGCATGGAATTTATCTTTTCCTCGAAGTCGGTAGTCGCTCCTTTAAAATGAATCTTGCTGCCGACTGCAATGTTTTTTTTAAATTTAATGATAGCCACGCAGATGTGGCTGTAGTAATGCGTAACTTCGCCTATCGGTTTCGGTTCCGATGATTTTTTTGCCATTGTGTTTATTATTAAAAATTCAAAAAATATTTTTCGACCTTTCTTAACCAGAAGACAAAATTTTTGCGCTCATTCTGACTGATGCACGGATTATCCTTCCGCGTGTTCACGCGGAACGTAGTTTCCCAAATCAAGCCCCGCCTCATCTGCCTCAACAAGGGCGATTACTTTCTCGACCAGCTCCCTCGGGTCTTTTGACCAGATTATTTTCCCCGGACCGCGCTTCGCGCGTTCCACGATTTCCTGCAACATGTCGCTGATGCCGTCCGTGCCCAAAAGCACGCCTTGCGGTTTTTTGTCTTCAAAAGCGATGGTAAATTCGTTAAGCGTTCCCATCCTGCCGCAAATCGTAAGAACTGCGTCTGCTGAGCGCGTCAGAAGAAGATTTCTTCCGGAATAATCAAAACCCGTATAAACAATGACGTCATGATAATCAAGCGGCAGCTGGAAATTTTTCACATGGTCACGCTTGGAAACGGCGGGCGAGAGACCGACCACGAAACCGCCGGCCTGTTTTGCTCCTTTGGCTGCCCAATAGGGAATGCCTGTCGTTGCGCCGGTGACCAAAATCATATTGTGTTCGGCTATCAGTCTGCCGACTTCCTCTGCCATTTTAATTGCCGCCTCCCCGCCAAAAGTCGTGTCCGCGGAACCGGAAACGCAAATCTTATATTTTAGATGACGCTCGTGATTGTGGTTATTTTTTTTCTCTGGCATACCTGGTTTATTATAACAATTCCACCGATTGTCCCGCTTTCGGCACCTCGGCCAAAACAGCCAGCTCATCGACGATTATGCGCGCAAAAGTCGAGCTCGATTCCTTTTCACCTTGAACGACGAAGACTTTTTTGAGCGACATGCGCACTGGATTAAGCCAAGCCAAAAGCTGCCGCTGGTCGGCGTGAGCGGAATAGCCGGGAATATTTACTTTTTTACATCTCACGGGTACTTTCTCGCCGAAAATTGTGACCTCTCTCGCTCCGTCCAAAATTGCTCGACCGAGCGACCCCTGCGCCTGGTAGCCGATGAAAAGTATCGTGCTTTTCGGATCGGGCAGATAGCGAAGTTCGTGGTGTAAAATTCTTCCTCCCTGCGACATGCCAGAACCGGCAATAATCGCTTTCGGAGGCGGCACGTCGTTGATGGTTTTTGACTGTTCCGTCGTTAATGTCAGGCGTAATCCCGGAAAATTCAAAATATCCTCGCCGCTGGAAGCTATGGCTGCCGTTTCTTTGTTAAAATTTTCCTCGTACTTTTTGTAGACGGCGGTTAATTTTATGGCCAGCGGACTATCCATAAAAACCGGAATGCGAGGAATTCGCCCTTCGTCGAAAAGCTGGTGCATGTGGTAAAGCAACTCTTGCGTTCGCTCCATGGCAAATGCGGGAATAAGAAGCGTCCCGCCGGACTTGACGGTATCTTCGATGGCGTCCTCGAGCTCCTCGCGCCGGCGGCTCACGTCTTCGTGGAGGCGATCTCCGTAGGTCGATTCAATAACGCAATAATCGGCGTAGTCGATATTTTCCGTCGGTTTGATAATTGGCGCGGGAGAATTTCCCAGGTCGCCGGAAAATACGACTGTCTTGCCGCCGGCTGAAATTTTTACAAATGCCGAACCCAAAATATGGCCGGCATTGAAAAACTCCGCAACAAAAGGCCCGGCTTGGATTTTTTCGTGGTAGTCGCGCTTTTTCCAAAGCTTCAGAGCCTCGTTTACGTCACGTACGTCACCGATTGACTCTTTCTTTTCGCGTTCCGCTTCTTTGCGCAAAATACGTTCCGAGTCCAGTAACAGCAATTCGGACGAGTCCTTGCATGCGGGCGTGGAAAAAATTTCCCCGCGGAAACCGTCTTTATAAAGCTTTGGTATGCGGCCGATATGATCGAGGTGTGGATGCGTAATAAAAACAGCGGCGATTCCTTTCGGATCGTAAGGAAATCTTTCAAAATTCTGGCGCTCGGCGTAATTTGATCCCTGGATTAAACCGCAATCCACTAAAATTTTCGTTCCGCCGGATTCGAGAAGATAATTAGCCCCCGTCACCGATCCGGCGCCGCCGTAAAAAGTTAAACGCATTGACTTAATTATAGCGCAGGATTACAATAACCAGCAGAAGATTGAATTACTGGGGACTGACCATGAACAACGATCGGCAGTATTCAGTAGTACTAATCCTCTTTGCGCTAATGTTTTTGATTGCCGTCGGAAGCAATTTCACCGGAGCTTTGGTCAACGAAAAAGTCGCGATTCGCGCGCTCGACTCCCAAGGATACAGCAATATCAAAATTACCGACCACTCTTGGTTCGCCGTCAGCCTTCGCGGATGCGACAAGGGCGACGCGGCGCGATTCACGGCCAAGGCCACAAATCCAACCGGAAAAGAAACGGAGGTGTATGTTTGTACCGGCTGGCTCTTCAAGGGCGCGACCGTAAGAACCCCTAATTAAATATTGGCGGCGCGAGCATCTCGCGCCGCTTTTTGTCGCAAGGCATCTTCAACAACTGCTCGTTCGCTCCATGAAATTTTTCTGCCATTCTCCAAATACATAAAATCCTGGCTGCCCATGCCGGTAACGGCAACAATGTCTCCGGATCGGGCAAGCTCTACCCCTTTTTTTATCGCTTCCTTGCGATCAATAATTGTTATCGCTTCTCGCTGCCGGCCGCCTACTGGCGGCAAATTTGAAAACCCGGAGGCGATTTGCCGGCATATTTCTTTCGGATCTTCGTCGTATGGGTCTTCGCTGGTCAAAATTATCTCATCGCAATACTGGGCAACAACTTTTCCCATCTCCGGACGCTTCCATTTGTCACGCCCGCCGCCGGCGGCACCTAAAACACAGATCAATCTTGAATCATAATTCATGAATCTTGGCTCGCGGAGCGTTTTGTATACCGCCCGCAGCGAATCCGGCGTATGAGCGTAATCGACAATGACCGCCACGCCGCCGCGCCTGACGAATTCCATCCGCCCCGGCACACCGCGAAAGTTGCGCAATGCTCCTTCTATTGTTTTGATTCCGATTCCCAAATTAAGCGCAATGGCGATCGCGGCAGAGGCATTCTCGCGGTTAAAATCGCTCCAAACAAAAACGTACTCATCGATTGCTCCGCGAAGCGGCAGTTCGCTCGGCATGGCGTGCAAAATATTTTCATCTTTTGCAGAATATAAAAAAAATTGATCGGGCCTTGCAAGTTTTTTCATAAAATACGCGGTGTTTTCGCCTTCTTTGTTCAAGAAAACTTTCCCCCTTCGCTCTATTGCGTAGCGAAGAAATTTTAGTTTTGCCTCGCGATATTTTTCGAAAGAACCATGCGCTTCTATATGTTCCGGCGCGAGATTTGTTAGTGCGCCAATATTCCAATTTATGAACTTATGGCGCGATAAATCAACGCCCTGTGAAGTCGCTTCGATCAGTGCATACCGGCATCCTTTTTTTACTGCCTCCTTAAGAAAATTTTGAACGAAAAACCTTCCGGGCATGGAATTGCCAAATTTGTTCTTTTCGCTCTTGTCGGCAATCTTTACGCGCAGGGACGAAAGCAGCGCCGTCTTTTTTCCCGCTGTTTCCAATATGGAATTTAAGAGTTCTAGTGTCGTTGTTTTGCCTTTTGTTCCGGTAATCCCTATGACAAAAATATGCCGGCTCGGAAATTTGTAGAGTAAGGCTCCGCAAAAAGCCAGAATGAAATGATAAAAATCCGGGGCTCCGGGTATTTTGTATAAAATCTTAAACAGCGGAAATCTCTTAAACCGCTCAAGCCATTTGTTCAATTTCTCCCACGACATTGAAAGATGTCAGCGACCGCCCAAAATTTTAAGCGCCGCCTTTAGCCGCTCTTCGAGGCCGATAATTTTTTCGTCAATTCGCGCAAGCGCCGCTTTTGCTTGCTCGCGTTTGTATCCCAAACCAGCCAGGGTTTCCACGATGTCGGCATCCGACTCCATTTTTCCGACAGTCAAATCCGATTTCTCCGCCTTAACTTTAGTTTTCAACTCCAAGACAATGCGTTCAGCTGTTTTACGGCCAATGCCCGAGGCACGCGTCAAAAGGTCGGGGCGATTCTCTTTGATGGCCGCTGCCAAATCTTTAATCTCGGCGATATTCAAAATTGCAATCGCCGACTTTGGCCCGACGCCGGAGACGGAAATCAAAAGTTCGAAAAAGCGCAACTCTTCTTCGCTCAAAAACCCGTAAAGTTCCATCGCATCCTCGCGTACGTGGAGATGAGAAAAAAGTTTGAGATTGCTTCCTGTCGGAGGCAACCTTTCCGCTGTGCGCGAACTGATAAAAATCTTTAATCCCAGGCCGGCAGCATCAATAACGGCAAATCCGCCCATTTTGGCGGTCAATTTTCCGGAAACGTTGTAGAACATAGCCTAATCGTAACCCCGCTTGACAAATATGTCTATTGGTGCTACATTGTATACAGACCATGGAGGGGGGTTCTATCCCCTCGTCTGTGGAATTTAACAACAAAAGAAGGAGGGTTAGTATCATTATGAGTAAAATTCTGATCGTGGTAATTCTGCTTGTAGCCGCTACGTTTACCGTCTATACCACAAACCAAAAAAACAAAGCGGAGGCTGCTTTTTTCCAAAATGTCGCCCTGGCGAATGATGATGTCCTGAAAGCAAACATTGCCGCGTTTGAAAAAAAACTGGGCGACCTGAAGAGCGTCAACGAGGAAATCGCCGGGCTATACATCGACATCGATCTCGATATCTTTGATTACGGGTTTCTTTCCAAAAACGACGTCGTAACGCAAGTGTATATAGGCGGACCAGCAGACAATGCCGGTATGCGCGTTGGCTCTAAAATCATATATCAAACTTTTTGCGGTAGAAAGGATGAATATTTAAGAATTGTTGTCGTCGATCCAGAAAACCAACTTAAGTTGTTTGTGTTAAAAACTGGGTCGTGGATAAATAAAGATCAGATTAAGCTTCTTAGACAAATGAGAGAAGCCAAAAATGATAGCCCCGCGGGTGCTTATGTGGGTCTCTTATTTTTTCCTCTTATGGATAATTATCATGATCTTATGGATAATTATCATGAAGTGCGCTCCGTTGCTGTTAGTAATAGTAGTAATTTATCTAACGTACTAGCAAACATCGCCGACGTCGAACGGCAAATCCAAGACGCCGAGAGCATAAAGTTGCGGGCGGCGAAGGATTTTGAAAAATTCAACCGAGCATTCAACGCACTAAAAACTAAAGGAAAAAATTACGGTGGCTGCTGCACCAAATGCCAAAAATTCTAATCGCCAATTTCAAAAATGCTATTCCTCGTGAATAGCATTTTTTATAACTTGCATTTATTTTTTGAATCCGTATACTGAATTATAAATTCCATGCCCATAACAGCATCAGCAAAAAAGGCCATGCGCCAGTCAAAAAGGCGGCGCGCGAGAAATCTTCTCAAGAGGGAGACCTATAAAAAACTGGCCACTAAATACAAAGGGTTTGTCTCCGGAAAGAAAGTCGAGGAAGCCAAAAAAATGCTTCCTGCGGTTTATAAAGCGCTCGACAAAGCAGCCAAGACAAACGTGATTGCCAAAAACAAAGCGAGCAGGCTGAAATCGGGGCTGGCTCGGCTATTGCGATAAAACAAGCTCGACCAATACTTCGTCATAGTCGAGCTTCCCCGACTTGACCATAAAATCATACTCCGCCATCTGCGGAATTTTTTCGCGCCAGAGTGAAGACAAAATGTTGAAAATTTTCGCCGGCGGTTCGTTTTGAGCGAAAAGCTTCTCGAGCGCCCAAAATCGCGCGGCAGGATTTTGGCTTTTTAGGCTATTCATAACCATCCAATAATTGGGCAATGTTTCAAGCCCAAGCGCTTCAAGGTCTTCCTTGAAAATTCGTTTTTTGTCCAAATTACTCAACTTTTCTATTTCGGTTACCAAAGCCCAACTGTTGTTTTTATAAATTTCGGCGAGGAAATCCAGGGCGCCGTTTTCAAGAACAATTCCAAATTGTTGCGCGGCTTTTTTTATGAACAAATACAATTCCTCTCCAGCCAAATTTTCGAACTCTTCCGTTTTCCAGGCCTCGCTTATTAAAAACTCTAATTTTTTCGGCGGTTTTTTTTGTTCCGAAATCAATGCCGTCGCATTTTTCGATTTCGCGACGGCTTTTAGCCCGTCAATGACCGTTTTTTCTTCTGTTTCGTAAACATTTTCTAGAACCGCCAGCTTTTTCTCCTCGAAAAGCGACTCGCCGCGCAAAAACAAGCGCAGGTTGTCATGCGCCTCGGGCTCGGCCAAATCAAAAAAACCGACGCTTAAGCCCGAGTACTTTTTTTCGAATTCGGCGATATACCACTTTTTCCGCTCCGTTCGCCGGTAGTCATCCTGACCGTAGAGAAAAATAATCATTTGTTTGGTTTGTGTTAATTTTGTTCCGCGTGAGACCAAAGCCAATCATTGGCTAACTCCTTATATCTGTTCTGAATTTCTTTTGAAACCCAACTCTCTCGTAGTGCTCTTATTTCGCCAGCATTCCTAATGATGTTATGCAAATTATCAAAATAAAAACCAGTCCGAGATATTAAGAAAATCCACGAGATCGGCCAATGCTCAACCAGGTCATTTGCTATTTCGACAGTATCTTCCTGTTTAAAACTTGCTCGATACTTTACCTCGACTATGTAAATTCCTTTTTTGGCGTCAGATTCCTCAACTAAAATAAAATCCGGGGTATGTCGAATGGTGTCAAGCGTTTCTTTAAGCTTGGCGTCATTTTGGTATTGCGCGACTAAAGGTGCCGTGTATTCGTAGCCGAATCGATGAACCGAAAACTTGTCAGTTCCTCGAAACATCATCTCGAAAATAGTCTCTGCGATTCTTCCTTTTATTAACTTGTGCTCGAACGACTCATGCATATTCGACTCATGCATATTTTTTATTTGCGGCAACTTTAGTAAATTCTATAAACAAAGGGTGGGGCGTCAATGGTCTTGACTTCAACTCCGGATGAAATTGCGTTCCCAAGAAAAACGAGTGCGTGGCGCGCTTGCGGTGAGCGGCTCGGCTTTGTTCGCTGCTGGCGGAGTCGAATCGCTTGCGGTGAGCCGGGTCAAACCGCGGCAGTTCGGCTATTTCCATAAGCCGTCCGTCTGGCGAACGGCCAGAGAAAATCATCCCCGCGCGCTCGAGGCGCTTAACGTATTCGGAATTAACTTCGTATCTATGGCGGTGCCTTTCCGAAATTTTGTTTTTTCCGTAAGCGTTCCTTGCAATCGTGCCCTGGCGCAACACTGCAGGATAAACTCCGAGCCGCATCGTGCCGCCGTATTTTTTTTCTGCCATTAATTTTTTCTGTTCCGGCAAAATGTCGATGACCGGATATTTTGTGTTTGGGTTTATCTCTGTCGTGTTGGCATTTTTTAGTCCGCAGACATTTCGCGCAAATTCCACGACAGCGAGCTGCATCCCGTAGCAGAGGCCGAAAAACGGGATTTCGTTTTCGCGGCAGTATTTGATAACTTTGATTTTGCCTTCGACGCCGCGGCTGCCGAAACCGCCGGGGACGATTATGCCGCCATAGTTTCCGAGGTTTTTAAGTGCGGCACTGTTTTTTTCGAACTCTTCGGCGTCAAGCCATTCTATCTCCGGCCTTGCGCCGCAAAAAGCCGCGGCATGCTTTATCGCTTCGATCACGGAAATGTAAGAGTCCGCCAAAACGAACTTGCCCGAGCTCCAATACTTGCCGACGATACCGATGCGTACGGCGTTTTTCGCCGTTTTTATTTTTTCCGCCATCCGCCGCCACTTACGCAAATCTTGCCCACGCGAACGCAAACCGAGCTTTTCCAAAACAACGTCTCCCAGTTTATCTTTTTCAAAATTGACTGGAATTTCATATAAACTCGAAACGTCCGGCGCGGAGACAATGTCTTCTTCGCGTAAATTGCAATTGAAAGCAATCTTCTCTTTGCGTTTTTTGTCGAGCGCGTGCTTGGCTCGGGCAAGGACAATGTCCGGCTGGAGACCGGCGGAATTAAGCGTCCGCACAGCGTATTGCGTGGGTTTTGTTTTCGGCTCGTTGTCGTCGTTTAAAATCGGCAAGTAGCTTACCAAAACCAGAAGAACGTCGCCGGGGGTTTTTGTTTTAAGCATCCTCACCGCTTCCAAAAACAAAATATTCTGGTACTCACCTACCGTTCCGCCGATCTCGACGATCACAATCTCCGCTTTTTCTTTTTTTGCCGCGCTATCGATACGGGCGATCACTTCCATCGGTATGTGCGGCACAACCTCCACGCACCTGCCGCCGTAGCCCATGCTCCGCTCGCGCTCGATCACGGATTTATAAATACTGCCCGTCGTCATATAATTCGCGCCGGTCAAATCGCGATTCAAAAATCTTTCGTAATTCCCCATATCCTGATCGCACTCCGTGCCGTCGTCCAAGACAAAAACCTCTCCGTGCTCCGTCGGGTTCATCGTGCCCGCGTCGACGTTCACGTAAGGGTCTATTTTTATCGCTGTAACAGAAAATCCTCGCGATTGGAGGATTTTTCCGATGCTGGCCGAAGCCACGCCCTTGCCGACTCCCGACATCACGCCGCCGACAACAAAAATGTATTTAGGGCTCATCGATTTATGTTGTCTATAATTTTCTTCTTTAATTTATGAGCGTTGCCGTGGCCAAGAAGACCAAGGTAAGAATTCAGCGATTCCGTGGATTTTGTTTCGCTCATTGTTTTCATCATACGCCGGCGCGTGGCACTGCGCAACACGCGATGGTCGGGGAAATGCACCCAGCCCAAAAAATCAACGCCGGAGGCGAGCGTTTTGATAAAAACTTTTCGCGGGTGGAGCGTTAAGCGAAGTTTTTCTTGCAAAAAACCTCTCATCTGCGACAAAAGCGATTCGAGCCAAGCGCGATCGTGTGAGAAAACAACAAAATCATCGGCGTAACGAATGTAGTGCTTCATTTTAAACTCATGTTTCATAAATTGGTCGAATTCATTCATGTAGACATTCACAAAAAGCTGCGAGGTGAGATTGCCTAGAGGCAGACCCCTGCCAGGCGCGGTTGAGGAAAAACTCGATGCTACTTCATCCAGAAGCCAGATCGTTTCCTCGTCGGGAATATAAGAACGCAAAATATCGAGCAAGATTTCGTGGTCGATATTCGCGAAAAATTTCCTAATATCACACTTCAAAATCCAGCAAGTCGTGGTGTTGTTCTTGCTTGCTGCGTTGGCGAAAGAACGGAAACGATCCAACGCCTTATGCGTCCCCCTGCCGAGGCGGCAGGAAAAAGAATCGGAAATAAAAGTTTTGTCGAAGAAGGGATAAAGAACCCTGTAGATTGCATGATGCAAAACGCGGTCGCGGACGCAAGCCTTGTGGATGTTCCTCGGCTTGGGATCGTTTATGTTGAAAGCCCGGTACGGGCCGTGCCGGTATGTATGATTTATTAGGTCGCGGCGTAGAGAGAGCAAGTTATCCATCAGGTTCAGCGAAAACTCCGCGACATCCGGCTTGCCACGCTTTCCTTTGACGAATTCGCTCCACGCCTCTAGTAAATTCTCGATTGAAGAAATTTTTTCAAAAGTTTCAGCGAATTGCGCTTTCATATTGTTTTGCGTAAAATTTTTTCATGGAAGCCCCCCCGGCTCAATTTACCCATCATCCAACATCTTGTCGCGGCGTACAAGCTCTGGCACGGATTTTTGCCGCATGTGCCCAAAGACGCGCGCTACACGCTGGGGATTAAAATCGACAATTTGTTTGTAGAAACAATCGAGTTTGTTTTTGTGGCGAGCTACTTGGGAAAAAATCAGAAACTGCCGTATGTGCAAAAAGCCGCGGCAAAACTCGATCTTCTCAAATTCTTTCTACAAATTATCTGGGAAATCAAAGCGTTAGACAATAAAAAATATGCGATGGTTTCGGAAAAACTCGATAGAATAGGAAAAATGTTAGGCGGTTGGTTTAGGCAGTTGAACAAAGAAAACCCCGCTTAGTGCGGGGAAATGAAGCGAGTTGCGGACTGCAGCGAAACGGTAGTTGTCGTTCCACTTGTTGCTCCACCAATTGAGGTTCAGGTTGCGCTCTTTGGCGTTCCTGTAGAGGTACGCGACGTTGCGGTTGTCGTTCAAGTTCTGCCACACGGAACCAATGTGCGAAATATCGCCAGCGCCACTGCCCTTCGAATGTTCTCGGGGCTGTATCGTATTCGGGATCTCGTAAATCCTAATCCCTTAATATTCCGCACCAAGTAGCTTTGTTTTTTTGGAGATTAAAAGACAACTCTGGCGAAAAGCGTGCCCTTCGCCATTCCCTATCCGTTAATCCCGGAATTCGACTGTTTCCAACCGTAGCCGGAAACTTGTTTTGAGTCTACTATCCGAAATTTATTTTACGGTGACATTGCAAAAAT
>CAYXSS010000017.1:0-12031 GCA_964467765.1 uncultured Candidatus Saccharibacteria bacterium
GCCCGCTCAAATAAAAAGCTCCCTCCGGAGGGAGCTTACCGTAAATATTCTTCGAGGTTTTCTGCGATTTTCAAACCCCTTATGCCAATATCACGAAATTTTGCATCCGAGCTTTCGGATAGCTTGCGCAATTTTTCAATCACTTCCGGCTTGTCAATTACTTTGAAGATCGCCAGAAGAAACGCAGCATAACGCGATCTTTCAGGAGCATCAAGCATTTCAGAGAAAACATCCCACGCAGAACGCCAATCGGTTTGTACGATGGAGCCCAGGCAATTGAGGGCCTGCTCGCGTCGCGTTTCGTTCCGTGTTTGGCTTGCTTTAAAAAGAATACGGACCGCTTTGCGGTTTTTGGTTTTTTCCCAAACAGTAAAAATTTTATCAATTTTTTCTTTTGTCGTACGCGGTCCCCTTAAACCAGGATCTATTATTATCGTAACAAATCCTATGCTGCCGCGCTTATATAAAAACAGCCCCGCAAATTTTGCTTTGCGGGGCATTAAAACCTTAGTTCTCTCCTGTCACGCGGTAGACGGTCATCCAGCGTATGCCGAACCTTTCGGCCTCTTTGTGGCTCCCAAGACGGATATCGATGTGGTAAACGCCATTCTTTGCCGACTGGCGCATGGCGCCTCCTGTGTCGTCAACTATTTTTTCTCCGAAGCCAGGCACGACCAGTTTCGTGCCATAGGGAAGCAGCTTCGGATCAGCAGCGACACCATCGAGGATTTTCGCATCCTTGCCCGTCGATGTTCTTTTCTGTTTCGACCACCCGTCCGTGCAGCGCCGGTCGGCGTCATAGGCCGTGACCTTCATCTTCACGGCTACAAACCTCGCGGCCTGCCAGTCAGGATTTTTTCTCTCCAAAGAAGGGGAATTCGCATTGGAGAAAAAACCCACAAGAAAGCCGATTGTAAGCGACAGGAACACGGGCCAGAAAATCAGTCGTTTCAAAGCGAATCACCTCCTTTCGGTTTTTTGATTGAACAACGAACTGCTTACATGATAGCAAAAAAATTTTGTTTTGTCAACTATAAATTTTTGAAATAAGATTAAATCAAACAACTGATGCCGGACAAAATCATAAAAAACGAAGAGGAGTGGAAAAAGGAATTGCCGCCGGAAAGATATAGGATTTTAAGAGAAAAAGGAACGGAGCCGCCTTTTAGCGGGAAGTACCATCACTCTAAAGAAAAAGGGATGTATGTTTGCGCTGCCTGCGGCAACGAGCTTTTCTCTTCGAGGGCCAAATTCGATTCCGGAACCGGATGGCCAAGTTTTTACGAAGCAGCAAAGAAAGGCAGCGTGGAATTGAGGCCGGACGCGAGTTACGGCATGGCCAGGACGGAAGTTATCTGTGCCGGTTGTGGTTCGCATCTCGGCCACGTTTTTGATGACTTGTCTCGACGTAGAGGAGCGGAGGCGGGTGATCCTCCTCCAGGAGCAAGGAGATTCTGCATAAATTCTCTTTCTTTGGATTTGAAAAAACAGGAAAACAAAAACTAGAAAAACAGATCGGTTTTATGCAAAAAAGGAAACTGATTTTTTATTCCCTTCTTCTCGCCGCCATTGCGGCAGGTTTTTTCTTTCGCGTAGAAATATCGGATTATCTGAAGCCCAAGATAGAAAAAGAACTGCAAAATTTCGAAAAGATCGCTTCTGACGCATTAGTCAAAGAACTTAAAAAACAAACCGCGGATTTGCCGAAGCTCAACGCGCCGGAACCGTTGCGCTACGCGCCTTCTGCGCCGAAAACATCAACAACGCTTACCGCCTCCGGAACGATCGAGGCGACAAACGCAGAGCGCATCAAAGCCGGACTCCAGCCGCTTTCCGAAAACAAACTGCTCGACTCTGTCGCCGACTTAAGAATGAAAGATTTGTTTGATAATCAATATTTTGATCACGTTTCTCCTGTCGGCAACGACGCGGAGACGCTTGCCAAACGTTTTGGTTATCAGTATCTGGTGCTTGGTGAAAACCTCGCCCTTGGAATTTTTGCTGGCGATAAAGGCCTCGTAGATGCATGGATGGCGAGTCCCGGACACAGGGCGAATATTTTAAATACCCGATATGGCGAAATAGGCGTTTCGGTCGGCAAAGGAGTTTTTGAAGGGAAAACGCTGTGGATTGCCGTGCAGATTTTTGCCAAACCTCTTTCTGCCTGTCCGGCCGTAGACCAGTCGCTTAAGGAACGAATAGGAAATTTGAAAAATGAGCTCGATGCCATACAAAAAGATCTTGAGGCGCGGCGCGCGGAAATCGAAGCAATGAATCAGCGCGATCCCGGTTATCGCGAAAAAGTTGATGAATACAATGCCCTTGTTGCGCAATATAACGACCTCGCTGCCGAATTTAAGGCCGATGTTTCCACTTATAATTCCCAGATTTCCGGGCTTAACGCATGCATTGAAAGCGGCGGCTAGATATGTAAACATGGATGTGCTATTTTTAAGTTATGCAGCAGAAAGCATTTTTCCTTACCGTCGGCGCCTTATTCGCGGCTGTCTCGGCTTTGCACTTTTTGCGCATGGCTTTCGCTTGGGATGCGGTGATCGGCGGCTGGAGTGTGCCGATGTGGTTGAGCGCCATCGCTTTCGTTGTTTCGCTTTTTCTTTCCTACCAAAGCTTTAGATTCGCAAAAAAATCAGGTTTGCCGTAAATTTATTCTACGATGCCGCTAAATTTTGAAGCGTTGCAGGGTTTTTTGCAGGCGAATTGGGTCGTGCTCCTCGCCAGTCTTTGGACGCTGCCATGGAAAGGAGTTGCCCTTTGGAAGGCGGCGGGCCTAAAAGACAAAAAGTGGTTTATTTTGATTTTCGTCCTAAACACTTTGGCGATCTTGGACATTGTCTACATATTTTTTATTAGCAAAAAGCGTTCCAGAGAAGCAGTTTTTCATGGAACTTAAAAACGGTTTTTTAAAATACTTCATCATTCCGGCAATTGCCATCGCGATTGCCGTTGCTGTTTTTTTGTATTTTTCCCGAAACGCGGCCCCAAAAACCGAAAACAGCTCTACGCAGCGGCAGCTTTATTCCAATCCCTACTTCAGGATTTCTTTGGAATATCCTGCCGGCTGGTTGCCGGATGTCGCCGGCCAGGCTTATAAAAAAATTCCTCTCCGCTTCAAGGGGTTAAACGGCTATTTCGGCATCGACGCCATTGGCGCCGGCAAAACGGTTTCCATTGATGACGCGGTGAAAACTTTGGCGATCGATAATCCCAGAAAACCGTACGGCCAAAAGCCAGACATAAAAAACATTTTCGTTGACGGAAACGAGGCGCGCATCATTATGCCCTCCGCCGATCAGGCGATCGAGGCCAACAGGGAGGCGGTGATTATTGTAAAATATCCGAAAGCGGTCGAAATCGGATCCGACCAGTTTTACTTTTTTATGCTTTACGCCGACTCCGATCATATTTTCAGCCTGGGCGATACGCTTAAGTTTTCTGTTTTTTGAAAAAAATAAAAAATTTCGCTCCGATGACAATCGGAGCGATTTTTTAATGTTTCGTGATGGCTTCCTTGTATTTCTTGACTAGTTGCGGATAAACCGCGCCAGACCCGTAATATCGAGTTAAGGCTCGGCGGCTGTTTTTGTGCCAGCCTTTTTCGACAAGGAAATTTGCCGCGCTCATGATGGCATCATCCGGGCTAAAAAGATCTATCTTGCCGTCGCCGTTCCCGTCAATGGCCAGATCAAGAGAAGTCGGCATGAACTGGATAAGGCCGAAAGCGCCCTGATTTGACCCTTTTATTGAGAAACAATCAATTTTTTCTTTGCGGCAATAAGCGGCAAGTTTTGCAAAATAATCCGCGTTCTTTTTCCATTTCTGTCCGGACAATCTTTCGTAAAAAAGCCTTAAGGACACAAATGCTCCCAAATTATTTCCCAGATCGCTCTCTACGCGAATCAAAGCCACTAAATATTCTTTCTCTATGCCGAAGCGTTCCTCGGCTGCGCCCAAAACGCGTTCATGCTTTTTCAAAAAAATTCTGCCGCGCTCAATCGATTCCGGCGTAAAAAGTGTTTTCTGGAATCCTTCCCAGGTTATTTTCCCGATTCGAGGATTGGGAATTTGCAGGCGAGGATCCGCGAGCAGCGCATCTGATTCTTGGGCGGAAACCCCGTTATCGGCCAGTTTCTTTTTCAGGTAATTTATTCGTTTTTGAGGAACATATACTGGTTTATTTACGGACAAAGGAGGCCCGCTGCTCATGCACGCAAACAGGAGAAATTCGGCAAGCATTTGCCACCCCGGTTTTCAATTTGCTAATTTTAATTTAATAACGAATGACAAAGACTTTCAAGGACGAGGTTTTTGCTGTCGTAACGCGCATCCCGCGCGGAAGCGTTTTGACGTACAAAGAGGTTGCCAAGCGCGCCGGCCGGCCCAAAGCCTATCGCGCCGTCGGTAATATTTTAAATAAAAATCGTAACCCTGGGATTCCTTGCCATCGTGTGATTCGCTCGGACGGGAAAACCGGCGGTTATAATCTCGGAGCAGCTTTAAAATTCGAAAAACTTAGAGAAGAAACGGCGTTAATATGAAAAAAATTATTTTATTATTGGCCGTGGTTGCGATTGCTGTTCTTGTAGTAATTCTATTCAACAAGAGAAACGTTGGCGTTGATATGAAAATTAATAATTCCGGCGTCGAGGTGGTATTGGAGACGCCCTTTCCCGATGCGATCATTCAGTCCCCGCTATTTATTAAAGGAAAAGCAAAAGGTAGCTGGTATTTTGAGGCTTCGTTCCCCGTTAAAATAATTGATGTGAACGGTGCGGAGCTCGGCAAAAGTCATGCGGAAGCCGAATCGGATTGGATGATCGCTGACTTCGTGCCGTTTCATGCGACCGTGACCTTCAAAAATTCGCCAACGAAAACAGGGTTTTTGGTGTTGGAAAATGACAACACGTCAGGATTGCCGGAAAAAGAAAAAAGGGTAGAAATACCAATAAAATTTTCTGCCGGAAACTGAACTAGCCGCGAACGCTGAAGTTGTATGGTTTCTTGGCCCATTTGCCTGCGTAATCCACGCCGATTCTCGGCCTCCGATTGATCTGTGAGCGTTTTATTTTTATTCCACGGTCTTCAATCCATAATCCGGTTCGTCGGCTGGCCGATTTATTATTGAATCGTTTATCAACTTTTAAATATTTTGTTAACCGAGCCGGACCGTTTATGTTTTTTCCAGCAACTATTTTACAGGCGCGAATCAGAACTGCAGCCGGATACCCTTCGCGTCCCGTGACAATATTGAGCATCCAATGCATGCCATAGGTGAAGTAAACATAAAATTTCCCCGCTTCCCCCCACATTGGTTCGTTGCGGGCGGTGCGTTTGCCCGCCGGTGAGGTAGGCCCGCGGCTTGCATGCGACGCTTTATCTTGCGGGCCTAGATAAGCCTCCGTTTCAGTGATCATTAAGGCAATATTCCGCGCGAGTCCACGCGTTGTTCGCTTGGTTTTGGGCACTCGCAAGCGGCGCACTAAAAATTTTCCTAACAAACTTTTGGCTACTTTAAGTGCCGGCCTTTTGAAAAATTTTTCTGTTAAAGCTTTTTTCATTTAAAAACGCAGTGGCAAGCAAATGCCATTTTGGGTGAGGCGACCCCTTTGTTGGTTTATGGAAACATCCACGGACCCGGAAGCAGTTAATATCCATATTAAGTATAAAAAAGAAAATCAACGGCCGGACTATTTGGTCCGGCTTAGTAACGGTATTCTTTGCGGGCGAAAACCTTGCATTTTTTACTAATTCCGAAAGAAAGAATCGTGCGGGGATTGTCTTTCAAATCAACTCCTACTTTGTGTATTGCGCCGCTCTTCTCGCCGGGCGGTTTATAAAACAGGGAATAGGTATGCTTCAGCTGTTCTACGACCAGAATCAATTCTCCCTTGGGAGCGCTTCGATTCTGAGCATTGATTATTGTGCCGCCAGTCATGCCGGTAATTTGTCTCAAAAAATCCACGCCCGGTTCGTCTTGTTTTGTCCCATAGGGTGTTACTTGTGCGTCGCCGACCAGGATATTAAAGACTGTAATGAAGTTGCTTGCCGTCCCTCTAAAATCGAAATCCCTTGGATTCAGCGGGTCGTCTTGGTCGTCGGATATGAAAATAACAGCTTTTCTTCGCGAGGCCGGAACCTTCTCTAGGATATTTACGGCTTCAGCAAGGCCGCCCTTTAGAAACGTTCCGCCACCAGTATTTTTCATGTTCTTCAATCTTTCTTCGATTAGGGTGTGGTCGGAGGTCATGTGGCAGATCATGTGCGTTGAATGATCAAATCCAACAATGGCCATTTCGTCGTCTTTGGACAAAAGAGAGAGGAAGTTCAGCGAAACCACCTTTTGGATTTTAAGAAGGGCGTTCACGCTGCTGCTTTGGTCAATAACAAGAACGATTGATAGGGGCAGATTGGAAGAGTCTAACCATAAGACATCTTGGCGAGCGCCGTCTTCGGAAACAATAAAGTCTTCCTTCTTAAGATTTTTGACAGGCTTGCCGCCTTTTTCGGTGACGAGGACATCCAGGCGGACCAAATTCACTTCTTTTCGTATCTTTTCCTGGTCTTCTTGTGCCGGAAGAATTGCTGGCAAAAGAATGGCAGATAGCAGAAGAAAAATTGTTTTGCGCATCGTCCATTCTCCTTTGCTGCGACGGTATTGTGCTAAAATTATTATACCTTAATAAGAAAATATTGCAATGACGACCTTGGGGCCGAATTATTTGAAAAAAAGGGCGGCTCGAATCGTAAAAATTCTCAAAAATCTTTTTCCCCGCGCGAAAATCGCTCTTGGATATTCAAACAACTGGGAGCTTTTGGTTGCCGTGGAACTTTCCGCGCAATGCACAGACAAAAAAGTGAACGAAGTTACGGAAAAATTGTTCAAGAAGCATCGCACCTTGGACGACTATATCAAAGTCAAGCCGCGTGAATTTGAGAAAGATATAAAACCAACTGGTTTTTACCGGACCAAGACGAAAAACATTTTAGCGGCCGCGAAAACCGTGAAAAATCGTTTTGGCGGCAGGTTGCCGCGCACCATGGCAGAGATGATTACGATTCCCGGCGTCGGCAGGAAATCCGCCAATGTCATTTTGGGCAATGCTTACGGCGTTGTCGAAGGAATTGCCGTCGATACGCACGTGCGCCGCCTTGCCCGCCTTTTGGGGCTAACCAAACATACCGATCCGGTAAAAATCGAACGCGACCTGATGCAAATTGTTCCGAAAAAAGACTGGTTTAAGATTACATATCTCCTTATCGACTACGGGCGCAAATATTGCCCCGCGCGGCCTCATGACCATAAAAATTGTCCGCTCGCGAAAGCAGGATTTTGATTTGCCGATTGTCAAAAAATCGCCTATACTGAAGGCAGAAAATTTCCAAGGAGCGTTTTGTGATTACAAGGATTGCGATAGATGGCGGCCCGTGTGGCGGCAAAACAACGCTTTTGACCTGGCTGAAGCGCAAGCTCGAAGATTACGGCTTCAGCGTTTATCTCGTGAAAGAGGCTGCGACTTCTTTGATAGAGTCGGGTATGAAACTTAAAGAAGCATTGGCGCCGGAAAAACAGAAACAATTTTTCCGATACGAGGAAATTATTCTCGATTGGCAGCTGTTTAACGAATCGGTTATGGAGCGTTGTGCCGGCGTCGCCGGTGACGAAAAAGCAGTTATTCTTTGCGACAGGGGAATCCCGAGTATCCGCGCTTATTTGCCGCAAGGAATAGACGGGCACCTGATTTTTATTGATTTTTTAAAACGTCGCGGTTTAAGCGAAGCGGCCGCATTTGCCAGATACGAAGGTGTTATTCATATGGTAACGGCAGCAAATGGCGCGGAAAAATACTTTACCGCTGAGAATAATGCCGCTCGCACTGAAAGTCTGGAAGAAGCGCGGCGCCTGGACGAATTTTCCAAGGCTGCTTGGAATGGCCACCAGCATCTCATGCCGATCGACAACAGTACGGATATTGAGGGCAAGCTTAATCGCGCCCTTCGTGCCACTTGCCGCATCTTGGGCATACCGCAACCGATCGAAATTTAAAGAAAATATCTCTTGGCAGACAGGCCGTGTTTTCATCATCTGCCCTCTTCGTACAGAGAGGTGTCAATCGAGCAGGCCTATCTTCAGCAGGAAAACGAAGGCGAAGAATTGAGAATCAGAATGAGAAGAATCGGCGACGGTGCGACATGCTATCTTACTCGCAAGCGCCAGATCGGGCCCGGCGTTCGTTCGGAAACGGAAAAGATAATTTCTCTCGAAGAGTACATGGCCCTTAAATCTAAGCGCGATACAAAAAGAGAAGTTATAGAAAAGAAAAGAATTTGCTTTGTTTGGCAAAATCAGTATTTCGAGCTCGACATTTTCACCCGTCCGCGTGCGTTGATGCTTCTCGAGATCGAGCTCACAGATCTGCAAACAGAAGTTTCCCTGCCGCCATTTTTGAAAATCGAAAAAGAAGTGACTGGCGATACAAAATATTCCAATCACAATTTAGCTCTGAAGCCCGCTCTCAAATAAAGGCGGGTTTTTTTTATTACACTCCGATTCTATTGACTGTCCCTCGCGGCAAGTCCTGATACTTGGCGTCGTGGTTGTCAAACGCGCTTGACGGATTAAAAAATATATACGAAAATTTCGGCAGTACGTTTAGATGATAAAAACCGGTTGGTAGCGTTGTGGACATGGTATATTCCGTGTTTACAGCGCTACCCGTCGGATTTAAGCTGTACCGGCAGGAGCTGCAACAAACGGCTGGGTAAAAACCGGTCGAAAAGGAGGAAGATGAAAGTTTTGGCAATAACAGCGGTTCTCTCTTGTCTTCTTGTTCTTGGCGGATGCAGCACCGCTACTCCGAACGCCGGGCATCAGGTTGTCTGGGTCAAGAAGCCGCTGTTTTTCGGCCACGGCGGCGTTGATCCGACTCCGGTCACAACCGGCCTGGAATACGGAGCTATTACGAGCGACGACATCGATGTTGACATGCTCCCGCAACGTGTCGACATGGAATTCGACGACATGATGACCAAGTCCGGCGTTCCGGTAAACTTCCACGTCGTTATCACTTTTCAAGTCACCGATTCCGTTAAGCTGGTCAGCCAGTTTGGCGCTGATCGTGGCAAGGATGATCATGGCAATGCTTTGAAGTGGGGATTCTGGGATCGTAATCTCGATCAGCCGCTTCGGACAGCGGTACGGGATTCCGTCAAGAAACGCGATATGCAGGAGATGGCCATCGACCAGACGGCGGCTGACGCCGTAGGCGCCGAAGTTGCAGAAGCGGCCGACAAAATCGTGTTGTCGAAGAACATACCCATCAAGATAACAGCGCTCAACGTTGGACGCGTGAATCCGCCGGACGCCATCAAAAATCAGCGGATTGCCACGGCGGAACAGGAGCAGCGCAAAATCACGGAAACACAGCGCAAGCTCGCCGAGGATCAACGCAAAGCTGCCGAGGAGTCTCGTGCTGCGGCCGATAACGCCTATAACGAAAAGATGCGGCTTTCGCCGGAGCAGTTCGTCCAGCTCAAACAAATCGAGATGCTGCATGATGTTTGCACAAAAGGCAGTTGTACATTCCTTCTCGGCGCGGACAACGTCAAGCCAGTTCTTGACATGAAGAGATAGTAAAGAACCGGGCATACTTGGTCATTGTAAAGCAATTACTTGGTATGCCTATTTTTATTTTTAAATTTTTGACATCCGTAATTTTTAACCGTAAACTCTTCTTGTGCAACCCCCTATGCCCTGAAGCAAGGGGCGCTTCGCGCGTTCAAAAAGATGTTCAACAAAAACTTCGAATTAATTTCAAAAGACAGGCCGGCCGGCGATCAGCCGCAAGCGATTCGTTCGCTTGTTGCCGGGCTGGAGAAGGGCTATAGATACCAGACTCTTCTCGGTGTAACCGGCTCCGGCAAAACTTTTACGGTTGCGAACGTCATAGAAAAATGGCAAAAACCGACGCTCGTTATCGCCCACAACAAAACCCTGGCCGCCCAGCTTTGCAACGAATTCCGCGAACTTTTTCCCCAAAACGCCGTTCATTATTTTGTTTCTTATTACGATTACTACCAGCCGGAGGCCTACATGCCGTCTTCGGATACTTATATCGACAAAGAAGCACTGATAAATGACGAAATAGATAAACTGCGCCACGCGGCAACAACGGCGCTCCTTACTCGGCGCGACGTTATCATCGTCGCTTCCGTTTCTTGTATTTACGGCTTGGGCGCGCCGGAAGTTTACGAGCGGAACATTTTTCATTTTAAAGTCGGAGACAAAATTGACCGCAAAAATTTTGCGCGGAAACTTATAGAGCTGCAGTTTGTTCGTACCAATACCAATTTAAAAAGGGGATCATATCGTTTGCGGGGCGACAACTGGGAAATTATGCCGCCGGACAGGGAAACTATTTATAACTTCGAGCTTAAAAACTCCTCGACCTCGCTTGGAGCAAGCGGCGAGAAGGTGATAAAGAAAATTTATGAAGTAGATCCCGTGCTGGGATTTCAGCCGGGGAAAACGCCTACTTTGCCGGAAATTTACATCGCGCCAGCAAAACATTTCATCACGCCGCGCGACGAGCGGGAGCGAGCCGTCGCCGCGATTCAAAACGAACTAAAAGAGCGGTTGAGATATTTTGAGAAGGATAAAAAATTTTTGGAAGCCGAACGGATTGAACGCAGAACGAAAAATGACATTGCCATGATGCGCGAAGTCGGTTACTGCCACGGCATAGAAAATTATTCACGCCATCTTTCAGGCCGCGCACCGGGTGATCCGCCGGACACGCTTTTGGACTATTTCCCGTATAAAAACGCTTCCCAGCCGGACTTTTTGACGGTTATCGACGAATCGCATATCACGGTGCCGCAAATTCAAGGAATGTACGAAGGCGATCGTTCACGGAAAGAGACGCTTGTCGAATACGGTTTTCGCTTGCCGTCGGCAATGGACAATCGGCCGTTGAAATTCGAAGAATTCGAGAAACGGGTTGGCCAAATGATTTTTACGTCGGCCACGCCTGGACAATACGAGCGAGGAAAAAACAATCCTTCGGCAAACTCGGGGCAGGTTGTGGAACAGATTATCCGTCCCACAGGACTTGTCGATCCCAAAATCACGATTCGGCCAGCTCGCGGACAAGTGGATGATCTTATCTCTAGGATTGAAGGGCGCATAGCAGAAAAAGAGCGTGTTCTGGTGACGACGCTTACGAAGAAAATGGCGGAAGAGCTTGCGGCGTACCTGGAAGAGAAAAAAATTAAAGTTACATATTTACATAGCGATGTCAAAACTTTGGAAAGAATAAGCATTCTTACGAATCTGCGCAAGGGATCCTCGGCCAAAGGAGGAATCGATGTTTTGGTTGGCGTAAATCTTTTGCGCGAAGGGCTGGACCTGCCGGAAGTTTCGCTTGTGGCCATTTTGGATGCGGACAAGGAAGGTTTTCTGCGCAGCGAAACGTCTCTTATACAGACCATTGGCCGCGCGGCGCGGAATGTTCGCGGAGAAGTTCTGATTTATGCAGATCAGATTACCGGTTCGATCAGGCGCGCCGTGGAAGAAACGGAGCGCAGGCGAAAACTTCAGATCGATTACAATAAAAAACACGGCATTATCCCGAAAACTATCAGTAAAAAAATATCGAGCATATTGCCGGATGTCGATAAAATGCTGGCGCTGGAAATGAAGCCCGTGCCCAAGTCGGAAGCAGCGCTTAAAAAACTAATCGCCGAAAAGGAACGCGAGATGAAAGAAGCTGCGCAAAAATTGGATTTTGAACTGGCAGCCGTTCTTCGCGACGAGATAAAACATTTAAGAGAAAATCCAATCTTGCGTTTGGAAAGGGGTCGGGAAACGGGAGTTTCCCGTGTTGGAAAACAGCGCTCCGCCTAGTGGCGGAGCGCGTTAGAAACCGAGGGTTTCTAAGGAGGAGCGAAGCGACGGCCGCAGAGATGAAAGAAGCTGCGCAAAAATTGGATTTTGAACTGGCAGCCGTTCTTCGCG
>CAYXSS010000017.1:12131-18191 GCA_964467765.1 uncultured Candidatus Saccharibacteria bacterium
GAGATGAAAGAAGCTGCGCAAAAATTGGATTTTGAACTGGCAGCCGTTCTTCGCGACGAAATTAAAGCAATTAATGTAAAAAGCAAAAGTAAAACCGTGATTTGACAAATTTTCCATTTGGGTGTACAATGTATAGGAATTAAGCTAAAAGTCCCGTAGAGGCCTATTTGCGGGAAGAGATCCGAAATTTAGGCTTGCGAAAGGTCGAGAAGAGAGAAACCAAAGAACAAGAATTATGGCCAGTAAAACAGCCGATCAGGAGTTCTTGGAATACCTGGTGAAGTCGCTTGTTGACCACCCGGATGATGTGAAAGTGGTCCGCAAGGTTGACGAGATGGGAGTTTTGCTCTCGCTCAAGGTAAATCCGATGGATATGGGCCAGGTGGTTGGACGCCAAGGATCAACGGCAAAAGCAATTCGTTCTCTCTTGAGGATTGTGGGTATCAAAAACAATGCCCGCATTAACCTCAAGATCGAAGAGCCGGAAGGCAGCACGCGCCCGCCTCGCGGAAGCTATGGCGAAGCGGGAGGACCACGCGAGCCGCGAGGCAGAAGGATGGAGGAATAGTTTTAAGATATTCTTCCGATTATCTTGCCGCCTGGACGGCAAGATAATCGCAAAAACCGCCCGAGTCAGGGCGGTTTTTTTGTTTCCGGAATACACCAGGAAAGGAACTTGTTTTTTTGAAAATATTTGCTATTATTTTTAATTGTTTAGAAAAACATGCTTTCATATACTGATCTCAAAAAGGGCGTAATTTTTGTTATGGACAAACAGCCTTACGAGGTTTTGGAGTCCGGTTTTTTGCGCATGCAGCAGAGGAAAGCTGTTGTGCAGACGAAAATCAGAAACCTCATAACTGGCAAAGTTTTGGATCGCAATTTTCAGCCATCCGACGAGTTCGAAGAAGCGGAAATAGAAAAAAAATCAGCAGTGTTTATTTATAAAAAACCCGTTCGACAAGCCCAGGACAAGCCCGGACGCAGCCAGCAGGCTGTCGATGAATATTGGTTTCATGAAAAGGGGAATCCGGCAAATCGCTTTATGCTCTCGGCGGACATTTTGGGCGCGCAGGCGCAATTTTTGAAGCCGCAGACGGAAGCGGCTACGGTTATTTTTTCCGGCAAAGTTATTCAGGCGAAGCTCCCGATAAAAATGGATTTCGAAATTATAGAAGCACCCCCATCGATTAAGGGCGCAACCGCCGCTGGCGGCAGCAAACAAGTAACTCTTGAAGGCGGGGCAAAAATCAATGTGCCGCTTTTCGTGAACGTCGGAGATATTATCCGCATCAATACGGAAACAGGGGAATATGTTGAACGGGCGGAAAAGAAATGATTAAATCGTTTATAAACGAGACGAAACTCCATGACCCCACCCATCACGTTCCGGCAATGCAGGCGCTTTGGATATTCGCCTGAATCGGAGTAAAAAATTGCCCCCACAAGAGTTTTCTTGCGAGGGCGTGCTTTTTTATTTGTTCTGTCCGCTGTTCGTCGTCAACCTCGGTTTAACTTTTAAAGGTATAACAGCGCCAAACGATCTCTCCACCGACCCGTTTTCGTTTTCTACTTTTTGATAAACGGCAACTCCAAGAAAAACCAGAGACGCATTTCCTGCTTTCTGATATCCGCTGACGCCAACAAGAGTTGTGCTTTCTTTCCCGGCG
The DNA here is from genome assembly GCA_964467765.1 of uncultured Candidatus Saccharibacteria bacterium. Taxonomy (GTDB): domain Bacteria; phylum Patescibacteriota; class Minisyncoccia; order UBA6257; family 2-01-FULL-56-20; genus JBBUGM01. Next base: position 13,802 of record CAYXSS010000017.1, read on the forward strand.
TTTTGATATCCGGCAATACCAATGCCAACAGAAGAGTTTTGCTTAGAATCTTGGTAGCCAGCCGCGCCAAACACTACCATGGACTCCATGGATTTTTGGCAGATCGCCAAACCGAAGAGGAGGTCGGATTCACCACCAGATTTTTGGCACGATGTTATGCCGAGTAACACATTCGAATCTTCTTTCGCCTCTTGATATGTAAAAAAGCCGAGAGCCGAAAAAGCATTGCCGCCGTCGGCGTTTTGATAGACGGATAAGACAGAATAAATATTTTTTTCGCTCGTGGCATTGCCGAGAACAGTAAAAATGTTACCGTTCACGTTGAACGGCGCGCAGAGGATCATGACCCAAGCCAGCACCCTCGCGGCCATTCTTGCTCTTGATTTCAGATTATTTTCGACTTCGCAGAAAGCGAGAGTTATTACGGAATAAACGACAACCGTCAAAATCCAGAGCCAGAAGTTTTCCATCGCCATCGAAGTACTCCTTATTTGAGCTTTTAGATTCTACGTGGCATTATAGCAATGACATGAAAAAAAGTCAAGATAAACGAAAACCTATAGTTTTTGTGGCGATGTCTGGCGGCGTGGACAGCTCCGTAGCAGCCCTGCTTTTAAAAAGAGACGGTTATGACGTTACCGGAGTTTTTATGCGTTGTTACAACTTGGATGGCTGTGCCGAGCGGGATGCCTCTGACGCGCGGAGCGTTGCCGGCGAGATAGGAATTCCGTTTTACGTCTGGGACTTTGAAAATGACTACAAGAAGGAAGTGGTGAATTACATGATTGACGGCTACCGCCGCGGCGTTACGCCCAACCCGGACGTGATGTGTAATAAGCAAATCAAATTCGGCCTGTTTTTGAAGAAGGCCGTGGAGATGGGAGCGGACTGCATTGCTACCGGACATTATGTCAGGCGTCTTTTACCATCGGAAACATCTCCGAAAAAGAAAACCCCCGTTCCGATTATTGGTTTAGGAGTGGCGGAGGATACGAATAAAGATCAAAGCTATTTTCTCTGGACCCTTAAACAGGAGCAGTTGCGCCGCTGCCTTTTCCCGATCGGAAGTTATTTGAAGTCCGAAGTGCGGGAAATGGCGCGAGGCGCCGGACTGTCCGTGGCCGACAAGAAAGATTCGCAGGGAATATGTTTTTTGGGAAAAATATCACTCGGCGATTTTTTGCGACAGTATTTGCCGGAAAGGCGCGGCGCCGTTTTGAATTTGCGCGGAGAAAAAATAGGCGAGCACCGCGGCGCGGAGTTTTACACCATCGGCCAGAGGCAAGGGATAGGCGAAATCAAGCACCAAAAAGGAGTTCACGAACACGTCCCGCTCTACGTTGCGGAAAAAGATCCCGGTTTAAACACTGTTACGGTTGCTGAAGGAAGCGATAATCCGGTACTGCGCCGAACAGACGTCGAACTTGAAGATGTTAATTTTTTGAGTCCGATTGCGGAAAGGCAGGCGCAGCTTGCCGTTTATGCCCGCGTGCGTTATCGCCAGCCGCTTGCGCCGGCCCGACTTGTTTCTAAAAATGGGCAACACAATCTTATTTTTGAAAATCCGGTGAAATTCGTAGCTACTGGACAGTCAGCGGTATTCTATTCCAAAAAAGGCGAACTTTTGGGCGGCGGAGTGATATCTGCGGCCGCCTGAAAAGCAGTAGCGCGGCAACTGCAAATCTGAATTGGTGGACCTAGCGAGAATCGCCCGCGACTCAAATTTTTGCCGTCGCAAAAATTTGGTCTGGGCACCGCCTCATCCCGATTTGTTTCTACAAATCTGGACTCCGGCGTTCGATTCTCTTAAGTCATGAAATAGAAATTCAACAATGCGAGACCGTTGAATTTCTATTTGTGGACCTAGCGAGAATCGAACTCGCGCCTCCTCATTGCAAATGAGGTGTTCTGCCACTGGACTATAGGCCCCTTTTTAAAAATGATATAAAATTATGGTAAAAAAAGAAAGATCGCACGGATCTTTCTATTTTTTATGAAGCAAGGCTTTGTGAAGCAACCACTCAAAAATTAAAAAACAGAGCAGGGCAAGACAGAGAAAGGCAACCTCGAGCTTTCTGTTGATTTGAAAATCGTGGAAATACATGCCGATGCCGAAAAAGACAATCGCCCCCAGTCCTCTCAAAAATACCTTCAACTTAGCAAGTCCTTCAAAATCAGCTTCAGACGATTTATCATAAAATTAACGGAAAAACCAAGCGAATTCGCGCATTTGCATCGATTTGTTTTTTCTTATATAATTCTTTTCATGTCTACGGAAGAGGTAAAAGTTGCATCGCCAGCGGTATATTCCGGAGAAGCTTCGCCAGCCGTAAAAGAATTGATCGAGGCCGGTGTTTTTTATGGCATGAAAAAAAGCAAAACTCATCCGGCCATGAAACCGTACGTCGTCTTGAATCGCGGCGGCGTCGATATAATAAATTTGGACAAAACCTTGCAGGCCATGGAAAAGGCGGCAGGATTTATAGAAGAAATTGCACGCAATGACGGTTTGGTTCTTTTGGTCGGCACGCAGCCCGCTGCCCAGCAAAAAATTTTGACCGCAGGAAAAAAATTACGTTTGCCGTATGTCGTTAACCGCTGGCCGGGAGGAGCGATAACCAACTTCAAGGTTCTTTCCAAACGTATCGAATACTTCACGAAACTTAGAGAAGATTTATCCTCCGGCGTCATGAGCAAGTATACAAAAAAGGAAAGGTTAATGTTGGAACGCGAACTTGAGAGACTGCGAGAACTTTTTGAGGGCTTGGAGACTATGAAAAAGCAGCCGGATTTGCTTATCGTTATCGATCCTGTTTTGCATCATACCGCCGTACGCGAGGCAAGACGCGCAAAAATTCCGATTGTTGCGCTGGCAAACCTGGACGTTGATCCGGATTCGGTTGACTACCTCGTTCCCGGCAACGACAACGGTCTGAAAAGTATAGATTGGTTTCTGGGAAAGGTTGAGAATGCTTTGTCTTCTGGTTTATCCAAAAAATTGGAAAAGAAAGACAAAGAAGAAAAAGAAAGACCAAAAGCTTAATTAAGTCTCCGATGAAGATTGGTTCCGGCGACATCCAAAAATTGCGCGAGATTACCGGTGCTGGCGTTATGGAATGTAAGCGGGCGCTTGGCGACGCCGCCGGAGACTTCGACAAGGCATTGGAATTTTTACGCGAGAGAGGATTGGAAAAAGTTGAAAAGCGTTCCGGGCGCAACACCGGAGCGGGACTGGTGCATTCTTATGTGCATAGCGGCAGGATCGGCGTTCTCGTGGACTTAAGAGCCGAAACAGATTTTGTTGTCCGCTCCGAGCCGTTCCGCGCGTTGGCGCACGAACTTGCCATGCAGATTGCCGCTTCTGCGCCAAAAGACGTCGAAGAACTTATGGATCAGCCATACATTAAAGACGAAAAAAGAGCGGTCAAGGATTTGGTCGGCGAGGTGATTGCCAAGGTTGGGGAAAACATAGTTGTCAACCAATTTAGTAGAATAGAAGTGTGATCATGAAGCACGAGATGTGAAGCGAAAAATATTTTTTGCTTCGTTATTTTTGCCTCGGTAAAAAATGTTTCAATTTATAGCCACAAATGTTTTGATGATTTCTCTGGGCGTGATTTTGTATGCTGTCGTAAGGACTTTGCCGCGCATAGAAGAGAACCCGTCAACTCCGGACGAAAAGGGAGCCTGGGAGAAGTGGATTACCTCCGGCATTCCGGAAAAAATAGACTCCGCCCTTAACTCGTTTTTGGAAAAATCTTTGCGGAGGTTGCGCATTTTGCTTATGAAGTTGGACAACTCGGTTACGGTGAGACTGGGGAAAATTAGGCCGGCGCCAACAGTCGGCAAACCAAAAGTGGAAATAGATTTCGCCGACATTGCTAAGAAAAATGAAAATGCCGACGATGAGCAAGCGAAGGATGCGCGAATTTGAAAACCAGAGAAATATTCTATAATATATTTGTTGCAAGCTGAAACTGCGCACGGGTGGCAGAGCGGTCAATTGCATCCCGCTAAAGCGGGACGCCTTTATCGGACTACATGTACTACGTTTATGTCTTGAAAAGCTTAAAAGACGGATTTTATTATGTTGGTCAAACGAATAATTTGGAGAGAAGAATTCTCCGGCATAATTTAGGACACGGCAAGTTTACGAAGAGGAGTTTACCTTATAAATTGGCGTATTCGGAATTTTTCAAAAGTAGGACAGAAGCAATGAATCGCGAAAGGGAAATAAAATCGTATAAAGGCGGTGACGCCTTTAAAAAATTATTGAACGAGTGTAGTCTATAAATAGATTAACAATGCACGGGTGGCAGAGCGGTCAATTGCACTTGACTGTAAATCAAGCGCCTTCGGGCTACGCAGGTTCGAATCCTGCCCCGTGCAC
>CAYXSS010000018.1:0-7181 GCA_964467765.1 uncultured Candidatus Saccharibacteria bacterium
GTCGTCAGCTCGTGCTTTGAAGTGTTCCCTTAAGTGGGGTAACGAGCGCAACCCCCGCCATGTGTTACAAGTGTCACATGGAACTGCCCTCCATTTTGTTCGGAAACGAAGGCATCAAGCATTGAAATGCCGGATACCGAGTTTATGGACAAAATGGAGGGAGGAAGGAGGGGATGACGTCAAGTCAGCGTGGCCCTTTGATGCCCTGGGCTACACTCGTGTTACAATGGCCGATACAAAGGGACGCCAAGCCGCAAGGCGGAGCCAATCCCTTCTAAAGTCGGTCTCAGTTCGGATTGAGGGCTGCAACCTGCCCTCATGAAGCCGGAATCGCTAGTAATCGCGAATCAGCCACGTCGCGGTGAATACGTTCTCGAGTCCTGTACTCACTGCCCGTCACTGCAAGGAAGCCGGGAAAGGATGAAGTCCGCCTTCGCGGCGGGTCAGTCCTAGCTCGGTGACATGGCAGAAGTCGTAACAAGGCACGCGTAGCGGAAGCTGTGCGTGGATCAATTAAACTTATATAGTCGAACGTATCTCGCTCGAGCTCATCTATGCATGGTGAGCGCGCGCGAGATACGGATCCCGCGAGATTGAGCTCGCAGAGCTCGCTATCTCACGGGACAAAATTGGGACAACTAAAAAGCTCTCGCTCGTTTTTGTTTTTCGTGAACCAGCGTCGCGCCAACTCCAGCGGTTGGCGCGCGCTTGCATCTTGGCACAAAAATTCCGCTTCGTGGAAACTGAGTTTTTTGTGTATCCGATAGCTTCCCAAAAAATAAAAACTCGCTCGTTATGAAATTCTATAGGCCCAATAAAAATTTACTGCTACGTATGATATCATTTCTATTATGGCTAACGGGAAAACAATTCTCATTGTTGAAGATGACAGATTTCTTTCGTCCCTTATTAAGGCCAAGATGGAAAAAGAAGGTTTTCAAATTGCCCAGGCTTTTGATGGCGAAGAGGGACTCAATTATCTAAAAAAAGCCGCGCCTGATTTTATAATTTTGGATCTGATTATGCCCAAAGTATCCGGTTTCGAATTTTTGGAAAAAGTTGCTATTGATCCAAACTTGAAGCAGGTACCCGTTGTTATTCTCACCAACCTTGCCCAGGAAAGCGATATCAAAAAGGCGAAAGAACTTGGAGCGACGGAATATTTTGTGAAAGTGCGTATTTCTATCGACGATTTGATCAAAAAAATAAGAGAACTTCTGGCGAAGGGATAGTTTCGCCAGCCGCTTGCAACAAAGACAAATTTATTGTATTCGTATTTACATGATCAATGAGGCGATTTTGAACAAAATCAAACCGGGCGCGCGCGTCAGGGTCCATGCCGCAAAAAGCGGCGAAGGAGCTTCGATTTTCGAGGGATTGGTTATCGCCCGCAAACACGGAATGGAATCCGGGGCTACGTTTACCGTACGCGCAATTCTTGGCGGCGTGGGCGTGGAGAAAACCTACCCGATTCACTCTCCGGCTATCGGCAAGGTTGAAATACTCTCGAGTCCCAAAAAAATCCACCGCTCGAAGCTTTATTTTGTAAGAAAAATGGCGGGCAGCAGAATCAGGCAAAAACTTGGCGTTTCGGTTTAAAATTTATCAATGCCGGAAAGAAAAGAAAGACACGGAAGCGAGTTGGGCGTAGAATTGTTGAAAAAAATACGCGACTCATTCGCGGAAGAACTTGATAAAAGGGCTTCAAAATCGCCGACTTGGCGGAAGATTCTTGGCCCGAACATCGGCGAGAGAATCATCTGCGGCGAGAGGGCGCCGCGTGTCGGATCGGTTGAGGGATTGTTGGCTATGATAGCGCAAGATTGCGGCATCGTTCCGGACAATAATAAAGAAGCAATGAAAAAAATAGAAGACGAATTGCTTGGTTAGAAATTAATCAAATAAAAAGCCTCGAATTATTTCGAGGCAATTTTTTTCATGAGCTCTATTAGTTTCACGGGGTTGGACGGAGTGCCGGCGATTTTCACCGAGAGGTGGAGGTGCGGACCGTTGGCGTTGCCGGTTTGTCCAGCTTCGCCGATAATGTCGCCCTTTTTTACTATCCGACCAGTGCTTACGAGAAATTTGGATTGATGAAGATAGAGGGAGAAAACGCCTGCACCGTGGTCGATGATCGTGAGGTTTCCTTCCAAAAAATAATTTTTCCCCGTGAGTACAACTTTGCCGTCGGCAATGGCATGAATGGGATATCCCTCCGGCGCTTTTATGTCCGCTCCGAAGTGATATCTGCGACGCTTATTTTTGGGATTGATTCTTATTTCGCCGAAATGATGCGTAACCGTGCCGATTCTTTCATTAACCTCAACCGCTTCGCCAAATCCGCTAAGCCACATCGGCTGGTCTTGCCCCAGCTGATAGGCTTTTGCTATTTCGGTTTTTTCTTTGGCGATTCGCTCAAGTTCTTTCTTGGAAAAAGGCCTGGTATTCCACCCGGAACTTATGCTTTTCGGAAAAGTTCCGCGATCTACGACAACTGTTTTTTCGTAAGACGTTTCTCCCATGGGGCCGGATAAAGTAGCAACCGGTCTTTGAGCATACAGCTTGAGAGCATATTTACCCGGTTTGGCGGTTATGCCTATCGGAACCAGTACGTACCTCTTCCCGTTCGTTTCAAAAATCACCCCCGACTTCGTTTCGTAAGAGTTCTGTCCTAATTTTTCAAGAAATACCGCGCTGGCGGTTTTGTCTGTTATTTCTTCGAGAAGTATGTCGCCCTGCCTGACGTAGGCGAAGTCGTTGTTGATTACTTCTACCGACGCGCCGTTTTTTACCCAAGCGATATCGCCGTTTTTGACACTCCCGCCCAGCCAGATAAAAAGTTTTTTCGCGTCTTCCGGCATGAGTCTGACGCAGCCGTGCGAATCGGGACGGCCCGGAAGTTCTCCTTGGTGCAGCCAGTAAGATAGTTGCTTGCCGAGAAAGTTTTCGATGAAAAAGAGTACGGCGTAAGGCATGGGGGCCGCAGAGGTGTTCGTTGCGTCCTTGTATATCGAGGAAAGATGGTCGCGATGGAATGCCAAAACCTTGAATTTTCCCGGAGGAGTGTAGCAGGCTTTCCTGCGGAATTTTTCGTCCACACAGTCGAAGTTGGCCGAGGAAATAGGGGCGGAAAATTGCAGCGTGCCGTATTCGTACGCTCCGAGAAATTGCTCGGCAATGTCGATTACGACATATCTTTTTTCCGCCGTCTTTTGCGCCAAGAAATCAGGAAAAGGGGAATAATTGCGCGCCGCCTCCAGATCGTTTGGAACTTTTATTTTCACCCCGATTCTTATTTTTGAGGGATGGATCCTGTTGAAGCGTGCCACCGTCATCAAATTTTTGCCAAAAATTATTGCGGGCGAATCGCTCCTGCCTATCACAACGTAATGGAATGGAACTTTTGCCTGAGACGGATAGTCGGGAAGAATTTTTTCTTTTGCCAACGACGGCACCGGCAAAACCATGCTTATTAGAAAAAAGGAAAGCAGTTTTTTCATTCTGCCTCGCAGACTGGAAGATTCTAAAACTTAGATTAGCAGAATTATTCATCTTGGCAATCTAGAGACACTAAACTATAATATTTTTGATATTGCGCGGGTGGCGAAATGGCAGACGCACTACCTTGAGGTGGTAGCGGGCGCAAGCCCATGGAGGTTCAAATCCTCTCCCGCGCACAAACAACAAAAAACATGGCACATACAGCCGTGTTTTTTGTTGCATTGACGTGGATCAGGATTTGAACGCCGGAGCAAAAATTTTCACAAGAAAATTTTTGTGAGGCGGTGCCCAGACCTTGCGTGAGCGGCGGTGAATGCAAGAGTCGCGGGCAAATCCTCTCCCGCGCACCCTGATGTAATTTTCGGGCGGTTTTCTATGATTGCAAACGGATAATTCAGCGTGGTTACTACATTTTTCCCGTCTACGGCGAAGTTCGAGGTAACAATTTTCATTAAATCGCGTTTTTGTTGTAGACTTGCGAAAATGATTTTTTGTGCCATCCTGGTGGATATAACAAGCAGCATAATAGCAGCCTCGCCGACGTAAAATGCTCATGCCGTTATTGCAAGTTTTCCCCTAGGAGTAGGAAGCTCCGAGAGGGTAAAATGAAATAATGAGAAAGCAGTATTTTGTTTTGGCCGCGGCGATTATCGGTGGCTTATTTTTTCTAATTTTTGTGCCTAATCAGTTTGAAGTTCGTCCCGTTCCCGGGGCAACTCCTGGCGTAAAGCCCTTGCCGGCCGCGCTTTCCACTCCGGAAGCTGTTCGGCCAACCTCCAGTCGGCCAGCGGCAAGACAGCTCGTTTCCGATATAGAAAAACAACAACCGCTTCAAATCTCGCCAAAAGTTGTGAAAGGAATTTATGTTACGGCATGGTCTGCGGGATCGCCCGCGAGAATAAATGCCTTAATCGACTTCGTGAAAAGAACGGAGCTCAATGCGGTTGTCATAGATATAAAAGACTTTTCCGGTAACGTTTCCTATAAAACTGGAATTCCTGAAGTTGCCGCCTCCGGAGCGGAAGGGGAATTGCGCATCTTTCAACCGAACGCCTTAATCAAGAAACTGCACGACGCCGGCATTTATGTCATTGCCCGCCAGACCGTTTTCCAGGATCCGATTTTAGCCAAGGCTCATCCGGAATGGGCTCTGAAAAACGCTTCGACGGGAAAAGTTTGGACGGACAACAAAGGACTTTCTTGGATGGATGCCGCAGCCGCGCCCGTCTGGGATTACAATATTCTTATCGCTAAAGATGCTTTTTCTCGCGGATTTGACGAGGTTAATTTCGATTACGTCCGGTTCGCTTCCGACGGCGATCTTGGAAAGTTGCAATATCCGTTTTGGGATAAAAAGACGCCGCGGTACGTCATCGTTGGAAAATTTTTCAAATATCTGAAAGACAATCTGCCGGGTAAAACGATATCCGTCGACCTTTTCGGGCTTTCGACGATAGACACTTGGGACGATTTGGGAATCGGACAGGTCATCGAGGACGCCTATAAAAATTTTGATTATGTTTCCCCGATGGTTTATCCATCTCATTATGCCTCGGGATTTATGGGCTATAAGCAGCCGGCAAAGTATCCTTATGAAGTTGTAAATTATTCCATGGAAAAAGCCCTCTCGCGGCTTGAGGCATTGATACTTGCCAGAAAAATTACCGAGACAACCAGTACAGCTTCCGCCTCGGCGGGTAGCAGCGAAATCAACGAACCCGTCGAATCCAACAAGGCAGCGGAAAACGTTCCGCGCCTCGCCAAACTTCGTCCTTGGCTGCAGGATTTCGATCTCGGGGCGGTGTACGACGCAGAAAAGGTCCGCGCGCAAATTCAGGCAACGTACGATGCGCTGATCAACGCCAGCAGTTCTTCCGGCGGCGAGTATTATGGCGGCTGGCTTTTATGGGATCCGGCAAATACCTATACGGAAGGTGCGCTGGAAAGAAAATAATGATCGTTGCGCCGATTAAACGAAATGGCAACATATGAACTGAAAACCGAAAAGTTTGCCGGGCCGCTAGAGAAGCTTCTCGAGCTTATCGAGGCGAAAAAACTTGGCGTGACGGAAATCAGTCTGGCAAAGGTTACGGACGATTTTTTGGCGTATTTGCGTTCGCTTTCGGAGAAGGACGACATGCGCCTAATCGCGGATTTTATCGTCGTGGCCAGCCGCCTGATACTTATCAAATCGAAATTTTTGCTGCCTGAACTTAATTTGACCGGCGAGGAAGAGGCGGAAATTAAGGATTTGGAAAAAAGGTTGAAGTTTTATCAGGAATTTAAACCGGCGCTTAAAGCGATTTCCCGACTTTGGCAAGGTAAAAAAGCATCGTTCGGCAGGCCGTATTTTTTAGAACTGGGATCGTCGAGCGGCGTGTTTTATCCGGGAGAGAACTTGGGGCTTGCGGCCATGGTTGCCGAACTGGAAAAACTTTTTCTAAGCATTAAGCGCCTGGAACTCGAAACAGGGACGGTAAAAGAAAAAATCGTGAGTCTCGAGGAAAAAATTGCCGAAGTCGTAAAGCGCCTCGAGCGCGAAAAAGAAACTGGATTTACCAGTCTTTCCTCGGAAAAAGAGCGGGCTGAAATAATCGCCATTTTTCTTGCCATACTGCACTTGGCACGCGAACAGCTGGTGTTTTTGGAACAGGCTGGCCAATTTTCGGATATAATTATCAGAAAGCAAAATCAAAAAATTAAGAATAATGAATAAAGAAAAAAACAAAATTGCCGAACTTGAAGCCCTTCTCTTCGTTCACGGCGAACCGCTGACTTTGAAAAAAATCGCAGCCGTTTTGGAATTGGAAAAAGAAGAGGCGAGAAAAACCATCGAGGAATTAAAAACACAGCTGGAGGAAGAATCCAGGGGACTTTGCTTGGTCTCCGACGGGGAAAAAATCCAGCTTGTTACCAAGCCTCAATTCGGAAAAATTTTGGAAGATTTTGTTAAAGAGGAACTTTCCGAGGAGCTCACGCCAGCCAGTCTCGAGGCTTTGGCGGTCGTGGCTTATTTCGGGCCGATCTCCCGCGCGCGCATCGAATATCTTCGGGGCGTGAATTCCATTTTTATTTTGCGAAGTCTTTTATTGCGAGGCCTTGTCGAGCGCTTTTCCGACCCGGAGAGTCAGAACGCCTTCCTTTACCGCCCGACATTCGAAGCTTGGCGGCACTTGGGGCTCAAAGGCAAAGAAGATCTGCCTGATTTTGAAAAATATCGGGAGTTGCTGCGCGCTTTTGAGGCACAGGAAGAAAAAAAGGAAGAAAATGTTTCTTCCGAAGGCGCAGAAGGGGAAACGCAATAATAAAAATGCGCCATACCGGAGTATGGCGCGTGGAAGTTCCTGCGGACGCGCTAAAAATTGTGCGTTCCGGGCGTGCCTCCAATTAAGCGATCGGAATTGCCGGATGCATCATCAACGGATTCATTGATGCTCGAGGGAGTTTTGAATCCCCACTTGCGCGCTATATTGCAGGCTTGCCAAAAATCATCTTTTGCCCGCATCTTCCTTCTAATATCTTCTGGCGTGAAAACATCCCCCGTTTTATTGTGAACCAGCTCTCTTTCAAAAATCGCCTGAACGTTGACGCGCCTCCGTTCGATTTCGGCGCTTACATATTTTTGCGGATCGTCGCTAACGAGATGCAATTTGTCCCTATGCGGATCGAAGCCGAATTCC
>CAYXSS010000018.1:7281-10364 GCA_964467765.1 uncultured Candidatus Saccharibacteria bacterium
TTGTCGAGACGGCCAATATTAAACTTGCAAGGAACCAAAGCTTCGCGACCCTCACGAAATTCATTATTCCGCCTTTCTCCCTCCGGTTCCGCCGGAAGGCTTGAGGAGTTCCTCTCCCCGGGATACTCAAGAATTAGTCGCGTCGGCCGTTCAGCGGCCGGTTTGCCGGAGATCTTCTCCGGCCTGCGCTTCATTCCTGGCTTGTGAATTATGGCATGGGTTTATTTTTTTTGCAAGCGTTAAATAAAAAAGAGCCGCTGCAAATTTTTTCGCAGCGGCAGAAGGGCGATCGGTTTAGACCGTCGCAGCCTTGATGCTGGCTTCGAGGCGGACGCGCTCTTTCTTGGCGCCCATCCCTTTGCCGAGCCTTTCATCGAGCCGACGTAACTGCTCCTCCGGCGTGCGCTCTGCGGCCATCTTCTGCCGCTCCTGCGCCGCCTGCTGTTTTCCGGCCTCATTTGCTTCGCGAGCGTTGCGCGCCTCCTTGTGCTCCTCGTCCGTTTGGTATCGGCGAGAGAACCAGCCGTAGTCGATTCTCGGATCTCCAGTCAGTTTCTTTTCCGACATGATGTTTTCTCCTTCGCTTGCCCCTTGGGGCATCTGGATTTATAAAACTGCGAGGCCCTCGCAGCGGGGCGGTGATGGAAACATCACCATCAAACTGCTTTCATTATAACATAAAAACTTCAAAATTGTCAAATAGACAGAATAATTAAGGCAAATGTCGACTGGCACAAATCCAGAAAATGATTATACTTATAGCAATAATTATTCGATGTTTCAGTCTTGCTATAAATTGTTATGTCGGACGACTTTTACAAATTAATTTTTTTGGGAGTAATGATTTTAGTCGCGCTTGCCGGCAGCCGCGGCGTTGCTTATAGGGAAGCCGATAATTTTTCGACGAACAGGTTTTTGGCCAACGTTGCGCAAGAAAGTCCGTTCACCGCGAACTCTGCCGAGTCCGCGGCGAGCATTGCCGAGCCGCCGCTTTTTATTTTGCAGCCGCCCGCACAGGAGAGAAACGGAGTTGTCGCCAAAAGTCCGGCGACAAGCCAGCCAGTCGATGTCGCAGCCTCGTCGACAGATGGATTTTGGCAGCAGGTTCAGGCAACGGCAAGCAGAATCCTCGGCGTTTTTCCGGATAACGGCAACAACGCAAAAAGCATTATTTCCGGCCAGGAAAATTCGGGGTCGATTTCCGCGTCGAATAGGGCATTGCCGGAGAATTATATTGAACCGCCGGAAGTGCAGGCGCAATCCTCTTTGGTTGCCGACCTTTATTCCGGCCGGGTTTTTTTCGCCAAATCATCGCAAAAAAGGTGGCCGATCGCCTCGATTACCAAGCTTGTTACGGCCACCATCGTTTCCAAAAATTTTCCTATGAATGAGGCTGTTACGATAAAGCCGGACGATTTTCCTCTTGGAGAAGCGGGGACAATGGATTTTACGGTCGGAGATAAATATGCCGCCCAGGATCTTTTTTCGGCAATGCTTATGAAGTCAAGCAACGAATCCGCCGAAGCTTTGGCTGATTTTTTGGGAAGAAAAAATTTTGTCTCGGAAATGAACAACTTGGCATTGGCCTGGGGACTTGCTGATACGCACTTCGACGATCCGACGGGACTCTCGGTGGCTAACCAGTCAACGGCCGAGAACCTGCGCCTTTTGGCAAAGAATATTTACGAACGCCAACCGGAAGTTTTTTCCACTACCCGCAAGACTGAAACGGCAATGACGGAGCTCAATTCCGGGAAAAAGGTTATAATCAATAACATAAATCTTTTTGCCGGCAAGAAAGACTTTTTGGGTGGTAAGACGGGCTATACGGACGAAGCCGGCGGAAACCTGCTCTCGATTTTTTCTTATAAAACCCAGCCGCTTTTTATCGTTGTTTTGGGTTCGAACGACCGCTTCGGAGAAACGGAAAAATTGCTTAATTGGTTCAGGAAAAATTTCTAATAATTTTTTATGCTCGCTATCCAAGCCATTAGAGTGTTGGTGCTTACGACCATTTCTTTTGTTGTGGCGCTTCTTGTTACGCCGCTTTGGTACAGGTTTTTGAGGAAATTTGGATTTTCCAAGCAAATCAGGGACGGCGGCAGTACGCCGATTTTTCATAATTTGCACGAAAAAAAAGCGGGTACGCCTACTGCCGGCGGTTTGATTATCTGGACTACGGCGATTGGCTTGGCGCTCGTATTTTGGTTTTTGAGCCGCACTCTTGACGGCGCCTGGAAATATTTTAATTTCATTGATCGTGCGCAAACCTATCTCCCATTGGCCACGCTTTTTATCGCAGCCGTTTTGGGACTTCTCGACGATTGGCTCGGTGTACTCAAAGTCGGCGGCGCCTCGGGCGGGGGACTAAAAATCAGGTATAAAATTTTGCTCTATGCTGCCGTTGCCGCCGTCGGAGCCTGGTGGTTTTATTTCAAGCTCAATTGGGATTTTCTTTATGTGCCATTTTTGGGAAATTTTTTTGTCGGCCCGTGGTACATACCGATTTTTATGTTCATCATCATTGCCAGCGCTTTTTCTGCCAATGAAACTGACGGTCTCGACGGACTTTTGGGCGGCGTTTCGCTTTTTACATTCGTTGCCCTGGTAACCGTTGCCTTTATCCTTGGCAGATACGAACTTGCCGCTTTCGGCGGAGTGATGATCGGAGCGCTTCTGGCATTTCTTTGGTTCAACATCTATCCGGCAAAATTTTTTATGGGTGATACGGGATCGATGTCTTTGGGCATCGTTATCGGCGTGATCACGATGCTTACAAACACAACGCTTCTCCTGCCATTTTTCGCCACGATTCTTGTTTTTGAATCTTTATCAGTCATTCTGCAGATTTTAAGCAAAAAGTTGCGTGGCGGCAAAAAAATATTTCTCTCCACGCCGATTCATCATCATTTCGAGGCGCTTGGCTGGCCGGAATCGCAGGTGACGATGCGCTTTTGGATTATCTCTGCGGTTGCCGCCGCGCTTGGCTTGGTCATCTTTTTCTTGGCGAGGTTGCCCGCCGCTTGACAACCGAATTTTTTTGTGTATAATGGGGATCAGCATAGCAGGCTTTAAGCTATGCT
>CAYXSS010000018.1:10464-16757 GCA_964467765.1 uncultured Candidatus Saccharibacteria bacterium
CAAATACAAGAACATTGGACTTGCCGAGTATTTTTTTACACTGAAAAAGGTTTATGACGGGAAAAATTCCGCTTTTCGCTTGGATTATACATGGTCGGACAACTCGATTTAATTTCTCGACTTGTAACACAAGCCCCTTCTATGTTTTGGGGGCTTTTTATTTTGCCCGTATTAGATTTTATTGCTATCCTTATTAGAAATGAGGCAATCGCGGCTTTTTACGAAAATCGAGCGTTCCGATCCTAAAGATGAAACGGCTCTTAACGCCAAACTCCTCGAGAGAGCCGGTTTTGTTTATAAAAATTCTGCCGGTGTTTACTCGCACCTCCCTCTCGGCTGGCGTGTGATGCAGAAAATCGCCAAGATCATTCGCGAAGAGATGAACGCCATCGGCGGCGAGGAAATCTTTATGTCGGCCCTCGTCGAGAAAAAATATCTCGATGCCACTGGACGCTGGGGCGTGGAAATCGGTTATGAAGTTCGCGGCAAAAAAGAAAAATCCGCAGATTTCGTTCTTGGCTGGACGCACGAAGAAGTTTTAACGGCAATCGCATCCAAATACATAAACTCCTATAAAGACTTGCCGTTTGCCGCTTACCAAATCCAAACCAAATTCAGGAACGAGCCGCGGGCCAAATCAGGACTCCTCCGCGGCCGCGAATTTATGATGAAAGATCTTTACAGTTTCCATGCTTCCGAAAAAGACTTGCGCGATTACTATGCCAGAGTTGCAACCGCTTACAATAAGATTTTCGAGCGCTGCGGATTAAAGGCGATTTATACGCTCGCCGGCGGAGGAACGTTTACCGCCGGACATACGCACGAATTTCAGGTTCTTGCCGAAGTCGGCGAAGATACTATTTTTGTCTGCGCAAAGTGCGAATACGCGGAAAACAAAGAAATTTCCAAATTGAAAAAAGGCGGCAAATGCCCGGAATGCTCCGGAGAAATAGAGGAAAAGAAGTCGATTGAAGTCGGAAACATTTTCCCGCTGGGGACGAAATATTCCGAAGCTTTTAATCTCAAATTTCGCGACGAGGATGGAAAAGAAAACTTCGTTGTCATGGGTTCTTATGGCATCGGCTTGGGGAGGGTGATGGCTACCATGGTCGAAGTTTCGAATGATGACAAAGGAATAATCTGGCCGGAGTCCACCGCTCCGTTCCGTGCGCATCTGCTTGAAATCAACGGCGCTAGCGGCGGCGGAATTTACAAAGAGCTGCAAAAATCCGGTGTTGAAGTTTTGTATGACGATCGCGAGAAAACCGCCGGCGAAAAATTCGCAGAAGCGGATTTACTCGGCATTCCCTGGCGGCTCGTGGTAAGTCCGAAAAACGGCGATAAGGTTGAAATAAAAAAACGAAACGAGAAAGAAAGCAAAACCGTTTCGCTTTCGGAGCTGATTAAGAAATTTAGCTAGACAATTGTGCAATAGATTCCGGGGGT
This sequence comes from uncultured Candidatus Saccharibacteria bacterium, assembly GCA_964467765.1. Classification (GTDB taxonomy): domain Bacteria; phylum Patescibacteriota; class Minisyncoccia; order UBA6257; family 2-01-FULL-56-20; genus JBBUGM01. The sequence continues at coordinate 11,911 of CAYXSS010000018.1, forward strand.
TTACACTTCGTTTTTTGCGTGTTATTGTGGTAGGGCTATGCGCAGAGAAAGATTTTTAAAAACATTAGACGGTCGATTTTACGTTAAACGGCTCCGAAAATATCATCGGAGTTGATACTACTGGGATGCGCAAAGTTTGGGACAAAATTTTTAAAGACATCGGCGTTGACCTGGGAACTGCCAACACTCTGGTTTATGTTAAGGGTCAGGGCATAGTTGTGAACGAGCCAACCGTCGCGGCTTTGAACAATAAAACCGCTAAGATTTTGGCGGTGGGTGAGGACGCAAAAAAAATGCTGGGCCGGACGCCGGCGCATATCGATGTCGTCCGTCCGCTTGTAAGCGGCGTAATATCTGATTTCGAAATGACACAGGAATATTTGCGCGAGCTTTTAAAGCGGGAGCGCACAAACCCCGTTTTAAGTTACCGCCGAGCCATTCTTGCCGTTCCCAACAATTTAACAGAAGTGGAAAGAAAATCCGTGGAAGATGCCGCAAAAAGCTCCGGCTGCTCGCAGGTTTTTCTAGTGGACTCTACGACTGCCGCCGCCTTGGGAGCTGGACTCTCTATCGAAGAGCCGACGGCAAGCCTGATTGTAGACATCGGAGGCGGAACAACCGATGTTGCCGTTATTTCCCTTGGCGGAACCGTCGTTTCGCGCACCCTCAGGGTTGCCGGCGATCGTTTCAACGAGGACATCATGCGTTTTATTCGCGACGAATTCCATTTGTTGGTCGGAGAACCTACGGCAGAGTTCGCAAAAATTTCCGTTGGTTCCGCATTGCCGATGGATGAAAGACTGGAAGCTCCGGTTAGGGGCAGGGATGTGACAAGCGGCTTGCCCAGAGAGGTTGGCATAAAAAACAATCACATTCGAACCGCTCTTGCGAAGTCTCTCCAAGCAATAACAGAGGCGGTCCGCGACGTCATCGAATCCACTCCGCCCGAACTCGTTGGCGATATTTTGGGGCAGGGGATTTTTATCTGCGGCGGCGGCGCCCAATTAAGGCAAATAGACCAGCTTATCGGCAAAGAAACCGGCGTTGCCGTGCGTGTCGTGGAAAATCCGCTGACCTGCGTCGCCCGCGGTTTGGGGCAGATGGTTGAGGAATTTGACGGACATAAACATCTTCTCGATGCGCCGCCCAAGCCGCTTTCGATCAACCTTTAAATGTCCAAGCGAAGTTGGGTTTTGATAATTTTAGCGGCGTTTTTCGCCGTTTTGCTTTTTTTCGGGCCGCAGATTTCCTGGCGCATGCGCCAGGCTTTTCTCCGGCCGGAATCGGAATTTACGGAAAACAAAGACGCTGAAATTATTGTGCTCAAGGCAGAATTGGCAAAACTGGAAAGCATCAAATCGCAGTTGCCGACCAAGCCCCCCTCCTACATCCGCGGAATAATTTTCTCTCGCTACCCCATGAACTTCAAGAACGAATTTTTGCTGAACGCCGGAAGCGTTGATGGCGTAGCGGAAAAACGCGCAGTTGTTTTCGATGGCGTGCTCGTTGGCAGAATCACCAAGGTTTTCGAAGACACGTCTTTGGCGCAAACGGTTCTGGATTACGGGTTTCAGACCCCGGTGCGCATCGGCCCGTATGCCTACGAAGCTCTTTTTAAGGGCGGCCTTACTCCGAAAATAACACTCATACCGCTTGATGCAAAAATTCAGAAAGGAGACGTTTTTTATTCGGCCTCTCCGGATTTTCCCTACGGTTTTCCGATAGGGGAAGTCAAGGACATCAGCGTTTCCGGCGATAATCTTTTCAAGGAAGCAACCGTTAATTTAAGCTACGACCTCGGGAGGGTGCAAACCGTTTTAATATCAAAAAATTAAAAAAACCATGAAACTCGCTTCGGCCATTTTAATTTTGCTTGTTGGAATATATTTACAGCTTGTTTTCGGATATGTTTTCGGAATTTGGATAAATTTTGCTTTGGCCGCCTTGGTGGTATCCGCGCTGTTTTTGGAGATATTGGAAATCATACCGATGATTTTCTTTTCCGTTTTCTTGTTAAACTGGCAGCCATTGCCATCCTGGGAATTTTTAATTTTGGCGCTTGCGGTTCTCGGCACGTTTAAACTTCGAGACTTCTTCCCTTGGCAATCTTGGCTTTCTGCAACAGTTTTCATATTTTCGGCAGTTTTAGTTTTATATCTTTTTTTCGGATTAAAGGTTGTGGCGTATCAACCGGCAATTTTTGCTGCCGACATTTTCGCAAGCGTTCTGTTCGGCGTTTTGGCGTTTAAAACGATCGGCCTTGTTGCATTATGACAATAGATGACTTCCGCAAAATTGATTTACGCGTTGGAAAAATAGCTTCGGCAGGGCCGGTCCCCGGCTCCGAAAAACTCTTGCGTTTAGAAGTTGATTTGGGAGAAAAAGACGAAACCGGGCTGCCGACGCCAAGACAAATTGTTGCCGGCGTAGGCAAGTCTTACGCTCCCGCAGAATTGGTCGGCAAGGAAGTGGCGATTGTTGCCAATCTCGAGCCGCGCAAGTTAATGGGTCTGGAAAGCAACGGAATGCTCCTGGCAGCGCACGATGTGAACGGCAACCCCGTGGTTTTACTGGCCGAAAAAGACGTTCCGCCTGGCGCGATAATTTCTTGAAACTTATCCACAGTTTCCAGTTTTTTCCGCCGAGCCGTTTTGCTAAAATGGTCAAGAAAAGTAAATGGGTTATCAAGAGCGCGGCGAGGGATCTGGCCCTCTGACCCGCCGGCAACCAGCAAGATTTTTCGCGTGAGGTGAAAATTATTTGCCAGGTGCCAAGTCCAGTCCTCTTGCATACCGAAAGCGCAGGCCGCTATTAATTTAAAAAGAACCCCTGGTTCTTGGTCTAGCAATTAAGGAAAAAGAGGGAAAGATAATGCTAAAACGCAGAAGCTCTTTCCCTTGCGGAAGGAGCTGTCGCGTTTTAACGATAAACTTCCATGTTTTATTTACCAAAAACATATACCGTCGAATCCGTAACCTCCGGCCATCCGGATAAAATTTGCGACCAGATTTCTGACGCAATTTTGGACGAATGCCTGCGTCAGGACCCAAAAAGCAGGGTTGCCGTTGAAACTTTTGGTTCCCACGGCCTGCTTGTTGTCGGCGGCGAAGTGACGACAAACGCCAAATTTGACGCGGAGGCAATTGCAAGAAAGATTTACCGCGATATCGGTTACGTCGACAATCTGAAAATTTTAATAAATATTATTAAACAGTCGCCGGATATTGCCCAGGGGGTGAATGCGGGCGGCGCTGGTGACCAGGGGATTATGTACGGCTATGCGACCGATGAGACGTCCGAATTCCTGCCTCCGGCCGTTGTTTTGGTTCACAATCTTTCGCGCGGTCTGGAATTTTTGCGAAAAAGCGACAAAAACTCGCCGTTGCTTCCGGATGGAAAATCGCAAGTTACTTTTGCAAACGGCGTACTTAAGACGATTTTGGTCAGCGCGCAGCACAAAGAAGATGTCAGTCAAAACTATCTTCACGAATACATCTCTAAAAATTTGATCTATCCGCTAGCCGGTACTTTGCCGGTTGAGATTCTTGTAAACCCCACGGGCAAATTTGCAATCGGAGGATTTGCGGCAGACACCGGACTTACCGGCCGCAAAATTATGGTTGATACGTACTGCGGTCTTATACCGCATGGCGGGGGATGCTTTTCGGGCAAAGACCCGACAAAAGTTGACCGTTCGGCGGCTTATATGTGCCGCTTCGCGGCTAAAAATCTTGTTGCAAACGGCTATGCAAAAAGGTGTATGGTTTCCGTGGCTTATGCCATCGGCCGTGCCGAGCCACTCATGGTCCAGGCCGTCAACGAAGAAGGGAGAGACCTCTCCAATTTGGCGGCGAAAAAATTCGACTTTCGCCCGCGCGCAATTATCGAGTGCTTAAATTTGCTGCGGCCGATATATTTAGAAACCGCAGCCTACGGGCATTTTGGTAAATCGGGTTTGCCGTGGGAGGATACCGTGCGGCTATAATAATACTCATAAACAAACAAAATTCCCGCTATTTGCGGGATAGAAGTTTCATGCCTAGCTCGTTGCTTTCCGAAGGGACAAGTTCGGCTGGGTAACTTTGGAAAAACCACCTTGCCCATGTTTCTCTTGGGACTCCATTTTGGTCGGCGTGGATCCAAAAACCGAAAGCGTCTTCCTTGAAAACACCATATTCTTTAAGCGAGATCGTGCCTGACCAAACGACGGTTTTGCCGTCGCCCTTATCGAAGATGGTTAATTGGTCGCCATTTTGAAGATAGACCAACCCTTCGTAGGAATAAAAACTTTCCGGATTGAGGACAAATTCATGCTCTTTCGGCTGGCAACCGGCTGCCGACGTGTCCGGCGGGCCGTTCTGGTTACGATTTTTATCCCATAATTTGTGGCAATTCCTGCAAACGTAGAGATGGTTATTCGGCGTGATGAACCTTTCGTCCTGAAATGCCCAATAACCGCCCTCCGTTCCGGTTTCGGAAAATAATTCCAGAAATCCTCTCAGGCGCCGTTGCGGCATATTGTACACCTTTTGTTTAAAACTCTTCTTATAGCATAGCACATAGTTTTTCTTCGGATAAAAGAAATTGAAAAATTTGCGTATGAGTTGTAGTATCTAACTAATAATATTAGCGGGCGTAGTATAGTGGTAATACACTTCCTTGCCAAGGAAGAGCCGGGAGTTCGATTCTCCTCGCCCGCTCATCCGACAAAAAGAACCAGCATCGTCTGGTTCTTTTTGTCGAACTCAATGAAGCGACGAGAATCGAACGCCGGAGTCCCGATTTGCAGCGGCAAATCGGGATGAGGCGGTGCCCAGACCAAATTTTTGCGACGGCAAAAATTTGAG
>CAYXSS010000019.1:0-16630 GCA_964467765.1 uncultured Candidatus Saccharibacteria bacterium
GTTTTCCAATGAAAAAACCCGCCGCTTCCGCGACGGGCCGATAATCAGCTACTTAAAATCCACAACCAGAATCGTAGCGTCATCCGATTTGTAATTCTTTTCCTTTTCGTTTTTCCGGATAAGGGAAAGCAGCTCTTCCGCTGTTTCTTGCACGGTCAGATTTGTCAAAGCAAGAAATGTTTCTCGGTAATCGGATGCCTTCCTTTCCTTGGCGTTGCCGGCGCCGATTGCTTCGATGGCGTCGGAAGCAAGAATAATACGCGTTCCCGGAGAAATGTCCATCTCTGCGGTTACGACAAATCGCATTGCCTCATCCTCTCCTGTAAGCGCTCCCCAACCCCGCAACGGCCGGCCGCACCAGCAGCGGGCATCCCAAACATTGCGCACGTTCTTGTCCTGATGTTCGCGTACGAAAGCCGTCGTGCCGGGATCTTGGAACATGTCTCTATGTTCGGCGTAGATGTGGTCCTCAAAATGTCGCAGCTGGTCTTCCGTAAGGAGATCCACCGAACCGTCTTTGCCGATGCGAAATGCAAGCGGGTCACCGATATACCCGAAAACCGCCTTGCCGCTCGATTCATCGGCCCACAGCGCGCAGCCGACGGTCGCCGGCCAATTTTGCTCCTTTCTTTTGTACGCTCCAAAGAAGGAATTATCATCGCGGATTTTCTCGTTCGCCAACCAAAATCCTTCTCTGAGCACATCTGCATTCGGCAGACAGAAAAGATGATTACAGTAGGCCGGGATTGTTTCCGCGGCCAAAATTGCCGCGATCGAGCCGTTTTCCTCCGGATATTTTCCGTCGGCATCGCGCAGAACGGGAATGCCGTCCATAACCGCGGCGCAGATCATTTCTCCCGTGACGCCGAATGCATACGAGTCTTCGCTCGGTTTGCGCTTGGGAGGTTCGGGCTGCCTGTTGCGTTCTGTTACAACACCAATGGCAAACATGTCAATTCGACTCCGGAAACAAAAACAACTGCCTAAAGCATACACGATGCTTAAAATTTTTGCAAGAGTCGCGTCTTGACTTTGTCCGAAAAATATAATACAATGCCTGCAGAACGCTGATAGCTAAATAGGGGGATAAGTGGATCCGCTGAAATGTCTTGACGACTACCGCCGATATCTGGAAACAGCCTCGTATTACTTGAGCCTTTTGCAAATCGAAGATTCCGAGATGGCAAAAATTCTGCGCGCCTGGGAAGCCGGAGGACTTTTCGATTTCGAGTGGAATAAAGACGGAGAGCTAAAGAGACATTGGACAAATGTTGTCGCGCATCAGGCGGCAACAGCCGTTCTCGCAAATGCCATTGTCTGCGAGCTTGGCGGTATTTTAAAAGAAAAGAGGCCGAAAGACATTACCGTCGCGGTACTTGTACACGACGCTTACAAGAGGCGCGAACAGGAAAACGTTATGACGGCAAAAGAGATGGGCGGAAATCAATACGAAGCCCTAAGCAAATCGGAGCGAGAAAGCAAAAAATTTCTTTCGGACATCGGCTTTTGCGAAAATGTCGTAAGCCTTGCCGCAGCAACGGGAGATCATGGGCTAAAGCAAGTCCTCTCCGAAGAAACGACTCTGTCCCAAGAAATAGTTTTTTATTCCGATTGTTGCGTATCGAACGACCAAATCGTCGGCTACAAAAAGAGGTTCGACGATCTTCTGCCTCATTTTGAGCCTGGCGGAAGATACGAAGCTTTAAATTCCGTTTTCCAAACGGAATACGGCAAAACCCACCGCGAGGTTTACGACAGCGTTGTGCTTCCATTGCAGGAAAAACTGGCTAGGCTTATTGGATTCCTGGGCGACCCAAACGATCTTGTTCCAACTATTTTATGCCGACTGCTGCCTTTAGGCGGCAGACATTGCAACTTGGCGCGCAATTGACAATTGTCAATTGCGCTTTTTATTTTTATCGCGTCGATCGAGATATTCAAGCACGTCTTCGGCAGAAATCAGGTCGCCTTTTCTATAATATTTTTCGATGCGTCCAAGTTCGCTCGCCAAAAGTTCGCTGCGCGTACCGCGCAAAATCCCCTGCGAATGGACGACGTGGTCTTCCCATTTTTGCGGAATACCGTGGAAACTGTAAATTTTCAGCGCCGGATAATGCCTGACCGCCTCGCTTACAGCGGAGACAAAAGCGCGCAATTGGTGCAGCGGCGGAGCAACGACGTATATGCTTTTCCAATTTTTGCTTTTCGCATAACGGACAAGCCCCAGCGCCTCGGCGTCGGTGGACGGAGGGAAATCTTTTGCCGGAGGAATTCCTAAAATGTCTCGGGGCTGAATTCCTAGTTTTATAAGTTTCGCTTGCCAATTTTTGAAACCCGGATAGCCGTATCCCTTTGGAGCTTCACAGATAGCGATTTTTTCCGCTGGCCCCATGCCGTAAAGAAAGGCGCCTGCTTTCAAAACAGAGTCTTCGTTGTCGGCGGTCTCGCCGAATAAATATGCCTCATCGACTTTTCCGGCCGGAGCCGTGTCGCATAGAACGCGCGTAATAAGCTCGTCAAGTGCGAAATAGGCAGGGGCGGGAATTATTTTCTTTTTTCGTTTTGCAATTTTCATTTCAGAAAAAATTTGTCTTGCCCGCGGGCAAACCGGCACACTCGTAGATGGCAAAATTATAGCCCGGCACGGCAGGGGCGAGGCGGAAGCCAAAAAGCTTAGGAACGCGGCCGGAATAGAAATTTTTAGCAAGCCTGCAAGATTCTATGTCGGGTAAATTCGGGTGTTCCCATTCTTCTCTAAGCAAAACATATCGGGAAAGTTTTTCCTCTTCCTCGCTTCCGGTAAACATTTTCGCATAATTTTCCGAGAGGGCCCAGACATGCGTGCCGTAAAGAACCGCGGGCAGGCGGCTTTCGCCGTCAACAGAAGCGAATTTTTCGCGCGCGGCCGAAAGAGACATGCCGTCTTTGAGGAAATAAGGAAAAAGCAGAAAGTGTTTCAAAGAAGCAGCGGCCATGGCTGCAAAAAATATTAAAATTATGAATCTTGGAAATTTTTCGGTAGAAAGGTGGTCCAGCCAATATAGCAAAACCGCAAAAATGCCAAGTAAAAACGGTGTAATATAATAATTTCTTGTGTTAATAAAAGCGAAAAATGCGTAAACGACAACGATACCCGCGGCAAACAACGCCAAAAACGGGGAGTTATTTTTTTGTTCCCTAAAACGGCGTAAAACAATTCGCGCGGTGAAAAATGAAACTGCGGCGGCGGCTATGACGAGCAAAACAACGCTGGGATTCGTAAATTGCGCGCGCACCGCTTCCCACGGACGAACGAGAGATAGCATCACCTTGCCGTGGCTATAGGTCCCAACGATTGTCTCTTTTATTCCGAACGGACTAAGCTGCATCACGGCAACGAAAGAGGAAATGGCGGCAAAAGCCGCCAAAAGCAAATACTTAAAACTCGCCAGAAATTCGTGCTGCCAGGCGAAAACAAGAATAATAAGCGAGAAAAAAAGAATTGTGGCCGTGACATGATCGGCGGCGATAAGCCCAAGTAAGCCGCCGAGGATAATGGCTAAAACATTTGGCCTTTGCCACAAGAGCAACAGAGAAGCTGCGCCAACGGTGAAAAACAGCCTTACTAAAACTTCCGGCCGACCAGCAAAGCTCCAGGAGGCGCGGAGGATGATGAAAAGAGCTGCGCTGATCAAAAAAACATCTGTCCAGTTAAGATTTCTCTCGCGCCAGACTGCTGTGCGACGCAAAACAAAAGCGGATAAAATTATCACAATTGCGTTAACGGCGGCGATAACGAAAAATGCCTGATTGGGAAGAGAAATGCCAAGATTGGGAAAAAGAAAAAAACGGAGAAAAATTGGAAAAAGCGGCGGATAGTATAAAACCCTATGAGCACCGGTAGGATCAGCTATGTTACTCGAAACCAGAGCTATCGGATTAACAAATTTTCCTGTAAGTGTGTAATTTATCGCGGGAGCTATAAACCACGAGCCGTCGTTGTATCCTGCCGGCGGATAGCTGAAATATCCGAAAGCAAGAGATGTTGCCGCCAAAAGCGCGGCCCAGGCATAAATCACAAAAGTTTTGGACATAGCATAAATTTTATCATGGATAAGACGCGGCACGAAACTCGGTCTCTTACACCCTCTCGCCCCGGCTAAGCAGGCGCGCGGCTATTCGCTTAAGTTGGGTCAAATTGTTATAGTAATTCCATGTTTGAGAATCTTTCTTATTTCTTTCTGACTGTTTTGGTAGCTCTTGCTTCCGTCTTGGGCAACAGTCTTTTCAAGTTCGGGCTCAAAAAAACGGCGGTGGAAAGTTTGCGGCCAGATTATCTTTTAAAAAATTTTTTCTCTGTCGCCTTTCAGCCGGCGATTTTCGCAGGTCTTACCGTTTACGCCATCGGCGCAATCATCTGGCTTCGCGTCTTAAGCGCAGAACCTTTAAATAAAAGCTATCCAGCGCTGATGAGTTTAGTCATACTCTTTCTTGTTTTGAACTCGATCTTTTTTCTTAAAGAACCGCTAACGGTGGCGCGCGTTGCAGGCATGGTTTTTATAATCCTCGGCACGTTTTTAGTGTTTAAAATATAAAATTCTCATGGCGAGCGAAGATTATCGCAATTATTTCAGTTTGCGCTGCGCCCCACTTGCATCTCGCGAACGCGCCTGGAAAATAATTGCCGACTACCTCCAGAAAAAATATTTTCCGAAAGCGGAACGGGTTTTGGATCTCGGAGCAGGGTGGTGCGGATTTATCAATAACATCAAATCCAACGAGCGTTACGCGATCGACGCTAACGATATAATTCTGCAGTCGGCACAAAAAGGCGTTAACGCTTTCGTGCAAAACTGCACGAATCTCTCCCGTTTTGAAAAAAATTTTTTCGACATCGTTTTCGCGAGCAATCTTTTAGAACACCTGGAGCGCGGAGAGGTGGGCATGGTTCTCGACGAGTCCCGCCGCGTACTCAAGCCGGACGGCAAGCTTATACTTCTTCAACCGAATTTTTCTTTTGCCTTCCGCGACTATTTCGACGATTTCACGCACAAGCAAATTTTTACGCATGTTTCGCTCTCTGATCTCGTGCAAGCGCACGATTTCAAATTGAAAGGTGTCCGTCCTCGGTTTTTGCCTTACAGCTTCCGTTCGCGGTTTCCCGCCCATCCGCTTTTGGTAAAACTCTATCTTTTCTCGCCAATCAAGCCTTTCGCCGGCCAGATGCTCGTCGTTGCGGAAAAGTGATCGTCCAAAACTCGCTCCCGGTCAGATTAAGCCGGGGCCCGGACACTCGCCAAGTTGATAAAGCGCCAATCAGCTTCTTTTTGTCAGTCTTTCTTTCAAAATAAACAAAACCATGCGTGCGCCGAGCCTGACCGCTCGCCACCAGGATCCGGTGATTTTCGAAGTGCCGATGCGCGGGCCGTATTGCACGGGAATTTCCACGGACCGCAATCCTCCCCGCAAAACACGGATCATAAACTCCGGTGAAAAATATTGTCCGTCCACGGTAAATCCTTTTTTTATTTTTTCGTAGGGCAAGCGGTGAATCAGCTTGTAGGTACATCCCACGTCGGTAAGCGATGGACCGTTAAAAAGATATTCAAGAAGTTTGGCCACCACCCAATTGCCCATGCGCACGGAAAAAGGCATGTAGGCTCCCGACCAAACCTGCGAACGCGACGTGCGCGTTCCGAAAACGACGTCAAAATCCTGTCCATAAATAAGAATTTTTTCTATGTCGCTCGGCAGGAAAGTTCCGTCGGGCTCGCAGGTCACGAGGATATCTCCCGCTGCTTCGCTCATACCGCGGCGCAAGGCCGCCCCATAGCCGCGGATCGGTTCGTGAATATATTTTGCCCTGGTTTTTTTGATCTCGTCGGCGCTTTTGTCGGTAGAATTATTGTCGACGGCCACAACTTCGTCGACAAACGGCTGTCCCAAAAATTCATCAATGGCGTTTCTGATGTTTTCCTCTTCGTTATAAACGGGAAAAATAACACTAACTCTCCTGTTGCGATACATCGGTTAAAATAGCCTGTCCTTCCATGTTTTTGGCGTAAGGTGGTTTATGATTTCTAGATCAAGGTGATAGCGGAAAGGCTTAGTGCCTCGTGCTTTGATATATTTTATTTTCTCGCGCAAACCATCCTCGAGCGTGGTTGTCGTTTTATACCCGAGCATGGTGCGCGCTTTGTCGGCGCTGCAAGTTGCTAGTTTTACCTCCTGCGGCCTGCCTGGCATATAAATCGGTTTCAGGTCGAAATTGAGAAGTTTGGCGATTGTGCCCGCAAGACCGTTAATCGTAATAAATTCTTCGTCCGGACCGACGTTAATCACGTGGCCGACTACGTTTTCCTGAAAACCAAGTTTCTCGAGAGGAGCGACAACGTCGCCAACAAAAGAGAAACAGCGCTTCTGCGTGCCGTCGCCGTAAATTATCGGCTGGCGGTTCTGCAGCATCAAATTGATCATGATCGAAGCGACATTCCTGTAGGGATCGTCATATTTTTGCCGCGGACCGATGATGTTGTGCGGCACGGCGATGACGTATTCTATGCCGTGCGTTTCGCAAAGGTTCCTTATAGCAAGCTCCGCTGCGTACTTGGCTATACCATAGGGATCTTGCGGCTTAGGATCCATGTCTTCCGTGAAAGGGACTTTGTCCTGCGTTCCGTAGCGAGCCATGCTCGAGCAAAAAACGAAACGTTTTATTTTGTTGGCGATGGCGGCGCTCAAAACGGAAACAGTGATGTCGTAAATATTGCGGGTTACAAGATGAGGAGAAAAAACGCTCAAGCCCTCATAAGCAGTGGCGGCGCAATGATAAACGATATCTGCGCCACGCATGATTTTGCGCATGGCTTCCCGGTCGGCGCAGTCGTATGTATAGAACTCGACACCCGGAGGGACGTTGTCCAAATAGCCGCCGATGAGATTGTCGCAACCAACAACGCGGTACCCTTTACTTAAAAAATTCTCGGCCAAATGACTGCCTAAAAACCCGGCAACACCTGTTATAAATATCGTTTCTTTTTTTTCGTTCTCCATAAGAATTGTTTCGATGATAGCAAGAGAAGGCTTGCACGGTCAAAACGAATACCAGTCACCCCCATAAATCGCCATACTATATCAATCACACCACCTGTCGCCGTTCAATTCTTTGTTGATTTCCTCCGCCGCTTCGAAAAGTTTTAGCGGCACCCCGTTTGCCTTGGCAAACCGAATGAACGCTTTCATGTCTTTGGGAAAACATCCGCCGCCATAGCCTCGATAACCGCTATCTGAAACATCGAGATGGCTCTCTCCTATGCGCGGGTCGAGAGCGGCACAATCTTTGACCGCGTTGTAATCCGCGCCGAGCTTGGCGCATAAATCGTATATCTGGTTGGCGAAGATTACCTTGGTGCTCAAAAAAAGATTGCCGAAATATTTCACCATCTCCGCCTCCGTCGCGGGAAGTATCCGTTTATGCGACGCCTCGGGTAGTAGCGCAAAAACAGATTCCGCTTCGCCGCGGCTCGCGTAGGTAACGCCCAAAATTTGCCGGTCGGGATTTATAAAATCTGCAACGGCGCTTTTCGCGCGTAAAAATTCTGGATTGAATAAAATTTTCTTTTGCGGATATTTTTTTTGCAGACCATCTGTGGTTCCAGGAAGAACAGTTGATTTGATGACAATCGTCTTTCCGTTATTAATATTGCGAACCGATTCCTCAACGGCCGAGCCATCATAACCACTTCCGGTTTTAAATGGCGTGGGCACGGCGACGAAAACAACATCGGCGCCGTTCACCTCTTCCGGCGAACCGATTTTCTTATATTTGTCGTATAAAAAAAGATCGATTTCGTCCTTTTTGCTCTCAAACCAGTGCTTTGCGGCGCCTCCGACGTAGCCCAGTCCAACAATACCTATTTTTTTCTTGTTCCTTGCCATCTTCGTCAATATACAGAAAAGGGCACCGCCACGTCAAGGAAAATTGATTTAAAATCCGCCGTATAAATCCATGAATTCTCTGAAACTTTTTGCCTTTTCGTCTTTTTCCGAAATAATTGATGGTCTTTCGATTGGCCAATTGATAGCAAGACTGGGATCGTTCCAGCGGATAGCGTCGGCCTTCGTATGGTCATAGACATTATCCATCTTATAGTGCATGCGGAAGTTATCCGTAAGCGAACACATGCCCAAGGCAAATCCCCTTGGAACAAAAATTGCGTTTTTCTTCTCGGAGGACAATGTTACGCTTCCCCATTTGCCGAAGCTCGTGAATTTTTTGCGCAAATCCACAAAAGCGAAAAATGCCTCTCCGTTTAAAGCTCTTACCATTTTCGCCTCCGCGCGCGGCGGATGCTGGAAGTGTAATCCCCTCACCGTGCCCTTGCGTCGCGAAAAAGATTCGCTTTCCTCGGGCCAATTAATCGGCAAAATAAGTTTTCTAAAAATTTCTTCGTCGTAGGTGCGAACAAAATAGCCACGCTCGTCCTCCTTCGGTTCGAGATCTATCTCAAAAACACCTTCGATACTTAATTCCTTGAATTTCACGGTTTATATGGTTAAAATTTGCGGCTCTTTCGGCAACGGCACGACACATCTCCCTTTATAATTATATTTCTGCCGCAAAGCATCCATTATCTCGTCCTTGAAATTCCAGGCCATGATAAAAACCGCCTCCGGATTCAAAGAGAGCGCCTTTTCCGGGGTTACAATTGGAATGTGCGTTCCGGCAGCGAACTTTCCCTGTTTTAGGGGATTTAAATCGACAACCGCCTCGACAAGATCCGTACCTATGCCGCAAAAATTGAGAAGCGTCGAGCTTCGCGCCGATGCTCCCCAGCCGATAATTTTTCCCCTTTTTTTAGATTCTTTAAGAATGCCGACGAGCGCCTTCTTGTGTTCAAAAGATTTCTTGGCAAAATCCTGCCAGCTTCCAAGTTCGTTCGTTTTTCCGACAAATTCCCCGTTTCGATGGGTTTGCAACTCCGTACTTTCCTTTTGCCTCTTTTTTCTGATATATAAAACAATCGAACCTCCGCTTATCGGACTCCGAATCATATCAAAAACGTAGAGGCCGAAGTCGTTTAAAAGCCGCTCAAGACTTTTCAGGGTGAAATAGCAAAGATGTTCGTGATAAATGGAGTCGTAATGCAGTTCTTCCAAAATAATTTTGGCGTAGTGCGCTTCAATCGCGGCCAAACCGTCCTCCGCAAGAGAAAGCGCTATTCCCTCGACAAAATCTCTGGTATTGGCCACATGCGGCAAAACGTTCCTTGCGAAAACAATTTGTGCCGGGCCCCGTTCTTTAAGCAATCTCTCGGCCTCTTCTTTTCCCCAAAAAACCGCCCTGGTCGGGATGCCGGAAGCTTCCGCTATTCGAGCAATGTTTTCCGCAGGATCAATTCCTAAAACTTCCATTCCTCGAGATACAAAGGGCTTCAAAAAAGTGCCGTCGTTCGAGGCCAATTCCAAAACGTAGCCATGCGCTCCACCGCCCCTCTTTAAAAGCTCTTCGGAAAACTTTACGGCAAATTCGTTTGCCGTCTTTGAGGTTCCGGTTACCCAAACATATTCCGAAAACAATATTTTTGGATCCACGGTTTCGTTCAATTGGACCAAGCTGCACCGGGGACACCGACTCAAAGACAAAGAATAAAAATTTTCCGGCTCGTCCGGACTGGAAAGTAAAGAGTTGGCAAGCGGCTGCTTTCCAAGATCGAAAAATTTTTCCGGTCTGCCTTGTTGGCACACTCGGCAAGCAATAATTTTCTCCATATCCTGCCACTATAACACAAAATTCTACAAAAAAATAGTTTGAATTTGGCGACCGGCCAAATTGAAAGTATTATTATTTCATGAACTGGACAGAATTTCTGAATCAATTTTTAAATCAGCGGCGGCGAGTTTTTTTAATCGGCATTGTTTTGCTCTATGCCGCGCTTCTTTCCTATCAAATTACGGAGCCTTTTATAGGAGACACGGAACAGCTCGACGGCATGAACGGAATATCTGCGGCAAATTGGCTGTACTTCGGCCCAGTCAATCTGAAATTCGCACAGCTCACCGTCGAAGGAGGAACAAAATATGTCCAGGGAATACAATCTTTTTATTTGAACCATCCGAATTTTCTTATTGCCCCGCTTGCACTGTCTTATAAAATTTTCGGGATTGGCGAATGGCAAACGCGTCTCGTGCCAATATTATTTTCCATTTTGTCTCTCATCGTTTTCTGGTTTTTGATTGAACGGCTGTTTAGAACGCCATGGCTTACGGCATTAAGCTCTCTGCTTTACGCACTATTCCCCACGAGCATATATTACGGGCGGCTGATGACGCACGAACCGATTGTCGTTTTCTTTATTCTTTCCCTCTATCTCGCTCTTGTGCTTTTTGAGCAAGAACAAAAAAAGAAATATTTGGTAGGAGTATGCGCGGCAACACTCTTAGGCGCGCTTACGGACTGGCCATTTTTCTTTGCCGCCGGAGCAGCCTTGGGCTATGTCGCTCTAAAAAAAGATTATCCGAAACGCAAACTTGTGCTTTTATGTATTGCCGTATCCTCGGCTGTCGCAGTAGGAATAACGGCAATTCAAATATGGACTATCACCACTCTCAGTCCAATAACGTTTTGGCGCGATCTCTATCTGAATAAACAAGTTAAAACGCTAAGTCCTTTTATTTTTTTAATTTTTTTGTTTTGGAGGTTGGCTTTTGATGCCAGGGGCTTCACGGATATTGGGATAATTATTGCCGTAATCGGATTAGTGGTTTACTTTCGTGATCGCTTCAAAAATGCGGCGCAAGCTGCGCCACTAATGCTCCTCGCAATACCAGGACTATTCACGTACATATTTTTTTATCCGACGGTAACCGCGCACGCCATGTCGGGATTGTACTTTGTGCCATTTATGGGCCTGCTTTCGGCATGGGGAATTGGACATATAAAAAGGCGCTGGATTCTTGGCACAACATTCGCAATTTTTGTCGGCAGTTCTTTTTTTTACACATCAAGTCTTTTCTCGTACGCATGGTTTGCGCCAGATGATTTCGTTCTCGCCAAACGCGTGAACACTTTGGTTCCGAAAGAAAAAGCAATATGCGCAGAGGCGGATCGCAATCTGATATTTTATCTTCTTCCTCGTCAAATAGATAAACCGCCATGCCCGAACGATAATTATCTTCTTCTGCAGCGTCCGGAGGGATTATTAAGGAGAAATCCATCGCCTCCCATCTTGCAAAAACTGCTAGCCAGCGACTTTCGCCAAAACACCGCAGCGGTAAGCTTCTCCGTGGCAACCGGCATGGAAATAGCGAAGAGAATTACACCAATAAAACGAGCACTCGACGGGGCACATCGCGACGAAAATTCTTTATATTTTTACGCATCATTTGCTTCGCGGGTACAAAAATTTATCGAGAGCAGAAATCTGAAGCCGATCGAATGTTCCACGAATTTCTGCCTTTATCAACCAAAACAAACCAAACAGCTAAAAACGGCAAATTAATCCCGAAATATATCAAGCATCGAGCTTGCGTACTTTTCCCAAGAAATATTTTCTTTGACGAATTTTTGGCCGTTTTCTGCAATCGTTTTATATAACCCCGGGGAGTCAATAAGAATTTCAACTTTGTCGGCAATCTGGTCCGGCCGAAGCGGGTCAACCAAAAAAGCCGTCTTTCCGTCTACAAGCACATCCGAAGCCCCGGATGTACGCGATACCACAACGGCAAGACCGGCGGCCATGGCTTCGAAAACAGAAAGACCCCAGGTTTGCATATGGTTTGGAAATATAAATATGTCGTGCTCCGCATAAGCCCGTTTCAGTTCGACATCGCTTATGCCCGCCTCGGTAAATATAAAATCTATAATTTCTTCGAGATCTAAACTTTTAATCAGCGCTTTTAACTCCAGCGCCTGCGCGCTCATGCTCGATCCGCGGTTTAGAAGCGTAACAGAAATCGACCTTCTTTTCTTTCTTAAAATATCCGTAGCGCGGATTATGTCTTCAAATCTCCGATGAGGAGAAAGAAGTGTAGCCAACCCAAGAAGCTTCGCCGGTCTGTCTCTAAAATTTCTCTGTTTCACAGGGGCGTAAAATTTTTCGAATTCCAGCCCGCTGCGCGCAATATCCGCCGGCCGCTGATAAAAATTTTCCGCCATTTTCCTGTTTCGCTCATCGAGAACAACTATCCTGTCGACTGCTTTTATGAATCTCTTTTCGTAGGTAAGATCGAAAAAATTGAATATCCTGCGCAATACTTCTTCCAAAAAATTATTTTTCGGCAGATAAGAAATCGGCGGATCATTCATCGTCCAAACAATTTTCGCCGCCGGATTGATTTTTTTGAAGAAGTAACCGACTTTATACGAATCGGCGTCGTGAGTATTGACAACTTCCGTATCAGTATCGATTTTTTCCGCAAGTCGCCGTGAGGCTTCTGCGGTAAAAGATTTCCTCCGCAATTTTGCGACAGTCTTGCCGAGAAGCCCCATCACTGCCGGCTTCGAATGCAGATAAAGCGGATCTTCCCGCAGATTCTCCGCCACAACCACTCGCAAACCATCCAACAGTTCGTCGTAGCTTTGCTCCGGTATGAAATCGAGCGTGTAAATAGCAACGTCGTGACCCACGCGCTTGAGCTCTTTGGCAAGCGAAAGAAACTGGCGCTGCGTGCCGCCGCGCCCGGTAACTCCGAATGTAACCAGGCCGATTTTCATCTGCGGAAAAACGATGCAAAAACTTTTACGATGTAATCCAAATCCTTTTGCGACAGATATTGATGGCAGCCGATATAGAATCCGTTGCTATCGATCCATTTTGCCACAGGATGTTTATTCTCGATATTGCCGAACAATTTTTTATACACCGGCTGATTCAAAAGCGGCATGGCGTATCTCGTCTCTATCCCATGCGTCTCCAAAAATTCGATAAGCTCGCGCCTTTTTATATTCATGCCTTTTTTGATGACAACAGGAAACATCATGTGGGATGATTCATCGTCTCCCGTGATCGGCAATTGTAAATATTTCTCGAAAGAAGAAAGTTTTTGGGCGAGATGGCGCGCGTTGGCACGGCGCATTAAAACGTTTTTCTTCAATCCTCGCAAACCCTCCAGGCCAACGGCCGCTTCCAACTCCGTTAAGCGGTAGCTGTAGCCGACATCAACGAAAGAAAATCTTCTGTCAACCAATCTGAAAAGCGCTTTTTTTGATTTCGCTTTATCGTCTTGATCTATGTAGTAGTAAATCGTGTCGCGTCCGTGGTTCATCAAGCTTCTCATTTTTGTTGCATAGCGGGGGTTGTTTGTTATAGCCAGTCCGCCAACCCCGGTTACCAAAAGATGCGCAGCGTATGTCGAAAAACAAACTATGTCGCCCCACCGGCCCAACGGCCTGCTTTTATGATTTACGAACATCGTCTCGCAGGAATCGGATATAACCTTAAGACCGTGGCGGCGAGCAATTGAAACAATTTTTTCCATGTTAGCCGGTCGGCCGAAAAGATGAACCGGGATAATCGCGCGCGTACGCTTCGTAATTTTTTTCTCAATCAAATCGGCGTCAATGTTATAAGTTACGGGGTCGATGTCAACAAACACCGGCCTCATGTTGTTTTCGAGCACGATATTCGAGGTGGCAATGAAAGTCACGGCCGGAACGATTACTTCGTCCCCGTCCCTCCAGCCATGGATGCTTTTTAAGGCATGGAGCGCAACTTGTAAGGCGGAGGTGCCGCTAACGGTAAAAAGACCGTAGCGCGCGCCGTGCATCCGGGCAAACCTGTTTTCAAACTCAATCGTCAGCGGACCGTAAGTAAGGCGATTCCTGTCGAGCGTCTTTTTAATAAGCCGTTTGGCATAGGAACCGATTTTAAGCGATCCGACAGATATTTTAATTTTTGGTCGTGTTTTCATAGTTCTTTTTATACCACGCAACCGTCTTTTTGACGCCTTCTTTAAGATTAACTTTTGGCTTCCAATTGTATAATTTCTTCGCCAGCGCATTGTCGAGAACCTTGCGTGATACCGACAATCCATTTTCCCAAACAATTTTTCCTTTAAAACCAGCCGCATCCGCTGCGGCCGCACAAACATCTCCTATCGTCACCGCTCGGCCGGAGCCGGCGTTGAGACAAAGAAAATTTTCCTTGCCCGGTCTTTTTATCACCCGAGAAACGAAATCGGCGGCGTCTTCAATGTAGAGCAAATCCATAACGTGGTTTTTGTTGTTGCCGCCATAAAATTCTCGTCTTCCTTCCTTACGTGCCAGAGACAAATCCTTAATCATGTTGGCAACCAAAGGCGGGATAGGGTCATAAAACTTATCTCCGGGGCCGTAAAGGTTGGGAAAAACGATTATTCTCGATTTTATGCCGCACTCCAAACTGTAAGAAAGGGCAGCGTAAGGAATAAGCCAGCTCGAGAGGCCGTAAAATCCGAAGTTGCCGTTAATTTTGGGGGCAAGTCCGGAAAAAAGCATTTCTTCTTTTAATTTTCCTTTGGCTACGGTAGGATAGGCCGTGATCGAACCGAAGGCAATAAAATTTTTTATGCTGTTGCGACGGCAAGCTTCCAAAAGCTGAAGGTTGATTAAATTGTTGGTGTAAAAAATCTGCCCCGGGCGCTTAATCTGGTCCTTTCTCGAAGAAATAATTCCCGCGGCATTTATCACGAGGTCGGCACCTTTTGTAAGGCGCAAACAATTTTCAAGAACCGTTAAATCTTTTCTTTCGCGGGGTGCCGGACCGGCCGGCAGTTTACGGCCTAAAAGTTTTTCGGCAAGAGCCCGGCCAAGAAGACCGTGTTCGCCGGCAATAAAAATTTTTTTTCGCCTCATCGCGATTGTAGATAACTTTATCATCCGCGGCAACAATCTGCAATAACAATTAATATATCGTATAATCGAAAGATGGCTTCGCGTGTCTCTTTAAAAACTATGAAAAAAATATTCGATTTCTTGTTTAAAAATTTGAACGCCAAGCAAATTGTCGCCAAAAATACTTTCTGGATTTTTGCCGGACAAATCGGCGGACGAATCATCAGGGCCGTCATAGTAATTTACGCGGCTCGGGCAATCGGCGCCGGCGAATACGGTCTTTTTTCATATGCGGTAAGTTTGGCGGCGGTCTTCAGTATTTTGGGCGACTTGGGCATAGGCACGGCTTTCATTAAAAAGGCTTCTCAACAGCCGGAAAACTTTTCTTCTTATTTCTCGAACGCAATTATTTTAAAATTCGTCCTGCTTTTTTTCGCCCTGCTCCTCATCCTTTTCGTAGCGCCGTTCTTCAGTAAATTTCCCGGCATAGAAGCAATTTTGCCGTTTGCCGCAATCATTGTTTTTGCCGATGCCATGCGCGAATTCACCATTTCCGCCGTGCGCTCTTATCAAAAGATGGAGCTGGAGGCCGCAATCAATGCCGTCACGAATATCGCCATACTTGCATTCGGCCTGATCTTCGTGCGCCTTAAACCGAACGCTCTTTATTTGACCGCCGGCTACAGCATCGGGTCGGCAATAGGATTTTTGGCTGGAGCTTATTATTTTCGCGAACACTTCCTTAAAATTTTCCGGAGTTTTTCCATGCCGGTAATTGTAGAGTTTTTAAAAATCGGCATACCGCTCGCCTTTTCCGGAATTTTGGGAACAATGATGATAAATACTGATACGCTTCTGTTGGGGTGGTGGCGCACGGCGGAAGAAATAGGATTTTACGGCGCGGCCCAGCGGCCGATCTCCATTATTTATGCCGCAATCGGTATCCTTCCTGTGGCGGCTTTCCCTATAACCGCGAAATTAGTCAAAGAAAGCAAAGAAAGGTTTGCCGCCGCCCTCAAAAAAATAATGCAGTTTTCCTCGCTTATTATTTTCCCTACAACCGTAGGCGGAATCATACTGGCCAAAGAAATCATGGTTCTTCTCTATGGCTCGCAATATATCCCTTCTACGCCAACGTTCCAAATTTTACTGTTAATGCTTTTCCCAAACTTTGCCGTGGTTATGTTGAACTATGCGCTCATATCGCATGACCAGCAAAAAACTTTCTTTTGGTCGTCGCTTATCGCTTTTATAAGCAACGCCGTCTTTGACGTGCTTTTCATCCCTAAATACGGCGGACCGGGCTCGGCCATGGCCACGCTTATCACGCAGACGATTATCGCCGTTTATTTCTGGAGGAAAATATCGTCGGCTGCCGGAAATTTTTCTCCAAACCTCAAAAAAATTTCATTGGCCTCGCTTGTCATGGGCCTTGCGGTCTGGCTTTTGAAAAAAACCGGCGCAGGAATCTTTGCTAACGTTGGCATGGGTGCAGCGGTTTATTTCTTGACCCTTCTTCTGTTGCGCGAGCCGTTTGTCAAAGACTTACGCTCGGCATTCAAAGAAACCGTGGAGGCGGGCGGTGTTCCTGCGGTGCCACAGGAAGAGTAGCTCCAAATGTGATCTGCTTGGCGGTGTGATGTCGGCGCTCTTACTACCCGAGAGAATAGCACTCTGGCTGCCGGAGAGGACGGCGGTTGGCTGGAGCGATAGATCGGCAATGCCGTTCCCATCGCTGTCTACGCTTAAGACGATCGGGCTTTGGAAATCAACGAATGTCGTACTAGCCACGGTTTGAGTGTTCGAAATGGGCACATTTTGGAAAACGGCTTTGTTGGT
>CAYXSS010000020.1:0-14066 GCA_964467765.1 uncultured Candidatus Saccharibacteria bacterium
CCGCAGATTCAATGCGGGGGTCGAACGCCAGAGCTAAATTTTTCAACAGAAAAATTTTGTGAGGCGGTGCCCAGACCAAATTTTTGCGACGGCAAAAATTTGAGTCGCGGGCGACTCCCATCCCTTCCGCCCGCCGACCTGCCAGCCGAAGTTTCAAGGCAGGCGGGACCTAGTAAGTTCCGTTCGGATATTTTCAAACAGACACCGCCAGACAGGAGAAACCGATATCAAAGCCCTTATCATCAAACCTTGATTAAATTATCCTCGTGGTGCTATTCTGATTTCAGTTCGTTCCAATAAAGACTGGCGGCAAACCGATGAAGCGTGTAATTGTTGAAAGCCCGTTTGCCGGGGATGTTGAGCGAAATATTGCGTACGCTCGGCTATGCCTTCGAGATTGTCTGTTGCGCGGAGAAGCTCCTATCGCGAGCCATCTCTTGTATACACAGCCGAACGTCTTGAAAGATAATATTCAAGAAGAGCGGGATCTTGGCATTTCGGCGGGATTGACATGGGGTTGTGCAGCGGAAACAACAGTCGTGTATACGGACTACGGCGTATCGAATGGGATGCGGCTTGGTATTCAAAGAGCAAAATCTGACGGAAGAGTTGTTGAGTATCGGCGACTATTTCAATTTCTTTCGCCAGAGGAACAAAAAACGCTTGATTCGTACAGGAAGATTGCTGCTGTTCGCGGCAAGGCGCATGCCAACCCAGACTTCTGGCTGCCAGAGTTTAAAAAATTTCATCAAGTGCTTCCAACAGGTAAAGTGATTGATGTTGGATGTGGCAGCGGAAGGGATGCGATTCTTTTCATAGAATCTGGCTATGATTATGTTGGAGTAGATATCTCTGATGAGATGCTGGCGGAAGCAAGAAAACTTGTTCCCACGGCTAGTTTCGTTAAAGGCAATGTATATTCCTTGGAGTATCCATCGCGGCATTTCGGCGGCTTTTGGGCCGTTGCTTCTCTCTTACACATCCCAAAGATTAATGCTGCGCTTGCGTTGCAAGAAATTAAACGCGTAACGCGTCCGGGTGGGGTTGGTTTCTTGGCGATGAAAGAGGGCGATGGCGAAATAATAGTTCGTGGTCCTTATGATGGCGACGAACGCCTCTTCTCCTTCTATGCCGAAGAAGAATTTCTTGCATTATTACAAGGCAATGGATTTGAAATAATTGAACATTCGCGCGACGTGCGTGAATACAAAATATCAAAGAGTTCGACCGTATGGCTTCTCTTCACCGTCAGGGTCAATCACCTATAACCAGCGGCTATTATGGCCCGCTGGTTTTTATTTTTTATAAAAACCGTTTCTTAAACCGTGATCATACGAATATTAGTCGAATCCTTCGCTGTTTTTATTTTTAAAGCTAAAGAGTAAGCGAAAACGGGCAAAAGAGTACAATAAATGATATGAAGGGATACACAGACAACGTTGAAAAAAAATCTTTGGAAAACAAAAACTTCCGCAGGGTTCTCTATACCGCGAAAAATATCCAGCTTGTCGTAATGAGTCTTGCGCCAAAAGAAGAAATCGGCGAAGAAATTCACCAACTCGACCAGTTTATCAGATGCGAAGCCGGGCAAGGAAAAGCCATCCTCGATGGCATTGAGCATGAAATCAGGGACGGTTTTGCGGTTGTTGTTCCGGCTGGAACAAAACACAACATAATCAACACCTCGGCTAAGGAGCCGATGAAACTGTATACAATTTACTCGCCGCCCAACCACCGCGACGGCATCGTTCACGCCACAAAAAAAGAGGCGATAACCGACGAAGAACATTTCGATGGTAAAACGAGTGAATAGGCCGCGGATCATGATGCCACGCTAAAAATCGTGGTTGCGATGTGGCAATAATTTTTCAGCCTCGGTTTATTTAAAGGTCGAGGTAAAAAACAAATATTAATATAGATGTTCGAGTTAAAAAACAAAATCGCTTTAATCACTGGCGCTCGTCGCGGCATGGGACGAGCACACGCCGTTGCCCTGGCCAAACAGGGGGCAAAAACGGTTGTAACGGACATAGATTTAAACGAGTGCGAAAAAGTAGGACAGGAAATAAAAAAGCTCGGCGGAGAAGCCGCTTGCTTTAAAATGGACGTTTTGGACCCCAAAGAGATTAACCGCGTTTTTGACGAAGTGATTAGGAAATTCGGACGCTTGGATATTTTGGTAAACAATGCCGGAATTTTTTTCTCAAAACCGGCTTTGGAAATGAGCGAGTCGGACTGGGATAAAATGCTCGATATAAATCTCAAGGGACAGTTTCTTTGTGCCCAACGAGCAGCAAAAGAAATGGCAAAAAATAAATGGGGTAGGATCATAAACATCGCTTCAATTGCCTCCGGAGGGGTCGGAGTCGGTTTCGCCGGAGCGGCACATTACACCGCGTCCAAAGGCGGCATAATAGGCATGAGTGAAAGTTTGGCCGCCGAGTGGGCGCCTTTGGGAATCAATGTCAATGTTATCGCCCCGGGAGCCATAGATACGCCTATGGTCGGTGCCGCGCAAATGCCGAAGGAAGCTATGGATGCCATGCTCGCCGATGTTCCAATGAAAAGAATCGGCAAGCCAGAAGAAGTGTCGGCGATGGTTGTCTTTTTGGCATCGGAGGAATCAAGCTATGTCACCGGTGCCACTTTTTACGTCGATGGCGGGTGGCTCGCCGCCTAACAAGAAAAATAACCGACAATCATGAACAATCGAAAGCCGTTTGGCTTCTTGGAATGGTTCGCTCCAAAGGTCGCGAAACAAATTTAATGCAATAATGACTACATCACAAAAAACAGTTTTATTTATTCTTCGTTTCACGCTTGGTTGGATGATGCTCTACGCCGGAATTACAAAAATCATAGATCCAAAATTTTCCGCAGCCGGATATATTGTAAACGCAAAAACGTTTACCGGATTTTACCAATGGCTTGCCGGTCCAAATTTACTGCCGATCGTTAATTTCTTGAACGAATGGGGACTGACGCTTTTAGGAATTTCTCTTATTTTAGGAATTGGCGTAAGATTATCCTCGACACTTGGCGCCATATTGATGCTTCTCTACTATTTCCCGATTCTCGATTTTCCCCATCCTAATCCTTATTCATTTATAGTAGACGAACACATAGTTTACGCTGCGTCGCTTTTGGTTCTTGCTTCCGTGCGTGCTGGACGCACCTGGGGATTGGATAATCTGTGCTCGAAATTGTCAATTTACGCCAAGTTTCCTAAGTTGAACAATTGGTTCGGATAAATAAAAATAAATAATAAAATGATGGATTTTGGATATTACGGCCTTGGTCACGGTTTCAGCCTTTTAGGCTGGATCTTTATGATCCTTTGGTGGGTAATCGTTGCAGTTGCGATTTTCGCCGTTGCAAAATGGATTATCAAGCAATTCGGTAGCAGCGTAGGCAAAAAATCCGCCATGGATATTCTCAAGGATCGTTATGCCAAAGGCGAGATAGACAAAAAAGAATTCGAAGATAAGAAAAAAGACCTGTTGTAGGCGTTTGTCTGCCACGTGTTATGGCGTTTCTTGTGAAAAATTGTTTTCTTTCGCCATACTTGCAACTTTGGCAATAGTTTACTTTTTTCAGAAATTATTAACTTCGAATCGTGAAAATTTTGTTGGTGTCAGAGCGTTTTAAAACAATGATAACCAAAAACAGTAGGCCAGGGAACAGAAACGTATTTTTTGTCGGCCTTTTAAGTTTTTTTGGCGGCATCAGTCAGGATGTTTTTTCTCCGATCTTGCCGGTTTATCTTACGGACGTTTTGGGATTTTCCAAATCGTTCGTTGGCGTTGCCGAGGGAATCGTTGCTGCGAGCGTAAATATTTTTAAAATTATCGCCGGATTTTTTTCCGATAAGTTCAAAAAGCAAAGACCGATTGTTTTTGCCGGATACTTCCTTTCGATGTTAAGCCGGCCGCTTCTTGCCTTTGTTTATTCCGGAGCGGGAATACTCGGCTTGCGGCTTTTGGATGGCGCAGGAAAAGGGATCAAAGATCCGCCAAAAGACGTTCTCGTCGCGGGTTCAGCAAAGAAAGAAACGAGGGGGAAAAGTTTTGGCATAGCGAGAATGCTCGATACGCTGGGATCCGTCGCCGGGCCGCTTATTCTTTTCTTACTGCTTAATTTTCTGAAAGATGGCGGGCGTCTTTATAAACAAATATTGCTTTTTACGGCTCTGCCGCTTGTTATTACCCTGATTTTAATTTTTACCAAAATCAAAGAGGTCTATGAAAAAGAGGTGAAAGAATCGAAACCGCCTGCGGCAGCAAATACCAACGGAATGCCAAAGAGTTTCTATCTTTTTCTTGCCGTAGCGCTCGTATTCGCTTTGGGAAACTCTTCGGATGCCTTTCTTATTCTACGCGCAAGGAATCTCGGCCTAGCGGTTGAAACGATACCGTTGGTAATAGCAATTTTCAATCTTGTCTACGCCCTGGCAGCGGTTCCTCTGGGATCTCTTTCGGATAAAATCGGTCGCATGCCGACGCTAGTCATGGGTTGGTGTGCTTATGCTCTGGTTTATTTAGGATTTGCTTTCGCCAAGGAAACAGTATTTATTTGGCCGCTTTATGCTTTTTACGGAATTTATTATGCAACGAGCGAGGGCGTGTCTAGAGCATTTTTGTCTGACATCGTACCCGCAGACCACCGTGGCAGGGCTTTCGGCATTTATGGCACGAGCGTGGGCGTAGCAAGTCTTGGAGCAAGTTTTTTGGCCGGAATTTTGTGGGACAGGTTCGGCCCGCAGTCAACATTCTATTTCAGTGCAGCTATGGCCGGGTTTGCCGCTTTTTTGCTATTTGTACTTTCTGGAAAAATTAAAAAGGCTATCGAAGCGGCAGGTTTTTAATTTAAAAACGTCGTTGTTCTATCCTTGTTTTATGGTAGAATTTAAAAATGGGTAAAAAGTTGATTGTCTTTGCGGTTGTTGTGCTTGTCGGAGCTCTGCTTCTTGCCGTTTTGAGCCAAATATTATTCGGTCGAGGAGTGAGAAAAGCCGTTGCCCCAGAAACAGCGTCCGATACCGCTGCAACAGAAAGAAACAGCGTGCCGCCAGAGATCGGCAAAGAAATAACATATACTGACAGCGGATTCTCGCCGTCGAAGATAAACATTAAAGCAGGTGATATTGTTGTGTTCAAAAATAAAAGCCCGCGATCTTTCTGGCCGGCCTCGGCTATACACCCAGCACACGCGGTCTATGACGGAACAACGCTTTCCGAACATTGCAAAAATGGCGCGAAGACGCCATTCGATGCCTGTAAAGAGGTTGCCCCTGGTAGCGAGTGGTCGTTCAAATTCGACAAAACTGGCGCCTGGAATTATCATGACCATTTAAGTGCCAGCTATTACGGGACGGTTGTCGTGGAATAGCGCGACTTCTAAAAGGGTCTACCTGTGCCACCCTAGCTCAACGGCAGAGCAATGCTTTCGTAAAGCAGAGGTTCCGGGTTCAAGTCCCGGGGGTGGCTCAATTATAAAATCTGTGTTATGATTTACCCGTAGCGTGATCAAAAAAGGCAGAGAACATCTTACAAGATCGATTATCAACGAAGAGGGCGTTCCTGGAAGTCTTCCCGAAGGATGGCGCGTGGACGAAGATGGAAATATTATTGACGAAGCCGGATACTTTCGAAACAGAGAAAGCCTTGAACAAGAAGGTCGTGCTCCGAGCGAGGAATTCAAAAAGATGCGCGCGCTTGTAAAAAAACAGCAACCGTCACATGTTTCAGAAAACGTGATAGACGAACTGACCAGAATAAATCTTCGATTCAAAAAACAAAATAAAGAAAAATTAGGAAATCAATGGATTATCAAAAAGAACTAAACGAACTGGAAATCGAGGCCCGGCAATTGTCGGGCCGGCTTTGACGTTGCTACTAAAGAAAGGGAGGCTAAGGACATAGAAAGCAAAATTTCTTTGCCGGGGTTTTGGTCGAATCGAGAAGATGCCGATAAAAAAATAAAGCGCCTGGGAGAGCTTAACGACTTGCTCGCAAAATATAAAAAAATAGAAGACTCTGTCGCTGCCCTTAAAAGTAGCTTTGACGAAAACAGATTTTTTGAAACAAAAAAGGGGTTCCGCGAGCTGGAGTTGAAAATGCTTTTTAGCGGACCCTACGACAAACAATCCGCGGTTGTTTCGGTTTATCCGGGAGCAGGAGGCGACGATGCCGAAGATTGGGCAAAAATGCTTTTCGAAATGTACGCTGCTTATGCGAAAAATAACAAGTGGCAGGTTGGCGTGCTTGACGACACCCTGCGCTCAAGAGCAATGGAAATAAAAGGAGATTATGTCTATGGCTATCTTAAAAATGAGTCGGGCGTGCACCGCCTTGTGCGCACCTCGCCGTTTTCGGCAAAAAAATTGCGGCACACGTCATTTGCTTTAGTCGAAGTAGTTCCTGATTTGCCGAAAATAGAAGAATCGAAACTGGAAATTCCGGAAAGGGATTTGAAATTTGAGTTTGCCCGCTCCGGCGGCCCGGGAGGTCAAAACGTGAACAAAGTGGAAACCGCCGCAAGAATCGTTCACTTGCCAACAGGAATTAGCGCCGCTTCCCGCGCCGAACGTTCACAGGTGCAAAATCGCGAAAAGGCCTTGAAGTTGCTCAAAGCAAAACTTTATCACCTGATGCAAAAATATCAAATTCAGGAATTCGATAAATTGCGCGTCAAAGCCAAACCTGAATGGGGCCAGCAAATAAGATCTTATGTTTTGAACCCTTATAAGTTGGTGAAAGACGTGCGCACAAACACGGAAACGACACAAGTTGAAAATGTGTTAGCCGGCAATCTGGACTTGTTTATCGAATCGGAGGTAGAATTATTGAAATAAGGGCATGATCAATTTTCAGTCCGTTTCCAAAATTTATAACCACGCTGGAACTTCTGTGGCTCTCGAGGGAATCAGTTTTGAAATCAAGCCGGGGGAGTTTATTTCTTTGGCTGGAAAATCCGGCGCGGGAAAATCAACCGTCATTAAGCTTTTAATCGGTGAGGATAAACCGACAAAAGGAAGGATTTTTTTTAATCAATACGAAGTAAACAAGCTTCACGATAACGAGCTGCCCGCATTCAGAAGGCACATGGGCGTAATTTTCCAGGATTTCCGGCTTTTACCGACAAAAACAGCTTACGAGAATGTCGCTTTTACTCTCGAAGTTGCCGGCAGGCCACAAATGGAGATAGACGAACTCGTACCGCAGGTTTTAGATATGGTTGGACTCAAAGACAAGGGGCAAAATTTCCCGCAGCAGCTTTCCGGCGGCGAAAAACAAAGGGTAGCCATAGCGAGAGCAATGATTCACAGGCCCGAAGTCGTAATCGCCGATGAGCCAACGGGGAACCTCGATCCTTTAAATGCCTATGAAATTGTAAAGCTCTTGGAAAAGATAAACGAACTTGGCACAACCGTAGTTTTGGCAACACACGACAAGGAAGTGATCAATATGCTGGATCGTCGCGTGATAACCTTGGACCGCGGGCGTATAATAAGAGACGAGGAGAGAGGAAAATATATTTTGGTTTAAACATAATTCGTTTTGCGAACTTAATATTTTTTCATTTTGATTTTTAAATTTTAAACCATCCTATCGTGTTCACTATACTTTCGCGCATAATTCACTACGGTCTGCAAAATTTCTGGAGGAACGGTCTGCTCTCGGCGGCAACCGTGGCTATAATGGTTTTGGCGCTCATCGTGCTCAACGGACTGCTGCTTTTCAATTTTGTCGCAGGCCGCGCCGTTTCTTCGATTCAGGATAAAATAGACATCAGCGTTTGGTTCAAAACGAATGTTTCGGAAGACGACATCTTGAACATAAAGCAGTCTCTTGAAAGCCTTGCCGAAGTGAAAAGCGTCGAATATATTTCGCGAGACAAGGCTCTGCAAATTTTCAAAGAACTACACAAAGAAGATGCGATTATCAGCCAGGGAATAAACGAACTGGATACAAATCCACTGGAAGCGTCCCTTAATATAAAAGCGCGCGATCCGAATCAATACGCTTCCATCGCTTCTTATTTGAAGTCTTCCAATCTTTCACAGTATATAGATGATTCGAACGGAAAAGGGATTATTGATAACAAAAACCAGGCTGTTATTGACAGGCTTTCTGCTATCGTAAGCAACATTAACCGCGGCGGGCTTGCTCTTACTATTCTTCTTGCAGCCATCGCCGGACTCGTAGTTTTTAATACAATTCGCATAGCTATCCACTCCGGTCGCGAAGAAATAAGCGTTATGCGGCTGGTTGGCGCTTCCAATTCATTGGTCTGGGGACCGCTTATGGTTGACGGCGTAATCTCCGGATTTTTAGGCGCGTTTTTCAGCCTAATAGCTGTCACGCCAATTGTATATTTTCTCTCGCCGCGTCTCGATGCTTTTATCCCCGGCCTTAATCTCATTCAATATTTTTACTCCAATATCTTTGGTTTGTTTTTATATCAGCTGGCTTTCGGCATCGGCATCGGAGCATTGTCCAGTTTTGTCGCCGTAAGAAGATACTTGAAAAATTAAGGTTGTAATTTCGGGTTCTAAAAAAACCGCCCTGCAAGCGGTTTTTTGGTTCTCGGGTTAGACTATGGACTTTTGCTTGCGCCTGCAATATAGTCCAATCAGGATCTTTGACTCTTAATATCGGAGGTTTTGTGAAAAATCTGAAAAAAGGCGTTGTTTTTATGCTTTTTGCTTTTTCGCTTGCCTTGCCGGTTGCGTCTTTCCCGCAAAACCAGAACAAACAAAATAATCAAACCCTCGGAGTCTCTACGGAGCCAAGCGAAGAGGAAGTTGCCAGAGCAAAAGCCTTGGCATATATGAAAACTCATGCCGAAGAAATCGCCAACGAATATTTCGATTATCTCGTTGTCAGGTTTATGGTGGAAGACAATTTCTACGGGCGTATGCCGTCGCAAGAAGAAGAATTCTACGGTTCGCTTAAAGGATTGGTGCTTTCCACGGGCGATCCATATTCCGGTTTTCTGACACCCTTGGAAACAAAACAAGAGATGGAGGATATGCGAGGCGAATTTGGCGGCATAGGACTTAAATTTTTTCCTTATGCAAGCTTTTTTCAGGTTGAAGACGTTTACAAAGGCAGTCCGGCAGATCGTGCCGGCCTGGAAAAATACGATGCCATCGTTGCCGTAGCTTCCGAAGACGGGAAATTTACCTATTTAAAAAATCTTTCTCAGAGCGAAAGACTGGGGCGCATCCGCGGAAAAGTTGGCACAAAAGTAAAGCTTAGGGTTTATAAGTATAAACTGAACAAGTTTGTGGACGTGGAATTGGTTAGAGAAAAAATTGCAGTGCAGGAAGATGTTCTCAAATGGGAAGTTAAAGATGGCGTCGTCGTGATCAAGCCCCCCATTTTCAACGACAACGTTGCCCGGGACATGCTCAACGCCGCAAGAGATATCGATAAGAAATATCCGAATTTACCGATTATTGTCGATCTAAGAGAAAATCCGGGAGGTTTTTTGGGATCTTGCCAAATAATTTCATCTCTCTGGCTTAAGAAAGATGAAAAATTAATGACCTCTAAAAGCCGGAGCAGCACGAAAAACTATTATCCCAACAATACCAATTCGATCGCTCCCGACCCGAGAAGCGATCTTATCGAAAGCCATCCTCCATATTTAAGACAAAGAAGAACCGTGATTCTCGTAAACGGATTGACTGCCTCCGCTTCGGAAGTCTTGACCGGAGCCCTACAAGAATACGAAGACCGATTACTGGTCAAAGTCGTCGGCGAAAGAACATTCGGCAAGGCGGTTGTTCAATCTTTATTTCATCTGAATCTCGATTCGAAAGAAGGGGTTTCCTTGCTTAAAATTACTACGCAGGAATGGTTTACACCCGGTGGACGGTCGATTAATGGATACGGGATTATGCCCGATGTTGTCGTGGAACGCACGATGAAAGACATTTTTTCCGAAAAAGATCCGCAAATGGATGCAGCAATAAAACTCCTGAAGGAATGGAAATAACTACCCGAAGGCCTTTCTAAAAAGGCCTTTTTTGTTTTAGAATTATGACATGCGTCCGGACGGTTTGCGAACGAAAATTTTCTTGGACAGCGGCGATCCGCAAGAGACAAGAGAGGCCATTTCGCTCCTTGGATTTTTGGACGGCCAAACTACGAATCCGAGTCTTGTCGCAAAAAATCCCGCCGTCAGAGAAAAATTTGCCCGCGGCGAAAAATTTTCTCGGGAAGAAATATTTTATTTTTACCGAAAAGTCGTCCAGGAAATATCGGGGCTTATTCCCGACGGCTCTGTTTCCGTTGAGGTTTACTCAGATGCCAATACGTCGGCAGGAGAAATGTTCGACAAGGGCAAAGAAATGTTTGACTGGGTTCCAAACGCCCACATAAAATTTCCGATTACCGAGGAAGGGCTTGCGGCAGCGGAACGCGCCATCTGGGAGGGGTTGAGAGTAAACATGACGCTGTGTTTCTCGGAATCACAAGCGGCTGCGGTTTACGCGGCAACCAGAGGAGCCATGCGCGGTGATATCTTTGTTTCGCCCTTTATCGGCAGACTCGACGATATCAAAGAAAACGGCATGGACCTTATAAAAAACATCGTTCGTTTGTACGGCGAAAGCGACGGACATGTTGAGATTTTGGCAGCAAGCATAAGAAATATTGATCATTTTCTGGAATCGATACAAATCGGGGCTGATATAATAACGGCTCCGCTTAAAGTTCTAAAGGAATGGTCGGAAGGCGGCTTTGTACTACCCGAGGAAAATTTTACATACAATCCAAAAGGCCTAAAAAACATTCCTTATCGCGGTTTTGACCTTGGCCACAATTGGCAGTCATACGACGTAAAACACGATCTCACCGATAAGGGCGTAGAAAGGTTCGCGGCCGACTGGAATGCGCTTTTAAAATAAAATGGGGAGTTTTTTCAAAAAATCATCTATTCTTTTGCTTTTTTTCGCCGTTTCGCTCTTCGCGACTTCATCTGCTTTGGCAAGTGCTCCGCAATACGCTCCCGACAATATTTATATTACGAACATCGACTACACAAGCATTACTTTGAGTTGGACGGCGGTTGGCGCCGATCCGGCAATAAGCGGATATAGAATCGACAGGGAATCTCCTTTCGGCGCAGGATTTACAACGATTGTTGCCAACACGGGTTCGACAAACACCACCTACACAAACACCGGTCTTTCCTCCGGGGTAACTTATTCTTATCGCGTCGCTGCCGTAAACGGCGACGGAGTCGGGCCTTATACGTCCGTGGCAATTTATGCGACAACGCTCATGCCAAGTTTTTCACCGCCGGCTCGCCCGACGCTTACGGCAACCGCGCTATCGGGCTCGGAAGTGCGGCTGGATTGGATCGCGCCCTTCTCCGGCCAGCCGATAACCGGATATAAAATCGAACGCGGTATGGGCACCGGATATTTCGATGTAATTGTAAACGTCAGCTCAACAGTAACGATGTATAAAGACACGAATCTGTCCGGAGGTGTTACGTACATTTACCGTGTTTCCGCGTTTACCGATTATGGCAGCGGAGAGCCTAGCTCCCTCGCTTTTGCCACGACCTTTTTGCCTCCATTGCCGCCGCAAAACGTCAAGGCGCTTCCTTTGGATGGGGCTGTTCTCATAAGCTGGGCCGAACCGGCTTCAAACGGCGGAGGTACAATTTCCAGTTATGTCGTTGAGTGGGGAACTACAAGTTCTATAAGCGTCTATGGATCATCCACAAATATAACGGTGCGCGACCTTGAGAACGGGGTGCCATACTATTTCGCGGTAAGCGCAGTAAATGCAGCTGGCACAAGCGCGCCGGCGAGATCGAATGTCGTTATCCCTGTCGCAGGAACTGCCGTACCGCAAAATTTCTCCACCTCGACCGCCTCTGCCACACAAGGGACAGCACCTCCGCTACCGTTCGCTGCCAACTCCTACGTTTTTAGGTTTTCTCTGCGGAAGGGGATGAAAAATAACGCCGTCTATGAACTTCAGAAACGCCTCTCGCAAAAAGGATTTTTATCCGTTTCTCCGACGGGATATTTCGGAGCACTTACGGAAGCCGCTGTCAAAAAATATCAAAATGCCAATTTTATTTTACCCACCGGAACCGCTGGCCCGCTTACGCGCGCCTATCTGAACGCGGGATTCTAACAAGCTTGACTTATCATTTGAGTTAATGGCTTGTAATAAATTCTTACGGATAGGCTTGCTTTTTTATTCGTGTCCATGCTATAATGCTAAGTGAATGAGTGCGAGCAGGCCTCGACGACGATATCGATCGAGGTTTGTCCCACACAGTTCTGTTTGGCTATACCCCTCTCCGGAGGGGTATAGTTTTTATCAGACTTGTTTTTTCTAAATACGGGCATAATATAATTAACAAAGGCTTCTTTTGGGCACGCGTAGTCCGCTTAACGGGCTGCCAAGAGAGCACTCATTCATAAAAAACAGAATTGGAGGTCACCATTGGCGGCCCGCTAAGCGGGTTTCCGGGGCATGAAAAAATTTCAAGAAAACATAAATTTGGCCAGCCTTTGCAACTACCGGATAGGAGGGCCGGCTCGTTTTTTCTTCGAAGCCAAAGACCGAGATGATATTTTATGGTCCGTAAAAGAAGCCAAGCGGCGCGGCCTCAAAATCTTCATACTGGGATCCGGAACCAATCTTTTGGTGGACGACAGGGGCTTTGATGGACTTGTTTTAAAACCGGGTTTTGCTTTCATACAAAAAAACGGTTCGGATTTGCGAGTTGGTGCGGGGGTAGAAATGCGCGATCTTCTGGACTGTTGCGCTGTCAATTCGCTTTCCGGATTGGAATGGGCCGGTGGATTACCGGGAACCTTGGGTGGCGCAGTTCGTGGCAACGCCGGAGCCTTTGGCGGAGAAACAAAAGATTCAATAAAAGAAGTGGAAAGTTTTGATGTTGTTTCCGAAAAAATTCTCAAACGCGAAAATGGTGATTGCAAATTTTCTTATAGATCGAGCGTGTTTAAAGAAAAAGGCGGGGGAGAAATAATTCTTGCGGCAACTTTATCTCTTAAGCCGGGCAATAAAGAAAAAATTTCCGAAGCTGTTAATGAAAAAATCGAATACCGAAAGAAAAGGCATCCTTTGGATTACCCGAATGTCGGCAGTGTTTTTAAAAACGTGGACTTGCGCAAGGTGCCGGAAGAGATAAAATCAGCAATTGCGCCGGTTATAAAAATCGATCCTTTTCCCGTTGTGCCGGCCGCTTATTTAATTTCCGAATCCAGTCTTAAGGGAGTAAGCTTCGGTGGCGCCATGATTTCGCCAAAGCACCCGAATTTTATCGTAAATTCTTTGGGGGCAAAATCGTCTGACGTTAAGACTCTTATTACACTCGTTAAACAAAAAGTGAAAAATAAATTTAAAATAGACTTAGAAGAGGAGGTTCAGATTGTCTGAAAAAATGAAAATATATATCACGACAATTCATCTTGACCTTACGCCGACATTCAGAACATACATAGAAAAAAATCTATCGCCAGTAGAGCGCCTGATCAAAAAATATGATCCTGACGGCACTGTAAAACTCAAACTCGAAATAGCAAGAACAACAAAACACCACAAACACGGCGACGTATTTATGGCAGCCGCAAACCTAGACCTTCCCAAAAACATCTTGCGAGCCGAGGCAAGGGCCGACGATCCGAGAAAAGCCGTTGATTTATTAAAAAATATTTTAAGCGGAGAGGTTAGAAAATATAGAACGAAAGACTTATCCTCGCGCAGGAAAACGTAGACCGGGCGGCTTGCATTTTTTACCGGCAAGTGGTAAAATAATAAGCAATTCGATGGAGCCGCAAAAAAGTTCGTATTGGAAATTCGCCTCGGGTTTTTTGGCGATTATTTTCGTGGCTGTTGCTTCCGCCATAACGGTCTTTTACTTTCAATTCCGCTCAAAGCAAACGAGCGCTCCAAAACCTCCACAAGGAGACGAAATTGTGATTACCAAGCTCCCCAACGGCGACCAGTTGGTGGAGAACAAAACGCAGGGGTATAAGGTGACAGTGCCCGAGGGGTGGTATGTGG
>CAYXSS010000021.1:0-13046 GCA_964467765.1 uncultured Candidatus Saccharibacteria bacterium
CCGCAAATGGTTTTTAGCGCAGCTTGGCGGTATAAAAACCATCTTGTGGGCAAGAGGATTCGAACGCCGGAGTTGATTTTTTCAGCAGAAAAAATCAGCGAGGCGGTGCCCAAAGCGCACGAGCGCGGCGGCGAGAGTGCGACTTGCGGGCGAATCCTCTACCCACCGCCCGCCGCCAGACAAAACATATCAAATGACTTCTATTTATGCCGGAATGATGTTCGCAGTCGTCGGAGGCATATTGAATGGCGCCTTCGCGGTATTCCTCAAACAAAAAAATCCTTGGCGATGGGAAAATTTTTGGCTCGTATACTCAATTATCGCCCTCGTTGTCTTCCCTTTGATATGGATTTCGATCGCCATTCCTGGGCTTGGAGCAATTGCAGCTCACATGTCTTTTGGCATGTTGGTGGTACCAATGTTATTTGGAGCTCTCTGGGGAATTGGATCCATACTTTTTGGGCTTGCCGTTGATCGCATAGGAATGGCACTCACGTTTACCATAGTGGTCGGCCTCGCCACTGCGATCGGAAGCCTTGCGCCTCTATTCTTTAACGAACCGATAAACCAGTCAACATTGTCGATTCTCCTGTTCGGAATAGTTGTCACGGTTGTAGGTATTATCGTCAGCGGTTATGCAGGCTTTTGTCGCGAAAAAATTCTCGGGGCGGACAGACAGGCCTCTGCGCCTCGCCTTTTTAAATCTGGCTTACTTATGGCGATTATTTCGGGAATGATATCTCCGATGAGTAATATCGGTTTCGCATATGCCAAGAACATCGCGGCGTTTACACCGAGTTCCGGCGCACCAAGCTGGTCGGCACCGCTCGTCGCACTTGAAGTTGTACTTCTTGGGGGATTCTTCATAAACGCAGGGTATGCACTATATCTGCTGTTCAGGAACAGGTCGTTTGTACTTTTCCGACAATCTAAACTAAGGCCAGTCTCAGCCAGTATTGCTGCTGGAATTTTTTGGTTCGGCGGCATCGGCCTGTATGCAATTGCGACTGCGTACCTCGGGATTCTGGGAACCTCGGTTGGTTATGCCGTCAATCTCTCGACAGGGATCATCTCCACAAACATTTTAGGAGTTATAACAGGCGAATGGAAAAATTCTTGGCGAGCGCTCAAAATTCAATTAACCAGCATACTCATACTTGTCGTGGGAATGATTGTTATATCTTTCAGCCTCTTCGTCCGTTGATTAACCGAATGCAATCCAAGCCTCTTACGAAATTTTAGAAACCGCGGAGGCCGTCGAAAGAAAATGCCCCGATCGCGTCGGAGCATGTTTTATCCTATTTTCGTTCCTTTGGGAACGACATAGGCATATGAAAAATTATCCGGGTTAAGGTGTCGTTCAACGGCCTTCGTTACATCGGACAATTTTATATTCCCGAATTCTTCGGCAAGTTCTTCCGGCGACTTAGGAAATCCAGTCGTGGACATTGTCTCGGCTGCCCTCTCGATAACCGATGCCGGATTGCAAAAACCTATCGAAATCCTGCCCAGCAGCAGCTTTCTCGCCTTCGCGAAAAGATTTTTGTCTGTCCTGTACTTCCAAACAACGTCCCTGATGCAATCGATTGCCTCTTTTGCGCGGCCAGGATCGGTTCCGACGTAAATATTAAATATCCCTTTGTCGCTCCACGAATCGACATCCGCATCTATCGTATAACAAAGACCTCGCTTGTCGCGGACTTCCTGAAACAACGGGAACGACATTCCCCCGCCGATCATCCGGGAATAAAACTGGAGGGCTTTCGTGTCCTTTTCTGCCGCCGAACCTATTAAGGCTCCTAGGCATATATTCGCCTGCTCAATGTCGCGCTCAACGATTTTGCAATTACTGGCCCTGCCGATATGAGAAATCGGCGAGCGAGTGATTTTTCTTCCTTTCTCGCCGAAAGAAAACTTATTAACCGCCTTAGCAAATTTTGCCATAGTAACATTGCCTGCCGCAACAAAAACAAAATTTTCCGGATGATAAAAACGTTCCTGCCAGCTTGAAAAATCTCTCTTACTGAAGCTTGTTACGGAATTGACCAAACCAAGCGTCCCTTGCGCAAGAGGATGATTTCCGAACACAACCTCCAAGATGTTATCGATGCACAAACTTTGCGGGTCGTCGTTGCTTTGTTTGATTTCCTCAACGATGTTTTTCATTTCGTTTTTGATATCCCGTTTTCTGAAAAGCGGCAAGGTAAGCTGGCCGGCGAGAGAATTTATCCCGTCGAGAAGCGCATAATCGGGAACCATTCGTTCATAAAACGTTGTTTCTTTGGAAGTCCAGGCGTTTATTAATCCGCCGTGAGCCTCAATCTCTTCCGCAATTGCCTTTGAATTGCCCAATCTGGTGTTTCCTTGGAAAACCATGTGTTCGAAAGCGTGCGCAAGTCCGGCCTCTTTGGGCCACGACTCGTCTCTTGTGCCGGCGGAAACCAGAACTCCCAAAGCGACGCTTTTTACGCTGGGCATCGGAAATAAGTACAGAGGCATCCCTTGTTTCGTGACGGTCGATTCGAACCTCATTCTGCCTCTTTTTTGGATTTAAATTGTCTAGGCAAATTATATGTCTTTTGCAGCCGACTGTCAAAAGTATTTTGCGGTATAATAAAAATTGACCGTTCGCTTTGATCATGGAAAAATTTCGTTCAAAAAATCATTCCGGCCAGGCAATGATTATCACCACTCTCGCCATGGGCGGGGTTATTTTCGGCGCGACGATAATTGCCGCCCTCATCATTTCTTATCAGATCAGGCAAACAACCGTAGCCACAGATTCGGCCAAGGCGATTTTCGCTGCAGATGCAGGCGTGGAATGCGGCCTTTACCAATTTTTTAAAAACGGCGACTGTCCCGCGAACGAATCTCTTGGCAACGAATCAAACTACGAAATGACGCTGGATTCTTCCGCCAAAACCATTTTCTCGCGCGGCATCTCTCGAACGGCACGGCGCGCATTTCTGCTTTATGTCGGCGGGCTTTAAGCCTAATTTAAAAACGCCTGCGTAGCAGCAAAAACGGTTCGGTTAACCGCAGTTTTGTCTAATTTTTAAAATGAACAAAAGCGAAGCAAAGGGCAGAATAGAAAAATTAAAAAAAGAGGTAAACAAGTATAGGTATGCCTATCATGTGCTTGGAAAATCTTTGATCCCGGACTCCGCGCTCGATTCGCTGAAAAAAGAACTATTTGATCTGGAAGAGCAATTCCCCGATTTGGTCACCGAAGATTCTCCCACGCAGCGCATCGGAGGGAAACCATTAAAAGAATTCCGCAAGGTGCGCCACGACATACCGATGCTCTCTTTCAACGACGCCTTCTCCAAAACAGATATGAGAGATTGGATCGAACGTCTCGAAAATTACTTGGGCAAAAAAATAGAAACTAAAACATCCGGCCATTCCCCGCTCTTCTATTGCGAGTTAAAAATCGACGGACTGGCCATCGAACTCGTCTATGAAAACGGGCTTCTTACAGAAGGCTCGACGCGCGGCGACGGCAAAGTCGGCGAAGACGTGACGGAAAACCTAAAGACGGTCGAAGCAATTCCTTTGCGATTTCTCGAACCGGAAGAAATAGAAAAAAATTTGCGCGAACTGAATCTCGATCCGAAAAAATACGACTTGCGGCCGAAACGGCTCGTAGTCCGCGGCGAAGTTTTTTTGAACAAAAAAGAATTTGAAAAAATAAATCGCGAACAGGGGAAGAAGGGCTTGAAGGTTTATGCCAACCCGAGAAACGTCGCTGCCGGCTCCATTCGCCAGCTTGATCCAAAAATAACCGCTAGCCGCAAACTTGATTCGTTCGAATACGATATCGTAACAAATATTGGCCAAAGCATGCACGAGGAAGAACACCTGCTACTCAAGGCTTTCGGCTTCAAAACCAACCAGAACAACAAGTCCGCAGTAAACCCAGAGGAGGTCTTTTCTTTTCGAAATTACTGGGAAAAACACAGGGAAAAGCTGTCGTACGAAATAGACGGCGTCGTTGTAATCGCAAATGACAACAAGATTTTCGACGCCGGAGGCGTGATCGGAAAAGCTCCGCGCGCCGCCATCGCCTATAAATTTTCTCCGCGCGAGGCAACAACCGTCATAGAAGAAATAAAAGTGCAGGTCGGCCGCACCGGAACGCTGACGCCGGTTGCCGTAATGCGGCCAGTGCAAGTCGGAGGAGTCACGATAACCCACGCCACTCTCCACAACGCCGACGAAATAAAAAGATTGGGACTCAAGATCGGCGATACCGTTATCATAAGACGCGCAGGGGATGTCATACCGCAAGTCACCAAGGTCTTGAAAGACCTGCGCACAGGAAAAGAGAAGGGATTTAGGATGCCAGAACACTGTCCGGTGGACGGCTCACGCGTCATCCGCGAAGGAGCAATTTACCGCTGTTCCAATAAAAACTGCGGTGCACGGCAGCGGGAATCACTTTATCATTTCGTCTCGCGAGGCGCATTCAATTTGGAGGGACTGGGACCGAAAATAATCGACAAATTCCTGGATGAAAGCCTGATTGCCGACGCTGCCGATATTTTCACGCTTAAAGAAGAAAACATCGCCAGCCTCGAAAGATTCGGGGAGAAATCTGCAAAAAATATCGTCGGGGAAATCGCTGCGAGAAAAGAAATAACCCTTCCACGATTCATATTTTCTTTGGGAATTCTTCATGTCGGCGAGGAAACGGCAAATCTCCTCGCTCGCGAACTGGGGAAAGGGCACGAAATCGGAACGCCGCTGGATCTTTTGAAATCAATGCGTAACTTTTCTATGGAAAAGTTGCAAGAAATACCCGATGTCGGACCGAAAGTCGGACAAAGCATTTACGACTGGTTTAAAGAAGAGAAAAATTCAAAAATTTTGCATAAACTGGCCGACGCTGGCGTCATCATTAAAATTGACAAAGCCACTCGCGGCGGAAAATTGGCCGGCAAAACATTAGTTCTAACTGGAAGCCTTGAAACGATTTCGCGCGAAGAGGCCAAAGAAAAAATCCGCGCCTTGGGCGGCGAGATTTCGGAGTCGGTAAGCAAAAAAACGGACTATGTCGTTGTCGGCTCGGAACCGGGATCAAAATACGATAAAGCCAAAAAACTGGGGGTGAAAATTATAAGCGAGAAAGAATTTTTATCGATGCTCGAATGAACAAAGGCCCATTAGTTGGGCCTTGTCTGTTCGAACAACCGGATTTTTCTCGCATCGACAGTGGTTGAAAAATCTTTGAGTAGCGGTCGGATATCCGCTCCTCCCAAAATCAATTCTTCATAATCTTCCTGAAACTTCAGGGTATTGTCAAAAAGTTCGTTGTAGTAATCGGAGCAAAACTCACACTCGGAAATTTTTCTGATTTTTGGCGCGAGATATTCAGCCGTATCTTGCGGTAGATTCATTATCGCGAACTTCTGAGCCAATGATTTGTCAAAACTCTTCGGAAAATCTTTGAGCGGCATGATGGTTTTTATGAGGACTTCTCCTATTTCTTCCGCCTCCAGGCAATCTTTGCCATAAACCCTGTTTGTCGTATGTATTGCCTTAAGAGCAGCGAGGCCGCAAGAGAGAGCGAATAAACAGTCGGCGCAGACAATGGCATGTTCAATTATGCTTCTCGCGACCGGCTTGTCGAGTGCGAGAGATGCCCAGATATCGTCCACTCTTGCGCAGCCGAACTCGACGGCCATATTGGCGAGCCTCAACACGTGGATTCTAATTTATAGTATTAAACTCTTTCAGAAAATTTGGCAATACCGCAAAGTTGACAAAAAAATGGCCGCGATATACAATGATTTCGGGTCTTTTGCCTTATTAAGGAGTGCTGCC
Organism: uncultured Candidatus Saccharibacteria bacterium; assembly: GCA_964467765.1. Classification (GTDB taxonomy): domain Bacteria; phylum Patescibacteriota; class Minisyncoccia; order UBA6257; family 2-01-FULL-56-20; genus JBBUGM01. The sequence goes on from CAYXSS010000021.1 coordinate 5,827, forward strand.
TTGTTGGATCGTGATAAAAAAATCCTTTTGGTTGCGGTTTTGCTTTTAGTCATCGCTGTTTCTTTAGTCACGGTGGCGATTAGCACCAGGGTTGTTGTTTCCGAAAAACTCACCAGGTCGCATCCCTTCGAAAACATAAACGTCGTCTATGAAAACTCCGGTTATCACTATGTTCTCGTTGTGCGCAACGGCAAGGAATTGGAATTGAGGAGTGTCATTTCTTTTGCCGACGAAAACAGGCCCTTCGAAAGAATATCCGTCTTGGACGATCTGAATCCGGACGAAAATCCGCATTTGGACATCTACGAAAAGACCTGCAAAAACAAAATTTTTACGAACCAGATAGTTTGCGGAAAAACCGCCGTAATTCACGTAAGGAACGCATCTGACTTGAAATTCGCCAGCTCAATTCCGCCACGAAATAATATTTACTAACAATCGGCGCGCGTGCAAACACGCGCCGATTTACTTTTTTTGCAATTTTTATTAGATTTATTTTGTAAGCTGCAGCCGTAGTGTAGCCCGGTTAACACGTCCCCCTGTCACGGGGAAGATCGCCGGTTCAAATCCGGTCGGCTGCGCGCAAAAAAACGCCAGGCAATTCCTGGCGTCGATGTTAATTTCGTAGCGTAGCGACTAATTTTCCTATCGATCTGGATATCTGAAAAATTTTTCCGGCCGTAAGCCATGGCAAAACCTTTGTTCGTCCTATGGCCGCCGCCCCCATAGAAGCGATACAGCCGCATCTTGAGCAGTCCGGGTTGCCGCCAAACTGGCACGGCGTGATTTCCGTTTTAAGGTCTGCAGAAATAGTGTGCGTCGTTTGAGCAAAAATACATTCTGCCGGAGACTTTGGCGGGTGGCAAAATTCCCTAATTACTTTTTCCGGCATGTCCAGTTTGGCATAAAATTTTCTCAAACGGAGAAGGTCTTTTACGGCATGACTGCGTTCTTCCTCGGAAAGACATTCTGGAGAAACAAATCCCTTTTGCGGCGTAAACATGCTTATCCAAATTCTTCGAACGTTTTGCTTTGAAGACCAAAACCTCAAAAATTCCTCAAGGTATCCCTGGCGCTTCATCATCTGGCCGGTAATCGTGCAATGAATAACGATTTTATTGTTTTCTACATTCTTGAGGATGCGTTCGTAGGTTGCCGGCGTCCGCCTTGCGTCGTGTTCGGGCTGCAGGCCGTCAATGGAAACAGCGAATTCTAAACGTTTCAGCGGCGGCGCGAATTTTGGCAGCGGGCGCACGGCGCTTGTCACAAGTCGGACGTTTATTCCCATAGCATCCAGTTTCGGAAGCAAGACTTGAAGTTCCTGATAGCGAACAAGAGGTTCGCCTCCGACGATAGAAACATGGATAGGCTTGTGTTTCCTTACCAGGGCCAGCACTCCGTTTACAAGCTCGTCGCCGCGCAAATCAGAGAGTTGCCTTAATGTTATCTGTCCACCCAAGTGATTGTCTTCGTAGGCGTAACAACCGGGGCAGCGCAAGGGGCACTCGCGCGTTATTTCTATGGACAAGGCGGCTTTTCTGCCCAGCAGGGTTTTTTTCCAGACATTTAAAACACGGAGGTAGTTCATTATTCACCGCTAATTAGAATTGCTATCGCTGAATATAGCAAATAATTGGTTTTAAAACAAGCGAGGCGAAGAAAAGATTCGTGGTGTGTTATAATCAAAGCATGCTCCAGCAGCAAATCGTCGATTACGCAAAGTCACAATTAAAACTTGGCGTCGGTCGCGAAGCGATAAAAAATGCGCTCCTTGCCGCCGGCTGGACGAGCGGAGACGTTGACGATTCCCTTGTCGCCGCCGAGGCATCAGGAAATCAATCATCGCCGGCAGTTACTGCGCCAGCGGGGCCAAAAATTGCTTTCGAACCGGCCAAGGAATTTGTCAAAATCCCCGCCCAAGAAAAAACGACGACTGTCGTCGTAAGCGATCTTATTCCAAAATCCGCCGAAAAACCGATTGAAGCAAAACAGAAAAAAGAAGAAAGGCCGGTAAAACTGGGCGAAATTAGCGTGGTGAAAAAAACTTCTTTCGGTAAGACGCTTGTCGCGAATATAGCCTTGGGAGTTATTGCCACCCTCGCCGTCGCAGCCGCAGCATTTTTCTACCTTGGCAAAACAAGTGCCACGCAAGAGCTTCTTGCCGCCAAAAGCGAAAATAATTCTTTTACGCAAAAAGTTGCGGACCTAAATTCGCAAATCACGAGTCTTACAAGCAATGTCACTGGCCTCGGCACCGAACTCGATAATCTAAAAAAGGAAAATCAGGCCGTTGCCCTGGAGCTTTCCTTCTTTGCCGCACCGACCGGAGCAACACAAACAAATTTCTCCAATCTCAAGGGTACTCTCGGCGGCAAAAACATTTATACGATAAAAACCGCGCGTGGATCGGTACTGACCATCAAAAATTCCAAAGATGCGGCTGTTATAAACGCTTTAAAGCCGCTCTTGGGACAAGAAGCAACTCTCTCCGGAAGCTATATTCCCGGATCGCGCGAACTTACCGTCTCCAATGTCAACGGGACGGATATCGCGCCCTAATCCAAAACTGTCAGATCCTTAAGCGTCTGCTCATAAACCGCGAGGGCTTTTTCTGCCGTATCGCGATTCAATTTAAATTGCGCTTCATGGGCGATGCGATTGCGAATTTTGTGCGCCTCCCAAATAAGATTTATATTCGGCAGCTGTTCTTCCGTGACTCCTTTCAATTTATCGCCGAGAGTTATTCCCCGAAGTCCGGCAATTTTTAAGGCTTCGTCCAAAAGATTGTCGGCTTCAATTATGGCGATCTTCAAGCTATTGTCATCACCGTCGAAGAAATGTTTTTTGACACTCCTCCAGGCTTTTACCGATCGTTTTTTAGGCAAGTTGCTTTTAAGAAAAACATCCTGGATTCTGTTCACGCGAAGCGCAAGCCAGCCGGTTTTGACAACAAAAAATATAGTTGCCGCGACGAACGCCGCCGTAAGCAAAACCCCGAATGCCTTAAGCCAGCCAAGGTTTTGGAAATACAGGGAAACCGAGGCTTGCAGGGGCTTTTGCACCCGCGGGTCGTTCAATAAATCCTGCGCCTTATCGTAAAGCTGCGATGGTTGGGTAATCATCGGTTCAATTTAGCTTCTCATAGTACTGGCCAAGCCCTAGAATGTCAACTTCGCGCCACGGCTTGCCGATGAGCTGGAAACCGATAGGTAAATTTTCTTTCGAATAACTTCTTCGCGATAGTGGCTCCGTCGGTATGGAAACCGCCGGAACACCGGCAAGATTGGCCGGTATGGTGAAAATATCGGAAAGATACATGGAAAGAGGATCGGCGGTTTTTTCGCCAAGTTTAAAAGGAACGGTGGGCGATGTTGGAGTGAGAATAACATCAACTTCTTCAAACGCTTTGTCGAAATCGTTTTTGATAAGCGCTCGCACTTTTTGAGCCTTTTCGTAATAAGCATCGTAATAGCCGGAGGAAAGAACAAAAGTTCCCAAAATTATCCTCCTTTTAGCTTCCCTGCCGAATCCTTCGCCGCGCTGGCGAAAGTAAATCTCTAAAAGATTTTCGGCTTTATTTTCGGTTTTTGGAATTCGCGCATAGCGGATGCCGTCAAACCTCGCCAGATTGGAGCTAACTTCCGCCGGCATGATGATGTAATAGCAAGAAAGCGCGTATTTTGTATGCGGCAAAGAAATTTTTTTAAATCGCAAACCAAGACTCCTTATTTTTTCTATCGCCTCATCCACGGCCCTACTGACATTTTTTTCCAATCCATCAATGAAATATTCTTCCGGCAGGCCGATTGTCAATTTTTTAATATCTTCGAGGCGCGGATCCAAAAAATCTTCGCCGTAGTTCGCCTCCACACTCGTGGCATCAAGCTGGTCTCTGCCTGCAATTGCTTTGAAAAGAATTGCGGCGTCCTCGACGGTTTTTGTTATCGGGCCGATTTGGTCAAGGCTTGATGCCATAGCGATTAGCCCGGAACGCGAAACCGCACCGTATGTGGGCTTGAGGCCGACGATGCCGCAAAATCCTGCCGGCTGGCGGATTGATCCGCCGGTGTCGGATCCAAGCGCGGCCAAGGCAAGGTGAGCAGCAACTGCTGCTGCCGAACCGCCCGAAGAACCGCCCGGAACCCTCTCCGGGTCATGCGGGTTTCTCGTCGGACCGAAAGCGGAGTTTTCCGTCGACGAACCCATGGCAAACTCGTCCATGTTTGTTTTTCCGATAATCACGGCTTTTTCTGCCTTTAATCTGCAAATAATGCCGGCGTCGTAGCTCGCAATATAATTTTCCAGGATTTTGGAAGCAGCGGTTGCCGGCTGATCTTTTACAAGAATATTGTCCTTGACCGCCAATGGCACCCCTGCCAATGGTCCAATTGGCTCGTCTTTCGCCAAGGCAATATCAACAGCTTCGGCCGCCTTGATCGCTCCTTCTTCGTTCAGACGCAAAAAAGAATTAATTTCTTTGTCGGTTTTTTTGATGTGACCGAACAATGCCTGCGTTGTTTCGAGCGCAGAAAATTTCTTGGCAAGCAACCCTTCATGAAATTTTCTGATAGTTAATTCACGCAACAACATACTATCTAAATTCTTCCGGATTTATTTTTCGCCTCGCCTCTTTCACCTCCCCTCTTTTTCTTTTTTCTTGAACCCTTTTTTTCTGCGATGCTCTGGTCGGTGCCGTCTCGATGCGCTCTTTTGGCGCTTGCCGAGCAGCAGCAATTCTTTCTTCAAAAAGCCCGTAAGCCAAAGCGCGATTTTGGTGCTGGCTGCGCTCCGCTTGGCACTCAACGAGAAACTCTCCTTCGTCCGTAACCGATCCTGGATAAAGTTCTTTGAGCCGCCCCAAAAGATTTGGGTCGGAAATTTTTGCGCGCAGTCTCACCGCCGTTTCCACCTTGTTTACGTTTTGTCCGCCCTTGCCGCTGGAACGAAAAAATTCTTCCTTTATTTCTTCTATACCAGAAAGTTTTTCGTCGCGTTGATTATTTTCCATTATTTCCATTGATTTATTCGCCAAATACCGGCGGGATTCTAAGATGGCCGCTTTCTTTCTCTGGAAAAGATTTTACTCCGGTCCCCTTGTCGGTGTTTGAACTTTCCTCGTCCTCGCGGAAAACATTCTTCCGCATACTACCGCCAGCCATCGGCGAAACGTTCGATGTGTCGAGCGCCTGTAATTCCTGAAAATGATCAAGAATTTTTGCCAAATCCATTAAAAGGCCGTCTTCCTCTTTGGCATTAAGCTCTATGCGCGCCAAAGCAGCAAGGTGCTCAAGCGTTTTTTTGTCGATTGACGAAGCCATTTTATTGTTTATTTTAACTCTTTTACCAATTTTTTAAACTTCTCTCCCCGATCGGCGTAATTTTTGAACTGATCAAAACTTGCCGAACCCGGGGAAAAAAGAATTACAAGCCCGCGGCTATCGAAAGAAACTCTTTTGGCAAACCGATAGGCAACATCTATTGCTCCACGAAGATTGCCGGCCATTGCCGCCTTAAATTCCCGATTTTTTATTTTCTTTAGCGCACCGGCAATTTTATTTCTGTTTTCTCCGAAAAGAACAATAAGTTTTGTTTGGGAATTTTTAAGAGCGTTGGCCAATGGCTCATAATCAAGGCCCTTGTCCTGCCCGCCGGCAATCAGGATTTTCGTTTGGTTTGGAAAGGACTTCACTGCCGCTGCAGATGTGTGCGGATTAGTGGAAGCAGAATCGTTCCAAAAATAAATCTCGTGTTTATTTTTGCCGCGAGCCGATCGAACCGCTATGCGCCTGACAAACTCAAGGCGATGTTCGTTGCCGCGAAAGTTTTTTATTGTTTTAACGATAATCTCAGTGTTGGCGCCCAAATTTTTGGCTACTGTCGCCGCCATGACGGAGTTTTTAAAATTATGATGGCCGGGAATTCTTAGATTGTACGGGGCAAAAAGTCGGAATTTTTCTTCGGAGACTGCGATGTTTTTGGCCGGACCTTTGCCGGCGGCCCAGCGGCTCAATTTATTATTCGAGAAGAAAAAGATTTTGTCGCTTTTTTTCTGATGCCTGGCAATGTTTGTTTTTGCTTCATAATATTCTTTGAGATTCAAATGCGCATCCTGGTGATCGGGGAAAATATCCAATATCACCGCGATACTCGGCGATTTTGCGAGATCCTGCAGCTGGAAACTGGAAAGTTCCAGCACTACCCACGAATTTTTTTTAAGTTTGGGCAATAAATCCAGCGCCGATTTGCCGATATTGCCGGCCAAATAGGCATCGAATCCTGCGGCTTTGAAAATTTTATAAATCAAAGTGCAGGTCGTACCTTTTCCTTTTGTTCCAGTAACGCCGATTATGTTTTTTGTCGGTGAATATTCAAAAAACAGATTTGTTGCCGAAGAAAAACGAACGCCGGCGCGTCTGGCCTTCGCAAGTTCCGGCAGGTTATAAGGTACCCCGGGCGAACGAAAAACAACGTCGAATCGTTCTATGTTTCTCAAATAATCCTTGCTGAATTTTTTGTCCAAAATCTCGACTTTGGCGCCGCGAAAACGCGACTGCTTTCTAAAAAACGCTTTAAGCGATTTTCCCTCGCGACCAAAGCCCAGAATAGCTATACGCATGAGTCGTATTAAAAGTTTAGCTTCGTATTTTCAAAAACAAAAGGCGTCGGTTTAGACGCCTGCCCTGGATTAAAATGCTGTCGTTTCCATTCTCGTGTTTACCGGCTCGAATCGTCTGGCGAAAAACTCCAATTCTGGCATTTCTTGTAAAATAACTCTGCCACCATTTTCTCGCCAATAACCTGCCCGTGGAAATAGGAATTCGCACTCTTCGGCGGTGTTGCACTCAACAACATGGTAAATTTTTCCGGCTTCGAGCAGTGGCGCGCATCCCGGAAAATCATTGTCCGGGGCAACGCATCTTACCGCTTGACCAGGCTGAAATTTTCTACCGGTCCAATCGGTTACAAATATGCCGGACTCATTGACGATTACTCCCATTTTTCCTCCTAAAATATGATTTATGCTATGTTTGATTATATACAAAAATAAGTTCGCGTCAATTTTGTGCGCCGGAAAGCCACATCGCTTTGACAATTGGTTTTTGGGGTTTATAATTTATAATTTGAAGCGTAGTTGATTCACGAGCGCGGGAGGGCTGGGGAAGGTTTTCTCCGGGGAGCCCCATAAGCTCCTGAAGCGGGTTCAACTCCCGCCCCCGCAA
>CAYXSS010000022.1:0-6591 GCA_964467765.1 uncultured Candidatus Saccharibacteria bacterium
CGAACCCGGTCTTTACGCACCCGAAGCGCACGTACTACCGGTATACTACGGCCCGGCAATTTTCTGGCAGGATGAAAGCATGTACTGACGCTATGCCAATACCCCTGAATACGACAATTAAAAAATAACAGAAATCTTTTTGACAATCAATTAAAAAAGATAACAAAGCGTAATTGACAACAAAAATTTTTTATAGTAAAATATAATAAATGAAAAGCATCGAATTTACTTTGCCTCCGTCCCCGGGAGAAAAAGAGAAGATATTCGAAAAAGTTGCAGAAGAAATTACTGGCAATGGTTTACTGTTTCACGCTAAAGAGCATGACGCGGGTGGCCGCGATCCGAAAACATATCACACATCGGAACATCCCAGAACACTGGAAAAACGCTGCGAGCAAATTGGCGAGGTCTTGCATCTAAAGCCGGAAGAATTGGCAACAGCAAGAATGTCTATCGCCTGGCACGATACAGTTATCGAATACGACAAGGCCGACCCCAATAATTTACTCTCTACTATCCGGCGCCACCGTGGCGCGCGAAAAGGCGACAAACCTGACGGAACGGACGGAAACGAAGCAAAGAGCGCGCGACTTTTGGAACATGAGATGCGCGAAGCAAACAGAAAAGGCGGTCAAGATGTTTTTACGGAGGAGCAAATCCGAAACGCAAAGTTGGCGATCGAGGCTACTTACCCCGATGTAGATCTCGGAAACGATTTTAAAGGAGCCGCGTTCAAAGACAGCCCGTATTATGGAATTGCCGTTGCGCAAAATCCGGAGCTTGGTGACGTGCTGCAAGAATTGGAATCAGAAGGGGTTGCGAAGGGGTCGCTATTTTTTCAGCCGCATCTCGAGAAGCCACTAGAAGAAGGCAAGGTTATGCCGCGCGAGGTTTTGGCGGTTGCTTTGGTCGATTTAGGCGCAGCCGGCTTCGCGAGGAAAGAAGAATTTTTTAAAGAGGGCGATGACGAGATGCGCGAACTTTATGCAAATCTTCGCCAGCCGGATATTATGAATAAACTTTTAATAGGCGACGGCGAGGCAGACAATATTGATCGCGAAAAAGTAGCGGCCGAATTTATAAAATGGCTGGATAGCCAGACCGGCTTTGCGGTTTGGCAGGCGTTGCGTTTTGAAAAAATTTTGCACCTGTTGGAAAAACAAGACGCAATAAATCCGGAAGAGCGTGCCGGGTTGCATACCAGATTCGACTATTTCACGGAGAATATTCGCGCCGCACGTGACCGTGCCAAAGAATTAAAAGAAAATTATGGAAAAATTAAATCGGACCGCGGAGGGAAAGAAGCTTTTGTCTATCTGGTAAAAAGCCTACATTACGCGGTTTAGCGGCAAATTTTAAAGGATTTCCGCTATCCACAATTGGTTTGTCCAGAGACTTGACATTGTTCCGGGTTGGTATAAAATTATGATACGAATGAAAATCCATAAAAACCACGAAAACGACGTCGGCTAGCAAGCCCAAGTTTTTTGGTGTTTTGCGAAACCGCCGTCTAAGCGGTTTTTTGTTTCTTCCGAACCGATCGGATTTTGAAAATTCATCCCTCTCCACTTTTTTCCAAAAAAGTGGAGAGGGATGACGCCCGAAATGTAGAGTCGGGCGAAGATAGCAGACGACCTGCGTTGTGTTTCCCCGCAAGTGGCGGGGCGTTTGCGCCGATCGCATGGCGCAACCCAATTTCACGCAACAGGCAGGTCAAAAATCCCGATTTACATCGGGACATAAGTCAGCATTGGGATGGTTGGCATAATTAAGGGCGAATGGTGGATGCCTAGACATCAAAGGGCGACGAAGGACGCGGCGTAGCGGCGATACGCCTCGGGGAGGTGCGTAGCAACCTGCGATCCGGGGATTTCCGAATGAGGGAACTCTACTGCGTAAACCGCGGTAATCTGCCGACAAGGCAGAAGCATACCCGCTGAAGTAAAACATTCCAGTAAGCGGAGGAAAATAGAATAAATCAGTCCAATGCTTCACAAATAGCATCAATTTGACGGAGCGAATTTTGATAGGATTCGCGGCGCGAGGAGCGACGCGTATCGATTGATACGCTAGCGACGAGCAACAAAGAAGCCGGGCAAAATTCGCCCGCTCTTCGAGAAGCTCAAAAACGAAAAATTTCTTCGTTTATCCTCCTCGACGCACTCTCCGAGTGCGCCTTTGTCGTCGCGCCTCGAAATTTTTCGTTTTTGAAGTTTTCAAATTTGATGATATTTGTGAAGTATTGGACATTATTCCCCTAGTAGCGGCGAGCGAAAAGGGAAGAGCCCAAACTAAGAATTTTTATTCTTAGGGTTAAAAGGAGGAAGCGCTCCCGCAAAGTTGCGAAGATTCCGTCTTCGCAACTTTGACGGGGTGGAGAAGTTACAAAGTCATTTGTTAGCCGAAGCCGGCTGGAAAGCCGGAGCCAAAGAGGGTGATAGACCCGTAGGCGAAAACGAATGGCCTTCTTAGTTTCTGGTTCGGCAAGCTCACCACAAGTTTGTTTGTCGGACCGCTTGAGTACTTCGAGGTCAAACAGTCTCGAAGGAATTCGCCTGTACTATCAGGCAAGGCTAAATACCTTTGATGATCGATAGTGAACAAGTACCGTGAGGGAAAGGTGAAAAGCAGGCCGGCGAGGCCGTTGAAATAGAACCTGAAACCATTTGTCTACAAGGAATTGAAGCTCGAACGGTCCGCGGCAACGCGGGACGAGAGCGACAATGTGCCTATTGAAGAATGAGCCAACGACTTATGGTATGCGGCAAGCATAAGGATCAAAACGATCCGCATGCACAGGGAAACCGAGTGTTAAAAGCGCGTTTTAGTCGCATATCATAGACCCGAAGCCAGATGAGCTTGCCTTGGCCAGGATGAACTCCCGAGAAATCGGGAGGGAGGTCCGAACCGGTTGGTTGTGCAAAACCTTCGGATGAGCCGAGGTAAGGAGTGAAAAGCTAATCGAATCTGGTAATAGCTGGTTCTCTCCGAAATAGTTTTAGGACTAGCGCCGTGGCGTAGCCGTGGGGGTAGAGCACTGGATGATTCGTAAAGGCCGAAAGGCCGACGAATCAATCAAACTCCGAATACCGCAGGCCATATTTCACTAGTCAGACTGTGGGGGCTAAGCTCCATGGTCAAAAGGGAAACAGCCCAAATCATCATCTAAGGCCCCTAAATGCGCGCTAAGTGTTAAAGGCAGTCGTAATCCATAGACAGATAGGAGGTTGGCTTAGAGGTAGCCATCCTTTAAAGAGTGTGTAACAACTCACTATTCGACGGGTTGTGGCGCCGAAAATGTACCGGGGCTAAGCATGGTACCGAAGATATGGATCGTTCGCGTCTCACTTTTGGTTAAAAGAAAAACGCCACCGCTGTGGTGGCATTTGAAAGCAGGTTTAGACAATTTGCGTAACGCGTGCGTTTTTGGACACGGGGAAGAAAGTTCCCGTATCGAGGCGCACCGCGTTAAGTTCCGCGCCGCAAGCTTTGCGGCCATGCTGGATGGGAGAATTATTGTCCCTTCCGGCAGGTTTGTAGAGTTTGAGCATGCAGTGGCCTTCGTGTATGAATTGGTCGCCGGGGCGGAGCTTGTCGAAACTGGTTTTCATTGGTTGTTTCTCCGATATGATCTGAAAATAAGATAGCAAATTTTAGCAATTTTGTCAAAATTCGCAGGATGAATTAACCAAAAGCGAGACGCGAACGGTGGTAGGAGAGCATCCTACATTTTGTGAAGGTCGATTCGCGAGAACGACTGGAAGATGTAGGAGAGAAAATGTTGGCATGAGTAACCACTATCCCAACGAGAAATTGGGACCCCGAAAATCCAAGGTTTCCGTGGCGCTGGCAATCAACCACGGGTTAGGCGGTCCTAAGGCGATCCCGAAAGGGGCAGCTGATGGACAGACGGTTAATATTCCGTCCCTCCTTTGCGATTATTCGCTGTGTGCGAAGGAAACAAGATGAAGTGCCTTATTGGTTTGGCATCCGTGCTCCAAGGCTTCGGCCGCGAGAGCGGGAATGCGGAGAATTTACTCCGCAAACTTCATCGAAGAGCCTTCCGAGAAAAGCATGGCGATTATGTCGCGGAGGATCCGTACCGTAAACCGACACAGGTGGATAGGTCGAGAAGACCAAGGGGAACGAGTGATTTGCCTCTAAGGAACTCGGCAAAAAAGCGGCCGTAAGTTAGCGATATGGCCTTCCCTCCCCACTTTTGGTAGTGTTTTTGCATGTAGGTTGTTTATGTTATTCAAAATAATTTTTCTCTCGAGTCGTATATAGGCGTAACTAAAAATTTAACCGAGAGATTAAAAGCTCACAATGCAAAAGGGAAAAAATTTACCACACGCAAATATGGCAAGTGGATTTTAATTTACGCTGAAGCGTATAGGTCTAAAGACGACGCTTTGGCCCGAGAGAAAAAATTAAAAGTCCACGGCAGTGGTAAAATCGAATTATTTAAGCGAATTTCTAAAAGTTTGCTTAATATCAAAAGTGGGGAGGGATGCAACAAAAGTACCCCGGGCGACTGTTTACCAAAAACACAGCTCCCTGCGAACTCGCAAGAGGATGTATAGGGGGTGACGCCTGACCGATGCGAGAAGGTCAAGAGTGGGGGTGCCGTGGAGCAATCTGCGGTGCTCACCGCTTCAAGCCCTCGTCAATGTCAGCGATAACTATAATCGTTCTAAGGTCGCCAGCGTCTTAATTTTAAGGTGCTAGCGAGGATTGGAACGATTATTAAGAGAACGTGCATAAGCTACCTCATCATGCGGTAACGCATGAATGATCCTACACGACTCCAAGAGACTATACGTCGTGCTCCCTCGGCTCACGAAGAGAGGGATGAAGATATAGTCCTTCGCACAAAGGAAGTGAAGAGCGCAATTCCTTTTCGGGTAAGTTCCGAAGCGCACGAAAGGCGTAACGACTTGGGGACTGTCTCAGAGGCAAGCTCGGTGAAATTGCGATTCCCGTGAAGACGCGGGATACCTGCAGCGGGACGAAAAGACCCCGGAAGCTTTACTGCAGCTTGGTATTGTTTCTAGGATTTTGATGCGTAGCGTAGTGGCGAGCCTTTGAAGTCTGCCTCTCGGGGCAGATGGAGGCGACAATGAAACAGCCATCTTCAAAGTTTTAGCGACTAACCAGTTGGGGACCCCGCTCTTGTTGGAAATATTCTTGACTTCCTGTTTTTGAGAACCGGCGTCAAATTTCTCCTGCGGAAATTTGCGTCTGCTTCTCGGCGCCAAAAATTTTGCTTTGCAAAATGCCAAGCTTTTGGCGCCTGCGAAAGCTTTTCAAAAACAGGAAGTCAAGAGCACAAAGCCGCTCTAAGGCAAGAGCGGTTAAGAAAAAAAAGAATCTACTCAAATTTTTGGGCCAAGACAAAAAAAGCAGCTCATTATTGAGCTGCCGGTAATCATGCCAAAATCTCAGCGTAAATCTCTTTTCGCAATTCGTTTGCAGACCTGAGTACGGCTAGTACCGAAGGAGTGCGTGGCAGTCGCTTTTTGTAGGAGAGCGTCGCGCACCTCTGTAATTCAAGTGTTCCCCTACAACCAAAAGCCGATTCAATAGAGGGGAAAACACATGGAGATGGTATAAACTTGTACTGTGGAGCACGGCGCCATATCGGGCGGGTGCGCCAGCTAATAAGGGCTTGGTTGCACTTCGAACAAACAACCGTGTATTCGTATGTTCGATAAAACAAACAGCGCATCCCAGCAGAAATCTTTTGCAGAATAGCTGAGCCAGCAAATATGACAACCGAAACCACATATATGGCCACAGAAACAATACCTCCGACCAGTTTCTTAAACATTGGACAGAACTCCTTAGAACGAAAATAACGCTGATGGCATTATAGCAAGCTTATTTATGCCCGTCAATGTCCAAAAATTTGAGTAGATTCAATAAAAAATTTGTAACAAGAGCGGGGAAACCCAACCGGGACAGTGCTTGGTAGGCAGTTTAAATGGGGCGTTTTCCTTAACTGCGATAGCGCACTCCGTGCTATCGCGATGGGGGACACTCTCGGCTTAAGGCCGAGGTGAAAAATCTGGCGTATATGCTGGGACATCCGGTGTATCTCGAAGTACCTTGTCGAAGGGTAAGAATCTTCGAGTGCGGATAATCAGCAGGCAACCTCGACACAAGATCGGGGAAGTCCTCAGAGACTACAAACCAGAGCGGCGCGCATCCGGCGCGCCGTATGATATAGTCCGAACTTCGTGGCGACATGAAGGCCGCGCATAAGCGTGGCAACCTAAAAAATGGAACACGATACAAAACTAAACAAGACGCAGAGATCAATTCTTGTGGGATTGCTTTTGGGCGATGGTCACCTGGAATCGGTTACGGCAGGCCGCACCTATCGCTTAAAAGTTGAGCATTCGTTGAAGCAGAAAGAATATGTCGATTGGCTTTATGAACGATTCAAAAATTTTGTTCAGCAAAAGTTGTACACGAAAGAAAAACTTCTTAACAGCAAAAAGTTTGAAAGTTATGGTTTCACGACGTATTCATCGGGAACGTTCAGATTTTACGCCAAGCAATTTTATGAAGAGCGTAAAAAAATTATTC
>CAYXSS010000023.1:0-6510 GCA_964467765.1 uncultured Candidatus Saccharibacteria bacterium
ACCATATCTGATTTAGCGCGAGCGGCGATATCCCTCTTGATTGGCGATTGACCGGCGCGCCCTCTGACCAGTTAGTCCGCCGAGCTCCGCGCAATTGTGTTGCGCGGAAAAAATTTTGCTTCTAAAGTGAGTACATGTCCGATAGGTTATATAAAAATCTTCCGGAATCACCAGGGGTTTACTTGATGAAAGACGGCGCTGGCCGCGTGCTTTACATCGGCAAGGCGGCAAATCTCCGGCGCCGCGCAGCGAGCTACTTTTCGCGCGCCAACGACGCTCGCATCGAAAAACTTGTGAGCCAAGTCGCAAAGATTGATTATAAAAAGACGGCAAGCGCACTGGAAGCCCTGATTTTGGAATCGCGGTTAATCAAGAAATATCAGCCGCCGTTTAACATCAAAGAAAAAGACGACAAAAGCTTTCTTTACGCCGCGATTAGCAAAGAAAAATTTCCTAGAGTGCTTCTGGTGAGAGGAAAAGGCGGTTTCGGAGGGCAAGTATTCGGGCCGTTCGTTTCCGCATTCGATATTCGGGAAACGTTGCGGATACTGAGGAAAATCTTTCCTTGGTCAGTTCATCCGGCCGAGAAATCGGAGACTTTTAAGCGTCCCTGTTTTGAATACGAAATCGGACTTTGCCCCGGTACATGCGTTGGCGCCATCAATCGCAAAAATTATATGAAGGGCATCCGCCGCCTGAAACTATTTTTACAAGGGAAAAAGGCGCAAGTTATAAAGGACATCGAGCGCGAAATGCGAACTGCCAGCAAAAATTTGGAATTCGAGCGCGCCGCCAAACTCCGCGGCAAGATTTTTGCCCTGAATCATGTTCGCGATACGGCATTAATTTCCGCGACCGAGCCGCTGATAAATTCATCCGAATCCGCGACTAATTACCGCATCGAAGGCTACGATATCTCGAACACTTCCGGCACTTCTGCCGTCGGTTCGATGGTTGTTTTTATAGGCAAGGATCCGGATAAAAACCGGTATCGCAAATTCAGAATAAGAACGATAAAAAAATCAGACGACATCGGCATGCTTAAAGAGGTGATTTCAAGGCGGCTAGGACGCAGAGATTGGCAATTGCCTGATCTTATTTTGGTTGACGGTGGTAGAGGACAGGTTAATGCCGCCAGATTTGTCTTGGACAACTTCGGCTTGAAGATGCCTGTTGTTGGAATCGCCAAAGGGCCGAAGCGTAAAAAAAATGAATTTATAGGAAGCATTCCGGCCTGGGCAGATAAGAGAACTTTAATACGCGTACGCAACGAGGCGCATAGATTCGCTGTCGGTTACCACAGGCTTGTCCGCGGGAAAAAATTTATTGAACAGTGATGGTCGTTCTTGCCGTCGGATATTGTTCGGAATAGAAATCGTAAGCTCCTGGAAAAAGAATGGAAGTGTCGAAAGAATAGCTTTCTCCGGGGTCAATGGTAAAATATGTGCTTCCGTAAGATATTTTATGAATTACCGGATCCTGGTTAATGAAAGTAAGAGTGCTTCCTTTTTTCACGGTGAGCGTCGATGGCGAGATCAGATAGTTTTTGATTGTTAATTTGTAGTTGCCGATGGTTACCTGGCTGGGATAAATGATACTGAAAATGCCGCTTGTGACGGTCGGATATTGGGCGCTCTCAAACCCGACGCTTACAGTATATTTCCCGACTTGCAATGGATTTTTCACCGGACTATAGCGCGTCGGGAAAATGTAGCGCGTATCCCAGGTATAAGACGTGTCGTGCGGATCTGTTTCGGAATTGATCCAGCCGACAACTTTTTTTGTTGCAGCGTCGGAGAGATAGACA
The DNA here is from genome assembly GCA_964467765.1 of uncultured Candidatus Saccharibacteria bacterium. Lineage (GTDB taxonomy): Bacteria > Patescibacteriota > Minisyncoccia > UBA6257 > 2-01-FULL-56-20 > JBBUGM01. The sequence goes on from CAYXSS010000023.1 coordinate 1,808, forward strand.
AACCCCTTCACGCCGCTTTCTTTGGACCACTTGATGGTATAAATTTGCCCGATGACAATATTTTCTCCTGCCTGCGGCGAAGCTATTGCAAGAGGTGTTGTTTTATTGAGCTGATTGGCGGACGGTTTTGGACCGGACGTGGTTGGTGTTGCGCCCGGCTGGACAGGCGGTTGTTCCTCGCCTGTTTGCGCAGAGGGAGCCTGCGTTGGGGCCGCAACTCTTAATCTGTTTATTACAATCACTCCGCCGATTACTACGGCCGCGGTTACGGCCAGAATGAATATTATAACCGGTTTTTTGAAAGACATTGCTTAAAATTATAGCAAAGCTTGAAATTGTAATCTGTGGACAAGTCAACTGCCACGGGCTAAATCCCGTGGCTTGTTTTGCCTTCTCCCCCGCGCTTCAGCGCGGGGCTTGCGCAAGGTGATGTAAGAAAATTGCCGATTGTTGATTCCGGTCGATGAAGCAGCTAACATAATGAAAGATTTGCGAAGAGGAAGAAAATATATGGTGGAATCGGATTGGGAAGAGGAAGGAATTTATGCACTTCTGGATAGTTTGTGTCCGCGAAACGAAAGAGGCCAAGAAATTCTTTTGGCGGAGCGGGTCAAGCGCGCGACGCGGACCGTAGATGCCCTGATCGGGCCCGACGGTTCTATAACAACACTCATGAACGAATTTGATCTTTTGGGCGTGCCGCGGACGGATGATGACGGGCGCAAATACGAGATTTGCGACCGCTTCTATTTTTTGAAGAGGCTATATAATATAAAATGACGGCAATAAGCCGCCGTTTTTTTATGAACAAAAAAGAATCGGAAAAATTCGTGGAAGTTTTAAAATACGGCGGTGTTGGTGTTATGCCAACAGATACGATCTATGGTCTCGTAGGATCGGCGATTAGTAGAAAAGCCGTCGCCAGAATTTACAAACTGCGGCGGAGGAATCCGAAAAAACCGATGATTGTGCTTATCGGCTCAATAAACGACATTAAAAAATTCGGAGCAATGGCTGGAACTGCCGAGAGAAAAATTTTGAAATCCGTGTGGCCTGGTAAAGTGAGCGTCATATTGCCAATTAACGACAAGCGATTAGCAACCAAGCTTCAATATTTGCATCGCGGAACGGGAGCGCTTGCTTTTCGGCTGCCAAAACCGTTTTGGCTGCGCCGCTTGTTGAAGAAAACCGGCCCGCTTGTCGCCCCGAGCGCCAATTGGGAAGGACGTCCGCCGGCAAAAACCGCTAGAGAAGCTAAAAAATATTTCGGTCCGCGCGCTGATTTTTATCTTGATGGCGGCAAAGCAACTGGCAAACCGTCGCGACTCGTAAAAATCGAAAATGGAAAAACGGAAATTTTGAGGAAATAAAAAAAGGGGTTCTTGCACCCCCTTTTTGTTTTCATGCTCTGCGCGCAAGCACGACAATCGAATTGCCGTCATGGTACATGGTTTTAATAGAGACAAGACCGCTTTCGCCAAGAAGACTTCTTAGTTCGTCAAGCGAGAAACCGTATACAAGCGTCCGTCTTTTCGTGATATATCCGTCTTCGGTTTTGCGCCAGCGATAAAGTTTGGCATCAATATCAACCATGGTTTTGGCTCTTACTGCTATAAGCGCCACACTTTTTGTATTCATGGCGTTGCGAATTTTTCTCAGGACCGGCTTGCGCTCCGATTTAAGTATGCAGCAGAGAACGTAAAAGCAGGTGATAAGACAGGCATTTTTAATTTCCGGACGGCACCGCCGCCAATATGGGTCAGAGCCATCGGCCTTTATACCGCGGCTTTTGAAAAATCGCAGATCATCTCCGTGGCCGCAACCGAAATCAAAAACGGAATCCGATTTCAATTTGACCGCAATTTTTGCCGGCAAAGAAGGCTTCTTTCTTCGTTTCGCGCTTAAGTGGCTTAGAATTCGCAAGTTTTTCGGCCTCCGGATTAAGTGCTTATTGAATGTTAATCCTCCTTGTGCGCTCTGGCAAATTACAAGTCGGCTATAATTTAGGTAATGACACTAGATGATTTGAAAAAAAATATTGGCGGCGATGTTGCCACCGACAATGCGACGCTTGAAAAATACAGCCGCGATTATTCTATTTTCAAAGTACGTCCGCGGGCCGTTGTTTTTCCGCGCGACGTTGAAGATATAAAAAAACTCGTCAAATTTGCAACCCGTTCGGCGAATTCGGGGCAAGAAAATAAAATATCGCTTACGGCGCGATCTGCCGGCACGGACATGACGGGCGGACCGCTGGGAGAGGGCATAATTCTTGATTTCACGAAATATTTTAATCGCATAAAAAAAATCGGTGATGATTATGTTGTTGTAGAGCCCGGCGTTTATTTCCGCGACCTTGAAGAGGAATTACAAAAAAGAGGACTGCTCTATCCGCCGTACCCGGCATCCAAAAGCATTTGCGCGCTGGGCGGCATGATTGCCAATAATTCCGGCGGCGAGAAAACCCTTGCTTATGGAAAAACGGAAAATTACGTACTGGAACTGAAAGCTGTCTTGAGCGACGGAGAAGAGCACGCCTTAAGACCGGTTTCCGGAAAGACCTTAAAGGCAAAATTGCAAGAGAAAGGTTTCGAGGGGCAAATTTACCGCAAAATTTATAATCTTGTCGGAAAAAACAGCAAAGCCATTCAGGACGCCAAACCAAAAGTTTCCAAAAACTCCGCCGGTTACGCCCTTTGGAACGTTCTGGATGGAAAAGTTTTCGACCTAACAAAAATTTTAGTCGGTTCGCAGGGCACCCTCGGTATTATTACGGAAATCAAACTGCGGCTCGTGCGCGAGAAAAAATATAAAAAAACGGCGGCCATATTTCTTCCTAATTTCGGTCAAGTGGCAAACCTTGTCGTCGATCTTTTGAAGTTCAAGCCGGAAAGCATGGAGTCCTATGACAACAAGACTTTGGCGTTGGCCTTGAAGTTTCTGCCGTCGATCATCAGGTCGATGAAAGGAAGCTTTTTTAAACTTATCTGGCAATTTTGGCCGGAGGTGCTTATGGTTTTGCGCGGCGGATTGCCGAAGATGGTGATTATTATGGTTTTAAGTTCGGACGACGAAGAGGAGCTCGAAGAGAGGATGCTGCCGTTCCGGGACGTTATGCGGCGCTATAAAGTTCAAGGACGTATTCTGCGGAGCAAAGACGAGGCTGAAAAATACTGGACAATTCGCCGCGAGAGTTTTAAGCTGCTTCACGATTTTTCCACCGGCAAAGATACGGCGCCTTTTATTGACGACATCGTCGTGCGGCCGGAATATCTTCCGGAGTTTTTGCCAAAAGTGAATGCCATACTGGATCAATACAAGGACAAACTGGTCTACACCGTCGCCGGCCATCCGGGAGACGGAAATTTTCACATTATTCCGCTAATGGACTTGCGGAAGCGGGAGGTTCGAGCAATAATTCCGGAGATCTCGGAGCGTGTTTATGATCTAGTTTTGAAATACCAAGGTTCTATTACCGCAGAGCACAATGACGGACTAATTCGCACGCCCTATCTAGAGAAAATGTACGGAAGAAAAATAGTCAAATTATTCGGCGAAGTTAAAAAAATTTTCGATCCTAAAAACATATTTAATCCCGGCAAAAAAGTTGGCGTGAGTCTGCGATATTCGTTGAATAAAATTGAAAGCGCGCAAAAAAGTTAGAAAAAAGCCCGCAGAGGCGGGCAGAGCGATTATGATTTCGGTTTCCAAAGCGGGCATCTTGTTACGGTGAGAGCCGTATTTTCCTTGACGCAGATTCGGTAGAGTGCTTGGGCGATATGGCAGTTGTCCGGTTGATCGGGCTTGAGATTGCCGCAATTTAAACAGAGACATTCCGTTCGACGCATGGCCTCTGTTGTGGGATTGACCCAAGCCACCGCGCCGTAATGCGTTTCTTGCCTTGGACTTTCTTGCATGATTGACTCCAGGAAACAAAGACCTGGTTTTATATTAACAATTTGTGGTGAAAATTCAAGGGGCTTAAAATAAATTAAATTTCCAGGATGAAAGCGCTTTTCAACACAATTGTTCTTGTTGCAATGTTTTTTGCCGCCGGGTTTTTGATCGGTAGATTTTTTTCGCCAGTTATTGAACAAAAAAATCTTTTGCCTGCAAAGCCAGCAGCAGAAATTATTCCGAAAATTGATCAGAAGATTGAATTTGAAAATCAGGGAATGTATCTCGTTAGCCGCGTGATCGACGGTGACACAATCGAGTTGCAAAACGGAGAACGGGTCAGGTATGTCGGTATTAATGCGCCGGAATTGGCGGAGCAGAGAAAGCCCGTAGAATGTTTCGCGCGAGAGGCGGCAGTAAAAAACCGCGAACTTGTCGAGGGAAAAATCGTACGTCTTGAGCGCGACGTAAGCGAGCGCGACAAATACAGCCGTCTTTTGAGATATGTTTTTCTGCCTGCCGCAGAGGCTGGCGGCAAAGAAAAAATGGTTAACGCGGAACTCGTTGAAGGAGGTTTCGCCTTGGCCGCGACTTATCCTCCGGACGTGAAATACGCCGAATTGTTTCGTTTGGTCGAAAGCAGAGCTCGTGAAACAAAAACTGGACTTTGGTCTATGTGCAAGTGATTGTTGCGCTAAAAAAGAAATTTGGTTAAAATTTTTTTGAGTAACAAGGGGTCATCGTTCAATGGCAGGACGGCGGTCTCCAAAACCGCTAATGGGGGTTCAACTCCCTCTGACCCCGCA
>CAYXSS010000024.1:0-6173 GCA_964467765.1 uncultured Candidatus Saccharibacteria bacterium
GCCTCTCTTTGAGAGGCCGTGTTTATTGGTCTTTTTACCTTATTTTTGCCACAGCGCATACGGCTGGCTGGGGATATAATTAAATAAAACTACACATGAAGGTTTTTATTGTTGGTGCCGGCGCAACCGGTTCAATAATGGCCAAGCTTCTCGCTCAGGAAAAGGATGTCGAGCAGGTTGTTTGCGGCGACGTCGACCTGAAGCGCGCTAGGAAATTTATCGTCCCCGACCCCAAAATCGTTTTTAAAGTTGTTGACGCACAAAAGAAAGAAGACGTGGCCGTTATGGCCAAAGGTTTTGATATTCTGGTCAACGCAGCCAAGCCAAATTTCAACAAAGTTCTTATGGAGGCCGCAATCGAAGCCGGAACAAACTATCAGGATTTGGCCTCAACCGACAACACCCCGAGGGAGCAGCTTGCCTTTGACCAGAAATTCAAAGAAAAAAATTTGGTTGGCCTGATTAACTCCTCCGCCTCTCCGGGCATGACCGATCTTCTCGCTGCCGAGATTGCTTCCAAATTAAAAAGGATAGAATACATAAAATTTCGCCTACTGGAAGACGTAAGTTCAGACGTGCCGTTTACTCCCTGGTCTAAAGAAGTTGCCTTCGACGAATTTTCCTACAAGCCGCGGGTGTGGGAGAACGGAGAATTCAAGACGAACAACAGTTTTTCCGGCGAAGAAATCTACGACTTCCCGTCCCCGTTTATGAATGAAAAATGTTACCTGGTCGATCAAGAAGAGGTGAGCACGGTGCCGCTTTACATAAAAACCAGATACGTAGATCTTAAAATCGGCGGCAGCGAAGTAAGAAGCGCGCGGATGTTTTATAAGCTTGGTTTTCTTAAGAATAAGCCGATAAAAGTCGGCAACGCCGAGGTTTCGCCATACGCCGTGCTGTTGAAAGTCTGGCCGGATGTTTTGGGAATTGCGGCAATGAAGAAAATGCTCGAGTCCGGCAAACTGCACGATGCTCATTTTTGGGCCGTGGTTGAAGCGAGGGGTTATAGGGAAAGCAGAAAAAAAACCATGAAAGCCATTATCCGATTCCCGTCGCTTCTCGAAGTAAACAAGCTTTATGCCGGAGCAAATCATGTTTCCTACGCGGCAGGCCTTACGGCAGCGATATTTGCCATGCGCATACCGAAGCTGGAAAACAAAGGTGTTTTTCCGCCCGTGGCGTTGGATAAAAAAACAAGGGAACAGATCATTGCCGCCCTGGAACGAAGCAATGTAAAAATTACCGAGATAACTGAAACCAAATAGAAAACGCCCCGCCGAATTCGGCAGGGCAATATTATTTATTGTCTTTTGAAGCCAAGCGCTTCCTGCGTTTTTTTGTGTTGATTTTGTAATCCCAGGGCGGCTTCTACCAACAGCTCTGTTGAGATCGTGGTTTTTTCATCACCGTCTTTATTGCCATCGAGCGCCAAAAGCATTGCACTGTCGGCGACCTCCCTGACGAATGCCGGAGGAAAGTCGTTGCACGTTTCCGTTACAAATTTCCAGTCGACGTCTTCGGCAAGATTGTTTTCTGGAATTCTTGCCATGAGCAATTTTTTTCGATCCTCGGCGGTATAATTTCCGAAATCGATAACCTTGTCTATCCTCCCCGGTCGTTGCAAGGCTGCAGAGATTTTATCGGGATAATTCGTCGAAAGAATAAACATGACCCTCGAAGTTTTGGAAGTGACTCCGTCAATAGCGGTGGCCAGATTGCCGAGATAAAAAGAGTCGCAGCTTCTTTGTTCTCTGTCGATGTCCTCCCAGGCTATAACTGCCGGCTCGTAGTAGCGCGCCATTTCGATAACTTTGTCCATCAATACTTTTTCTTTTGCTTCGATTGTCGATGGCACGTTTATGAACGTCCAGCCGCGCTCAACCGCTTTCTTGGCGGTAATAAGCATGGCCAGGGTTTTTCCCGATCCGAAAGGACCTGAGAAAAGAATTTTGCGTGGCAATTTTATTCCCAAGGATACGCAGGCAAGAGGCTTTTCCATAATTGTCCAGACATGAGCCCGAAGTTCGCGTTCGACCGTGCTGTTGTAAATTGCCCCAGCCGGAGAGATCGGTGAAAGATCCAGAAAACCGCCTTCTGCGGTTATTGCCTTGCCTCTGTAAATGCTGTTTTCTTGAAGGTGCGTTTGTATTTTGTCCAAAAAAGTATCTACCTCTTTCGATCTATTGGCGGAAACATTGATTGCTTCTATTACACTTGTCCCCTTCGGCACCACGTTGAAAGTTCCCGGAAGTTTCCTAAGTTCAACAAACCCGCTTACCCCGGAGTCGACAGAGTCTGGTCCGGATTTAATCCCGGTGGCAAGAACGACAGCATCACGAAATACCGGGAAATATTTCATCCTTGGTCCCAGAAACGGATCTGGTCCGTAAGCAGCCATAGCTACCTTATAAAAGGCCACGGAAATATCGTGCGGGAGATAGTCGTACCATCTCACAATGCTTATACGCTTGGACATCCGCGATACCCCTGATTGTCTATAAGCTGATTATTATTTAGCATGAATTTGCCCCATTGACAAGAATTATGCGTTTGCTAATATTAAACCAAGCTTCAAAGACCGCAGGCATCCCTTAGGGGTATAAGCCGCCCGTCAAATTTTAAGACGGTACCTGCCGAGAAGTCGGTATTAGGCGGTCTTTGCGGGGCCGTTTTTTTCTTGGATTTTTTGGTGATTCACGGGCGGAGTTAAAAATCCAAAATGACATTTTCATGCGTACAAGAGCCCAAAAAGAAGAAAGTTTAAAAAAGGCCGGAGAGCTTTTGGAGAAATCCCAAGCCTTGGTTTTTGTCGACTTCACATCCGTATCGACGCAGGCCCTGCGGAACTTGCGCAAGGAGCTCAAGACAATCGGAGCAAAACTTTTCGTTCTAAAGAAAAGGATTTTGGGTTTGCTTTTGAAGGAGAAGGGGATTGGTTTTGACGTTTCCTTGCACAAATTGTCTCTTGGGGCTATTTTTTCCGAGAGCGATCCTGAAAAAGTAAGCGCGCCGGTTTTTAGATTCTTTTCTTCGCTCGAAGTCCCGGAGGGCGGCGCGAAAGACAAGTGGGTTAAACACATTATCGGCGGCTACGACCTGAAAAACAAAAAAGCGGTTCCGGCAGAGCAAATTATTTTTATCGGCAAACTTCCTCCGCGCGAAGTTTTACTGGCGCAGCTTTTGGGAATGCTTGCGGCGCCGCTTCGAGGGTTTATGTACTTACTGCAAGAGAAATCGAAACAAGTGCAATAAATTTATGGCAAAGGTCGTAGTATGTAAATAGCGCATTTTAAAAAACATGGACAAATTTAGCGATATAATTTCAAAAATAGAATCTCTCACTGTCGGCGAGATGGCCGAACTCGTCAAAAAACTTGAAGAGAAATTCGGTATTTCCGCGGCGGCTCCGGTTGCTGCCGGTGGCGCCGCTGCGGCTCCGGCCGAAGAAAAAGACACCTTTGCGGTTGTGCTCAAGGCTGCGGGGGACAAGAAGCTCGACGTCATTAAAGCCGTCCGCGAGGTAACCACTTTGGGACTGAAGGAGGCGAAAGATTTGGTTGAGGGCGCCCCGAAAACCGTTAAGGATGGCGTAAAGAAGGAAGAGGCGGCGGAAATTAAAAAGAAGCTGGAGTCCGCCGGAGCGAAAGTCGAGATTCAATAACAAGAAGCGCTCGTTGCCGGTTTCGTGTATCGGCAGGCGCTTTTTGTTTTTGGCTTGATCGAATTTATTTTTCGTACTATAATGTTTTTAGATGTTTGACGGAGAAACGCGCATGACGATAGCTATGGTTGCGGATCCGCTCGGTCTCATCCGAGAATTGAACAACGATCCTGTTGTCGAAAAATTGTTTTTGGCAGTTGCCGAAAATCCCGGCTCTGGCTATGAGCTTGCGGTGAGAAATCAACTAACACACAGGGAAACCAGAGAATGTCTTGGCAAACTTCGGATGCTTGATCTGGTAGATTCTTTAGGCTTCGACATGGGTGGCTATTTTTGCATTAGTGAACACGGCCATAGGGTAAGAAACGCCATGATGCATTTGGATGGGTAAATTACCGCGCCTCAAACGAGGCGCGGTTTTCTTGACCGAATCGAGCCTTATCGATTATATTTCCAGAAGACTCGAAGAGGGTTGCCCATGATTCGCAAGATTACTTTTTTCGCGATTTCGGCAGTCTTCTTTTTGACAACCTTGTCTTTCGGGAAGGACAGGGAACTGAAAATCTTGCGCAGCGAAAGATCGACATTCGTAAACCACGACTGCGAGAAAAATAAAACATGTGGCTTAAAAAGCGTTCGCTACGTCGTCGAGAGATATCAAATCGTCGTAGGTGGTAGCTATGGCTATGGCACAAGATTTCTCGCTCTATACGAAACTGATTCTGTTGATCATCTCAAGGACTACGTTTTTGTGCAGTTCATACGTGGCTGCCAATATGAAAGCCGAATGAAAAACGGCAAGATAACAACCGATTTTTCTTTTGTGCTGAGAATCGGAGGATTGCCGCCGACAACACTTTGTTTTCCGGATTGGGTCATAGACAGCGGCGAAGAGGAAGATCCTTCCTACTGCGCCCAAACAGGAAGGTCGCGCCAATATTGGTGTCATTGGAAGAAAAACAAAGAAAGCGATCTTTTCGAGAAAAAAGGAACGTACACCTACGCATTTTCCAAACCGGAAAGGCCGTATTTATACATGACGGATCGGCCGAGCGGTGGCCTTGTTTATAACGAAACAGCCATAAACGCCTCCGAGGAATTCAGAACGTGCATTTACAGGGCCGTGGATGTCCCAAGGAAATTGACGCCTTACAAAACCGATTTCGCCGCGCCCATCCACTGTTTTAACTGGTCGAACTCGTTCGTTTACAGCTTTGATAAAAAAGAATTTGAAGAAAAACCCGACGTAATTGCGCAGTGTGAAGAAGCCAAGAAGCTCCAGCCGCCGAAATAATTCGGCGGCTTGCATTTTTTACCGGCAAGTGGTAAAATAATAAGCAATTCGATGGAGCCGCAAAAAAGTTCGTATTGGAAATTCGCCTCGGGTTTTTTGGCGATTATTTTCGTGGCTGTTGCTTCCGCCATAACGGTCTTTTACTTTCAATTCCGCTCAAAGCAAACGAGCGCTCCAAAACCTCCACAAGGAGACGAAATTGTGATTACCAAGCTCCCCAACGGCGACCAGTTAGTGGAGAACAGGACACAGGGGTATAGGGTTACGGTTCCGGAGGAATTGTCGCTTCAGTCAAAAGGTCAAAACAATGGATCAATTCAATTTCTAGCGCCAGAAAACTCAAGCATTGCTAAATGTGACTACGGCATTAGCAAAATTCAGCAAAATAATAATTTCACCGACTTAAAAAATTGGTACCGTCAATCTTACTCCGAAGTAGAAGATTTGCCAACAACTTTTCGCGACGTGATTATGTCTGGCCATAAGGCGCTTGAAGTAAAGACTGACTTGTCTGTTCATCCGTCCGGCGGAATAAAAAGCATTTATATTCTCTACGGGCCAACGATCTACGGGTTCGGATACAATCTTTATTCTAAAAACGACGAAGATAAATGTGACCCCGGGTTGGTAAAAATGATTAATTCATTTGTTGCCCAGTAAATAAGTTATAAACGCGCACAATGAGACAGATCGCATTCAATGTTGTTTCGTCAGCGTTATTATTTATATTTTATGGTTCAGGCGTCACCGTTGCGCAGGATAATTTTAGGCTTCCTTACTTATCCACAAAAAAACTAACAGTAACTCAAGGATATAGCGAGGGTGATCACGTTGGAAAAAATTTATACGCGCTTGATTTTGCAAACAGATCTCCGGATCTAACATACGGAGAGCCTGTTTTATCGGCTACCGACGGAGAGGTTTTTGACATAAACAAAGACGATCTTAAAACTGCCTCGGGTTTGTTTATAAAAATTAAAAAAGATAATTTAATTATCGCCTATGCCCACCTTAGTGAAGTTTCCGATCTAAGAAGGGGCGACATGGTTCGTCGTGGCTTATTACTCGGCAGAATAGGTAACACTGGTTTTGTTATTCCTGCTCCAACCGTGGAAAATTCTCTTGCTGGTTCGCACGTACATTTTGTTGTGTATGGTAACGGCACCCTCTCTCCCTACAAACCCGAGCCAATTTCTGGGTATACGGATCTTGCCG
>CAYXSS010000025.1:0-5058 GCA_964467765.1 uncultured Candidatus Saccharibacteria bacterium
CATTGATGTCGGTACCTGGCGCCTGCGAGTGGAGCTTGATGATGGGAGGAGCTATGCTATAGATATATCGGTGAGAGATTAGCATCATGGTAAAAAATTATAATTTCTTGTTACGGGTCTATTCGTCGACTCGGTTTTCTATTAGCCAGAAATGTTTTTGTTGAGCGGAAGAATATTTAATCCTCTTCTGGCCTATCGATTAGTTTCTGTTCCGCGCCGATTCCTTCGCCGCTGATTTTATAAATGTCTTTATCTATTTTCCCGAATTCTTTTTGGGCGCTATTGTACATATTGACCGTTGTCGAAAGATGGTCGCCGACTTTTTTCATATATGTTTCGTAGCTTATAAGGTGGCGGCCCAGCTCCTCCACGCGTTTTTTGATCTCTTTGGCGGACTCCTCGATTTGCAGCGCGCGCAGTCCTTGGAGCACGGTTTGAAGATATGCGAGAAAGGAGGTGGGGGAGACAATGATCACTTTCTTGTCTTTGGCGGCATATTCGACTAGGTTTCGAGTGTTTGCTTTTACCGCTCCGACTTTGTTGACCAAGAGGTCGTAATAGATGGCCTCGGAGGGAATGAACATAAAAGCGAAATCCATTGTGCTTTCAACCGGTTTTATATATTTCGCTGTTTCGTCTATCCGCATTTTAAGATCGTTTTTGAAAGCGTCTTCCAGCCGTATCCGCTCGCTTTCGCTTCTGGCTTCGAGCAGGCGGTTGTAATTTTCCAGGCTGAATTTCGAATCCACGGGAATAATTTTGTCTTTGACGAAAATTGCCGCGTCGACAATCGAGCCGTCTTTGAATTCATATTGAGTTTGATATGTGCCGGGCGGCAAGACGTTTTCCAAAACAGTCTGCAGATAATATTCGCCCAAAACGCCGCGCTGCTTCGGATTTTTGAGGACATCCTGCAAGCTCTTGAGCTGATCGGTTATGTTTATTACTTGTTTGTGGCCCTCGCTAACCTTTGTCAATTCTTTGGTTATTTCCCGGATGACGTTGGCGCTTTCGCCGAATTGCTCCCGGATTGCTTTGGCCGATTCTCCCAGTTTGGCGTCTATCGCACGCGCGAGCTCTTGGACCTGGTTTTGCAGGAGTATAAGCCCCTCGCTGCCTTCTTTTTTCTTATTCATCTGCCGCAGGAGAATATAAAATCCTATTGCCACAAACGCAAGTATTATAAAAAGAAGCGTTGTTTCCATGTTTATTGCTTTCTACCTTGCCAGGCCTCAAGAAATTCGCCGGAATATTTGTCGAATTGTTCCTGCGAGATTTCGCCGCGATCTTTCAGGGCGCGCAGTTCCTCGAACATGTTGCGGTGCAAACTTGGCCCGGTTTCGGCAAATATTTTTTTGACTTTTTTCTCAAGCGCCGGGTAGTCGACAAAGCCCCTGTCATATTCCGCAAGCAGCTTGGAAAACATCCCAAGAATTTGCCGCTCCTTTTTGTTTTTTAATTCCAGCATTTTATCTTTTTTTATTTCCAGGCCGGCAATTTCGTGAAGTTCTTTTCCTTGCGATGGCGGAGCGAGCGCGACAAGTTGCTCTGTTTGATCGTTGGTTAACATCAACGGGACCCTGTTTTTTAGGATTCGTTTCAAAAAATTGATTCTTTCCTCCGCGATAATTTTTTGGAAATAAGGATTTTCCTCCCGCAAGAAAAGGCGATAGTGAGGATTGTCTTCGAAGTGGCTCAAACTTATTTCTTCCGCCGTCGAGGCCTTTTCTATTTCTTCGGTTTTCGATTCCCGTGCTTCTTCCGTCATCATCTCCGCCTGTTTCATATACCGTTCGGCCTCCAAGAAACCATCTTCGATGTCGCCCTGGATATTTTTGGAACCATGAAGTTGTTTGACCGGAAAATGTTTTTCCAGTTCTTCCGAAAACAACTGTTTTATTGCCTGTATTTGTGGCCTGTCGAGCCCCACTTTTTCATCTAGGAATATTTTCGTCAGTTCCTCTATAGTTTCGTAATAAAAAAATGACTTAAGGAGGGTGTCCAACCCTTTAAGCTTTCGATAGGCCTGATTTTCGCAGTACCATTTCAGGTTAAGCTTGCCCGGAGTTTCGTAAAATCTTTCCGGTATTTTACCTGTCTCTTTGGGAACGTTTTCGCGGCCCATTTTGATTATTTTAATTCTAGCTTCACCGCGTTATTTTTCCAGTTCTGATCCCTGAAACCAGCAAACAGGCACGTCGGCGCCGGCTTTATTCTGCCAAAAAGTTTTTGAATTTAGCGACGGTTAGCGCAAAAGCTTCGCGGTCTTTTTGGGTTATCGGGTCGCCGGGCGGAAGTTCTATTGTTAAGGGATTTACGTAGCCGCCGTTTTTACGAAGCTCGAAATGCAGGTGCGGCCCCGTGGCTTGGCCCGTTGCGCCGACATAGCCGATGATTTGCCCTTGTTTTACTTTTGCCCCGGCTCTTACCGCTGGGCGCGAAAGGTGTCCGTAAACGGTTGTATAGGTGCCGTTGTGGCGCACGAAAACGGCAATACCAAACTCTCCGCGCCAGTCGGAATATATCACGGTGCCATCACCTACGGTTACTACCGGTGTTCCATAATTGGCGGCGTAATCGATGGCGCGATGGGCACGCCAGATTTTAGTGACAGGATTCAAGCGATTATAACTGAAACCGGAACTGATATATTTGTAAGCGAGAGGGGATTTGAGAAATATTTTTTCGAGGGAATTTCCGCTTTCGTCGTAGTATCCTTCTTTGCCGTCGCCGTTCTTAAAATAGACGCCGCGAAATTCTTTGTTATCGTTGACGAACTTTGCGGCAAGTATGCGCCCCGGGGAAACATAATTTCCGTTCAAAAATCTTTTTTCGTATACAACCTTAAAAGAGTCGCCGCCCCTGATGTCGGCTGTAAAATCGATTTGCCAGGCGAACATTTCTGCCAAGGCAAGCGCCAATTTTTCATCGCCGCCGGATTTGGTGACGGCGGAAAATAACGATGTATTGATGGTGCCGTTAGCTTCGGAGACGGTCGTCTCGTACGGTATAAGTATTATTTTCCCGGACCAGCCGCCGCTGTTTTTTTCTAGAAGGAGCGCCCGATCGTTGTCGATTTGGTAAAGCAGCTTGCCGACTTCTCCGCTTATATCCCGCGAGATAACGCTTACTTCGTGGCCGGCGATTATTTTTTGCAGGTCGTAAGCCGGCTTCGCCGCGTTCATTATTTCGAGCATTTCCGGATATTTGAAGCCGAAAGCAGTTGCAATGTTGGCGAAAATGCGTCCGGGCGCGACCTTGAAGCTCGTGAGCCGTTCGCCTTTATCCGCGAAAGAATAGCCGATCCACGAAGGCGTGGGCGCTTTTGCGGTTTCTTTGCGGGCAAAAAATTTATATGTGCCGAAAATTGCTGTCAAAATCACGAGGGCGACAACAATTCTTTTGATTAGGCTTTTGTTGTACGAAAGCATTTATAGGAATAGTTCCGCAATATCATCTATTGTATAAGCCGAAATTATTTTCGCAAGGGAAGCGTTGATTTCGCTGCTCGTAAATGTTTACAACAAAAACGCCGCCCCCGTTGTCGGGGGCGGCGTTTATTTTCCTACCAGTTCTCTTCCCGCTTCCTGCCAAAGCCTCTGCCGCCGCCTTCGCGACGCGGAGGCCTTTCAGTCATCGGGCGAGCTTCGTTTACGGTAAGCGTCCTGCCGCCGAAGTCTTTGCCATTCCACATGGCAATAGCTTTGTCAGCTTCGTCGTCGGAGGACATCTCAATGAAACCGAAACCCTTGGAACGTCCGGAAAATTTATCGGTGATAATTGTTGCCGAGGATACCGCACCAGCTTTTTCAAAGGCGGCGCGGAGCTCGTCCTGGGTTGTAGACCAGGGCAAACCACCGACGTACAATCTCTTGGCCACTGTTTTTGTCTGTTGATTATTTTTGTAAGGCGACCTACTCTCTTAAGTTGCTTGTTAGAGGCCGCCCGTGTTTTTCGCACATTTGGCCCGGATGCAAGGAACCTTTGCCCTGCGGGGAAAGTGTAATTTCTGCCGCCAGGAGAGAACACTTACTAATCTAGCTTATTATACACCACGGTCGCACGGAATGCAAACGGGCTGTTTCCCGAAAGAATTTTCGGCTAATTGTGAGAAAAACTTGCGCAGATACCTTTTTTCTGTTAATGTTGGGGTAGGATTTTGTAAAAAGATGGAGTGAATACGTGAGTTCAGACAAGAAAACATCGCAAATTGAGGCAATTACAAACGTTCTCGGCGGCCTTGGATACAATGTTCGGAAAGCAGAGGTAAACAAAATGCTTGCTCAAAAAGAGATTAGGAAATTTAGGGAAATCGAAGAAACGCAAGATTCGATAATCCGCTACGCAGCCGCCGACAAAAAGCTCCTCGAAGAGATGCTTCTTGTGCTAGCCGGCGTTAATCCTCTCGTCGAGGAGCTGCGCGAAAAGATTATGGCTGCGGAGAAAGATGCTGCGCGCAGAGACATCACGGTAGCCAAGGCGTCAAGTCTGGAGGCTGAAACGGCGTGCTTAAAAGAACAGCTGAAAAAACTATGTTGTCACACGTTCGTTGTTTCTTACGACGGCTATAGAGGAAGTTATGCTTATGATTACGAAAATTTGCGTTACGGCCATCGCGTTTGCGCAGTCTGCGAATTTAGAGAAAACTCTGTGAGCGCAAAAGAAGATATTTATGAAATTCTGAATGATGATAGCTCGCGCATCGTGAGGCGAACTGTTTTTTTGGAAGAGACGCCGGTGTTGCGCGGCAAAGGCCAAGTGGTTGTTTGGCAGCCGACGGAAAATATCATCAACGCCTTTTCACCACCAGCGGCAAGAATTTCCGAAATTATTTTTGCCATGAAGTCGGGCTATTATGATTTTTGCAAAAAACGAGACGACGCCTTCGACGCGATTTTCAAACATCGCTAGCAGGAAGCCATCCTTTTTGGATGGCTCTATTTTTTTGGGGACCAAGAACGCCGTGCGTTGAAAATAAAATGTTTATTTGATAAATTTTAGATATTCCGGCGTAGCTCAATGGTAGAGCGGCTCCCTGTTAAGGAGATGGTTCCAGGT
>CAYXSS010000026.1:0-3153 GCA_964467765.1 uncultured Candidatus Saccharibacteria bacterium
TGTTGCCACGAACCGCGCCGCAGGCGCGGCATCAGTTCCGTTCAAAGTAGGTTCGGATTTGTGGTGGTGTGGCTTTACA
The DNA here is from genome assembly GCA_964467765.1 of uncultured Candidatus Saccharibacteria bacterium. Taxonomy (GTDB): domain Bacteria; phylum Patescibacteriota; class Minisyncoccia; order UBA6257; family 2-01-FULL-56-20; genus JBBUGM01. The sequence goes on from CAYXSS010000026.1 coordinate 80, forward strand.
ACCACGCTCGAACCTATTTTGAAAGAAGCTGACCGCTCCGCCCCGCCGCCGCTCGTTTGCGCTCGCCAGCCAGCAAAAAAGTTTTCTCTGCTTTTCTTTTGCGCGCGCCTGATTTTTTCTTCTAAAAGGAAAAGAAAACTTTTTTGCTGGCTTCTGCCCTCAATGAATCGGGCAGGTGGCGGGGCTTCGCTTCGGCTCGCGGGCAAAAAATTTCCTCCCCCTCACCCCCTCCATTTTTTGCCCGCTCGCAAAAATGCGCGGCTGGCATTTTTCTAATGTTCGTTATTACGTAAGTTCTCTATTAACTCGGCACATCTATAAATATCTTGATAGCTATGGAAACCATCGGGGAACTCTCTTCGAACAAGATTTATTTGTTGCTCACGTTTAACAGTTTCGCTCAACGGACGATTCTTAGGATTTTTCCTTAATTTTTCCACATGGTCTGCATACTCACGTTCAACCAACTGCCCCCACAATCTGTAAAGTAATTCTGCTTTTTCTTTTTTTTCGTCCTCGTTCAATCGCCCTTCTCCTGTTGGAAAAAGAGTTGCTGAAATTTCTTTTATTTTCTTTGCTCCTATTTCCTGAATTACACGTTGAGCGTACATAAATTCTTCCGTCACCGGTTGATACGGCATTTCTTCTTGCTTCCAAAGATCATACAAGCGAAGTAAATCTTTCAAAACACGATGAGATGGCCCGTGTCCCTCTTTGTATGTAAACGGTATATTGCTTCCAAGATCGCGCCGTTTAAAATCTTCCTCTTTGATTTGAATACCGAAATCTTCGGGGTGAGTTGCTTGCGGTGAGCCAAACGCAAGTTTGAATTGCGTATGTTTCAAAGTAAAAATAGAATCTCGATGATTGTAGAGAAACTTGAGATTATAAATGGCCTCTAAAATTTCTAGATCGTTTGCGGTTACTTCTCGCCCCAACGCTTTTTCTTCAGTTTTAAATTTTTCTCGATTTTCCCAAAAAGATTCTCTCAAGGGAGCGCCTGCGATGATAAAAACGTGCGGCATAATTTCATGCTCGGCAAAATTTTGCAGTATCTTTCCAAATCTTTCGACTTTCCGAGAACTTGTGCCTTTCGCCATCGCTTCCATTTTTGGCGGATAGGTTGTCTCAAGCCCAAATTGCGCAAAGTGCATACCACCGCGAGCAAGGCGTTCAACTGCTTCCGGGTCAATCAACAACTCGGGTAATCTCTTGCCATATTTTTTATGATAATCTGTCTTATCGCCAGCTTCATCAATCCTCATGTAGCAAGAGTAAACAACATCCGCTCGATCCGTGTTAATTCCTCGCTTTTCTAATTCTTGCGCAAGTTCTAATCCTTGATCAGCCGTAAATTGTTCGTCAGTAATATCTACTACAGAGAAACCTTCTTTTAATCCTTTTTCAAATTCATCTGCCATTTGTTTAGGGCCGAGCGTCCTTTGTTCGATAATTCTTATGCCGCGCTTGCCTTCTTTTGCTTCCGGAGTAAAACGCAACTTCTCTGTAAGTTCTTTGGAAAGCGGTAATACTTCCTCTTGCGGCACGTCTAATTTTTTTACGCTTTGCCTCATCAATTCGAGATAGCCCTTGCTTATGGCGCAAAATTCGCAACCACCAGTGGAACATTCAAAAGTGCAAACCCGTCCATCAACCAGAGAGTGCACCTTTCGTTGCTCTGGCATAAAACCCCTCGTCAAATGTTTATAAACATCTTGTCTTTGCCATAACCCTTCGGGACGAAAAGCTGGGGGCAAGCTGTTGAATGCGATTTTGCCATCGCGGTTAAAAACTACGCCATTAACATTTTGGAATAAACTTTGCAGATCAATATTCGGGTCCTCAATCATTTTCATTGTAAGTTGCGCGAGCGCAAGCTCGCCCTCACTCATCACTAGCCCGTCTATTACACCGCCCTTTTCGTTTCTGCCTTTTCGGAAAATATGCCTATTTAGTTCATCATCTCGCGACCATGTATCTATTCGCCTTGAAATTGTATTTCCGCCAAACAGCGTTACTATTTCGGGTTTGGCTTGTCTTAAATGGTGTGCAAGTTGAAACGCAAAGACATATTGATCTGGGTGAGTAACAGAAACCCCGACAATAGAAGGGTTACCGTCCAACACGCGCGGTAGCGCATGTTCCTTAATAAATTTTCGAAACAGGCCGGCTGATTCAGTTAAAAAAAGAAGACTTTCCCGCGATTCTTTAAATTGGGAGTTGTAATAATCTACCGTGTTGTGGTGTACTTTTATGTACTCTTTTTCAGCGTCACTCAAAAACGGCGCGCTTACTATTTTTGCCGCGTCCTCGAGAATGCGTTTGCAAGCGGTGAACTTTTCGAAATCGCCGTATGTCTCGAGTTGTTTGAACGCTTCGCGCGCTTCGTCCGCCCTTTCAAGAACTTCTGCAATTCTTTCCCTAGACAAGCCGAGTGTTTGCAAATTTTTTTCAAAACCCGCGCCTCCCTGATGTTCTTCGATTATTTCCGTCAAAATTTTTCGGCTCAATGACCAATCAAGAAATAATTCCTCGTTCAAATCAAAATATTTAACTTCGCTATGAACTACCCGAAGCAAACTCTCAACGCCGGCAGGATTATTAGGAGTTAGAGATGTAACACCAGGTTGGACAAGAACGGTTTCGGATTCTTTGTGTTCCGATTTTTGTCCTTCTTTTGGTTCTTTGCCAACTTCCGGAGTTCTTTCAAATTGTGATTTTTCTGGATTCATAAAAGCACTTTTATTGTAGCCGATTTTTTAGAAAAATGCCAGCCGCGCATTTTTGCGAGCGGGCAAAAAATGGAGGGGGTGAGGGGGAGGAAATTTTTTGCCCGCGAGCCGAAGCGAAGCCCCGCCACCTGCCCGATTCATTGAGGGCAGAAGCCAGCAAAAAAGTTTTCTTTTCCTTTTAGAAGAAAAAATCAGGCGCGCGCAAAAGAAAAGCAGAGAAAACTTTTTTGCTGGCTGGCGAGCGCAAACGAGCGGCGGCGGGGCGGAGCGGTCAGCTTCTTTCAAAATAGGTTCGAGCGTGGTTGTAAAGCCACACCACTACAAAACTGAACGGCTTTTTTG
>CAYXSS010000027.1:0-2236 GCA_964467765.1 uncultured Candidatus Saccharibacteria bacterium
AAAGCTAGTAAAATTACTCGATGTCTATTTGGTAGACGCTTTGTCCACAGAAGAGAAGGTTAGTTCCCAATCGCCCTCGGTTGATTTCTACGGAAATCGGCCGAGGGCTTTTTCTTTTTGATTTCCGCCTTCTCGTCAATCTTTCAGCGAGCAAGCAAAAAGTGGAAGGGGGTTTTAGGGGGAGGGAAATTTTTTGCTTGCGAGCCGTATAAAAAATAGAGGCCGCACCCGCCGCCTGCTCGTTCAGAGCAGAACACCAAAGAAAAGTTTTGTTTTCATTTAGAAGAAAAATCCGGCGCGCGCAAATCAAAAAGCAGACAAAACTTTTCTTTGGTGTGGCGAGCGTTAGCGAGCGGCGGCGGGACGGCTTCCATTGGTCACGAATTTTTGATAAAGTAAGTTCGAGCAGAGTCGTAAAGATACTCCAAGATTGTAAGTTTCGGTTTTTGACCAACGAATCGGTGGGCGGCACGAAGTGCCGCCCATTGTTTTTCCCCCGACAAATCCTCTCCGCTCGGCGCGCGCAGGCGCGCCTCGCGGTTGGCCAAGACGAGGTTCGAAATCCAATGCAATTTTCATATTTGCTTGCCCGTCAAAAAGAATTTTTGCTATAATGACCATGTACTCAATCCGGCAAAGTTGTCTTTTTTGATGGCCGTCTTTGTCAGTTCAAGGCAACTTGGATTGAGTACAACAAGGACGGCCTTTAAAGTTGGTAACTATGCAAAATTTATCTACGCAAAAATTCTTTTTGTATGCCCGCAAGTCCACGGATGTTGAAGACAAGCAGGTTTTGAGTATCGAAGCGCAAATTACAGAATTGCGCGCTTACGCCAAGCAAGAAGGTTTGCATATCTCCGAGGAGTTAATTGAAAAGCAATCGGCCAAAATTCCAGGTCGCCCGATTTTTAATAATATGGTAGAACGGATTGAGCGAGGCGAAGCAAACGCTATTCTTGCTTGGCATCCCGATCGCTTGGCGCGCAATTCTGTTGACGGAGGACGGCTTATTTCCCTTTTAGACAGTGGACGACTTGCGGGCATGAAGTTTCCCACCTTTTGGTGCGAAAATACCTCACAAGGTAAATTTATGCTCAATATTGCGTTCGGGCAAAGCAAATACTATGTGGATTCGCTTGCCGAAAGTACGAAGCGCGGATTGCACCAAAAAGTAAGACGCGGCGAATATCCGGTGTTAGCACCTGTTGGCTATCTCAACGACCCACGTACAAAAACTGTTGTCGTGGATAAAAAGAAATCAGTTATTATTCACCGCGCCTTTGAGTTGTACGCGAAAAACGGAAGCCGTCTTGAAGATATCGCAAATTTTTTGGCGCAATCCGGCATACATTCAAAAAACGGCAAGCGACTTCACCGAGACAGAATTTCTTTTATCCTTTCCAATCCGTTTTATGTTGGCTTGTTTCGCTATGCTGGTGAAGTCCACGAAGGCAAGCACCAGCCAGTCGTCTCAAAGAAAATTTTTGATAAAGTTCAAGAAGTTTTACGGCAAAGAGGAAAGCCGAAAACAAAAGAGAAGGTGCCAAAGCCGTTTACGGGACTTTTTCGTTGTGGCGAATGCGGCATGGGCATAACCGCGGAAATTCAAAAGGGACACGCTTATTATCGTTGTACGAAAAAGTCCCGATCGGTGAAATGTACACAACCGTACGTTCGCGAAGAAGCTATCAACGAACAGCTTTCCTCTTTGCTTCAAAAATTTTCTTTGAGACCAGATTGGGCGAAAGGAATGATGAAAATGTTAGGAAAAGAAAAAATTGGCACCGCCCAATCCGCAACCGCTTTTGTTCGGGAAAACGAAATTAAAATCCGCGCCATTCAAACGAAACCCCAGCGACTTCTTGATGGATATTTGGAACAGGATATTGAAAGAGAAATCTATCGAACAGAAAAAGCAAAAATGCTTTCCGAAAAGAAGTCACTGGAAGAACAAATGGCGCGGATTGAACAAAAGCGGACTGGCTGGCTCGAACCTATGGCGGAATGGATAAAAGAGGCAAGTTCCTTGCATAAAATCGCGCAAGAGCGAACCTCGTTTTGGCGGGAGGAGAAGCGCGCGCCGAAGGCGCGCAAGACGGCGCGAATGCGCCGCAAAATCAGTGGGCGGCCGTTGTGGCCGCCCACCAAATGTCGTCCAAAAAGTCGTTGAGTTTTATCGTGGTGCCCTACGGGGAATTGAATTGGAACTCAATTCTCCGGAATATCCGAGAAATTA
>CAYXSS010000028.1:0-2186 GCA_964467765.1 uncultured Candidatus Saccharibacteria bacterium
CCTGCGCGGCGGAAGCCCGTCCAAAAACAAAAAGAGTCGAGGCAAAGCAAAATCCATTTCCTCCCGCAAAAATAGTTTTGCTTTGCCTCGTCCGCATTGAAGCCTCGCCGCCCGCGCGAGCAGCGCGGAGCCGAGCAGAAAAATTGCCTTTTCCTTTTATGGAAGAATTTTTTAATGGCGCGCGCAAATCAAAATCCGTAAAGGCAATTTTTCTGCGAGGCAGGCCGCCGCTTTGCGGCGGCTGGCGGCGGGCTCGTCAGCATCAGAGACTTTTGCTAAAATGAGTTCGAGCTTGGTTGTATAAATACACCACAATAAAACTAGACGGCTTTTGGGAAGCCAGATCGTGGGCGGCGCAAAGTGCCGCCCACTGATTTTGCCCTGATGAATCCTTGCCGCTCGACGCGCGCAGACGCGCCTCGCGGTTGGCCAAAACGAGGTTCGCTCTTGTGCGATTTTAAATTCTGTCTCAGATTTGCTTTGCCCGACAAAAAGAATTTTTGCTTTTATTTTGAAAGTGCTATACTGGAAATGTATCCAACTCCGCAAGTCTTCTTTTTTGATGGCCGTCTCGGTCAATTCAAGGAGACTTGAGTTGGATACAACCGGGGCGGCCTTTAAAGTTTCTAAACTTTTATGAATAATCCATCGCAAAAATTCTTTTTGTATGCCCGCAAGTCCACCGACGTTGAAGATAAGCAGGTGCTTTCGATTGAAGCTCAAATTACAGAATTGCGCGCCTTTGCAAAAAATGAAGGTTTGGAAATTTTAGAGGAGCTAGTGGAGAAACAATCGGCCAAAATTCCGGGCAGACCGATTTTTAACGCAATGGTGGCAAGAATAGAGCGCGGAGAAGCCAACGGAATTTTGGCCTGGCATCCTGACAGATTAGCGCGCAATTCTGTTGATGGTGGACGGATTATCTATCTTTTAGACTGCGGGCATTTGGCGATACTCAAATTTCCAACATTTTGGGCAGAAAATACTTCGCAAGGAAAATTTATGTTAAGTATCGCCTTTGGGCAAAGCAAATACTATGTGGATTCGCTTGCCGAAAATACCAAAAGAGGATTGCGCCAAAAAGTCAGGCGCGGCGAATATCCAAGTTTAGCTCCAATCGGATATATAAACGATGTTCGGACGAAATCAATCGTAATCGACAAGAAACGCGCCTCAATCATCCGCAAAGCATTTGAGCTCTACGCACAAAATAATTCAAGGTTAGAGGATATATCAAATTTTTTGGCGCAATCCGGCATTCATTCCAAAAACGGCAAGCGACTTCATCGAGACAGAATTTCTTTTATCCTTTCCAATCCGTTCTATATCGGATTATTCCGCTATGCTGGCGAAGTCCACGAAGGAAAACACCAGCCAGTCGTCTCAAAGAAAATTTTTGATAAGGTTCACGAAGTTTTGAAGCAGAGAGGCAAACCAAAAACGAAAGGTAAAGTTGAAAAGCCGTTTGTAGGTTTACTACGCTGTGATGAGTGTGGAAGAATGATAACTGCCGAAATCCAAAAGGGTCATACTTATTATCGTTGCACGAAAAAGAACATTGTTTGCAAACAACCTTATATTCGCGAGGAAGAACTGGATCGGCAGTTATCTTCTCTGCTTCAAAAATTTTCTTTGAGACCGGATTGGGTGGCAGGATTAAGAAAGAAATTATCCAAAGACGAAAAAGAAGCCGCTCAATCCTCAACCGCTTTTGTTCAAGACACGCGAGAGAAAATCAAAGTTATATCGGTTAAACTCCAGCGACTTCTCGATGGGTATTTGGAGCAAGATATTGAGCGAGAAATTTATCGAGAACAGAAAGCAGTTTTGTTATCCGAAAAGAAGTCGCTGGAGGAGCAATCTACCAAACTTGAACAAAAGCGGACTGGCTGGCTCGAACCTATGAAAGAATGGATAAAAGAGGCAGAGAATCTGCCCAAAATCGCACAAGAGGGCAACCTTTTTGAGAAAAAGGTTGCAGCCAAAAAACTTTTCGGCTCGAACCTCGTTTTGGCCAACCGCGAGGCGCGTCTGCGCGCGCCGAGCGGCAAGGATTCATCAGGGCAAAATCAGTGGGCGGCCGTTGCGGCCGCCCACGATCTGGCTTCCCAAAAGCCGTCTAGTTTTATTGTGGTGCCGAGGGTAGGATTCGAACCTACGTAGCCGCAAGGGCGACAGATTTACAG
>CAYXSS010000029.1:0-2150 GCA_964467765.1 uncultured Candidatus Saccharibacteria bacterium
TGGATTCGAACCAAGATACTGGGCTTCAAAGGCCCATGTCCTACCATTAGACGACCCGGCAATCTCATCAATAATTCTAATGAAAAGAAATATTTTTTCCAGACGGTTTCGGCCTATAATTTTATACCGAAAACACAATTTGTTACAATTTATAAAAAGGTCGGTCATCGCACTTATATAATATGACGAAAAACTTTTTGAAGTCGGTTTTAAGCGTAACTATTTTTGCTTCCGTTGTTGTGCCGGTTTTGGCAGAAACAAGCACGCCGTCTTCCACGGCTACAAGTACGCCACCAGTGGGGCTGCGGCCGGTTGATGTTGCTTGCGTTCAGGCCGCCATCGACAAAAGGGACGGAGCGATTATTTCCGCCGTAAATTCCTTTTCCGGTGCGGCAGTCGCTGCAATTCAGGCTCGCACCGCGGCCTTAAAGTCGGCTTGGGCAATTTCCGATGCCAAAGCGCGCCGCAAAGCCTTAAGTGAGGCTTGGAAAACATACAAAGAGACGATAAGAAAAGCGCGAATGGATATGAAGAAGGCCATTAGGTCTGCGTGGTCGCAGTTCAGAGTTGATCGCAAGGCTTGCGGTGCTTTTAGCGAAGAACCGGGCGGAGGACAGGGAGCGGATGAGAACCTCTAGGGTTTCTCTGATAAGCTCGATAAGACAAAACAAAACTTTCGCAGCTAATACTGCGAAAGTTTTGTTTTGTTATGATGATTAAGCGGCAAATGTGTCAGTCAAGACTTAGCATAACAACCGAAACAAAACGTGTTATCCAAACGAAACAAAATTTTTTTAAAAGGATTTGTGGTCGCCGTAGTTGGTTTGTCGCTTATAGGGCAGGGGATAGCGATCTTTTTAAGTTCTCCGAGTAGAAATACATCGAGCGCAAACGCTTCAGGAAATAATTCTATTCAGCGGCCCGACGATGCCGGACAAAACTCAACGTCGTCAGCCGCCTTCCTTAAGGAAAAATAGTTATTCCCGAAATTATTCTTATATTTGACCTGTTTTGCGGAGCAATAAACGCTCTTTCCGGTTATGCACATCGAAAAACCTATATTTTTCGATGTGTTTTCAATATTATATATGTAAGTATACGCGACCAAAATAATCTTACGCGTATATGAAAGAAAAAACCTATTTAACCATAAAAAAGGATTTACAAAAAAATCCGATTTTTTGGGTTATTTGTACAATAGCCCTGGTTTTGTTTGTTTTTCTTGTCCGCTTTTTGCAGGCTTACGCGGCAACTCCGTCGATTATCAACTATCAGGGAAGGCTGGAGGATTCCAGTGGCAATCTTTTGGGCGGATCTTCCGGAACGAATTTCGATTTTAAATTTTCACTTTGGAATTCGCCGACCGTAGGATCAGGCACGCAGCTTTGGCCGTCGAGCGGTCCGGCTTCGACAACGCAGAAAGTTACAAACGGCGTATTTGACGCCCGAATAGGGGATACGTCTCAGGGGTTTGCCGCCCTTGATTTTAATTTCAACACATCTTCCAAGATTTATCTCCAGGTCGAGGTTTGGAATACGACCAGCTCGCAATTCGAAACCATGGAACCGCGTCAGCCAATTGTTTCCGCTGGTTTTGCCATTAATGCCGACACTGTTGACGGCGCTCACGCCGGAACAAGTTCCAATAATACATTACTGCTGGATTCCAGCGGAAACATAAATTTGTCAGGAGGACAGATCCGCACGATAAATACCTCTTCCTGTTCCGGACTTTCTGCCCTCGGCGGCGGGTCTATCTGCTACGACACATCGAATAACAACCTTTTCGTTTTTAACAGCGCATCATCTAGTTGGGTTGCTTTAGGTGGGAGTTCTAGTACGGGTTCGACATTGCAGCAAGCCTATGATTTGGGCAACACGATTACGACAGGGAACTCGAGAGACCTACAAATTAATTTGGTCGATACGGCGGTAGATTCCAATTTCATAATTCAGATAGCGACAACTTCCGGTGGAGCTTTTATAGTTCGCGACAATCAAGGATCAAACAGGTTTTTCGTTAATACCTCAACGGCAACATTCGCGGTTCCTCTAACGGTTTCAGGCACACTTACCGTAAGCGGCGGATCAACTTCGCTGCAGGCTTTGAGTTTCGCGAATGCCTCGGGCACGAACCTCGGACTTACCGG
>CAYXSS010000030.1:0-2098 GCA_964467765.1 uncultured Candidatus Saccharibacteria bacterium
TGATTGGCGGCGAAAAAATTGGCGAAGCCCTAGCGAGGGCGCGGCGGAAGGGGGGGGTGTGGGGGGAATTCCGCCGCGCCCGAGCCGAAGCGAAGCCCCGCCACCTGCCCGATTCATTGAGGGCAGAAGCCAGTAAAAAAGTTTTCTTTTCCTTTTGGAAGAAAAAATCCGGCGCGCGCAAAAGAAAAGCAGAGAAAACTTTTTTGCTGGCTGGCGAGCGTCAGCGAGCGGCGGCGGGGCGGCTTCATTGGTCTGGTTTCGTTCAGGAATTTCGGATAAAATGAGTTCGAGCCAAACTGTAAAGACACACCAAAATCTGACTTTCGGAAAATTGACCGACTTTTTGATGGGCGGCGCACAGCGCCGCCCATGCGTTTTGCGAGGGCATTTCCTCTCCGCTCGGCGCGGTGAGCCGCGCCTCGCGGTTGGCCAAGACGAGGTTCGTCTCCCGCACGATTTTAATTCTGTCTCGGATTTGCTTTGCCCAATTATAAACCAATTAAAAAATATATGAGCGTGAACAACAATAACCACAAATATTTTCTCTACGCCCGCAAGTCCACCGATGTTGAGGACAAACAAGTTTTGTCTATTGAAGCCCAGATCACAGAATTGCGCGCCTTTGCCAAGCAAGAGGGTTTGCATATCGCCGAGGAATTTATCGAAAAACTATCTGCGAAAATCACTGGCCGTCCGATATTCAACAAAATGATTTCGCGGATTGAACATGGCGATGCAAACGCTATTCTTGCTTGGCACCCCGACCGATTGGCGCGCAATTCTGTTGATGGTGGAAAAATTATCTATCTTTTAGACGGTGGTGGACTTGCGGATTTGAAATTTCCACAATTTTGGTGTGAAAACACCTCGCAAGGAAAGTTCATGCTCAATATCGCCTTTGGGCAAAGCAAATACTATGTGGATTCGCTTGCCGAAAATACAAAGAGAGGGTTGCGCCAAAAAGTGAGGCGCGGAGAATATCCCTGCCTTGCTCCAGTTGGCTATATCAACGATGTGCGAACAAAAACTGTTATCGCAGACAAAAAACGCGCCTCGCTTATCCGCAAAGCGTTTGAGTTGTATGCAAAAAACGGAAGCCGACTTGAAGACATCTCAAACTTTTTAGCGCAACACGGACTGAAATCAAAGAACGGCAAGCGACTCCACCGAGACAGAATTACTTTTATCCTTTCCAATCCGTTTTACTACGGACATTTTCGCTATGGTGGCGAGCTCCACGAGGGCAAACACCAGCCAGTCGTCTCAAAGAAAATTTTTGACAAGGCGCAGGAAGTTTTGAAGCAACGAGGCCGTCCACACCACAAACAAAAAAATGACCCGCAACCATTTTGCGGACTTCTTTCCTGCGCCTCATGCGGAATGATGATAACTGGCGAATACAAGGTGGAAAAACAAAAGAACGGCAATGTTCACGAATATGTCTATTACCATTGCACCAAAAAATCGAAACTCAAATGTCCCGAACCTTGTATTCGCCAAGAGGAACTGGATCGCCAGTTATCATCTCTATTGCAAAAATTTTCTTTGAGACCGGATTGGGCGGCGGAATTACAAAAGATGTTGGAAAAAGAGAAAAGTGAATCCGCCCAATCCGCGACCGCTTTTGTTCAAGAATCCGAAATCAAAATCCGCACCATACAAACGAAACTCCAGCGACTTCTTGATGGATATTTGGAACAGGATATTGAAAGAGAAATCTATCGAACAGAAAAAGCAAAAATGCTTTCCGAAAAGAAGTCACTGGAAGAACAAATGGCGCGGATTGAACAAAAGCGGACTGGCTGGCTCGAACCTATGGCGGAATGGATAAAAGAGACAGAAAATCTGTCTCAAATCGCGCGGGAGGGCAACCTTTTTGCTAAAAAGGTTGCGGTCAAAGAAATCTTTGGCTCGAACCTCGTCTTGGCCAACCGCGAGGCGCGGCTCACCGCGCCGAGCGGAGAGGAAATGCCCTCGCAAAACGCATGGGCGGCGCTGTGCGCCGCCCATCAAAAAGTCGGTCAATTTTCCGAAAGTCAGATTTTGGTGCCCTCGAGAGGAATCGAACCTCTATTTCGAGATCCGCAATCTCGCGCCC
>CAYXSS010000031.1:0-1582 GCA_964467765.1 uncultured Candidatus Saccharibacteria bacterium
CGCCAAGCGCAGGTTCGAAATTCCTTGCGATTTTAAGTATCTGCTTTGCCCAATTAAAAACTAACAGCGTAAACTTATGAACAACAAATTTTTCCTATACGCCCGTAAATCAACCGATGTTGAGGATAAACAAGTTTTGAGCATTGAAGCCCAAATCACAGAATTGCGCGCCTTTGCCAAGCAAAACAATCTTAATGTTGTTGATGTTTTTATTGAAAAGCAATCCGCCAAAATTCCGGGCCGTCCGATATTCGGCGAAATGTTGGAACGAATAGAAAAAAGCGAGGCGGACGGAATTTTGGCTTGGCATCCCGATAGATTGGCGCGCAATTCTGTTGATGGTGGAAAAATTATCTATCTCATTGATTGCGGGCGTATTGCGGCGTTGAAATTTCCTCAATTCTGGTTTGAACCAACGCCGCAAGGAAAATTTATGCTGAATATCGCCTTTGGGCAAAGCAAATACTATGTGGATTCTCTTTCCGAAAACACGAAGCGTGGTTTGCGCCAAAAAGTCAGGCGGGGTGAATATCCAAGTGTTGCGCCGATTGGATATATAAACGATGTAAGAAACAAAAGTATTATCGTTGACCGCAAGAAAGCGAAGGTTATCAAAGCTACGTTTGAATTTTACGCCACAGGCAACGCTCGACTGGAAGATGTCTCGAACTTTTTGGCGCAACGCGGGATTTTATCCCGCGGCGGAAAGAGAATCCACAAGACGAGGGCGACTTTTATTCTTTCCAATCCGTTCTACACTGGATTATTTAAATATGGCGGTGAACTCCACGAAGGAAAGTACGAGCCAATCATCGCAAAGAAAATTTTTGATAAAGTCCAAGAAGTTTTGAAGCAGAGAGGACGGCCGCACCACAAAACAAAGTATGAACCGCAAGATTATTGCGGACTTCTAAAGTGCGGCTCTTGCGGAATGTCCATCACTGGCGAATACAGAGTTAAAAAGCAAAAGAACGGCAATGTCCATGATTACATTTACTATCACTGCACCAGGAAAAACAAATCAATCAAATGTCCCGAACCCTGTATTCGCCAAGAGGAACTGGACAAACAAATTTTCTCCCTGCTTCAAAAATTTTCTTTGCGTGCGGATTGGGCGGAAAAATTATTGGCAATGGCAGAAAAGGACAAAGAGAAGTCAGCCCAATCCGTTTCTGCTTTTGTTCTTGAATCGCAAAACACAATCCGCGCCATAAATCAGAAGCTCCAGCGACTTTTGGACGGGTATTTAGAGCAGGACATTGAAAGAGAAATCTATCGTGAGGAAAAACAAAAACTTCTTTTGGAAAAGAAGTCGCTGGAAGAGAAAATGGCGCGGATTGAACAAAAGCAGAATGATTGGCTCGAACCGATGAAAGAATGGATAAAAGTCGCTTCAAACCTCGTCAAAATCGCAAGGGATAGCAACCTTTTGGAGAAGAAGGTTGCTGCCAAAGAAATCTTTGGCTCGAACCTGCGCTTGGCGAGCCGCGCTTCGCGCGGCGAGCCAGTGTCTCCGTTCTCTGCCGCGCTTCGCGCGGCCAATTCGGTTGGCCAAATTCCTGAAAGTTTAATTCTGGTGCCC